>ONAZ01000002.1 GCA_900315945.1 uncultured Lachnospiraceae bacterium | reverse complement strand
GATGTATTAAAAGGTATTCCTGGTAATAAAAAGGCTAAAGCAGAGACAATTGATAATAATTTGCAATATGAAATTGTTAGAAAGATGGACTCTAATAGCGTTTATTATGGAAAACTTTCTGAGATGTTACAAAAGATTATTAATCAGCGTAAGATTGATGCAATAAGCTACGAAGAGTATTTAAGACAAGTTGTTGAATTGGCAGAGGCTATTTTACATCCAGAGAACCAAGATATATATCCTGATGACATAAAAGATAGTTCTGCAAAACGTGCTCTATATGATTATTTTGATGAAAATGTTGAAATAACAATCGATGTAGATGGAGCTATAAGAGTTGCTATTCAACCTGAATGGAAGAAGAATCGTCAAAAACAACAAAAGATTAGAGCTGCAATTTATAACAAGCTTTTAAAACATGATTATTCACAAGAGAAAGCTGTAGAGGAGACAGAAGAGGTTTATGATATTGCAAAGAGGCAGGAAGAGTATGACGCTTAAAGAAGAACTAAAAATTGGTGATTTGCCCATTTTGATAACTAAAAGAAAAAATCAGAAGAATCTTTATATTAGAATTAATCCGCCAGAGGGTGATGTTACTATTAGTTCGCCGTTGGGATTATCAAGTGAAGATATAAGGCTTTATGTATTAAAAAGACTTCCTGATATTAATAAAGTTAGAGATAAAATGATTGCTCAGGAAAGGCAAAGTAAGCGAGAATATGTATCTGGTGAATCGCATTATCTTTGGGGCAAACCATATAGATTACAAGTTATATATGAAGGAAAAAGGCATACTATTGAGAAGACTCCGACAAAGATAATAATGACTGTTCCTGAGGGAACTAGTTTACAAACAAGGGAAAAATATTTTAATGAGTGGTATCGAAAAGAACTTAAGAGTGTTTTAGATTCTGTTGCTGTGCAATGTGAAACAAAGACAGGTATTTATCCAAAAGAGTATCGTATAAAAAATATGCGTACCCGTTGGGGAACTTGTAATATTGACAAACGTAGAATATGGATAAATCTTCAGTTGGCAAAAAAGCCTCCAGAATGTTTAGAATATGTTGTTATTCATGAGTTAGTACACTTAATTGAAAAGAATCATACGAATAGGTTTTATGAACTAGTAGAAGAATTTTGTCCTACATGGAAAGAAGCAAGAAGGATACTTGATACCATGCCGTTGGAACATTTAGAAAGTGGTGTAGATTTTTGATTGAATATTGGTGAGACAAAGAAGAGAACAATTATTACTTATAAAAAGGATAGTTTAAATGGCTATGGAATGGGATAATTATAGAAAGCGAATAAAAAATATAGAAATAACCGTTGGTATTATTATAGTTGTATTTTTCGTCATAGGTTCTGCTTGTGACTGTTTGGCTTCTCTTGGGAAATTATTTGTCAGGCATATAGAATTAGAAGACGTCTCTTTAACAATAATTCCAGTTCAGGCAACGATAATTACATTGACTATAACTGTGGTTACATTACTATCAGGTAGTATTAAAGATTCCTATATGGGAGTGCCTGTGAGCAGATATTTTTTGGAAATTCATCCATATTTCTTTAGACAAAAACGCATAGTAATTATAGAGTTTTTAGGGTTGGCTTTAAGTGTGATATTATATTTGATAGGGTCACACTTTACTTTGGTTTTAAATTTTATGGTTACCGTTGTTTTTGTCCTTTTGTCGTTTTTGGAAATATATGAAGTGTTTAAGGGACGAAGAAGTATACAAGAGATAATCTTATCATATATTATGTTTTCAATTGATAATAATGAGAACTATTTAGAGCTGGGAGAAGCATATATTTCAGATTGGAAGAATATTGTCTTAGTGCAGTCAAAAGAAGAGTTTGACTTATATTATGATACACTGTTTAGATTGGTAGTAGCTATTCTTAATAGAGGAAAGAGAATAGAGGACGTTAATATACTGACATATAATATTTCACGATTTCTTCTGTCGCATGATTCTATAAATTGTAGAATTAAGGGTATTAGGCTTATACGAAAATATTATGATGACATTTTGTGTTGGATTAATGATAATCAAGATTACGTCAAGGAAATTGAAACATCAATTGTATTGATATCCAAATTAGAAAGAGAGTGGTTTAGGGCCTTTGAGTCTATTGATGCAGAAGTGTTTGAAAATGAAGATTATGGATTTGAACATTTTTCGGATGCTGTAATAAAAGTATCTTCTTGGATAGGGTTTTCAGATAATTCATCATATGAAGTAAATGCAATAAATAACATAGCGAGAGGTATAGGAAAATATGTTTATAAACAGAGAAAAAAAGGAAATGAGGTTAATTTGAAGTATTGGCAGGGGCAGTTGTATGATACATTTAGATACAGAGCTAGTATGTTGCCATCCTATTCACAGACCTATTATAGAGAATCATTGGCGTTAAGGGATTTCAGTATTGTGTATGGTTTTTTGTTAAGTGGACAATTAGAGATTATTAAAGAAGGATTGTTCTGTGAAGAATTAAGTTCTCTATTCAGTATTAAAGAAAAAGAATATGTATTAAAAATAATGATGATACATTGTTATCTGTACTATTATGCTTTTAGAGAAAGTGAGGAGTGTGTAGAAGTAGAAATACAGAATAAGGTAAAAGTATTTCTTCAAGATGATGATATAGTCAAAACAATTCAAAAGTTTTATTATAGATTATTTCAGAACCCATTATTGCTAGACGAACAAATCGAAATCAAAATGGAGAATATGTTAAGAAATCATGAACAATTTCCAAAGCATTCAAGTGGTAAGTTTATGATTTTGGACGAAGTTATTAAAGAGTATTTTTTGTATGTTTCATTAATGACTCTAAGAAATACGCTTAAGGAGGACAGATTTGAAAATGTATTAAATGTACGAAAGTATTATATGTGGCTTTCTGTATCAAATCTTGATGGGTTAAAAAAGCGATTTATAGAGTTGAGCAGTATATTTAATTTAAAAAAAATGTCAGATGATAAAGTGTCTGAAAGAATAGATAATATGCTTGTTACTTTTTCGCAGGTTATGAAGGGTATGTATAAAAAGCATATTATAGAAGAAGCTAGAAGTGGTCAGAAAAAATATGAAATCGAAAACAAACAAGATGTTATTGAAGCCGAATTGAAAGAAAGAGTAGAAAAAAGGATTAATGAAACGATTAGAGGGTTTGATGCATCGTGTGATAATGAAAAGACATATAACAAAGTAAATATTTTTCATATTAAGTGTGATACAGCATTCATTGAAGAGGCTGAGATGGATTTTTCGGATTATGCTGTAGCTCGTTTTTCGAATTGGTTATTATATGAATTAGAAAAATCTTATGGAATAAATACGATAAAAAGAAAAGATTTCTACAGTGATAGAAAATTTAGGGAGTATATTGTCGATAATGAGTATAAAATATTATTTGGTGATGAATGCATATTTGGGTCAAATGATTTTGAAGAATACGCTGAACATGAAGATTTCTTAGATTCTATGGAATGTAAGTATGTTTTAGGAGGAAATAAAGGGATTGCGTTAAGGAAGGACTCTTTATTTGTTAATATAAATAAATTATATGTGACAATCAATTCGTTGAAGACAGAAGATTTGTTAGAATATATAAACCGAGATACAGGATTATATAATTATTCGACGCCATCTGAATTTACGCTCGAATTTGAAGAAGGTGAATTCAAACAGTTTATTAACGACCAAAAAAAAGGTATTGATATTTATGCTGATGTAATTGTTGGTGTTAAGTCTCAATCAGCGGGAGTTATTATTAAAGAATAGTAATTCATGATGAGTCAAGGGGCATTTCGTTTGGCTCGTGAAAAATGACAGGAATGATTTTAGAAAAATGTTTTTGACTGACGATAATGAGTGGTGATGTTATTATATTTACAGAAAAGGTGCTACCGATAGACGGTTAGTCCAGTGATTAGTTATTATGTTTTATATCCGCTCAAAAGATAATGGAGAGAAATTATGTGGGCTAGGTTAGTTTCTCATTTATAAAACTACACAATAAAAAAATTAAATTTCGTTAAATTATACCAAAGAAAAAATTTCCATAAAACGCTTATTGATTAATCTGATGCTTGGAATAGAATTGTTTGCAAGGTCATTTTTTTGACCTTGAACAAAGAAGGCCACGAAAGGAGTGTTAAATTAAGAGGTGGGAATATTAGATGAGATTGTAAATTCTAATAAAGCGCCAATTTTATTTATAGGTGCGGGAATATCAAAGAGATATTTATATAAATATCCTTCTTGGGAGGAGTTATTAAAGCTTTCGTTTAATAAGTTTGAACCTGATGCATTTCAATTTCAAAAATATATTGATGAGTGCAAGAGAAAAGGTATGTCCGAATTCGAGATTAATGCATATATGGGGAAGATAATAGAAAGCGAGTTTAATAAGGCATTTTTTGATAGAAAGATAACAATTAATGTTGGTAATAAGAAGAATCCGAGTTGGGTTAAAAGAAGTATATCGCCATATAAGATGTTTTTGGCAGATTTGTTTAGGAAACAGAAAGTTAACAGATCAAAGGAATTATTAGACGAATTAGATAAATTTAAAAAGTTAAAAAACAAAGTTTTTTCGATTATAACAACAAATTATGATGAATTTTTGGAAAAGCATGTATTTACAGATGATTTTAAAGTTTTTGTTAGACAACATGAACTATTTTCGGCAGATAGTTATGATATTGCAGAAATATATAAGATTCATGGTAGCGTAACAGATGCAGAATCAATAGTAATTACAGAAGATGATTATGCGGAGTTCAAGAATACGAGAAAATTAATAGTTGCCAAAATGCTTACATTGTTTTCAGAAGCACCTATTATATTTATGGGGTATTCTTTTAAAGATGAAAATGTAAGAGAAATAATTGAGGATTTTCTTAGTTGTCTTTCGAAAGAGCAACTTTCAAGTATAAGAAGACATTTTTTGTTTGTAAGTTATAAACAAGGGGAGAATGATCTTATTGAAGTTGAAAGAACAATTACAACTAAAAATGGTGTCGAGATTCCTTTTGTTGAGATTCAGACAGATAATTATGGGTTAGTTTATGATAAAATTGGAGAAATAACGCCGGGCATTTCTCCTTTAAGAGTTAGAGAAACAAGAAGGGTTATAAAGAAGATAGTTGATCAGAATATGGCGTCTTCTGAAGCTCAATCTATTATAGTTGGGATAGATGATTTATCGAAGGTTGATTTGTCGTCAAAGCCGTTGGCTATTGCGATTGGATACAAAGAGAATATTTTGAATAAGTATGGCTATGGACTTTTGGAAGAAAACTTTATATTTGAAGATATAATTTATGACAACAAGAAATTTGATTCGGAGTTAATGTGTTTTGAGAGATATAAAAATATAGCCAGAACACGTTTGTTGCCTGTATTTAAGTACGCAAAAGGGTATAATATTGCACCGGATAGTAAACTCGGAATATATATTTCAAATCATAATACGATGGATAAAATTGTTACAAAAAATGTGGCTGCAACTTTTAAGAATTTTCCTTCATTTGACAATTATAATCAATTATATGAACATATGGTACGTGCTGAGAATTGTCGAAAAACAGCAATGTCTGTTTTAAAAAATAAGGATATGCTTAGCATAGATGAGTTGAGAAAAGCGTGTAAATACCTCTATGAAAAGTATCCGACTGATTTTGTAAAAGACTCTAATGCAAAAAGGTGTGTAATGTGCTTGGATTATAGAGAAAATTATGAAAAATAATGATAGAAAAAAACTAGCGAACCTTTTCTAGTATAGCTAGAAACATCACTAGTTTTTTTCTTTTAGATTATGAACATTTAATGTTCTATGTTCTTAATTTCATAAGTCAAAAGGAGTATGCTCCTTTCTTGACTATGTGTATTTTACACCTTTTTATGAATAAAGTCAAATGATGGGCAGTGTAAATTTATACTGTCATTCTTGATAATTTATACTGTCATTTTGACTGTCACTTTGCTCAAAAACATTCCATTTTGACGAAAAATGACAACACAAGACGAAACAACTGAATGTTCGATAAATGGCGTAAAATCAACAAAAAAATGGTGTTCCACCACACAAGATGAAACACCATAAAATCTAATGCGGATGACAGGAATCGAACCTGCACACCACGAGGGCACAAGAACCTAAACTGCATGTTCTAAGTTTTTTACAGTGTTTTAGAATCACTTATAATATCTAATAATTCGCTTAAATCCAAGCGTTTGGAAAGGTTTTTAAAGCTCATTTTAAGGAAGCCTTTATTTACAAGGTTTTCATTAATTGGGTAGCAGGATGGAAAAAAGATGGAAAAGATGGAAATTTCAAATTATATATACAAAATAAAAATATCAGGATAAATTATCCATAGGTTATTGAATAATAAACGTATAGCTTGTATAATTAAGGTGTGGAGGTAAGAAATATGAGTAATTTGTTTCAACCTAAGAGCGAAGATGAATTTTTTAAAGAGGTAGACCACAGCCTTAAACAAGCAGAAAAGGGAGAACGCTTGGATGCATATAAAGCTGTAAAAGAAATGACTGAAGAATTGGAAGCTGGTTATAAGGCTATGATTGAAGCACAGAGGAAGGCTGTATAATTATGGATAATTATAAAATTACAGTTACGCCTGATGCTTTGGGAATGCTCAATCAGTATCTATCGTATATTTTGTTTGTTTTACGTAATGAGCAGGCATATGAAGAGGTTAAGAAGGATTATTTTGAAACATTAGATAATCTTTCTAATATAGCAGGAAGCATTGCAGAACCAAAGGAGGAAAAACTGCTTGAAAGAGGTCTGAAACGAATCCACTTTCTTAGACATAGGTATATTATGCTATATAAAGTGGATGGAGATGAGGCAATTGTGGTTTATATATTTCATGAGACAGAGGATTATTTGAACAAAATTCTGTAATTAAAGCAACGATTAAAGGGTGGAAATATCCACCCTTATTTATTGCCATTCTCTAAATAATTGACGGCTTCTTTCTTGTGTTTTTCGTTTGTCTTTACATAGATGTTAGAAGTAGTGCTAATGTTGGAATGTCCAAGTAAATCAGAAACAACCTTAATATCTCCTGTAATATTAAATATAACACTACCAAACGATTGCCTAATATCGTGAAATCTAATAATTCGGAGATTATTCTCTTTAAGAAATCAGTTAAAGCGTTTTGAAAGATTATCAGGCTTGATAGGTTTACCGTCCTTCCATACGCACACAAGGTCAGTGTCTATGTAGCCATCTCCGAAAAACTCACGATTTTTTTGCTGAATATATTGCTGCAACAATAAATAATCGTATAGTTCATCCACCATAGGAACTGTACGCCTAGAAAGTTTTGTTTTTTCAGCATAAACAATCTTGGTTCCTACTTTTGTGCAGGTATTCTTTATGTGAAGAATCCTGTTATCAAAATCAATATCTTGCCACCTTAGACCAAGGATTTCCTCTCGGCGAAGACCGGTGTATATAGCTATAATGACAGGCACCTCAATGTGAACCTTAGAAGCAATTGGTCTGTAGAATTCGGGCAGACCTGCGAAGTCGTGAGCTGCTAGGAATGGTAAAATATGGAATGTTTGACATAGAAGGATGGAAAAAAGGATGGAAAAATGAAAAATCGCATTTTTTAAAAGAATTTTGAAAAAAGAAAAACAGTGGACAAACCCACTGTTTTCAACGTTTCTGCGGATGACAGGAATCGAACCTGCACACCACGAGGGCACAAGAACCTAAATCTTGCGCGTCTGCCAGTTCCGCCACATCCGCACGTGTTTTTCACACGAATGATAGAATACCATAACTTAATCAATTATTCAACACTTTTTTATACTTTTGTGCTATAATATCTTAGTTGTGTAAGGAAGGAAGTAAGTCATATGGCTAATAAAGTAGGTCTTCTTGTTGAAGGTGGTGGCATGAAATGCGCATTTTCAGCAGGAGTGTTAGATGTATTTTTAGATGAAGAGGTTAACATAGATAGCTGTTATGGAGTATCTGCTGGTTCTGCTAATGCAGCATCCTTTGTTGCAAAGCAGAGAGGACGTAACAAGAGATTTTATTGTGAACATTCAAAAGATCCAGAATATTTTGGGGTTAAGAGCCTTGTAGAAAGCGGTTCTTTATTTGGATTACAATACATTTACGGAGATTTATCTAATTCAGGTGGCAAAGATCCCTTAGATTATGAAGCTTTAGTTGAAAACCCATGCCAACTTACGGTTGTTGCAACAAACGAGAGAGGAAAAGCCACTTATTTTGATAAGTCAGATATGAAGAAAGATAATTACGAAGTGGTTATGGCAAGTTCAGCTTTGCCAGCCCTTTGTAAGCCTATAGAGATAGATGGGGTTAATTATTTTGATGGAGGGGTGGCAGACTCTCTTCCTATTAATAAGATGATTGAAGATGGCTGTGATAAGTTCATCGTGCTAATGTCTAAGCCTAGAGGCTATGTTATGAGACCCCAGAAGCATAAGCGCGTTTATACACGTTTCTTAAAGGAATATCCTGATATAAAACGTGCCTTAGACAGACGACACCTTAATTACAATCGTTCTCTTTATAAGATTAGGAAGCTTGAGAAGGAAGGGAAGGCTTTCGTATATTACCCTTCGCCTTTGATTCCCCTTAATACTTATAAGACTGATACTGAAGTTATGGAAATGTTATATGATAATGGAGTTGCATCGGCGAAAGCAAAGATGCCAAGATTAAGAGAATTTATCAATAAATAAAGTGAGATTATATTATGAATGAACAAAATAGAAATAGATTAGGACAAAATGAAAGCTTGCTTAAATTTATTTATCCAGTTGCCATAATGGGATGTGTCCAAATATTGGTACAGCTCTTTGCAGGGCAGTTGTTATTCTTTTATAAAGGATATAATTATTCAAGTGGCTCATATGATGATTTTATGAATGGTTATCAGACGTCTCTTGCTTCAGATAAATTTACACTTCTTGTTTCTGTAGTAAGTACATTTATTCTGGTAATAGTTTTTTTGTTGTGGTATCGAAAAGAGATAATTCATGCAGCTAATGTATCTCTTAGGAATAAAATTAAAATCATAGGACAATTAAATTGGAAGATAATACCGGGAGTTATTCTAATATCTCTTGGTGTAGGAGTATTCGCAACTTACATATCTTATTTTGTTGCGTTGGTTAAGCCTGATTTGTTGTCTGGATATGTAGATATTGTTTCGGTAATTAGCAGTGGTGAATCTGGAATAATGAATGCAATTCTTCTGATTTATTTTGTAGTTTTATCTCCAGTATGTCAGGAGCTTGTTTTTAGAGGTTTGACACTGGGATTTGCTGAAAGAAGAATGAATTTTATGGCAGCAAATCTAATGCAAGCTATTCTCTGCGGTGTATTTACAATGAATGTAACACAGATGATTTATTATTTCTTGTTTGGATTAATTCTTGGATATGTTTACTATAGAACAGAGAATATTATTATTCCAATAATATGCAATATGTTATTCTCTGTAACTAGATTTGTTTTTTATGATGTAAGTATAATAGGTAGTTCCTTAGTTGCATTTTATCTAATATTCTTTATGGCAATGGCGGGTGCGTACCTTGGCGTAGTGTTAGTTAAGAAATCTAAGAAAATAAAAACTAATGATAATGCCTAGCATTGTCGATAATAATAATGTAACTTAATATGCCAAGGAATGGCGAGATCATGGAAGACCAAGGACGGGGGTTATCCCGTCCTTTTTGCGTGTTATTTGTGACTTTATTCTATAGTTTCTCATTTGTTCTGTATTGCAATTCGCATAAAGCAAGGAAGCATAGGCACGGATGCCCATTACTATAATGGGAGGGAAGAATATGATTATTAATCAAAGCCAGGTGGCAATGTCTAGCCAGAGAACATTTATTAGAAGGCAGACAGATACCTTTAGTGTATCAAAACAGCAGGTGGAGCCAGAGAAGAAAGGCTTCAAAGATTTTATTGAGCAACTAGGAGGAAATGGACAACAAGAGGAGATATCAAATAACTACGCCCCAGGAAGTATAGAAGGGGCAAAGTTTGATTACGATGGACTATCTGAGGATGATCTAACACTTATTAGATTTCAAACTATGAACTTTCTGTTTCGATTGCTGTTCTATAAGCAAATGGGTGGTAGTACAGAGAGTCTGGCTGAACTTGAAGCAAAATACGGTATGAACACACCAAAGCAATATATGATAAATATGAATCATACCAGTAGCTATTATGAGAGCGAAACAACTAGTTTCAGTACTCAGGGAAAAGTTGTTACTGCAGATGGAAGAGAGATTGATTTTGGAATTGATGTAACAATGAGTAGAAGTTTTGCTTCAGAATACAGTGAGAGTGTATCCCAGGGACTAAGGTATATAGATCCCCTTGTTATAAATATTGACTCTAATCCAACGAGTGTTGAAGATATGAAATTCGAGTTTGATCTAGATTCAGATGGAGAAAAAGAAGAAATCTCAATGCTTGGTTCTACAAGTGCTTTTCTTGCCCTTGATAAGAATGGCAACGGAGAGATTGATGATGGAAGTGAACTATTTGGAACATCATCAGGAGATGGATTCAAAGATTTGTCAGTGTATGATTTAGATGGAAATGGTTGGATAGATGAAGCCGACGAAGTGTTCGATAAACTTAGACTATGGCAGGTAAATGCCGATGGAACTAAGACTTTATATACACTTAAGGACAAAGACATTGGTGCATTATATCTGGGAAATGTTGATACAACATTTTCCATGAATAATGATAATAATGAAACCAATGCCCTAATTAGAAAGACAGGATTATTCCTTCGGGAAGATGGAAGCGCTGGAACAATGGCACATGTTGATCTGGTAAGCTAAATCATGGTCATTTACTATGTGTAATCACATAATATAAAGTCACAAAATGCAAGACAGAAATTAGTTAATTAAATAACAATCCGGAAACTAAATCCATACAAATAGTTTCCGGATTGTTTGCGTATTTACGCAATTTTTGGAAGATGTCTTTTATAAAAAGTTTTTGAAAAAAGTATGAAAATTTTTTGTATTTTTTGTTATACTATTTCTACAGGGATAACAACGTATAAGTTGAATAATTAATTTAGGAGGTTAGTTATGGGAGGAATTAGTGAGAATGGCGTTAAGACCATTAACGAAATCTGTGACAGATATGTTGATGAGAAGACACCATTAATGATGATCTTAAGTGATATCCAGAACGAATATGGTTATATTCCTTTGGAAGTTCAACAGATTGTCTCAGAGAAAACAGGAATCTCTGTTGCAGAGATTTATGGCGTAGTAACATTCTATTCATTTTTCTCTTTAGAACCAAAGGGAAAATATATTATTGGATGTTGTCTAGGAACTGCGTGTTATGTTAAAGGAGCACAGCAGATAATAGACAAGTTCTCAGAGGTATTAGATATTAAGCCTGGGGAGACAACTAAGGATGGTATGTTTACTATAGATGCCCTTCGTTGTATTGGTGCGTGTGGTATCGCTCCTGCAGTATCTATTAATGGAAAGGTTTATCCTAAGATGAGCGTTGATAAGGTTCCTACAATTGTAGAATCATATAGGAATGCGGGAGGTGCTGCGTAATGATAAAGAGTAAAGAAGATTTGAATAATGTAGTACATGATTGTACTAGTGCATTTGACGCAAAACTATCTGGCAAGAATGGTATGCGCGCCATTGTTTTATGTGGTGGTACAGGTTGTCTTTCTTCTAAATCTGCGGATATTAGAGAGAAGTTCGAGAAGTTAGTAGAAGAAAAAGGTTTATCTGATAAAGTAACAGTTAATCAGGTTGGATGCTTTGGTTTTTGTTCACAGGGACCATTTGTTAAGATTTATCCAGAAGACACATTATATCGTCTAGTTAAGATGGAAGATGTTGAAGAGATTATTGAGACAGATATTATCGGTGGACAGGTAGTTGACAGATTATTATATGTTGATCCTTCAACTAAAGAAAAAGTTGCAAAACAGGATGATATTAATTTTTATAAGAAGCAACGTCGTGTTGCACTTCATGGCTGCGGCGTTATAAATCCAGAGAATATAGACGAAGCCCTTGGATTTGGCGGATTCCAAGGCCTTAAGAAGGCTCTTTCTATGAGTCAGCAAGAAGTTGTGGATGAAGTGCTAGAAGCAGGACTTCGCGGTCGTGGAGGCGGTGGATTCCCATCAGGCCGTAAATGGCAGTTTGCTCTTAACCAGGACAACGACGAGAAATACGTTGTATGTAATGGTGATGAAGGTGATCCGGGAGCATTTATGGATCGTTCGATCCTAGAAGGAAATCCATTTGCTGTAATCGAAGGAATGATTATTGCAGGTTATGCAATTGGTGCATCTAATGGATATTTCTATGTTCGTGCTGAATATCCTGTAGCTGTTAATCGTCTTAAGATTGCAATTAAGCAAATGGAAGAAAAGGGCTTACTTGGCGATGACATTATGGGTTCAGGCTTTAGTTTTAGAGCTCATATAAGACTTGGTGCTGGTGCTTTCGTATGTGGTGAAGAGACAGCTCTTCTTAACTCCATTGAAGGAAAGCGTGGTATGCCTCGTCCTCGTCCTCCATTCCCAGCAGTTTCTGGACTTTGGGGCAAACCAACTATAGTTAATAATGTAGAGACATTAGCATGTGTTCCATTTATACTTAGAGAGGGTGCTACTGAGTTTGCATCTGTTGGAACAGAGAAGTCTAAAGGAACTAAGGTATTTGCCCTTGGTGGTAAGATTAATAATGTAGGACTTGTAGAGATACCTATGGGAACTACTCTTAGAGAACTTATATATGATATTGGTGGTGGAATTCCTAATGGTAAGGAATTTAAGGCAATTCAAACAGGTGGACCATCTGGTGGATGTCTTACTAAAGAATTTTTAGACGAGCCAATTGATTTTGATAATCTAGTTGCTAAGGGTTCTATGATGGGTTCTGGTGGAGCTATAGTAATGGATGAAGATAACTGTATGGTTGATGTTGCTAAGTTCTATATGGAATTTATCTGTGATGAGTCATGTGGTAAATGTTCTCCTTGTCGTATTGGTACTAAGAGAATGCTTGAGATTCTTACAAGAATTACAGAAGGCAATGGTACCATGAAAGACTTAGAAGAATTGGAAGAGTTATCTAAGACTGTTAAAGCCAACTCCTTATGTGCTCTTGGACAGACTAGTGCAAATCCTATTAATTCTACACTTGCTCATTTTAGAGATGAGTATCTTGCACATATTCAAGACAAGAGATGTCCTGCTGGCGTATGTAAGAATTTGATGCAATATGCTATTGATAAGGATAAATGTGTAGGCTGTGGTATGTGTGCTAAGGGTTGTCCAGCTGACGCTATTTCGAAGACGGATTATGTTGCACCTGGTAAGAAATTACCTGCAATGGAAATTGATCCTGAGAAATGTGTTAAATGTGGCGCTTGTATTGCAACATGTAAGTTAAAGGCTATTTATAAGAAATAAGGAGGGGAGAAAATGGCTAAGATAAATATTAAAATCGAAGGCATCCCATATGAGGTAGAAGAGGGACTTACAATCCTTGAAGCTGCCAAAGAATGTGGTTATGAGATCCCTTCACTTTGTACTTTTAATCATGGAGAATGTAACCAGGGCTCTTGTAGAGTTTGTCTTGTTGAAGTGGTAGGTGCAAGAGGACTTGTGGCATCTTGTGTATATCCTGTTAATGACGGAATGGAGATACTTATCTCTAGTCCTAAAGCAAGTGAAGCAAGAAGAGCTTCAGTTGAATTACTCCTTTCTAATCACAATAAGAATTGTCAACAGTGTGATAAGAATGGTAAATGTGAACTTCTAAATGTGGCATATGCTACTGGCGCTAGAGAAGATAGATTTGAAGGATCTAAGACACCTACAACTTATGATGATTTAACACCTTCTATAGTTAGAGATACTTCAAAATGTATTCTATGCGGACGATGCGTAGAGAGATGTAAGAATGCACATGGTCTTGGAATTCTTGGATTTGAGAATCGTGGATTTAATACAATTGTTGCACCTGCAGAGAATCGTTCAATGAAGGATTCTCCATGTATCTTGTGTGGACAGTGTGTAAGTGTATGTCCTACAGGCGCTTTAATGGAGAAGTCTGAGATTACTAAGATTGACGAAGCCATGAAGGCTGGTAAACATGTTATTGTACAGACTGCACCTGCTGTTAGAGCAGCACTTGGTGAAGAGTTTGGAATGAAAGTAGGTACTCCAGTAACTGGTAAAATGGTTGCAGCCCTCAAGAGACTTGGATTTGATAAGGTATATGATACTGATTTTGCAGCAGATCTTACGATTATGGAAGAAGGAACAGAGCTTCTTGGAAGAATCAAGAATGGCGGAGTACTTCCTATGATTACAAGCTGTTCGCCAGGTTGGATTAATTATGCTGAATATAATTATGGAGACTTACTTGATCATCTTTCAAGTTGTAAATCACCTCATGAGATGCAAGGAGCAATTCTTAAGTCTTACTACGCTCAGGAGAAGGGCATTGATCCTAAGGATATCTTTGTTGTATCAATTATGCCTTGTACAGCTAAGAAGTTTGAGAAAGAAAGAGAGCAATTACAGCATGATGGCCTTGCTGATGTAGATGCAGTTCTTACAACAAGAGAGCTTGCTCGTATGATTAAGAGAGCTGGTATATTATTCGACAGACTCCCAGATGAAGAATATGATTCTGATATTATGGGCGATTATACCGGTGCCGGCGTAATATTTGGTGTTACTGGTGGTGTTATGGAAGCTGCTCTTCGTACAGTATACTTTGTTCTTACAGGTAAAGAGCACGAAGCTATCAAATTCGAAGCAGTAAGAGGATTTGAAGGAATCAAAGAAGCATCTATTGATATTGATGGAACCGTTGTAAATATCGCCGTTGCTCATGGTATGAAGAATGCCAAGGTTCTTCTTGATGAGATTAGAGAAGGAAAGAGTAAATATCAATTCATAGAAATAATGGGATGTCCTGGTGGATGTGTAAATGGTGGTGGACAGCCAGTTGTTAGAAGCTGCTTCTTACCTAATGAGGATAATGATATTGTTGATACTTACAGACAGAAGAGAGCAGATGCGTTGTATTCTGAAGACGAGAGGAATACACTTCGTCAATCTCATAATAATCCTCAGGTTAAGGAATTGTATGATAAGTTCTTAGGTGAGCCTAATTCACATAAAGCACATGAACTTCTTCATACAACTTATGAAGCAAGAGTTGGATTTAACTAGAATTGTTACCTGGATAAATAAAGCATAATATAAGCTCTGTACTATTAGTTAATAACAAACTAATTAGTGCAGAGCTTTTTTATACTAATATAATAGACTGACTATAGAACTAATTATAGCAATGGTGCTATAAGTCTAAGCAAGTTATCAATGAATCTGTGAAATGCGCTAAAGTTCCAGTTCTCTTTTACTATTTCTGTACATTCTGATTGTGTTTGCAAATAGTCATTCTTTAAGTCAAAGATTATCTTTGATTTATAGAATATACTTGAACATTCATAATGAAGGAAAAGGCTTCTGTAGTCTAGATTAACAGTTCCAATTCCTGCAACTATGTCATCACAAATCATAGCTTTCGCATGAACAAATCCAGGCGTGTATTCGTATATTTTAACACCTGCATTAAGGAGGTCCTTGTAATATGACCTGGAAATTCTATGAACTAGTTTGGAGTCTGAAACTCCTGGTGTAATAAGTCTTACATCAACACCCCTTCTTGCTGCTCGAATAAATGCATCGAAAAGCGAATCTCCAAGCATAAGGTATGGTGTATAGAACCATACATAATCAGTTGCCATAGTAAGAATCTCTGTATAGAGGACGTTGCTTGTATGGTCGTCTCTTTCTGGTGAATCATAATAAGGAAGTATATATCCATCATTTTCTGGTATATCTTTTACTATATGACGATCCTTAAGAGATGGAGGTTCATTTTTAATAACTTCATCTCTGTGTTTGCTTGAATTCCAGAATTCTAGAAACATTAATTCGTAGCTATATACGGCTTTTCCTGTGAGCCTGAATCCTATGTCCTTCCACACACCATAAGGGTGAATTTCGTTAATATATTCATCCGCAATATTAATGCCGCCACTATAAGCAATCTCACCGTCTATTACCATAATTTTTCTATGGGTTCTATTGTTTAATTGTGTTCTGATAAGCAAAAATGGGTTGAATGGAATACATTTTATTCCTTTTTTTCTTAGTCCTGCAACATCTTTGACAGAATATGTTCCTATACTGCCAAGGTCATCATATATTACACGAACATCGACACCTTCTTTTGCTCTTTCGGCAAGTATATCTGTCAGAGTATTCCAGAATTTACCTTCCTGTAGAATGAAGTACTCGATGTATACGTATTTCTCGGCTTTCTTCAAATCTTTACACATATCTTCAAATACTAATTCTCCCATAGGATAGTATTTGACACTTTCGTTATGGAGCATTGGAAAGTGGGTGTCGTCGCATATGTGTGAAAGGGACTGAAGAAGTCTTTTGGCTTCGTATTTTGAAATGTCTATTTCTTCTAGTATATTTTCCTCTTTACAGAACTCTTTCCTTTCAAGAGCTTCTGAAGCAATTTCTATATTCCTATCTAGGTGTTTTCCTGTTCTTTTATTTCCTAAGAATAAATACAGAATTGAACCAAGTATTGGCATAGCCACAATTACGGTAACCCACAATAGTTTGTATGAACTTTCATCTCGCCTAGAGATAAGACTTGCAACAAAAATAACTGCAAGGACTGAAAAAATAACATGTATAATATCGGCTAGATGATAATCAGAAAGGTAATTAATAAACCTAAATACCAATAAATACCATAGAACTTGAAGTGCGATTGCGGGTAGGACAATTATTACTCGCCCAAATATTTTTTTTACCATAAAAAATCCACCTTTTATTTTTTTAGAATGAGAAAATTACATACTTATAAACTATTATATGAAATGATTAAGGTAAATTCAACGACAGAAAGCGGGTTAAATAATACTTTTAGAAAGAAAAAGGCGAGTATAATTCATCAATAATAAAATTTCCGAGGATGAAAATATTCTGATTATTGTAAGTTTATAGTAAATGTTGTATATTAAATAAGGTGTGATATACTATATGTAGTTTTTTTAAGGTATTGCATGTTATAAGGAGGAGAACACATGACAATATATGAGAGACAAAAGAAGAAAAAAGAACGCTTGATTTTTTTAATACGTACCATAGCTTTAATAGTTTTTGCTATTCTTTCATTTGTATATATGGGAGAAGGGCTTCATGGAATAATTAGAACTGCATTTATGGGGGCGGCTGCTGTATTTTGCTTAATATGTTATTTGTTGAAAAAAGGCGGTGAAGGACTATCTAAGATATGTCTGGTTTTAATGGCAGTTTCATTTTCATGGTTATTTCTTACAATTAATCAGCCATATTTATTTGTATTGATGTATCTTATGATTTACATAGTAATACTTGACCAGGATAAGAAGACATCAATTATTTCCTGTATAGCGTGTATAGCAGTTAATACCATTTATCTTGTGTTTTTCTTCTTTATAGGGGACAAGTCGCTTATGTTGACGGAAATCATATGCTATATATTCTGCGTATCATCAGCATTGCTTGCTTTAGTAATTACTAATTTCATGGAAAAGCAGGCAAAAGAGATGCAGGAATATCTTAAAAAGCAGACTAGTGATCAAAGTGCTGTTGCAGAAAATGTCATAAATGAATCAGGAGTGATTCTTGAAAAGCTTAATGAAGCATCAGATATTGTTAATCAGTTGAATGCTGGTATTGAAGGTAGTAATAATTCTTCTAATGATATATCAAATGCTATTCACAATACTGCAGAAGCAATTGGAGAGCAGACGGATATGACTTCTCAGATTCAGCAGAAATTAGTAGAGTCTGAAGAAAGTGCAAACAGTATGAAGGAAGCTAGTGATGAGACATCTAAGGCTGTTGAGGAAGGTGTTGATCTTCTTAATAAGCTTAAAGAGAAATCTATTGAAACAGCAGATATTAATAAGATTACTGTGGAAGCAACAAAACGTTTGCAGGAAAGAATAAAAGAAGTTGAAGAATTTACAGGAGCAATTCTTAACATTTCTAATCAGACGAATTTACTTGCGCTTAATGCTTCTATAGAGGCTGCTCGTGCAGGAGAAGCTGGAAAAGGATTTGCTGTAGTTGCTGATGAAATTAGAGAGCTTTCAGAAGGAACTAAGTCTTCGACAGAGAAGATTACAGAGATAATATCCAAACTTGCACAGGATATGGAAGACGCCACAGGTAATATGATTAAGACCTCTGATAGTATTATAGAACAGAGCGATATGATAGAAACGACTGGTGACAAATTTGATGTTATTAATAATAACATTGTAGATCTTATGAAATCAATTAATGATATTACAGATGTTATTAGAGATGTTGTTGAAGCTAATTCTAAGATTATGGATTCGGTAACAAACCTATCGGCAACAACAGAAGAGGTTGCAGCTTCTACGAATAATCTTACTAACATGAGTAATGAAAATGTTGGACGTATGAATGAGATGACAAATAGACTAGATACTATTAATGAAGCCGCTACAAAGATGAAAGAATGTCTTTAGTTTTCCGCATGTTATAGGCATTACATAGTATTTTTTTGACAGAAATAATGTGAAGTGCTATAATAAGCAAGCGTGTTTTTTGAAAAATGCGCGTTAGGAGGAAAATATAAATGGAACATTCAGATTTCGATAAGGTTCGAGCATCTGTAAAACAACAATGCGGAAGCAAAGTTATTATTCAGCTTGATAAAGGAAGAAACAAAATTGATATTCAGGAAGGAGTTATCAAGGGAGCGTATCCTAGTGTGTTCACTATATTAGTTGAAGATAAGGATGATGAGAAACCAGCACAACTATTATCATTTAGTTATACAGATATAATTACTAAAGATATTAGGATGAAATTGTGTTAAGGGTTCATATAGGTATTATATATGTCTAAAAAGAAAATTAAACAACCATTAACGAAAAAACAGAAGCGCAAGAAGAGAAGGAAAATTCTTATTATAATAGAAGTAATAGTTTTAATTCTTGTAGTTTTATTCTTGATTGCTTGGTTGAAGTTTGGACTTATTGATTTCAATAAGCTTAAAAACATTGGAAAGAATGATCTGGACGATGAAACAATTGGTTTACTACAAGGGTATCAGTGTATAGCGTTGTTTGGAGTTGATAATCGCTCTAATGGTGATTACACAACAGGTCATTCAGATAGTATAATGGTTGCCTGCATTAATAATGAAACTAAAGAAGTAAGAGTAATATCACTTTATAGAGATACTTCTCTTATGATGAATATTAAGAATAAGGATATGATTCTTAAATGTAATTCGGCATATCAAAATGGTGGCCCAGAGGCTGCATTAGAGATGCTTAACAGGAATCTTGACTTAAATATTCAAGAGTATGTTGCTGTTGATTTTAATGCTCTTTCAGATGTAATAGACGACATTGGAGGAGTAGAGATTAATCTTACAGCTGAAGAATGTAAGCTTATGAATAATGATTACATTGGTGAGGTTGCTAAGATTACAGGTAAGTCATCTAACGGTGTTGCACCAGGACTTCAGACTTTGAATGGTGTTGAGGCTACTGCGTACTGTAGATTGCGTTATACTGCAGGTGGTGACTTCAAACGTGCCGAGAGACAAAGAACTGTCATGTCTCAGATGGTTAATAAGCTTAAGAATATGAGCGCAACACAAGCTCTTAAGTTGGCAACAGATGATAATGTATTAAAGGAGATTTCCACAAGTCTTTCTCCTTCAGAGATTGCGGTTTTAGCAAAATCAATGAGAGATTATTCTCTTGGGGCAACAACAGGCTTCCCATTTGATAAAGCTGGATATGATGGAGGTCAGTCAAAGGGATATCTACTAGTTCCTTGTACATTAGAGTCTAATGTGTCAAAGCTTTATTTCTTCTTCTTTAACAAGGAGAATTATGTGCCTTCACAAGAGGTTAAGAAGATAAGTAAAGAAATTGTTAATATGACAGGTAAAACTGAGAAGAGTGCAGAACCAGATTAAAGCAGTGATAAGATATTTATTATAAGGTGACATTTTTATGTCACCTTATTTTTATACTATTAACTACACATTTTTATCACATATTATATTTAAACTATATTTTGTACAAAGATTATACAAAGGAGCGACTAGAAACATGTACTCAAATAATGGATATGGGAAAAAAGTATTAAAAGCAGTTATAATTGCAGTAATATTTGGTTTAGTTGCTGGTGGAGTATTTGCTGGAGTAACTTATGCAGCAAATAAGATAACCGGTACAAAAAGTACAGCGCAAGGCAGTACAATTCAAGGAACAGCGGTATCTACAGCTACAACTGTATCGGATGTATCTGATATAGCAAGCAATACTTTGCCGTCAGTGGTATCTGTTACTAATGTTTCTCTGACTCAATATAGAACATTATATGGTAATTATGTGCAGGAAACACCTAGTGCTGGAACGGGTGTAATATTTAGTCAGGATAGTGATAATTTATATATAGTTACTAATAATCATGTTGTTGAGAATTCTAATTCTCTTACTGTTACATTTTCAGATGGAGCCGCTGTTCCTGCAACAATTGTTGGAAAGTCTGACTCTGCCGATATAGCTGTAATATGTGTTAAGGTGAGTGACATAGATCAGGGAACGCTTGCGGTAATAAAGGTTAGTGTCATGGGAGATTCTAACGAACTTGTAGTGGGAGATGGAGCAATTATTATTGGAAATGCCCTTGGTTATGGACAATCTGTAACTACAGGAGTTATATCTGCCATTAATAGACAAATAAATACAACAGACTCTAGTGGAAAAACTGTAATGAATAATCTTATTCAAACTGATGCTGCAGTAAACCCAGGTAATTCCGGTGGTCCGCTTCTTAATATGAAGGGTGAAGTAGTGGGAATTGTATCAGCTAAATATGCCTCTACGGGAGTAGAAGGTATGGGATATGCAATACCTAGTTCATCTGTTACATCTATTATTAACGAAATAATGGGAAGCAAGTCAGATGGAAACACAGTTGAAGATGCCAATGCTAAAGGGGCATATCTTGGAATTGCAGGAATGGATATATCCCAATCTACTGCAAAACAGTATGATATTCCTACAGGAGTATATGTTGCAAAAGTATATGAGGGAAGCTCTGCAGAGCAGGCAGGAATTACTAAAGGAGATGTTATAACAGGATTTGACGGTGCTAAGGTTACTAGCATGTCACAGATTAAGAATATACTATCAACACACAATAATGGTGATGTTGTTAAGATAACAATTTCTAAAGCTAATAATAATTATGAAACCGCCAAGGTTGAAATAAAACTTGGCGGCTCCAATTAATATCTTTAGTTTTGCTTAAGCAATGAGAATAATTGAGGTGTTTTCCTTTTTATAGTTGATATTTTCTTAGCCAGTGAAACAGTTTTCTTTGTGTTTCGTTCAAGCATAGGCTTATATAAAGCCTTTAACTTTGGACCTACGTTTAGATGCTTGTGTAGAATAGCATAAAGCATTGAATTATATTCTTTTGCTAAGAATGTCCTCACTTCATTTTTGGGAATGCCTTCGTTAAGTTGCCTTTCGGCGGCAGATAATAACCATCTAAAATATTCTTTAGCAAGAACACATAGGGCATGCTCGTCGAGTGTGCCCCATCTTTTTTGTTGTTCATAGAATTCCCATATACGCTTACATTGTAAATCGAAATAATTAACTAGATATTTTTCTGTAAGTCTGTTATTTGATACATTGCGATAATGATATAATTTGTCTTCAAGCACTAATAATGACTCTATATATTCAAATGCTTCGATATTAAACAGAATATCTTCGATATGTTCCACATCTGTAAAAGATGCTCCAGCTTTTCTAATATAGTTAAGATTGTAAGCCTTATTCCATGGATAGCCAAGCATTGTCTCCTCCTCAAGGAGTACAATAGTGTGATGTATATCATCAGCATCTGTTATGTATCGTGACGGAATAGAATGGCTGAATTTGTGAATCAAGTCGCCTTTTGTATTGTAGTATTCTTCCCATAATGAATAAACAACAATATCTGGTTTTCTTGGGTTATTCACGTTATCGCCAATAATTCCAGCATATACTTTACTTAAGAGATCATTGTCGTACTCGTCATCAGAATCTAGAAATAGAATATAATCACCTGTTGCCTTTTTTAAACCTTCGTTTCTTGTAAGTCCAGGGCCTAGGTTTCTCTTATTATGTATTGCGATAATGTTGTCGTATTTTTGGGAATACTTATTACATATTTCGTCTGTTCCATCACAGGATGCATCATTTATTAATATTAGCTCGTAGTTGCTATAGTCCTGAAATAGGACGTTTTGAATACATTTGTCAAGTGTATCGACTCTATTGTAGATGGGTATAACTATTGAGAATTTAATACTTTCCATAAGTGTCTCCTTATTGTTCTAATTTATAGCTTTCTATAAATCTGTGCTTTCCCATAATTGATTCAAATACACGAATTTCGCAATTAGTAGGGCGGGGTCTCCAAATAAAACCTCTCTTTTTATTCATAAGATAACCGCACATTGGCCTTATTATTCCGCCGTGACATACAACTAGGACATTGTCGTAGTCTTTTGACTCTAATTCTCTAAGAAATGAATGGCTTCGTTCTATCATTTCTTCAACTGTTTCTACAGATGATGGAGCTTTAAATATCTCAGGAAACATCCAGTATGATGTAAGTTTAATTCCAAGTCTGTTATATTGTCTTAACTCATAATCACCAAAGTCAGCTTCTATAATTCTAGGATCAACAATGATTTCTTCCTCTGGTATATTGCCAATTATAGAGGCAGTTTTTTTTGCGCGAATAAGTGGGCTAGAATATACAGCGTCAAAATGAACGTTCTCAACATTTTTTCTCGCCATTTCTGCTTGTTTTATTCCTGTTTCGTTAAGAGGTTCGTCAGTTCGTCCTTGCATTAATTCCTGCTTATTTAGGTTTGTTTGTCCATGTCGCGTGAGATAGATTTTCATGTATTCTCCTTTAAAAGTTTTTATATTGTTTTATCTTTCGAATTACATAATTTATTTAGAGGACATGTGTTACACTTAGGATTTCTTGCGTAGCATATATTCCTGCCAAATGTAATTATTTGAATATTATATAGTATCCAGTGCTCCTTGGGGAGTACAGACATGAGGTCTTTTTCTATGATGGTAGGATCGGTGCTGCTAGTAAAACCGAGCCTCCTTGATATTCGTTTAACGTGTGTGTCAACTACAATACTTGGAATATTATATATATTTCCGAGAATCACATTGGCAGTCTTTCTTCCAACTCCATCAAGAGTTAGAAGGTCTTCCATTGTATTTGGAACTATGCCGTTGTAGTTTTTTATTAATTTATTAGCACAGCCTATTATATTCTTCGATTTGTTCTTGTGAAAGCCTATAGAATAGATGTCTTTCTCTAATTCTTTAGGATTGGCGTTTGCAAATGCTTCAAGAGAAGGATATTTTACGAATAAATCTTTCGTTACAATATTTACTCTTTCGTCAGTACACTGAGCGCTTAGAATAACTGCGATTAGCAATTGCCAAGGTGTCTCATGGTTTAGATAACAGACGTATTCTCTGCCATATGTCTCGTCTAGAATATGGAGGATTTGTTGTACACGTGTAGAGTCAGTACTATTATTCATTTTAATTAATATGTCCTTCTATGCTTGAAAAATGTTCCTCTCCAAATGCTTGGATGGAATAGCATCAGCATTGGGAATAATTCTAGTCTTCCTGCTAGCATGTCAAATATTAGTACCCATTTACAAGGTGTACTAAAGAATTGGAAATTCTCAGTAGGACCAACTAGGTCAAGACCAGGGCCTATATTGTTAATAGTAGCAGCAACTGATGTAAATGTTGTCACTAAATCGTGACCATCTAATGCAATTAGAAATAGTGATATTACAAATAAAAATGTATAAGTTATAAAATATATTGTGACACTTCTAAGTGTCTTTTTATCAACGATTTTGTGATCAATTTTGATTGATTTTATCTCTCTAGGATGAAGGAAAGAATTAATCTCTCTAATAAATACTTTAAAGGCAATACATATTCTTGAAGTCTTAAGTCCACCTGCCGTACTACCTGCACAACCACCTGTAAACATAAGCAGAACAAGAACGACTCGACAAATCGTGGGCCATTCATTAAAGTCCGTTGTAGAGAATCCTGTTGTTGAAATAATTGATGCAACCTGGAAAGAGGATTTTGTCAGAGAGTCAAAAAATCCTTCGCATGTGTTATATATATTAATAGTTATAATTGTTATTGATGTAGCTATAATAGCGAAATATGTAATAACTTCTTCGCTAGATAAGGCATTTTTGAATCTTCTGAAAACAATTAGAACATATACATTAAAATTAACTCCAAATATCATCATGAAAATTGTTATAACCCATTGTGAGGCAATAGGATATGCACCGCATGAAGAATTAAGTATTCCAAAGCCACCTGTTCCAGCTGTACCAAATGCCATACAGATTGAATCGAATACAGGAAGTCCTGTTATTAGTAGAAGAACAAATTCAGAAATAGTAAGTACACCATATATTATATATAGAAGTCTTGTTGTTGTTTTTATCTGAGGGAGAGATTTGTCCACCTGTGGTCCAGGTGATTCTGCCTTCATAAGATTAACATTTGATCCACCTGTAAGAGGTATTACGGCAAGAAGGAAAATAAGTATTCCCATTCCACCAACCCAGTGTGTGAAACTTCTCCATATAAGAGAGGTGTGAGATAATACTTCCACATCGTTAAGTATGCTTGAACCAGTGGTAGTGAAACCTGACACAACTTCGAAGACTGCGTCTGTAAATGAAGGGATTTCTTTAGTGATAATAAAAGGAATTGCTCCGAGTACAGAAAGAATAATCCAACATAGAGCAGTTGCTACACAACCTTCTTTTATATAGAAAATATTATTCTTTGGCTTCTTAAATGTTATTAGCATTCCTATTATAAACAAAGAAATAGCCATTATGCCATATACGACCCCTTGGCTTTCCTGGTAAACAACTGAAGTAATAGTAGGAACGAGAAATAAAAGTCCCTCAATTTTGATAATTTGTCCAACAATATAGACGATCATTCGAAAATTCATAATATAGTCCTCTCGACAAAATGTGCAATTAGAATTTTAGCCCAGAATATATAACTAGTCAATATGTGCAGAATATGAAAAATGAATGTAAATTATGCTCTTTTTCAGTCATTTATCAGTTTGATAATTGCTATAAATTGTGATAAAATTTCAAAGAATATGTGTATTTTTGGGGTTAAATAAGAAAGGGAAATTAATTTGTCTTATGAAAAGGCCAAAAGTATCAATTATCATTCCGGTATATAATGCAAGTGAAAGAATTATTAGAACTTCAGAGAATCTAGTGAGTCAGACATTAGACGATATAGAGGTTCTATATGTAGAGAACGATTCTTCTGATGATTCTTCTTCTCTTGCTGGTATGCAAGCGAATAAATATAGACAGATAAGATTTTATAAAGAGTTTACACCAGGTGTATCAGCAGCTAGAAATCTAGGGATAGAGAAAGCCAAGGGCGATTTTCTGATATTTATGGATGATGATGATTTGCAAAGCGACGAAATAACAAGGTGTTTGTACAATGCTATTGAAGGCGTTGATATGTCAATTTGCGGATGCGAGATAATAGAAAATGGCAATAAGGCTTATTCTACGCCTGAAGAAATGTTTAGGGTGCTTGATGGCAAATCCGTAGTAAAAGGAATGTTTGCTGGTGACGAAAGCCTAAGATATATATGGAATAAGATGTTTAGAAGGGATATTATAGATAAATATAATATTCGCTTTGAAGAGGGAGTTCACTATTATGAGGATGTTCTTTTCTTGGTTGAATATCTTACCCATTGCAAGAATGTAAGACAGGTTCCTTATGTTCACTATACATTTTTTAGGGGGGAGTCAGAAGCGGCTAAGCTACAATTCAAAGATGGAAAGCCAACGGAGAGAGCTCTTACTGCCATTAAGGGATACTTCGAAATCCTTGATAAGGTAAAACAATTTGAAGATGATGAAATGATAGATTCAGTAAAGAAGACTATCGTTAAATTAGAATTAGATTTAATGGATAAGATGCTTGATAATACAGACTATCAGACTTATAAGAATTCCCCATTTAGACAATATGCTAAAAGAAGCCTGAGATTTCGTTATAAGCCTGAAAATGATAATGAAGCATTTCTGTATAACAAGTTAAAGAGATACATATTAACAGGTAACACAAAAAGAGGTTAGAATAGTACTAAAAGACATAATGGAGGAAAAGAAATGAAGTACGATTATCTAGTAGTTGGGGCAGGACTTTTTGGAGCAACATTTGCATATGAGGCAAAGAAACGTAATAAGAAATGTCTTGTTATTGATAAGAGAGATCACATTGCGGGAAATGTGTATACAAAGGAAGAATCTGGAATAAATGTTCATGTATATGGAGCACACATCTTCCATACTTCAGATAAGAAAATATGGGAGTACATTAATCAATTTGCAGAATTTAATAATTACATTAATTCACCTGTTGCAGTATATAAGGATGAATTATATAATTTGCCATTTAACATGAATACATTTAGTAAAATGTGGAATATTAAGACTCCTGCTGAAGCAAAGGAGATAATAGAGAAGCAGAAAGCTGAGTATAAGATAGATGAACCTAAGAATCTTGAAGAACAGGCCCTTTCTCTTGCTGGTAAAGATGTATATGAGAAACTTATTAAGGGATATACAGAGAAGCAATGGGGAAGAAAATGTACTGAGCTTCCTTCATTTATCATCAAGAGACTTCCGATGAGATTTACATATGATAATAATTATTTCAACGATAGATTCCAAGGTATTCCTATGGGTGGATATACTAAGATCGTTGAGAAAATGCTTGATGGAATTGATGTAAAAGTAAATGAAGATTTCTTTGAACTTAAAAAGACAGGAAAACTATCAGATGGAACAGAGGTTGAATACGATAGAATTCTATTTACTGGTCAGATTGATGAGTATTTTGATTCTAAATTCGGACCATTAGAGTATCGTTCAGTAAGATTTGAGACAGAAGAGATTGATACTGATAATTATCAGGGAAATGCTGTAGTTAATTATACAGAACGCGAAGTACCATATACTCGTATTATCGAGCATAAGCATTTTGAATTTGGAACACAACCTACTACTATCATCTCAAGGGAGTACTCATCTGAATGGAAACCTGGTGTAGAGCCATATTATCCTGTTAATAATGATAAGAACAACGCTTTGTATGAGAAGTATGCTGCTGAAGCTAAGAAAGAAGGTAATGTAATATTTGGAGGTCGTCTTGGACAATACAAGTATTATGATATGGACAAAGTTCTTATGGCGGCATTAGATTGTGTAGAAGAGGAATTTGATAAATAATGAATTATTTATATGCAAAATATAAATACTCAAATAAAATAAAACTACTTAGAATGGTGGCAGTGCTTGCTGTCGCCATTGTTTGTTTTACAGTTGGATGTGTCCGTATATTTGGACATAATCCAGATGCTGGTGCAGGCTTTAGGGGATTTTCATGGTTCGTTTTAATTGTTGTGGGAATCCTTGTAGTAGTTGTTGGGTATCTTGAGATATATAGAGAAATAGAAATTGGAAAGATATATCCAGTGATTGCATTGACTCTCGGTATAGTATATATTGCTCTGATTCCTGCTTTTGAGACGCCGGATGAACATGCACATTTTAATACAGCCTATATGATATCAGATGAGATAATGGGTGATGATTACAATCCTCAGATTGGTACAGATGAGACGGGAAAAACTATACTTATTAGAGATGCAAGATATGTGGATGCGAACTTTCCAGATTCTAGTTTTCCTAATAGGATAGATACAAGTCAATATGAAAGCTTTATGAATTCCTTTGGCGCAATTGATAAGTCTCAAGATGTTACTGTAAGAGCTATTTGGAAAACTTCGTCGGATGGATACTATATGTATTTCCTTCCGGCAGTTGGTATTACAATAGCAAGGGTTCTGGGGCTGAATTTTTCATGGGCATATGCCTTTGGTGCAATGCTTAATATGCTATTATATGTTGCTATGACAACATATGCTATTAATAAGATACCATTTGGTAAGAGAGTACTATTTGTTATATCATTTCTTCCCATAACATTACAACAAGCGTCATCATTCTCTTATGATTGTATTGTGATTGCGTGTTGTATGGTGGTATGTGCTCAAGCATTTTTCCTTAAATATGGTGATAGAAGTAATAGATGTAGTTGGAAATGGAATATAGAAATACCTGTTATTAGAATATCAATAACAGAACTACTAATGTATGTATTTTGTGCTTTTTGTCTTCTTAATGTAAAAAGAGGGGTTTATATAATAATATTTCTGTTACCTATTATCCTTTGCGTAAACAAGAATTGGTTTGCAGGAAGAAAAAAATATATTAGCATTTCAGTAATATCAGTAATAGTTGTCCTTGCTGTGTTATATATAGTTTTCTTTGGTGGATATGATCGAATTGTAGCGTTTTTGTGGGGGGTCCCTCAGAATATTAGAGAAGTTAATGGCGTAAGTGGGGTGGCACCTATTGAGTATATTCAAAATCCATCTAGATTATTTTCACTTCTTAAGAATTATATTATTTCCGAGAAAACCCATATTTTTAACCAACTAGGGGGTGGAGTTCTTGGGTTTTACAGGATATTTATAACTAAGAAAATAGTCGCTTTTAATTTGCTTTTGCTTCTATTATCTATGATTAGATATAGAGAGGAAAACTATGCTTTTTCTGTAGGTAATAGAATATTTTCTTTTCTAATAGGATTAGCACCGGTTGTTATTACCTTTATGGCGATGCTTTTATATTGGACTTTTCCATGGGATACAAAGGTTGAGGGATTCCAAGGGAGATACATTATACCTACACTTCAAATAATGATGCTTTCGTTTGGCGGCTGGCAAAAAATTAGAATTCCAAATGTGGATAATTTATTTATCATTTTAACGACAATATCAAGCTACGTGAGTTGCGTTAGTGTTCTTGGATTTGTATAAGGAGATATATATGAATAGACAGTACCCAAGACCACAATTATATAGAGATAATACTATGCTACTTGATGGTAAGTGGCTTCTTGACGGAGATGAAATTAATGTGCCCTATCCACCCCAGAGTAAGCTTAGTGGTTATTCGAAAGATGTGCCAGATGAGTTTACTTATTCTAGAGTGTTCAGAGTAGATGAACTTGTATTTGACAAGGACAGTAGATTTATACTTCATTTTGGTGCTGTGGATCAGATCGCAAAGGTATATGTCAATGACGTACTCCTAGGGGAGCATAGAGGTGGCTATTTACCATTTCGATTTGATATAACTAATGTTATAAATGTAGACGGTATTAATAAGATTGTTGTAGAAGTAACAGACAAATTAGATCTAACTTATCCCTATGGCAAACAATGCAAGAAACCTCATAGTATGTGGTATACTCCTACATCAGGAATATGGAAAAGTGTATTTATTGAAGTGGTTCCTAGGGAGTATATTAGTGATGTTAAAATAACGCCAAATGATATTTTCGCTAAAATTAGTGTAGAAATTAATTCTTCTGTAAACCATAGTGAAACTAACAAGAATAAATCTGATAAAGTTACTTTTAATGTCTACGAAGGGGTAGTGCTTCAACCTAAAGAGTATGACTTGTATAGTTATATACAAGAAGATCGTCTGATCTATTCTAAGGAGGCTGAGGAAGAAGTTGTCATCGATGAAGATGTTATTTCAGACTATCTTAATGAATCATATGAACTAAAGCTTTGGGATGAATATTCCCCTACCCTTTATCCTGTGGAAATCACATACAAAGACGATACAATATATACTTATATAGCATTTAGAAATGTCTGCATCATGAATATAGATGGCGTGCAGAGACTTTGTATAAACGATAAGTCTGCGTTTCTGCATGGTGTATTAGACCAGGGGTATTATGTTGATGGGAATATGACTCCCCCTGATTATATTGAATATGACAGGGATATCCTTAGGATGAAAAAGCTAGGTTTTAATACACTTAGAAAACATATTAAAATTGAGGCGGCGCAGTTTTACTATTCCTGTGACAGGCTTGGAATGTATGTAGTACAGGATATGGTTAATTCGGGCAAATATCATTACATAGGTGATACTATACTTCCGACATTTGGTGGTAAGTATAGAAGAGATGATTTGAAAAAATACATTGATAGAGAACGAAAAGAGTTCTTTATAAACCATTGTAAAGATACAATAAAAGAGCTTTATAACTATCCTAGTATTCTCTGTTATACCATTTTCAATGAAGGATGGGGACAGTTCGAGGCAGATAAACTATATGATATTCTTACTAAGGAAGATCCTACTAGATTATACGATTCTACCTCGGGTTGGTTTCAACAGAAGAAGAGTGATTTTGATAGTAGGCATGTGTATTTTAAGAGTAAAGAATTACATGTTAGTAATAAGCCATTATTTTTGTCAGAATGTGGTGGATTCTCGTATATAGTAGAAGGTCACGTAAGTGAAGGTACAAGTTATGGCTATGGTGCTTGTCCGAATGAAAATGCACTTACATATAAGATATGCGAAATGTACGAAGAGATGGTATATCCTGTCATAGAGGAAGGTATGTGTGGATGTATTTACACGCAACTTTCAGATGTTGAAAATGAAATAAATGGTCTCTATACATATGATAGGAAAAGAAGAAAAGTAATTCGAAAAAAGATGCTTGAGATTAGAAAACGAATAGATGAAGAAATCAGCAAGTTGTCATAAAATGTATTAATAAAAGGAGATAAAGAGGATGAAAGAAACAATGAAAGCGATAAGGTTTGATATTTATATATCTGCAATAATGTCTCTTATAATGGGAATACTATTTATGGTGTTTCCTGTTGAATCAGGATCTGTTATATCTGTTATTGTGGGTATAATGATTCTTATTTTTGCATTATTTATGCTTATAGGAGCAATAGCAAATAGAATGGGGTTATCGGTACCAGCAATAATTCTAGCAATACTTCTTGGAGCTATAGGTATTTGGATTATTGTTAATCCTTTGAAATTTGCAGTAATAGTATATATTGCGGTAGGAGTTATGCTTGCTGTTCATGGTATTCAAAGTATAATATCAGCATTTACAGTTAAATCAATGGGAATAAAAACCTGGTGGCTAATGCTTATTGTTGGTATTTTTAGCGTTGTATTCGGATTCTATTGTATATTCTGTTCCTTTGGCGCATTTACAGCAGTATCAATTGTTGTAGGAGTTATGCTGATTCTAGACGCAATAACTACTATAATCGTTGCTATTCGTGCTTCTAAGTATAAGAAGAATATGTATGGCGATAGAGAAGTAGAATCGAAGGTGATTAAGTAGTGAGACAAATGGAATTCAAAATGGAAAGGGAAGGACTTGTTGAAAAAGGGCAGATTCTGCCTGTTACAGAAAGCAAACTTCCTAATTCATATTACTATACTCTAGGCCGAAGTTATGCAATGTCTGCTAATTTCAAAATCACTGAGAGGCTCAATAGTACAGAAGGCAAAGTCGTTGATATTAAAGAGACTGAAAAAGGCTTTTATGTTGTCGTAGAGTTTGATGAATAATATAGTATTGCTAGATTTACCCTTTTAAGCCATATTTTCTCGAAAATGTGTTATAATAATTTATAAGGATAGTTATATCCTTTGGGGTTACATATTTAGATAAATGTCTTTATTGCGAGAAAGAATTTGATTTTCTAAAAGACATGTTACTAGAGAAAGGGGGAGGCTTATGGTTAAGAGAGAACCAATTAGGGGAGAATACAGTAAATATATTAATGAGACAAGAAGAGCAGTACCTACACCAAAGAGTATGGTAAGAACTGATGGTAGTTGCGAATTTGGTACCTTTGACAAAGAGTTTGAAGAGATGGAACTTCTTAAATTAAAAGGACCTACAGCACTGCCAAATGCATTTAACAGACTAAAGCTTACCCTGTGGGAGGCAACAGAAGTACATTTTGATAATGGAATTCTTCTGGCTGTTGTATGTGACATGGGAATCTTTGGTAAGACATTAAATGTGTTCTACGATAAGAGAACTAAAACCACGTATTGTTGGGATACTGATCTTAAGAGTAAAGATACGCAGATAGCACCTAACCTGATTAAAGGATCTGTTGCATTTGCAAAGACGGATGTTAGTTTTGTTAAGTATGTTAATACCTTTGATGAAGGTAAAGCGCATCTGTCCGGTTCACATAAAGGTAAGTGCCTAATCACAGTTCCTAGAAAAGATAAGACAGCAGTTGCTGCTATGAAAGAAAATGTAGGTGAAGCAACTATTGACTATGATGTTGAACTTACACGTATATCAGACCCATGTGTGGCAAGTATACCATTTGACAAGAAGAGACCACGTCCTTTATACTCACAAAAGGATTTCTTCAAGGCTGAGGGAGAGTTAACATTTAACGGTGAGAAAATGGTATCTAATGAGAATACCGTTGCAATAATTGATGATCATAGAGGTTATTATCCAAGACGTGCTCATTATGATTGGGTTACAACCCTTGGCAGATATAATATTGATGGAGAAGATATGTATCTTGCATTTAATTTGACAAGAAATCAGTCTATCGATCAAGAACGTTATAATGAGAATATTCTGTGGCTAGAAGGAACATCAAGCATCCTTCCACCTGTTAAGTTTTCAAGAAATCCTGAGACGAAGGATTTCAAGGACTATCAGGAAGTTTATATCAAAGACCAATATGATATGGTTAATTTGACGCAGAAGGTGTATAGTATTAATCCAATGATAACTCACGCTGGTGTTGTTAATATTGATTATTACATAACTTTCGGAGAGTTAGAAGGATACATTCGAGACGAGTCTGGTAAGAAATATGATCTTACTGGTTGCGTGGGAATGGGTGAAGATAAGACTTTATTGTTATAGGCGATTCTTCATATATACACACTTATATGTCCTCACTAATAGTTCTTCGCTAAGAGAATATATATGATTAAGGTATCGAATAGTATATAAGTTGGACAGAGACCGGTTCTCGATCTGACATCGTGTCAGCTCGAACCTATTCGTGCCCTCCTTGGCACGAATTCTCTTCGATAACTTAATCATGTATATTCTCTAAGCTTGAACTAAGGATTCGGACATATAAGCGTGTATTATGAAGAATATCATATTTATAAAATAGGGAGGAAATTAAATTATGAAGGGAATCATCCTTGCAGGAGGTTCAGGAACAAGATTATATCCGTTAACAAAGGCAATTTCAAAGCAGATAATGCCAATATATGATAAGCCAATGATTTATTATCCATTATCTACTTTAATGCTTTCTGGAATTAGAGAGGTGCTTATTATTTCTACACCGAGAGATCTTCCAGTTTTTAAAGAATTACTTGGAGATGGAAGTCAGCTTGGAATGAATATTGAATATAAGATTCAGGAAGCTCCTAATGGACTTGCAGAGGCATTTATCATAGGTGATGAATTTATTGGTAATGATGCAGTGGCACTTGTTCTAGGAGATAATATATTCTATGGACAAAGCTTCTCTAAGGTACTTCGTGAGACCGCTAATAGAACGGAATCTGAGAATGGTGCAACAATATTTGGTTATTATGTAAGAAATCCTAGAGAATATGGAGTAGTTGAATTTGACGATAATGGAATTGCTATCTCGATTGAAGAGAAGCCAGAACATCCAAAGTCAAACTATGCTGTCCCTGGACTATATTTCTATGACAACGATGTTGTTGATATTGCTAAGAATGTTAAGCCTTCAGCAAGAGGTGAATTAGAGATTACATCTGTTAATAATGAATATTTAAGTCGTGGTAACCTTCATGTTGAAACTCTTGGTCGAGGATTCGCATGGCTGGATACTGGTAATCACGAGATGCTTCTACAGGCTGCTAATTTCGTTGAGACATTCCAGAAGAGACAGGGACTATATGTGTCTTGTATAGAAGAGATTGCATATAAGAGAGGCTTTATTGATGCTAATCAGTTAAGAAAGCTTGCAGAACCTCTTATGAAGACAGAGTATGGAAAATATCTAATAGATGTAGCAGAAGGTCTGTAATGAGGAGGGGCCCACACGCAGTGTGGGAGGAGTCCTGATTACACGGCGACGTTTCGCGAAGCGAAATGTTGGGCGATTAAATTATAAGATTTTTGGAGGAAATAATGGGAAAAATAACAGTAGAACATAATGTTAATGGAATTGAAGGACTTCATGTAATTACGCCAACTGCATTTGGTGATGAGCGTGGTTACTTTATGGAGACATATAATTATAATGATTTTGCAGCAGAAGGAATTGATCACAAATTTGTACAAGATAATCAGTCTGCATCAAAGAAAGGTGTTCTTAGAGGGCTTCATTTCCAACTTAATCATCCACAGGATAAACTTGTAAGAGTGATTAATGGTGAAGTGTATGATGTTGCTGTTGACCTTAGAAATGGTTCACCTACTTTTGGTAAATGCTATGGTCTAGTATTATCTGCAGAGAACAAGAAACAATTCTTTGTTCCAAAGGGATTTGCTCATGGTTTCCTCGTAATGTCAGATTACGCAGAGTTTTGCTATAAAGTAACTGATTTCTATCACCCAAATGATGAAGGCGGTCTTATGTGGAATGATCCTGACATTGCTGTTGAATGGCCATTTAATGATAGCCTCACACCAGAGGATGTTATATTGTCTGACAAGGATAAAGTTAATCAAAGTTTTAAAGATTATTGCGCAGGGAAGGGCATGAAGTTAGATTAGGGTAGACAGGAGTGCCTATGAAAAAAAGATTTTTTAAAAGAGTAGCATCGATTGCTATAGCTCTAACATTAATGTTAGGGCTATTTGCTGTGTCTGAGATTAATGCGTATGCAGAGGAAGAGCATCCAACAGGGCTTAAAGAACTTGAAGTTGAAATAAAAGATGTTTCAGAAGAGGAATTTAATGAGATTGTAGATGAGTCTCAGAAGGCTGATGTAGAGACATTTGTTGAGAAGTGCTATAAGGGGACAGATTCTTTCTGGTATCAGTTTAGTTCCCCTTATTATAATTATTCTTTTAGTAGGCTAAATGCTAATCAAAGGAAGTTATATGATGATTTGTATAGTAAATTGATGGCATATGTTGATGGCGGTGCAGATTTTACCTATGGTAGTGCCGAGGGGGTGTATCTGACTCCAACAGTTAAGTATACAGGGCTTACGCAACAGGAGGCGCTTAATGTTGCATATCTATTGATATATGATACGCCAGAACTATACTATCTTAGTCAATATATCGGAGTATATAAAGATTCCCATGATCAAATGGCGGTGCGTATTGGTGTGTATGATGAAATGCATACAGGAGCACAACGTGCATACTATGCGTCTCAGATTAAGTCCAAAATTAACTGGTATCTTGGTCAAGTGAGTGCTAGCGCCAGTGCCTATGATAAAGAGAAGAAGATACATGATCTTTTAGTCAATAATTGTAGTTATGGTAGTTTAAACACACCATTTGATCAAAGTTGTGCATCTGTGTTCCTAAACCCAGGTGGCGAAACTGTATGTGCAGGGTATTCTGAAGCCTTCGCACTTCTTTGTTACGCCCGTGGAATACCTGCAATGTCAATAACAAGCGCACATCATGAATGGAACCAGGTTAAGATTGGCGATTATTGGTATGCTGTTGACGTTACGTGGGATGATTCTTATGGTTCTAGATATAAACATTTTAATAAGAGTGATAGTACAATGCTTTCGCTAGGTAGAGCTGATCATACCATCGAAGGCTTTTGGAGTTCTGTGGGAAGAGAGAGTTGTCCTTATGATTATGGAAGCGAGACGCTGACTTCGGGTATTTATTTATATAATCATACTCACAATAATGTTACCGCGGGGATGGTTGTTGGAAATGAGTATGTATCAAATTTAGATTTTATGTGGTTGGGATACGACATTGATAAGAATAAATGGTTTGTGATAAGTGATTGGGCACAAGGTAATGTTTGGTGTTCTTGGAATCCTGGAAAGTCTGGAACATTTTTGCTCCTTTGTAGAGCAAAGTGGCATAGTTCTGGAATACAAGCTGCTGAATCTGTCATTGGTTTGACTCATAAGCAGTGTATTAATGCTATTTGTCAAGTTCCATATAGTGGAGCGGGCGGAGGTTATTTAATAGGCTTTTCGACCTTTGATAATCCTAATAACTCTTATAGATATGAGATGCTTGTTTTGGATTGTGCTTTATTGTCGGCAGGATATCCTTATCCCTGGATCCATTCTACCGGTAAGATGAATACTGGTGGAGGAGATACTGCGTGGACGATATGGCAACCAAGAAGTGGCTATTATTGGACGTTGTATAGAATATACGATGTAAATGGTAATATATTAGATGAGGAGTGTTACGGATTTGTTGTTTGATTGGACAATTAGTTTAAAAAGAAACAAATAAAAAAACTTTTTTCGTGGGTTTGCTTATACAAAATATGTATAGGATTTGGTATACTACACTTATGCTGTCATAAATAAGGAGAATATTATAGTGATGTTTAAAAAAAGAAAAAAAATATCTTTTGTAATGGCTGGAATATTGATGTTCGTTGCGTTGTTTGGATCTGTTTCTTTAAACGCTATAGATGTGGAAGCGTCCAATGATGACAGGGCTGTTCTTTCTATATTAGGCGATTCACTATCCGCATATTATGGACTCGCACCTTATAATCCATATTACGGGCCTGAAGGAAGTGGATGTGAATATATAATGCCTTTATCAGATATGTGGTTCTCCAAATATGCAAATGAAAATGGGCTAAAAATTGGAAAAGTTAATGGAATAGGATTGTCACGTGTTACTACTCCTGATTATGATGGGTCTTCTTTTAATAGTAGCACACGTATAGATAGTTTGGATGATAATGGTGTGCCTGATGTAATAGCAGTATTAGGTGGATTAAATGATTTATCGATAGGTATATGTGATGTTCCAACTTTTTCGGGAAGATATAGAGATTTAGTTAGTAAACTTCATAATAAGTATCCTGGTGCAAAGCTTATACTAATTGCACCATTTCATTTACAGAATGGTATAGATGGTTACGATAATACGCTAATTGATGGGTATGGAGAGGCGATAAGACAGGTCGCTGAGTCAAGAGGAGATTTATTTGTTGACTTGAAGACAATTAATTTTCAACGAAGCGATTTCGATAAGTATAATTCGATTCATTTGAATGAAACTGGACAAAGGAAAGTTGTTGACAAATTAAATGGAGTAGTTAATCGAGATATTATAACGAGCATTAGCAGTGAAGTGACATATGATAGTTATATGTTTTCAGTTAAGGCGTTTGGAAAAAACCATGAGAATTATAGATATCGTATAACAATTGTGAATGATGATACAGGCGTAGAAACCCCATTCGAATGGCAAGATGGTAATAATTTTAAATGGACTAATATAAATGGTGATTGTCATTATAGCATAAAAGCGGAGCTTGATAGTGATAATGATGGTACTGCGAATGATATGTATGATTATGTTTTAGGAAAGCCTAATCTGAAAAAAACAGAGGCAGGGGTGTGGATATATAAGCATGAATACAATAATGTTATCGCAGGCTTAGCAAGTGGCATTGATAATGTAAGTGATTATGATTACCAATGGCTTGGATACGATTATAGTAAGGGTACATGGTTCATGATAAGAGATTGGGCACAAGGTAACCAGTGGCTATCGTGGAATCCTGGCAAGACAGGAGATTTCTTGTTATATGGCCGAATTAAACCACATAATTCTAATATAATAGTAGGAGATTCATGTGTGGGATTTCATCACAAACAATTTATTAATAACATATGTCAAGTCCCTTATAGTGGACAAGGTGGGGGATATTTGATAGGATTCTCTACTTTTGATAATCCCAATAATTCATATAGATATGAAATGTTGGTTTTAGATTGCAGTCTGCTTGCAACAGGTTATCCTTACCCATGGATTCATTCCACTGGTAAGATAAATGCTCGTGGAGGAGATACTGCTTGGACTATATGGCAGCCTCAGCATGGATATTACTGGACATTGTTTAGAGTTTATGATGAGTCAGGAAATGTTTTAGATCAAGAGTGCTATGGCTTCGTTGCATAGCAGATGATTAATGATTCGGGAGGAAAAAATGGCTAAAAAAGTTTTAGTTACAGGCGCAAATGGCTTTATAGGAAGGTATGTTGTAAAAGCATTACTTGATAGAGGGGCTGATGTTATAGCTGCGGATTTTGGCTATGATGGAGTTGATGAGAGAGCCCAAAGATGCAGTGTACCTATATTTGATGATAATAAGAATATTTATAAAGAAATAGGTGCGCCAGATGCATGTATTCATATGGCATGGAGAGACGGATTTGTACATAATTCTGATGCGCATATTATGGATCTCCCTAATCACTATTCTTTTATAAAGAATATGCTTGAAGGTGGATTGCCACAAATTGCTGTAATGGGAACAATGCATGAAGTTGGTTATTGGGAAGGCGCCATAGATTCTAAAACTCCTACAAATCCAAGTTCTATGTATGGTATATCCAAAAATGCGCTTCGAGAAGCATCAAGACTACTTGCAACAGAGAATAATGCCATATGGCAATGGCTGAGAGCTTATTATATATATAGTTCCGATACTAAAGGATCATCTATTTTTGCTAAGATAGCTAAAGCGGCTCAAGAAGGAAAAAAGACGTTTCCGTTTACAACAGGAAAGAATTTATATGACTTCATTACTGTTGAGGAGCTTGCTGACCAGATAGCAGCTTGTTTGCTGCAGACAGAAGTTACAGGTATTATTAATTGTTGTACAGGTCATCCTATCTCTCTTGCGGAGCAGATAGAACAATATATTAAAGATAATAATTTTGATATTAAGCTTGAATATGGAGCTTATCCAGACAGACCATATGATTCTCCTGGTGAATGGGGAGATCCGAGAAAGATAAATATGGTCCTGAAAAAGGATTTTGTAGTACATAAACCAGTAAAATAAAAACTACGCTATGTATGAATAATGATAAAGAGTGTTATTCTATTCTAATGTTGCTTGTATTTTGCGTTGACAGTAAAAGGTTAGAGATGTAGAATAACACTTGGTTTTTGTCGTGGAGTTTTGTGCTCTGCGAAATTTTTTGTAGTATTAATCAAGTGATTATTTATGGATTAGAAGGAGAATAATAAATGGTTTTTTCATCGGCTTCTTTTTTGTTTGTTTTTTTGCCGATTACATTATTATTATATTACGTGATAACACCTAAGTTCAGAAATGCTTTTTTACTTTTGGTTTCAATTGTTTATTTTGTTCTTGGTGGCAATGCTAAGTCAATAATAGTTTTAATACTATCTATTGTCGTTAATTGGTTATTGGCTATTATTGTTAATAAATTCAGGCAAAAGAAAAAGTTATCAATATTCGTTATTGTTCTTATGGTTGTATTTAATGTAGGTCTTTTGTTTGTTTTTAAATATTTGAAGTTCACTTTAGGAATTTTCTCATTACAATTAAGCGATTCAGTTGCTAATAATTTAATACTTCCTTTGGGTATTTCCTTTTTTACATTTCAAGCTATTAGTTATGTTGTAGATGTGTATAAAGGCAGAGCAGATGTATGCATCAATCCCATAAATGTTGGGCTGTATATTGCATTTTTCCCAAGAATAATGTGCGGACCAATTGTGCGTTATTCAGATATAAGTAAAGAGTTATTGGATAGACACGAAAATTGGAATGATTTTAGTAAAGGTATGGTTAGGTTTATTGAAGGACTTGCTAAGAAAGTGCTTCTGGCGAATACTTTTGCGATAGTCGCAGATCATTATTTTGGTGTAACAGATGCAGCGCAATTATCTGTGGCTGGTGCTTGGTTAGGTTCTATTTGCTATTCATTGCAGATATTTTTTGATTTTGCTGGTTATTCTGATATGGCAATTGGATTGGGGATGATGTTTGGCTTTCACTTTGCGGAAAACTTCAATTATCCATACATATCGACATCTGTAACGGACTTTTGGAGGAGGTGGCATATTTCTCTCTCGAGGTGGTTTAGAGATTATGTATATATACCTTTGGGAGGAAACAGATGTAGTAAGCCTAGATGGGCATTTAATATGCTTGTTGTGTGGCTTCTCACAGGAATATGGCATGGTGCAAATTGGACATTCATCTGCTGGGGTCTGTTTTATTTCGTGATTCTAATGATTGAAAAACTAACTGGTGTCGTTGATAAATTAAAAAATACGCTAACAAAGACTCTATATAGGATTTTTACGCTTCTTTGTGTTAACTTTGCGTGGGTTTTGTTTAGAGCAGATAGTATTGATGCGGCAATACAATATATTGTTTCTATGTTTGGCGGTATGGGCAATGTATTATATGACAGACAGACCGGGTTTATTCTCCTAGATATTATTGTGCTATTTGTTGTGGCTATTGCATGTTGTATTCCATGGAAAGAAAAATTAGAGAACCATATGGCCAAGAAAAATGCAACAAAAAATGTTTATAGTGTTGTCAAAGTTGTCTTTCTATTAGTGTTGTTGGTTGTTTGTTGTACTTATTCGATTAATGGTTCATATAACCCATTTGTGTATTTGGATTTTTAGGAGAACTGATGATGAATGATATGTTTAAAAAAACTAATGTGATAATTACAATCATTGCATTATCTATTCTGGCATTGATTGGTATTACGAACACAAATAATATATTGAAAAATGTTTTACCTCATTTTAGTGAAGAAAAAAGTGTTAATGAACGGATTAATGAAATAGATGGAAATTATATAGATGATTTTTTTGGAAAAAATTTCTACATAAATATTTACGGAATATTTCAAAGGGCTATTGGGAGACGAATAATAGGAAATTTTGAGTACGTTACTGATAAGCACGGAACCATTGACCAGGTAATAAATAATTTTCAATATGTAGATTCAATGGTGGAAGACGTAAAAGAGTTGAAAAGACGTACAGATAGTATAAATACGCCTTTGTTGTTTGTTCAAGGACCTAACAAGAATTCAAGTAAAAAGAATGATGTGGAATATACATTTAATGATTTGAATCAGTGTGATGATGTGATTCTAGAAAGGTTACAAACTGAAGGGATACAAACGGCAGATATGAGAAAGCTTCTAACAGAAGATTCTAATGTAAAGGTCGCCGCAGATGATTTGTTCTTACATACAGATCTTCACATGTCATCTGAAGGAGAGATTGCAGCTGCTTCGAAGTTGGTTGAATTGCTAGAAAACAATTTTGGCTTGAAGTTTTCTAACAAAGAAATGCTTGATGTTAATGGAAATCGATTTGTTATAGAGAATCATAGAATGCTTGGAAATTACGGAAGAAATGTGGGGCTGTATTATGTTCCTATTGATGACTTTATGTTGTTCTGGCCAATACAAGATACTCATTACGAATTGATAGATTATGTGACAGGTGAGACAAAAAAGGGAACTTTTAAAGATGTATGTCTTAATGGTTATGAAAATAGCCCTCAAAACGAGTATACATACTGGGTTACGGATTATTTAAGATTCCAGTGTCCATACTATGTGATTGATAATAAAGACGTCAGTGATGGACCTGAAATATGTTTGATAACTGATTCTATAGGTTATAGAACTATTTCCCTGATGTCGCTTACATGTTCAAAAATTACAATTATAGATCCACGTTTTTTCGGTGGAACTGATTATATAATGAAGGCTTTTAGTGAACATAGATTTGACGCTGTGGTTGTTTATGAACAGTTTTTGAACAATTTGGCTTTATAGAATTGGAAACATGAAAAGAAAGGGAATAAAAGGTATAAGAGAAAAATGGAATCAATATATGTTGTAATGCCAGCCTACAACGAAGAGGCAAATATTAGAGGGACAGTAAAAGAATGGTACAAGGTATTAGAAGGGAAAAATGAAAAGTCTCGACTTGTTATCGCTGATAGTGGTAGTAGTGATAAGACGCATGAGATTTTACAAGAATTACAAAAGGATTATCCTCAATTAGAGATTCTAGAAGACTCAGATAAACAACATGGTCCTAAAGTTATTGCGTTATATGACTATGCGATAAAGAATGATATTGATTATATATTTCAAACAGATTCTGATGGTCAGACAAATCCTGACGAATTTGGCCAGTTTTGGGATTTGAGATATGAGTTCGATGGTATATTTGGGTTGCGTAATGATAGAGGTGATGGAAAATCTAGAGCATTTGTTGAACAAGTGGTTTGTTTTCTTTTGAGATTATACTTTGGAGTAAAGGTACCAGATGCAAATGCGCCTTTTAGGTTAATGAAAACCGAGGTCGTGAAAAAGTATCTATATAATATGGATAAAAACTATAATTTGCCTAATATTATGATGACTACATACTATGCTTATTATAATGAAAAATATAAGTTTATTCCTATTTCGTTTAAACCTAGACAGGGTGGGGTTAATTCTATTAATATACCTAAAATCGTTAAAATTGGCTGGGCTGCGCTTGGTGATTTTCATAGATTAAAGAAAAAGATGAAAAAGAATTAATTATATAATAAGAATTACTTTATTTAATAAGGAAGATTTTAAAGTGAAGAAGAATATCAAATATATATTAATTATAGCTGCGTTAATTATATTATATATTTTCGGATTAAGACATGCTAATACACAGTTAACGTATCTTGAATATGAAACAGTTACTAGAGAAAGTGAATCAAGCATAGAACTGAATAACAATAATTCTGACTTTATACAGAAATTTAAGATGCCATACAACATCCTCAAAACTGTTGCAATTCATGTTGACGGCTCCTTGGTGGGTTCTGATTCAATTTGGAAGATTAGCCTGAAAGACGAGTCTGGTAAGGTTTTAAAAGAAGAACGTTTTGCTTCAGGAGCGACACTATATAATCTTGAGTATCATAAGAATAGGATAAATGTTGACAAGGGGCAACAATACTATGTTGAGATTGTTGATGAGAACGGTAAAGACTTGTCAAAGATTGCTGAGAACATAGAAGTTGTTATATATGGTGGCGATGTAGATTATTGGTGGCATGGCTTATATTCTATATTGTTCCTGTACTTATTATTTATTGTTGCTAAGTTTTGGTATAACGAAAAGAAAAATAAGTCGTTTAAAGAGGATAAGGTACTTCAGGGAATGATTCTTGGAGCAATTGCATTTGTGCTGTTGTTTACTTTTTCGTTTGTCGGAAATCCTTTTGTGGATGAGAATGATAATATACGAGGAGGCATGGTAATTGCTGATGGAGGCGTTCTATATAAGGACTATGTGACGCAACATACGCCGATAGTATATTATTTGTGCTCGATTTTTGCATTGCTTGGTGCTGGTTCAGTTGAACAGTTTAGATTATCATATTATATTTTTGAATGTATAATATGGATTATTGTTTATATAAGACATAAGGATTACTTTGGGGCAAAGAAAATGGCACTTCTTCCGATTATGGAAGTGATATTTATTTATTGTGTTGTTCCAATTGAGGGTATAAGAATATTATCCGACTCTTTTGAGGGCTTGATGTTCGTGTTGTTAATCCTTGAATTTTTACGTTACTATAAAGACAGAACGCTTAAGCTTGATAGAAGTATAATTATTTCGATATCTGTATGGGCTAGTTTTGGAGCGGCATTTATAAGTGTTTATGCAATGTTTTTTGTAGGTGTATTATTTATCTGCCTGGAAATCGCTTATCTAATAAAGAGTAGAATAGGCATAAAAGGATTTTTCTCTAGGTATTACAAATTGATCATATCTTTGATCGTGCCTCCTATACTAGCAATTATATATTTTGCTGCAAATGATGCATTAGGTATTGCATTCAGACAGTTTTATACATTTAATACAGAAATATATTCAAAGTATACAGGAGTGGGGTCTAATGGCATAATACAACCATTTGGAGATGCTATTAATAATGTTTTTGAGTTCTTTGCTCAAAACTTTGTATTAATAATTACTGCATCATCTTCAGTTGATGTTGTTGTAAGATTTGTTCTAATGACATTTGCGGCTTGTATTATTGTAAGGCTATTAGAAAGGAAGCGTGTTATTGAAGGAATAGCACTTGCAACAATTGCTATTTTTTCGGCATCAAGGACGGAAGGTGCATATGAATTCCACGGGTTAGCTGCGTGGTATATGGTTATTCTCATAGTTGTTTTGTTCGTTGATGTGCTTTTTGGAAAGAAAAAAAGAATAAGCAAACCACTTGTAGTTGTAACGGGAATTGTTCTTTCAAGTACATTTTTTATTACGATGGTAACTAATATTCTGTATCCAATACAATTGTCATCAACTCCAGCTGAGGCTGAGATTGTTCAGATATCGAAAGAATTCGAGAATAAGGATATATACATTGATGCAAGTGCCGATGGGTGCGATTCTATATATTTGTATTATAAGGGGTGTAAACCGGTTAACTCTGCAGTTTATATGCTTCCTTGGTATATGGAATGGTTTGAAGAATCAGATGCTGATGAATTAAAAGAGAATATGCCGAATGTAGCATTATATGATTTGGAGCGAGAGTCTTGGTCTCGTACTCATTATACTAATACCTTTGACAGAGTTCTTAAAGAGAATTATCTACCGTTATCTTCGACTGATTGGAAAAGTAAGATTTGGGTCAAGAAATAACGGGATAATAAGCTTGTGTACAATTATGATTAATTGGAGAATATAATGATAAAAAGAATTAGTTTGAGTTTATGTTCATTTGCTGCTATAGCGTATATACTTTATCATTTTTGCAATCTTAATTCTGCGTTATTATTCTTTGTATATGTTGTCACTTGTGCTGGAATTGTGGCAATATATAATCAGAGTAAGGAAGAACTGAAGCTTGAAAATATTAACATTCCAACTATATTGCTAGCAGCATTATTTTCTGTTGCAACAATAACTGGATTATATTTTGGATGTGGGGAGCCTTTTGAAGACTTTACATTGGGAACTGTCTTTGTATATTTGTTTTTGATTATTTTCATATTTCCTTTAGTATATGTTTTGGTATTCAAACTGTATGCTTTTGTTGATAGCAAATCATATCCTACAATGTGTAATAGAAGTAGTCGAGATGTTTTGGTATGGCTTGTAGTAATGTTGATTATTTTTGCAGCCTGGATACCGGTATGGTTAGCATATTATCCAGGGCTTTGGAATTACGATCCTAATCAAGTCAAAGAATGGCTATATAATCATTTCTCACAATTTCATCCATTGATACATACATTGTTTTTGAGTGCTTGTTATGTTATTGGAACGGATGAAATTGGTAGTAATAAAGGCGTTATAATTTACGATGTTATACAAATGCTGGTTATGTCATCTATTTTTTCTTATGCATTTGTATATGTAAAAAATCATATAAAAAACAAGGTGTTTTTGGTGATAATGCTTTTGTTTTTCGCTTTCTTTCCAGTAAACAGTATTTTGGCTATTAGCTCAACGAAAGATGTGATTTTTTCTGGTTTAGTTTTATTGAACTTGATTTTATCACTTAGATTACTAGAAGAAAAAGAAAAAAAACGCAAGATATTACTAATTATAATTTTCCCTTTTACGATGACTCTAATGATGTTATTTAGGAATAACGCAAAATATGCATTTCTTTTGGTTTTATTAGTAGCTATAATTCTAGTAATAATAAAAAGAATAAAGGCGCGTGTAGTAATATACTTAGCCATATGTATGTTAATGTTTGTTATTGGTGATAAAACGCTTGCATTTGCTCTAGATGCTGATAGTGGAAGAATACAAGAGACTATGTCTATTCCGTCTCAACAAATGGGGAGAATACATTCTAAACCTCTTGTTGCGGCTCAAGATGAGGAATCCCGTAAAGAAATAGAATATTATTATGCACCTTATGCATCTTATAATGAAAAAATATCTGATGGGATGAAGGATTATTTGGTGCTTAATGGTAAAGAAGATGTTATTGGTTTTCTTAAATTGTCAGCAAAGTTGTTTTTTAAGTATCCTATTATTTCTTTGGATTCGTACCTATATCTTACACAAGGAGCGTGGAATATAGGGGATGTCTCTAATGCGATTGTGTATGGTAAGGGGTTAGATAATAGGCAGGGGTACTTGCTTACAGATGTCAAAGAAGGATATGGTATTACACACTCATCAAAAATGCCATGGTTAGAAAATATTTTGGAAAGAGCTTTTTCAGATAATGAATATCAGAATTGGCCGTTGATTTCTGTGTTATTTGCACCGGCATTATATGTCTGGATATTTTTATTTGTTGTATTCGGATTAATCAAGAAGAAATCTGTAAAATATACTCTTCCAGTATCGTTTATGCTTTTTTTGTTATTGACTATACTTGCAGGTCCTTGCATTGTTATAAGGTATGTGTATCCTTTTGTTGTGACAAGCTTTGTTTTTATTGCAATGCTTGTGGGAGAAGACAGCAAAGATTTGGTATAGAAGGCAAAAAACATTAGTATATAAGTCAAAAAGAATCACGTCATAAAATGAAAAAGCATGCTGCCTTTTGGTATAATAGTTTTTTTATATTATAATAGTATGACGATAGTTCATTAAGGAGATACATAGTTGGCTAAGGGTAACATTGTTTTTTACAAAGTAAGAGAAAATGCTTGTAGTGATAAGTTTATTACTATTGAAGCTATAGAGGTAGATGTACGCACTCCAATGGAGTGCGTTGTCGTGTTTATTGACAACGAGAAGTTTACACACGAGGGTGTTGATATTCTTGTTAGAGATGATCGCTTTATATGGGATAAGTACGATGTGCCAGGGCATAATCCTGTAGCTGAAGTGTTTATTAATATTCCTAAGATGCTAATAGATGGTAGAGGAAAAGTATCCGTGGCTATTTGTGATGAAGAAGGGAATGTAATTAATAAATGCTTTGATATTAGCGTGACTAAGATTAAGAATTCACTTAACCAAGGAATGGTTAAGGTGGATTCTGTTGATGTTTCTAAAGACTCAAGCGATGTTTCAATACGAGGATGGGGAGTTAATACAAAGTCTTTAGAAGTGTTTATTGTTGATGAGGCAGGAAATAGAATAGAAGCAAAGACTGAATATGTAGTAAGAAAGGATATTGAGACTCAATTTCCAGAACTTAGAAATATTCCTGATGATGAACGTAGCAAAATGCAAGGATTTTTATCAACATTTAACAGAAATAGTAAGAAGGTTAAAGTTCATATCATACGAGATGGTAAGGAAAGTATAGAAGTTGTTGATCTCGATAAAGCACTAGCGTTTGATCCAACTAACAGATGGCATAGAGCTATGAGATATTACAATAATAATGGCCTTAAGTCATTTATTAATCATGGTCTTAAGAAATTGTTTGAAATGACTATGGGGGGTAATGATAATCGTTATGAGAAGTGGATGGAACTTTACGATGTTAAGGAAGATGAATTAGAATTCCAGAGAAATCAAATGTTTGAGAATGGTGTTAAATTCAGTATTATTGTGCCACTATATAATACTCCTCTTAATTTCTTAGACCAACTTGTTAAGTCGGTAGAAGCACAAACTTATTCTAATTGGCAGCTTTGCTTTGCTGATGGAAGCAGCAATAATAAAGTGGCTGAACATATTAAGAGGCATATTGATGACGGAAGTTATCAAGGTAGAATTACTTATAGACATCTTGAAGAGAATAAAGGCATTTCTGAAAACACCAATGAAGCACTCAAACTCGCAGTTGGAGAATACATAGTGCTAGCAGATCATGATGATGTCTTGGCACCTAATGCTTTGTATGAACTTATGGTACAGATTGATAAATATGGTGCAGAAGTTATTTATTCAGATGAAGATAAGATTGACATTAACGGTAAGGACAGATTTGAACCATACTTTAAGTCGGGATTTAATATTGATTTGCTTTGCTCTAATAATTATGTATGTCACCTTTTCTGCGTCAAGAAAGAAATTGCAGAAAAAGTAGGTGGATTTGACTCTGAATATGATGGAGCGCAAGATCATGACTTTATACTTAAATGTGTAAGTGAAGTTGATGATGTATATCATATTCCTAAGATTTTATATCATTGGAGAAGTCATAAGAATTCTACTGCAGAAAATCCAGAAAGTAAATTGTATGCCTTTAAGAACGGTAAGAAAGCAGTTAAGAAGTATTTTGATACTAAAGGAATTGAAGTAGAGATGGAAGACGGGCTTCAATATGGTCAGTATCATGCGAGACATATTGTTAAAGGCAGTCCTCTTGTATCAATTATAATTCCTAACAAAGACCATACGAGAGACCTTGATATGTGTCTTAAATCAATTATGAAGAATACTTATGATAACTACGAAGTTATTGTGGTAGAGAATAATAGTACTGAACCAGAGACTGAAGAATATTATAAGAATATTACAAATGTATGTCCTAAAGCTAAAGTGCTAAGATGGCCAGGAGAGTTCAATTTCTCTAGCATCAATAATTTTGGCGTTAAAGAAGCTAAAGGTGAGTATCTATTATTCCTTAATAACGATATCGAAGCTATTAATAATGATTGGCTTGATAGAATGTTAGGGTTCTGTCAACGAGATGATGTGGGAATTGTTGGTGCTCAGCTTCTTTACCCTGACGGAATAATACAGCACGCTGGTGTTGTGATTGGATTTGGAGAAATTGCAGGCCACGCTTTTGTAGGACTTCATCCAGATGAGTGTAAAGCATTTGGAAGGGCCATGCTTACACAGGATTATAGTGCTGTTACGGCAGCTTGTCTGCTTACTAAGAAGGAATTATTCGATAAGGTTGGAGGCTTTGACGAGGCGTTCAAGGTTGCATTTAACGATATTGATTATTGTCTTCGTATTCGCGAGCTTGATAAGAAGGTTGTATATAATTCTTTTGCGGCACTTACACATTATGAGTCTAAGAGTAGAGGCGCAGAAGATACCCCAGAGAAAAAACAGCGTTTTGCAGATGAGATAAGGATGTTCCAGGAACGTTGGGCAGATATTCTTCGCGATGGGGATCCATATTATAATGTCAATTTGGCCTTAGATAGGGCAGATTTTGCCATAAGGCAGAGTTAGATTGTGCTATATGACTAGAAGAGATGTTTCTTTTTGATTAATTATAATATATATTACAGACATACTTCGTTGTATAATTAGTAGGCTTTGTAAAGGTATTGTAAGATAGGAGATTGTTACGAGTGAATAAGAAAAAGATATTAGTAGGAATACTATTTCTTATAATAATGATTGGTACGAATTTGCTCGCTATATTTCACGAGGAAAAGGTACAAGATATAAGTGTTGATTTGCATATAATCTGTGAAGCTAAGAATGATCTTGGTATACAGACATATTATAAGCAAGAGGACTATTCGGATGAAAAATTCTCTTCTAATCATATGATAAATACAAATGCAACAAAAGATGCTGGGATGAATGATTATGACGTGGCTTTGCCAGGAGATGTGACAGCTGTAAGGATTAATACGTCTAATTATATGATGGATAATATAGAATATAGTAAGGTTTATCTATCGTATAAGGACGAGGTGATTGAGGAGTATAATATATCGCAAGAATACTACAATCCTGAAGAGAAGAGCTATACATGGAATGTAGATAATGTGAGGACAAAAGAAGTTGTTACAAGTGCTAGAAGTATTCGTAACATTGTTCTTAAGATCCTTGTGTGCTTGATAATTGATGTACTTCTTATTGTGATTTGGGTCAAATTAGATTCTATACTTGCTATACCAAAGGATGTTTTCTCTAATAGAAAACTAATTGGCAGTCTTGCTAAAAACGATTTTAAGCAGAAGTTTGCAGGTTCATATCTCGGAACGGTTTGGGCTTTTGTTCAACCGATTATTACAGTGCTAGTGTATTGGTTTGTATTTGAAAAGGCTTTGAATGTAGGAACACAATCAACTAAAGCTGGAATAGGAATTCCTTTTGTTCTTTGGCTTATAGCGGGTCTTGTTCCTTGGTTTTTCTTCTCTGAAGTAATTGCCAGCGGTACAAATGCGCTTATTGAATATAATTATTTGGTAAAAAAAGTCGTTTTTAAGATAAGTACTTTGCCTGTTGTTAAAGCAATTTCAAGTTTGTTTGTTCACTTCTTTTTTGTTGTGTTTACCATTATTCTATATAGTTGTTACAGTTATTTCCCGAGCTTTTATACTTTGCAATTAATCTATTATTCGTTTTGCATGTTTATATTGAGCTTGGGGCTGATTTATGCTTTTTCCGCTATTATGGTATTCTTCAGAGATTTAGCTCAGATTGTAAATGTAATACTCCAAATTGGAATGTGGATGACGCCTATTATGTGGAATATGGATGCAATGGCTAATAGAATTCCTGGATGGGCTGTTACAATTTTGAAGCTTAATCCTATGTACTATATTGTTAATGGCTATAGAGATGCACTATATAATAATGTGTGGTTCTGGGAAAGACCGGGGATGACGGCGTATTTTTGGATATTGACAGTTATTGTTCTTGTTGGAGGAATGGCTATATTTAGAAAATTACAACAACATTTTGCGGATGTTCTGTAGTAAAATATTCTGCTGCTTTGTTTGTTGTTTGAGGAGATACAAATGTCAGATTATGCAATACGTGTAAAAGACGTAAGTAAGATGTATAAATTATATAATCGCAATCGTGATAGGGTAATAGACGCTTTTGGTTTGTCCAAGCAACCTCGTTACAGAGAACACTATGCGCTTAATAGTCTTTCTTTTGATGTAAAGAAAGGCGAGACTGTCGGAATAATAGGAACTAATGGCGCAGGAAAATCTACAATACTTAAGATAATTACAGGGGTTCTTAATCCAACAAGTGGCGATGTAGATATTGAAGGTAGAATATCAGCGCTTCTTGAACTTGGAGCAGGTTTTAATCAGGAATATACTGGTATTGAGAATGTGTATCTTAATGGAACAATGATGGGATATTCCAAAGAAGAAGTGGATGCAAAAATGGATGATATACTAGAGTTTGCAGATATAGGTGATTTTGTGTATCAACCTGTAAAAACATATTCATCCGGTATGTTTGTTCGTCTTGCTTTTGCTGTTGCTATTAATATTGATCCTGAAATCTTAATTGTAGACGAAGCATTATCTGTGGGTGATGTATTTTTTCAGAATAAATGTTATAAGAAATTTGATGATTTTAAAAAGATGGGAAAGACTATTCTTTTTGTAAGTCATGATTTGGGAAGCATATCTAAGTATTGTGATAGAGTGGTTCTTCTTAATCATGGCGAGAAGTTATCTGAGGGAACACCGAAGGATATGATTAACATTTATAAGAAGTTAATGACTGGAACTGCTGTTGAAGACGCGTTAGCTGCAAGCGAAGCTAATGATATTTCCGAAGTTATTGGTAGCGGAGCAAATCGTGGATTTGCTAACAGTATTGAGGGTGAGGGCCTTTGGAGAACACATTTTACTATTAATCCAAATCTTAATGAGTATGGCTCTAAGAAAGCTGAGATTGTTGATTTTGCTATTATGGATAAGGATGGATTACTAACGAGTTCTATAGTGAAAGGTGAAAGATTTACAATTAAGTCTAAAGTGCATTTTAACGAAGAAATTGAAAGCCCTATTTTTACATATACCTTTAAAACTGTAAAGGGAGTGGATGTTACAGGGACCAATACTATGTTTGAAAAGGTGGATATTGGAACTGCAAAAGCTGGTGAAGAGTATGTTGCTAATTTTACACAGGAAATGAATCTTCAAGGAGGAGATTATTTGCTTTCAATTAGTTGTACGGGATTTGATGATAGTGGTGAACTTGTCGCTTACCACAGACTTTATGATTTGATTAATGTGACGGTGGTGTCAGATAAAGATACTGTTGGCTTCTATGATATGAATTCTACGGTGGAGATAGAGAAAGAGATAGGTTCATAGTTTAATAAATAAATTGAAACTATAATTTGAAACAAAAACGGAATATATAGGCATATGTTGATAAAAATCCCTATATGTTGTATAATTGAATTTGGATTGTGCAGTTTTAAAGAAGGTAAATTATGACAAAAAACGAAGAATTATTATTAGAAATAGTTTCTAATAATAATTTTGATGAGTATAATAAATGTATTTCTGAAGGAAAAAACAAGTTCCTTGTCGAACAATTATCCCATATTAGAGGCAATATATTTGAGTGGCTACAGGTGCGAAATAAGAAGTTACTAGAGATAAATGGGAGATACGGTGCTGTATCTGAGTGCCTGGTACAGATGGCTTCTGGATTAGATGTTGTTGTTGAAGATGACATTGAGTTTGATATTATTAGCAAGAGACTTGATAGATATGATAATGCAACGATAATAAAACAAGAATTAGATGATTCTATTCAAGATGGTTTATATGATTTTGTTATAGTAGCAAATCCGTATTATAGAAGTAGAGGTCATTTGATTAAAGAAATAGATAAGTACAAATTACACCTCAAGGATGGCGGTATAATATGTGTGGCTATTGATAATAAATATGGATTAAAGTATTTTGATGGCGCAAATGAACCAAATAATAACATTCGATTTTCAGGAATTGAGGGTTATAGAGATTATACAGGAGTAAGGAGTTTTTCGAGACAAGAATTAGAAAAAACCTTATCGCAGATTGAAAAAAGTTCCGTGAGATGGTTCTATCCTTACCCTGACAGATTACTTCCGAGTATTATTTATTCTGATGAATATTTGCCGAAGAAGGGTGAACTTGTTAATAATTATAGAAGCTTTGGCGAACCTGAAATTATTTCTTTTGATGAGAGCCAGGTGTGGGATAATTTGATTGGGGATGGATTGTTTCAGCAGTTTTCGAATTCTTTTATCCTTTTGATTGAGGTGTAATAATGAAAACTATATATACAAAGTATTCAAATGATAGATCGCCAGAATATCAGATTCGTACAGATATACTATTATCAGATGATGGGACGAAAATAGTAAGAAAGAGCCCTGTTAATGAGCTGGCAAAAGGTCATGTAGATAAACTACAAAAAAATTATTTTGAACTCTATAAGTGCTTTGAAAAGACAAAAATGTTTCCTAATAAAGTAAAGAACTGTGAAGATGGTGTAGAGTTTGAGTTTATAAGTGGAAGTACTTTAGAAGAAATTCTTGATGATTTAATCAGAACAGAAGATTTTGATAGAGCAAAAATAGTGTTTCAAGAATTCTTGGATTGTATAGAAACTGCATCAACAAAAAAATTTGAAAATAGTGATAAGTTTGAAAGGGTTTTTGGTGAGTGTAAACTTAAAGGTGAATATAGTTGCATGCCAATAACAAACATAGATATTATTCTTTCTAATATTTTAGTCGATGGTGAGAAATGGAATATTATTGATTACGAATGGACATATGATTTTTTGATTCCTGCTAAATTTGTTATATTTAGAACAATTCATTATTATTTGTCATTCGGAAGAGAAGATTTTGTTGGAAAGAATATAGATATGTATGAAATGGCTGGAATATCAGAAACTGAGCGTATCTTTTTCTTGTCTTGTGAAGAAAATTTTCAAAAGTTTTTAATGAGAGGGTATCATGCCCTGTGGCAAATAAATGATGCCATGAAGAGTAGGCTATATTATCCTTACGGATTGCTTGAAAATAGAAGTGCTATTGATGCGAAAAAAAGTGGCTACATTATAATATATAGTATGGAAAGTGTAGTAGATAGATTTGATTATATGCCTGACATTAATGATGAAGGAACATGTATATATCAGTTTGATGTGAACGCCTCGGGTATCGATAGAATTGAAATACACCCCTATGATGAATCATGTAATATTAAAATAGAAGGTATAATAGCTAAATCTGAAAACAATAACAAGCTAGTTCCTTATACATGTAATGGACAAGAAATTATGAGTGATTCTTGGGCTTTCTTTCAGCCTCCTTGCATTGTTATTGATGATTTTGCAGCTAATACCGATTGTATATATATAGAGTATACTATAAGTTCAAAAGAACCAAGGAAGTTGATGAGGGATGTTCTTCAACGAGAGGAATTGGTTAATCAAATTGATGATTGTAAGGATATAATGAGCTGTCAAAGCAAGGAGATAGCGAAGCTTGCTGATGAGGTAGAAGAGTATAAGAGTTCATTGTCAGATGAGCATAACAAAATGCTAGAGTATAAAAATGGTTTTGAAGAAGTTGTGAATTCAAAAGCTTGGAAGCTTACTGCTCCAATTCGTAAGATAAATAACATTATTAAAAGGTAACGTATATGATACTAGAAAAAGGAAAGAACAATAGATTTTTGGTATATTTTTTCTTTGACAAAGATGGCAAAGTGGATAGATATATTGACTATATGCTTCAAGAAATGTCGAAGTGTGTTCGAGATATATTGATAATAAGTAATGGTAATATCTCTGACGATGGTAAAAAAGTATTTGAGAAATACACGGATAGAATCGTTGAAAGAGAGAATAAGGGATTTGACGTGGGCGCTTATAAAGATGCTCTTAATATTGTTGGTTGGGAGAATCTATGTGAATATGATGAAGTAATTCTTATGAATTATACGATAATGGGGCCGGTATATCCTTTACAGATTATGTTTGACTCTATGGATGAGAGAGATATTGATTACTGGGGGCCCACAATAAGTCACAAGACTGATTTTGACCCTTTTGGAACAGTACCATTTGGATATCTGCCGGATCATATACAGACACATTTTTTGGCGATTAGAAACACGCTATTAGTATCAAAAGCATTCAGAGATTATTGGAGAAAAATGCCATTAATTGAGTCATATCAACAATCAGTTGGTAGACATGAAGCTTATTTTACAAAACATTTTGCCGATATGGGATATAAGTGGGATGTTTACGCCAATTCTGAAGTGTATAGAGAATTAACATATCAACCATGTCTTACAATGGCAACAGAAATGATAAGGGATCAGAAGCTTCCGTTTTTTAAGAGAAGAAGCTTTATGCAGGATTATACAGTAGTATTAAGTGAGTGTGTAGGGCAACATGGTAAGATGCTGTATGATTATCTAGAGAACGAAACTAATTATGACACTAATCTGATTTGGGATAATCTACTTAGAGTCGAGAACATGGCTGATTTGAAACGTAATTTGCAGTTAAACTACATATTACCAAGTAAGTACACAGTTAATCCCAATGTCGAACATAAAAAAATTGCTTTAATAATGCATATGTATTTTCCGGATTTAATTGATGAATGTCTTCATTATGCTAAGTCCATGCCTGATTATGCTGATATATATATTACAACTAATTCTGAGGAAAAGAAGTGCAAGATTGTGAAAGCGTTTTCTGTGCTTCCTAATAAGGTGGATGTAAGAGTGACGCCTAATAGAGGACGTGATGTAGGACCTTTTCTTGTTGAGTCAAAAGAGTATATATATGACTATGATTATATATGTCATACTCATGATAAGAAGGTTGGACAGCTTAAGCCGCTTACAATTGGACAAGCTTTTTCATACAGATGTTTTGAAAATGTTCTTGCAACGCCAGAATTTGTCGAGAATATAATTGATTTATTTGAGAATAATCCGCGAATGGGAATTATTATGCCACCACCACCTAATCATTCAGAGTATTTCTTTACTTTGGGATTGGAATGGGGCAGTAATTATGAGGTGACATGTGAGTTGGCCAAGAAGCTTAATGTTAATGCGCCTATGTCAGATACTAAAGAACCGATATCTCCCCTTGGCTCGGTATTTTGGGCAAGAACTGATGCACTTCATAAAGTGTTTGATTATCCGTGGACATATGAGGAACTACCAGAAGAACCAATAGATGATGATGGTACTGTACTCCATGCAGTTGAGCGAATGTATTCTTTCTCTGCTCAGGATATGGGGTATTATGCAGGATGGATTTTCTGTGATTCTGGTGCAGAAATTGAGATGACTAACATGTATTATATGATGAGGACAATTAATGAAAAACTTATGCGCAATTATGGCATATGTGGTTCGCATCAGAGTGTGTTAGCACAGCTAAGTGAACATATGCCATTATCAAGCCAGTATAAGACAGCAACTTTATATTATGATGATGGTTCTGGATTTAAGCAACAGCATACGATTGTATCAAGCTATGAAAAAGAGGATAGCGGAATTAAATGGACGTTTGAAGGCTTACAGGCATGTGGAGATATTACTGCACTTAGATTTGATCCAGGAGAAGCTGGTAATATAGAATTGTCTGGAATAAGTGTTATTATAAATGAGATGTCTGGTAATAAAATTGTTTTTAAAGAAAATCAATTGTCATTTAATGGTGCTAGGATACACAAAAGATTCGTTTTCATAAAGGACGATCCCAATATAATGATTGACCTTAAGAGGAAGATATTAATTGATTCTGTGGAAGTGAAAGTTCAAAGTATTTCTGAAATAAGTGATGATACTAAAAATGTTATACTTAAAAGATTATAAAAATACAAATAGAAAGGTAGAAACAATGAAAACATATTCTAAGAGATTAATAGCATTTATTATGTGCCTTACGTTAGTGGTATCAGGTGCTTCATCATTTGATTGGGTTAATGGAGCAGTTGTTAATGCTGGCGAAACAAGGAGTCTTCTTTCGAAAGACTTGGTCAATTATGTGACCATAGATTCTTCAAGACAAACTCTTTCTTCTACACAGGTTGTTACAGTTGGAGTAGGTAATGGTGAGTTAGAACCATTAGATGCATTTATCAAATATGTTAATACTTCAACTGGAGAAGAGTATTCTGCTAGTGCAACTAATAGAACAAATGATTCATTTGTATTTGAATTTGGATTCGAAGGTTGTGCGGAAGGAGTATATAGACTAGAGAGTATTGCATACAAACTAGATGGTGATATATATACAATTTCATTTGAAGAAGCGGGATTCGATATAACATGGGGGGTTGATGTCGAGGTTGAAGATAAAAGCGATGCCAAGGTTGTGAGTGAGGACACGTCAGTTGTTTCATCAGATAATGAAATGGTGTATACTGTTACTACTGCAGATGCAACTTATACTGCATCTGGATTGTCTGAGGCCATGAATAAGGCACAATCTTCTATATCTAATAGTAAAAAGGGTAGAGCTAATAATGGAGATGTTGTAGTTGTGTTAGATCCTGGCCATGGAGGAAGTGATTCAGGGGCATGTGATAATGGATTGGTTGAGAAAGACCTTACTCTCAGAGTTGCGAGTATATGTAGCTCGATTCTAAAGGAAAATTATAGTGGCATTCAAGTTTTTATGACAAGAACAGATGACAGTTTTGTTGGGCTAGAAGATAGAATTAATATCGCAAGATTTTGGAATGCTGATATGTTCATAAGCATTCATTTTAATTCTGGTGGAGGAAATCCATCGGGTGCAGAAGTGTACTATCCAAATGGCAATTATAATCCAGGGGTATGTATTGCTGGTTCTACGATAGCTAATATTATTGAAAATAATCTTGTTGCTTTAGGCTTGGCAAATAGAGGAATAAAAATCAGAAATTCCGCAAATGACACAACCTATCCAGATGGTTCATTGGCAGATTATTATTCAGTTATTAGAAATGGTAAGTATGCGGGGATTCCATCAATTATAGTTGAGCATGCCTTTCTACAGGGCGATGCTGAACTCTTGCATAATGATCTGTTTATTCTTGCGTTAGGAATGGCAGATGCAAATGGAGTAGTACAGTATTACAATTTGCAACCCAAAAGAGAATGGAAAGCAGCCGGAATATATCAATTAAATCATTCTTGTGAGAATTATACAGTGGGAATGATTGTTACTGATAAGGATAGATCACTTGACTATAGATGGCTGGCGTATGATTATTCCTCAGGTGGATGGATGCTAATAAGTGATTGGAAAACTAACAATGAGTGGATGTCATGGAATCCTAGAAAATCCGGAGACTTTCTTATTAGAGGAGAAGTAAGAGAAACTAACAATCCTTATAATGGGCAAAATGTTAATATTGGAACTCATCATAATCAATATATAAAGGCCATATGTCAAATGCCTAATCCAAATGGGTATGGAGTATTGATGGGAGTAGAAACCGAAAAAGCCAGTTCTAATTATAGATATGAGATAAGTGTAATGGATTGCTCTAAGGTTGATACACCATATCCTTGGATTTATTCAACTGGAAGAGTGCAGGCTGATAAAATAATATGGGCTATTGCAGGTATTCCATATGGCTATTATATTACGCTTTTTAGAATATATGATTCTAATGGAAACCTGCTTGACCAAGAATGTTATGGATATGCTAATGTGTAATTGTTTTGAGGTAAAATAATGATAAGATTAAAAAAAGCGATATTATTTTTGTCAATAGTTTTTTCTTTGTTTGTTTTCTACGGTACTTGTTCATATGCTCAAGAAGTAGGTGTTGACAAGGAATTAGCTGAGGGAAATGTAGCAAAAGAAAATAGTGTTCAAGATGTCTCTGATGAAAAATATCAGATGAAGGATGTTATTCAATCTACAAACAAAGAAGCTAAAGATGAGACAGCGGATATTGGTGGGGAGCAAGACAATGAGCTTGTAGATTATAATGTTGAAAAGAATGCTGGGAATGATAGCAAGTATTACAATCCAGGATCTTTTCTGGTTAATAATACTACAGCGTTATTATTTGTAACATCAAATGATAATAATAACATTGAAGGTGTTGATTTTGCTGTATGGACTGGTAACGGAAGTGATATGCGTGGTTATAGAGCTTCTCTTCAGGGTGATGGGAGATGGATGACGTTTCTGTCAGTAAAAGATTATGGCAAAAGTGGAACATATTATTGCCTTGCATCAGTTCGATTTAAAGATGGGCATAGTCAGACTTTGAATTTGATATCATTTGATGTGATGAGACCTTCTATTGGCGCTGTTACAGTGGAAAATATTAATAGTAATGCAGGTACATTTGATATAAAGGTTTCTAATGTTAATTGTTTAGAAGGAGTAGATTATATTGAAGTACTTGCTTTTACGAAGCAGGATTTCTCTGATGTATACGCTTATAGAGCATATAAAGAGGGCGCATCTTATGTAGCACATGCTAATGTAGGATATCATAAATATAATTATGGGACCTTTGGGATATTCGCAACGGTGCACTCTAACAATAATACAACGGCCACAATATCAACCTGTGGAACAATAAGTAAACCGGAAGTAAAAATAAGTACATATGATATTGATGGGAATTCCTATTTTTTGATTGCAGAGAATCTTCCGTATGAATCTACCTGTACATCAGTGAATTTCTATGTATGGAATCAAGGGATTTCAGATTTAAGAGGCTATAAAGGATTTAGAGATGGTAATAGATGGCTTGCGATTTTTTCTGTAACTGATTACATGAAAGATGGCAAATACTCCTTCCTTGTAAATGGGCAGCAAATATTTGGACCAGAGATTACTTATGGTGGTAGTAGCTTTGACGTAAGGATGGCTTCAGCTAAGTCTATATGGGCATACGGGTCTAATAATAAGCAAGGAACCATAGATGTTATGATTACTGGTGTAAAAGGAGTTGGAGGTGTTAAAGGAATAAGTGAGTTGGTTTTAACAAAACCTGATTTTTCTGATGCGCATTCGTATGGTGCCGTAAATTGTGGTAATGGTAATTATTTGTTTCAAATTGATGTGGCAAATCATAATTATAATTATGGAACATTTATGATTGTCGTTTATGTGACCAATGAGTACGGAATACAGTGCGAAGCTGGGACAATTTTTTATAAGCTAGATCATCCTAATTCACAGTTCTGTGCTATTCCGGTCCATGAACAGTCCGATGTTTCTGTTGGAGCCTGGGCGTTGCCATATGAAAAACACATTATTGGTGTTCAATTCTTTGTGTGGAATTCAGGCAATGATATAAAATGCTATACTACTAATATGCGTCAAAATGATGGCTCTTATAACTATGTGTTTTCAATGAATGATTTTGGTAAGATGGGTACATTTTATGTGTTGCCTAAAATAATTCGGGATAATTGGACAACAGAAGATCTTGGCTTGACCAGCTTTACTATTACTCAACTTAATAATAATTATGGTATTATGGGTTCTTCAGGCACTACCGTAGATCAGATGGTACGTTTTTTCAATAATCATGCGCAGTATCCGTTATATTATATTGCGTATAGCGATGCAAAGTCTATTAGAGATATGTGTCAGATATTCTTTGATGAATGTGCTTTAGAGGGTGTTCGTGCGGAGGTGGCCTTCTGTCAGGCGATGTTAGAGACTGGATGGCTTCAATTTGGAGGAGCAGTTGACATCGCTGCATATAATTTCGCAGGAATCGGAGCTGTAGATTCTTCCCCAGGAAGCTATAATTGGTTCCCGGATGTTAGAACGGGAGCTAGAGCTCAAGTACAACACCTTAAGGCTTATGCATCTTATGATCCACTTAATCAATGGTGTGTGGATCCTAGGTTTAATTATGTAGACAGAGGATGTGCGCCGTATGTGGAGAGCTTGGGTAATGGAAAATGGGCATCTAGTGCGTCATACGGTTCTAATATTAGAGGGTTGATTAATATGTTGTTCTCTTCCTAATAGAGAGATGGATATTTATGAAAGATAAATTGGTTATAATACCGGCCTTTAATGAGGCCGGTTGTATCGTTAATACGGTAAATGATATAATAGAAAATGCGCCGGAATTTGACTATGTTGTAATCAACGATTGCTCAAGGGATGATACGTATAAGCTTTGTCTTGAGCATGGATTTAATGTAGTTAATCTTCCAATTAATAGTGGTATAGGTGCTGCCGTGCAGACAGGTTATCTATATGCAAAGCGTTATGGGTATAAATATGCTATTCAAGTGGATGGTGATGGACAACATGATGCGGCATTTTTAGGCACTATGGCAAGGTATATGGAGGAGCACGGAACGGGTATGTTAATAGGTTCTCGATATATCGAGAAGCAGGGCTTTCAATCTTCAGGACTTAGACGATTTGGCATAAAGTATTTTACCGTGTTAATAAAGATTCTTACCGGGAAGAGAATTACTGATCCTACATCCGGAATGAGAATGGTAGGGCGAGATATTATAGAGTATTTTGCTGAGGAGTATCCGAAAGACTATCCTGAACCAGAAACGGCAGTTACCATTGTTAAGAAGGGATGGAAGGTAGAAGAAATTCCTGTTGTTATGAAGGAGCGACAGGCTGGCACATCTTCTATTTCTCCTAAGAAATCAGTATATTATATGATAAAGGTTTCTTTGGCATGTGTTATGGCGGCTATTTCTGTGTAGCTTATTGATAATACTAACTAAGGTAGAATAATATGACGACAGAGATACAAGTAATAATTATAGTTTTGGCAGGACTTGGCATCCTTTATATAGGTAATTTAGTTAGAGTTAGAAGACTGGAATTAAAGTATGCATTAATCTGGTTTCTAGTTGGTGTACTTGTAATTATATTTGCAGCTAATAAGCATTGGCTACAAGCTCTTTCTAGTTTTCTGGGAATAGAGCTTCCGATTAATATGCTCTTCTTTGCGGGATTTATCTTTGTATTAATGATAATCTTTACGCAAACTATAGTGATTTCAAATCTTACGCGAAGAGTCAAGAGGCTAACACAGGAAGTTGGTATTCTCAATAAGAGGATTGATGATATAATAGCAGCCGGCACACCAAGTGGCGAAGGTGTTATGTTAGAAGATGATAACAACAGAGTAAAGGATGAGATGGGAGAAAAGGATAATGGATGAAATAGCAGTATTAATACCATGTTACAACGAATCACAGACAATTGAAAAGGTTGTAAAGGATTTTAAGACTGTGCTTCCTGAGGCAGTAATATATGTATATGATAATAATTCAAGCGATAATACTGCTGAAATAGCTGCAAATGCAGGGGCAGTTGTGCGTCATGAATATCAGCAAGGAAAAGGGAACGTAATTCGCCGTATGTTTCGTGATATAGATGCTAAATGCTATGTTATGACTGATGGTGATGACACATATCCAGCTGATAATGCAAGAGAGATGTGCGATGCGGTACTTACAAGAAATGTTGATATGGTGGTAGGAGATAGACTTTCTAGTACTTATTTTCAGGAGAATAAGAGACCATTTCATAACTTTGGTAATTCTATAGTTAGATGGTCTATTAATACATTGTTTAAATCAGATATCAAAGATATTATGACTGGATATAGAGCATTTTCATATCAGTTTGTTAAGTCATTTCCTGTATTATCTCAAGGCTTTGAGATTGAGACAGAGATGTCAATTCATGCAGTAGATAAGAATATGTTCCTTGAAAATGTGGTAATAGAATATAGAGACAGGCCAGAGGGAAGCGAGTCTAAGCTCAATACATATTCAGATGGTTTTAAGGTTATTTTCACAATAATCAAGTTACTTAGAACTTACAAGCCAATGTTTTTCTTTGGTATGATTGCGCTTATTTTTGTTGCCCTGGGTGTAGGCTTTATGATTCCAGTAATAGTTGAGTTTGCTCAGACTGGATTGGTTCCTAAGGTGCCAACCCTTATTGTATGTTGTATATCGATTCTTATTGGTATTTTATCCTTCTTCTCAGGTATGATTCTACATACTATTACATGGAAGAATAGACAAGATTTCGAGATGAAGCTTGTTGAGATAGCAGATAAATATAAGAAAGCATAAGAGGAGTATTAATGAAAAGAGATAAGAGTCTTGATTTAGTGCGATGTGTTGCATGTATATTGATCGTAGTTTATCATTTCTTTGTCGAACAAAAAGATATATCTTTTGGTATTTCTACATCTAACAATAGTTTAGGGGGACTTGCGGTCTCTCTTTTCTTTATTATATCTGGGGCGGCTTTGTATTTGTCCATGTCTAAGGGAGATAATAGGTTTCATGCTGGAACCTATATATATAAGAGGTTTAAAGCTATATATCCAGCTTTTTGGACTGCTTATATAATAGCTTTTTTGTATAGATTCTTTTTGACTAGACAAATCGATCCGTCTATACCTATACATCGAATTTGGCTATCTATAACTGGAATGGATGGGTTGTTTTTATATGCAGCTCCTAATTTTTATCTTGTAGGTGATTGGTTTATTGGAGCAATAATAATCACATATATGTATTATCCACTTGTAAAGTATCTAATTGATAGATTCCCTAAGGTTATGTGGGCTGTTGTACTAGTTTTGTTTATTGTATATGTACAGACTTATTTTTACCAGATGGAATTAAGGCATAACCCATTTAGTTTTGTTATAGAGGTAGTATTTGGAATATATTACGCGAAATATTTTATTAAGGAAAAACGATATAATAAGACAGCAAATATTATAGTATTTATAGCGAGTGTTGTTGTTTTTGTATTTCTTTTGCTATTTTATTTTGATAATGAAAACATTCGTGCATATGCTATGAAGATAATGGGAATAGCACTATTTTTAATCGTTGTACAATTTAAGTTTATTATGAATAATGCTGCACTTAATATGAGTGTTTGTAACATAAGTGCAAATTCATATTACATATTCTTAGTGCATCATTTTATTTTTGCACAACTTATGATGAGATTTAGTAATGTAGTTCTTTCTAAGGTAGAATATGCAGCACTATTTATGTTATATATAATATTGATTATTCCTTTTACACTTATTGTAAAGGTTGTATCAAAGAAGTTCATTAATCTTATTGAATTAATTCCTAAGAAAATAAATGCGTAAAGTATATGATATTATTGTGATATAATATAAAGACATTTTATATGATTTGGAGGCTTTATATGACCCTATTTCTTACAATCCTAATAATAATACTTGCAGTCCTACTTGTTGCGTTCATAGGTCTGATTATCTATGTTGCAACACAGATTACTCATCCTAAGAAGACGTCTATGGAAGATGCCTGGAATAATGAGATGAGTAAGGATTTTGTGAATAAACTAGATATGAATCCTGCATCAGTATACACAATAACAACTGATGAAGGATATGTCCTTCATGCTTCTTTTCTTCCAGCGTATGATTATATGGATGATTATGGTCGCATTGAGAATTATGATTATAAGAATCCTAAGTCGCATCTGTCTGATGGAAGCTTCGCGCCAGAGCAGTATCGTAGAGAAGATGGAAATGATAATTGTAATGGACAGAAGTTTGTCATTATAAGCCATGGTTATACTTATAACAGACATGGTTCTATGAAATACGCAAGTGTATTCAGAAGACTTGGATATAATTGCGTAATTTATGATGATAGACGTCATGGAGAAAATGAGAAAACAGTTACCACGTTTGGACTAAAAGAATCAAAGGATCTTCTTGCTGTAATAAGAGATACAAGAGAGAGATTTGGAAAAGATATTGCACTTGGTGCTCACGGTGAGTCTATGGGAACAGGACTTTCTATTACAGCTTTGCAATATGAGCCTGAGCTTGACTTTATAATAGCAGATTGTGGTTATGCAGATCTTGCTAATGTTGTGGAAAATGGACTTAAGACCAAATTCAATTTACCAACATTTTTAGGTTTCCTTGGTGGTGCAATGTCTAGCTTGCTTTATGGCTATAACTATATGAAGATTGCACCAATAGAACATATGGGTAGTGGTAAGATTCCAATTTGCTTTGTTCACGGAGGCATAGATGATTTCATTCTTCCAGTTAATAGTAAACGAATGAATGATGCTTATTCTGGCTACAGTGAGTATCATGAATTTCCAAAGGGTAATCATGGTCTATCTATTGACTCAGACCCAGATGGTTATGAGAAAATGGTTAGTGAATTTCTAGACAAAGTTTATGCGTCATAATTGATATAGAAAAGTAACGAGTAAATGCTCATGGATAGTAAAATGTCTATGAGCATTTTATTTTTATTTTATGCCTTGAAACTACATTATTAATGTGTTAGAATTTGTGTGTTGCGTACAGATGTATTTGTGTAGCGAACACATAATGAGAGTTATTTTCCAAGTTTTTGAAAATGTAAGGAGATAATGATGGAAGAGAAGACAAGATATTATGTCTTGAAAGAGAAGGCTGTTCCTGAAGTGCTTCTTAAGGTCGTTAAAGCTAAGCATTTACTTGATTCTGGTAAATGTTCTTCTGTTCAGGAAGTAACTGATAAAGTTGGGATTAGCAGAAGTTCTTTCTACAAATATAAGGATGATATATCCAGATTTCATGAAAGTGCCAAAGGAAAAACTATTACTATGGTTATACAGCTTGATGATGAGCCTGGATTGTTATCGCTAGTTCTTAGCATTGTTGCAAAACATCATGCTAATATACTTACAATTCATCAAAGTATTCCGGTTCATGGAGTTGCAAGCCTTACACTTTCTATAGATGTGTTTCCTAAAGCAACGGATGTAACCGCTATGGTAAATGCCATAGAGTCCGAAGGAGGAATACATTACGTGAAGATACTTAGTAAGTAGATTTTGCTATAAGAAGTGCAAATGATTTTACAATACATAGATAAAAAGAAAAGGAGTAAATTAAAATGAAAGTAGCAATAATGGGATTTGGAACAATAGGTTCAGGAGTATATAAAGTTCTTACAACTAATGAAGATGTAATAGCTAAAAGAGTTGGTGAGAAACTTGAAGTAAAATATGTGCTAGACAGAAGAGAATTTCCAGGGGAGCCTTGGGAAAAGCTTGTAGTTGGTGACTATAATATCATTGCTAATGATCCAGACGTGGATATTGTTGTTGAGACAATGGGCGGAGTTGAGCCGGCTTATACATTTGTAAAGGCAATGTTAGAAGCAGGAAAGCATGTAACAACAAGTAATAAAGCTCTTGTTGCTGATAAGGGTGCTGATTTAATTAAGACTGCAAGAGATAACAATGTCAATTTCTTATTTGAAGCATCAGTTGGTGGTGGAATCCCAATTATTCGTCCAATACTTGAGTGCTTAACAGGCGATGTTATTGAAGAAATCTCTGGTATTGTAAATGGTACAACTAACTATATTCTTACTAAGATGACAGAAGAGGGTAGCGAGTTCGACGTTGTGCTTAAAGAAGCTCAGAATCTTGGATATGCAGAGAAGGACCCAACTGCTGATATTGAAGGACATGATGCGCAGAGAAAGATCGCTATCCTTACTTCACTCGTATGTGGTCAGCAGGTAGAATATACAGATATTCCAACAGAGGGAATAAGTCATATTACTGCAAACGATATTAAGTATGCTAAGAAGATTAATAGAAACATTAAGCTACTTGCTACATCAACAGCAGTAGGTGATACATATGTTGCAAGAGTTGCTCCATATTTACTTGCACCTGAGCATCCACTATTTGCAGTAAATGATGTGTTTAACGCTATATTTGTTCATGGCAATATGCTTGGTGATGGAATGTTCTATGGATCTGGTGCCGGCTCCCTTCCAACAGCATCTGCAGTTGTAGGTGATATTGTTGAGATGGCAAAGCATAAGAACATGAATATTCCACTAGAGTGGAAGCCTGAGAAGAAGGTCCTTGCAGATGCATCAGTTGTTAAAAACTCTTACTTCGTGAGAACTAAGTCGGATAAGGATGCAGTAAAATCCGCATTTGGCAATGTAGAATTTGTTGAAGGTGTTGTAGATGGTGAAATCGGATTTACAACAGAGGTTATGACAGAAGCAGAATATGAATCTAAGGCATCAACTCTTGATGTAGTTAAGATGATTCGTGTGAGATAAATATGCAAAGGGCATGCGTAGCATGTAAGGAGAGACTAATGAAGTACGTAGTTATACTTGGTGACGGAATGGCTGACTGGCCAATAGAAGAGTTAGATGGAAAGACTCCATTAGAATACGCGAATACACTTTTTATGGATGAATTGAGTAAGAAGGCGGAGCAGGGTATGGTTAGAACAGTCCCTTCGGGAATGAGCCCTGGTTCTGATACAGCTAATCTGTCAGTTCTTGGATATGACCCAAGAAAATACTATTCTGGAAGAAGCCCTCTTGAAGCCCTTAGTATCGGTGTTGAGATGAAGAACACTGATGTTGCTCTTCGTTGCAATATCGTTACTTTATCAGAGGACGAAGATAGATATGAAAATAGAACAATAATTGATCATAGTTCATCAGAAATATCAACAGAAGATGCAGCAGTACTTCTTGATGCAGTTAAGAAGGAACTCGAAAGAGATGGATATAAGTTCTATGTTGGAACAAGTTATAGACATCTTCTTATAATTGATAAGGGTACAGTTATGCCTCTTGTTCAGCCTCATGATGTTCTAGGACAAGTAGTTGGAGACAAGCTGCCAAAAGATCAGGTGCTTCGAGAAATGATGATTAAAAGTTATGATATTTTGGTTAATCATCCAATTAATATAGAAAGAAAAAAGAAAGGACTTAATCCTGCTAATTCCCTTTGGTTTTGGGGAGCAGGAACTAAGCCTAATCTTTCGTCTTTTTCAGAGAAAACCAAGAAAAATGGCGCTATGATTTCAGCAGTTGATTTACTTAAGGGAATTGCTGTTGGAGCAGATATGAAAGTTATTATGGTAGAAGGTGCTAATGGTGGACTTCATACTAATTATGAAGGTAAGGCAAAGGCGGCAGTTGATACATTAATTAATGATGGAAATGATTTCGTCTATGTTCATGTTGAAGCTCCAGACGAGATGGGACATCAAGGCAGCGTTGAGAGAAAAATAAAATCAATAGAGAATTTGGATTCAAGAATTATAAAACCGATTTTTGAAGGTGTAACAAAGGCTGGGGAAGATATTAGAATGTTAATAATGCCAGATCATCCAACGCCTATTAAGATTAGAACACATACTGATGAACCTATTCCATATATGTTATACGATTCCACCAAGACTCTTGGTAAGGAGCCACATTTACCATATTCTGAGAAAAATGGCAAGGCAAGTGGACTGTTTGAAGAGAATGGATATCGATTAATTGAAAAATTATTAGAGCTGTAGTATTGACTTTATGACTCTTATATGTGTATAATGTCGTTTGTGTGAAAACATAAACGATATATTGGCCCATCGCCAAATGGTAAGGCAACGGACTCTGACTCCGTCATTTCAAGGTTCGAATCCTTGTGGGCCAGTAAAGCAATCTCAATAAATGAGGTTGCTTTTTTTGTGAAATAAATGTGTAATAAATTCTAAAATATTGAATTCTTAATAATATATGTTACAATCCATATAGATAAAGTAACAGATGAGGAGTATTTTAATGCATTCGTTTGTATCGAGAGTAAGATATAGTGAAGTTGATGAGTTCGGTTTAATGTCTATATCTGCAATTATGAGGTATATGACTGATTGTTCAATGTTTCATTCTATTGCCATAGATTATGATTTAGAACAGTTAAATGAAGAAGATTTAGGATGGTATATTACTGAGTGGCAGGTTAGGATTAATAAAAGACCTGTACTTGGACAAGAGATTGTGATTAAGACCTGGCCATATAAATTTAGAGCTATGATGGGATTCCGTAATTTTACAATTGAGACCACTGACGGAGACAGGCTAGTAGAAGCTGATTCAATGTGGATTCTAATGAACCTTAAGAAGCTAAAGCCGACTAATGTACCGCAGAAGATGGCTGATGATTTCACCTGCGAATCAGAGGTTCATAGGAAATGGCTATCGAGAAAGATACCAGTATGCGATTTGCTTCAGAATAAAGTTGATAATGGAGAGTGCGATTATTCTTTTAGAGTAAGGCAAATGCATATTGATACTAATCATCATATGAATAATTCCAGATATATTGAGGCTGCAACAGAATGTCTTGATGATGATTCTAAAGTTTCGTATATTCGTGCTAGCTACAAGCAAGTGGCATACAAGGATGATGTTGTAAAAGTTAGTAGTGAGCCAATATATAATGGTTTGCAAGTCGTTCTCTATAATGAGGAAAATGAATTTGCTGTTATTGAGATGTATGAAGATTTAGGTAAGATTGATGGGATTGATTAGGTAGTTTAATCACTATTTGTTTTTTTGTAAGTTCTAGAATGAATTAATAAAGTAATAAATACAGTGGTGAAAAATAGGACGGATAGACATGATAGAATTAGGAAAGATACAGAATTTAATAGTTGTTAAGAAAGTAGAATTTGGTATATATCTAGCCAGTAGTAGAAATAGAAATGAAGAGAGGGTTTTACTTCCGAAAAAGCAAGTGCCAAAAGATGTTAAAACAGGTGATGAAATAGAAGTCTTTGTATACAAGGATTCGAAGGACAGACTCATATCAACTGTTAACATGCCAAGACTCACGGTTGGAGAATATGCTCTTCTCAAGGTAAAAGAGATTACTAAGATAGGAGCGTTTCTTGACTGGGGATTAGAGAAGGATCTTTTGCTACCTTATAAAGAAATGATAGGTAGAGTAGAGGAAGGCGATGAATTACTAATTAGACTATATGTTGATAAAAGTAATAGGCTTTGTGGTAGCATGAAGGGAATATATCATCTCTTAAAAACGAATTCTCCATATAAAGTAGATGATGAAGTTGAAGGAAGGATATATGAATTCGGGCATGAGTTTGGAACATATGTAGCAGTGGATGATATGTATTCTGCCATGATTCCAAGGTTTGAAGATGCATCACACTTAAGAGTTGGTGATGTGGTAAATGCCAGAGTAACTAAGGTAAAAGCTGATGGAAAGTTAGATATTTCAATACGCGATAAGTCCTATATTCAGATGGATGAAGATGCAGAGATGATCCTTGAATTAATTGATAGTTATGCAGGAGTGCTTCCATTTACAGAGAAAGCATCTCCTGAAGTCATAAAACGCGAAACCGGACTTAGCAAGAATGCATTCAAGAGAGCAATAGGACGCCTATATAAAGAACGCCAAATCACCCTAAGTGACGGAAAGATTCGTAAGGTGTAGTATAGATGTAGAGAATTAATATAAATAATTCTGAAGCATACGTTTAATGATTTGCGTTGATTTTTTATGAGGATGTAATTGATGCGAAGCATTGTTTGAGCAACAGAAGACTTAATGACATGTGTTTGTGTGTTGCGAGTTTGCGTAGCATCAATTGAATAAACATCCGAGTAAAAAATAGAAAATCATTAAGTATGCGAAGAATATTTATATTAATTTTCTAAATATATAATAGGATTAAGAATCAAAGGAGGAACAAATAATGAAAAAAGTAGTAAGCACAGACAAGGCACCAGCAGCAATAGGACCATATTCCCAAGCTATTGATATGGGTTCAGTAGTATATACATCAGGAGTTATTCCTGTTGATCCAGCAACTGGTAATATACCAGAAGGTTCGGTAGCACAAGCAGAACAGGCATTTTCTAATCTTAAGAATCTTATTGAAGCATCAGGTTCATCAATGGATAAAGTTATAAAGACAACTGTATTTATTAAGGAAATGGATGATTTTGCTGCAATTAACGAAGTATATGCCAAATTCTTTGTGGAACCGCATCCTGCAAGAAGCTGTGTTGAGGTAGCAAGACTTCCTAAGGATGTAATGCTAGAGATTGAAGCTATTGTAGAGAAATAAGACAATAAAAAACACGCTATTAAATAGCGTGTTTTTAAGTAAGTACTTTACTAGGTTAAACTCCAATATCAATGTTATTTCCTACGGCTGGATTAACAAGACTCTCCAATGAAGGAGAAGGCATGGAGTTAATCATTGCAACTTCAGCAGCAGCCTGGCTTTCCTGAACTTGTAGTTCTTTGCCTAGCATAGCAATACCGAATTGTTGTAGGATACCATTATTGGAATTAATCATTGATGTGCTTGGCATATCCATAGATTCTTCTCCCTTCGTTTAGTATTTACCTTGTAGTAGTATTATAATATGAAAATGTGAAAAAAGAAAGGACAAACCCTATGATTTATGATGTTGTAATTATTGGAAATGGACCAGCAGGATTAAGTGCAGGAATATATGGTAAACGTGCTGGGTTAAGTACCCTTATTGTAGATAGAAGTCCACTTTGTGGAGGACAGGTAACAAGCACTTATGAGGTTGACAATTATCCTGGACTTCCTAAGGTGACTGGAATGGAACTTGCAGATAAATTCAAAGCTCATGCCACAGAGCAGGAAGTTGAGTTTGTGGTATCAAACGTAACTGGTATAGAAGATAAAGGTGATGTGAAGATTTTACACACTGTAAAAGACGATATTGAAGCTAAGACAGTAATAATTGCAACTGGCGCAAGACATAGAGCCCTTGGTGTACCAGGAGAAGGAGCACTTCGCGGAATGGGTGTATCATATTGTGCAACTTGTGATGGAGCATTTTTTAGAGATAAAGACGTGGCTGTAGTTGGTGGCGGAGATGTGGCATTAGAGGACGCATTATTCTTAGCGAGAACAAGTGCGAAAGTATATCTTATACATAGAAGAGACGCCTTTAGAGGTGCGAAAGTATTAGAGGATCAGGTTAGAGCAACTGATAATATTGAACTTGTACTTGATACTGTTGTAGAGGAAGTTGTTGGAGAGGGAATGGTAAGTGCTGTTAACATTTTCAATAAGAAGACAGAAGAGAAATCATCATTAAATGTTAATGGTGTATTTATGGCTGTTGGAATTCTCCCTAATACCGAAGGGATTGAAGGGTTACCAGATACTGATGAAGCAGGGTATATTAAGGCAGCAGAAGATGGTGTGTCGTCTATACCAGGAATATTTGCAGCTGGGGATGTGAGGACAAAACAGTTAAGACAGGTAATTACAGCTTGTGCTGATGGTGCAAATTGCATAACTAGCGCCTCTCGTTATCTTGAAAATGTGAAATAATAATGAAATATTTAGATAAACAGCCTATTTATTTGACAAAACAATATCGCGTTGCTATAATGTAATCGTTGTGTAACAAATTTGTAACATATGTGATATTTGAAAGGATGTAAACATGGAGTTTAAATTTAATTCAAAGCACGTTAGATATATGACAGCTATTGCATGTACAGGTCTTGCCGTTGGAGTAGGCGGATTTAGCCTTAATGCTAATGCTGCAACAAAGTCAACAGCACTTTCTGGTGTAACAGCTATGACGGCAACTACATCTGCTAACGAGGATGCAGCCGTTGATGAAGGAGCTACAACAGCAGGAGTAACACTTCTTATGGGAAATGCTTTAGCTGATGATGCTGGGGCAACTGTTGCTGCTAATAGCGCTTCCCTTGTTCAGACTGGAAATGCTAGTTACGAAGATATAGCAATTTGTCAGACAGAGTCATATACTAACGTTCGTGCGCTTCCTGATGAGAATTCTGAAATAGTTGGTATGCTTTACAATAATTGTGGAGCATCTGTTGTTGAGTCAGAAGGCGATTGGTATAAAATTGTATCTGGTAATGTAACTGGATATGTTAAGAGAGAATATCTTGTAATAGGAAATGTTGACCTTGCTCGTTCTGTTTCTCAGAGACAAGCAACAGTTAGTGCAGGTGCTCTTCAGGTTAAAGATCAAGCTAGCGATAGCGGTATTTCTGTTGGAGATTTTCCACAAGGAACTGTATTTACTGTCCTTGATGAAAGTATGAAAGATTCGGGATGGATTAAGATTACTTGTGAGAATGGAGACGGATTTGTAAAAACCTCTGAAGTTACCCTTTCTACAAAGTATGCATTAGCTGAGACTGTAGCAGAAGCTAATGCTCGTCTTGCTCAAGAAGAAGCACAGAGACAGGCAGCTGCAGAAGCTATGGCTAGGATGGCTAAGGCTGCACAAGCTCAGAATTCAAAAAGCACTTCAAGTAGCAAGAGCAGTAGTAAATCATCATCATCATCTTCTTCTTCTGGTTCATCTAGATCTTATGCTGCACCAGGAAGTGGAAGTGGAAGTTCTGTTGCATCATATGCAAGCCAGTTTGTAGGTAATCCATATGTATATGGTGGTTCATCACTTACAGGAGGAACAGATTGTTCAGGATTTGTAATGAGTGTATATGCTCAATATGGAGTAAGCTTACCTCATTCATCATATAGTCAGCAGAACTGTGGTTATAGTGTTAGCCAAAGTGACATGCAACCAGGTGACATTGTATGTTATGGTAGCCATGTAGGTATTTACGTTGGTGATGGTAACATTGTTCATGCTTCTAACGAGAGAGATGGAATCAAGATTAGTAATGCTAATTACAGAAGCATTGCTGATGTAAGAAGAATCTACTAATTTCAATTTTATATTTTATATTGTACTTACAATCCTTCAACGCATTTGTATGGGCTAAAGAAGCTTCATATAGATGGTTGGAGGATTTTTTGTCGTCAAAATACATAAGTTTGTGTATTGTTTAATTTAAATAATTGTGACTATTGATAATTATTTTCGATTTGCTATAATAGGTGTATGCGAAAACGCGCGGCCCTTATTAGGGAGAAAAATTCATTATAATGTAAAGGAGATTTTTAGGTATGAGAAAAGCGTTTATTACACCAACAAAGTATGTACAAGGCGAAGACGAATTATTGAATCTAGGATATTTCGTTAAGACATTTGGCGATAAGGCATTACTTATCGGTGATCCATTTGCACTTAACCTTGTAAAGGATAAGCTAGAAGAAACTCAGAAGAAGTGGGGAATTGAATTAGTTTATGCTGACGGATTTGAAGGTGAATGCTGCAGAAGTGTAATCACAAAGTTACAGGCACAAGCTAAGGAAGCTGGATGTACATGTACAATTGGTCTTGGTGGCGGAAAGGCTATTGATACATCTAAGTGTGTTGCTGCTGGTACAAATCTTATTATTTGTCCTACAATTGCTGCTACAGATGCTCCAACATCTCACTCAGCTGTTGTATACACAGATAGTCATGAATTTGAAGATTATGCTTATTTCAAGCAGAATCCAAGTGTAGTAATGATTGATACTAACGTTATTGTTACTGCTCCAACTCGTTTCTTAGTAAGTGGTATGGGTGATGCTCTTGCAACATTCTTCGAAGCACGTGCTAATGTACGTTCTTGCTCTAATGTTAATGCAGGACTTCCTTGTGGTGCTAACAGAGCAGAAGGAACAATGCTTGGATATGGTACAGATGCTTCTTATGCACTTGCTACACTTTGCTATGAGAACCTTAAGAAGTATGGTGTTCTAGCTAAGGTTGCTTGTGACAACGAGCAGATTACTCAGGCATTTGAGAAGATTGTTGAGACTAACATCTTACTTTCTGGTCTTGGATTTGAGTCAAGCGGACTTGCTGCTGCACATGCTATCGTAGACGGAATGACACTTCTTCCAGCACATCATGACTTCTTCCATGGTGAGATGGTTGCATTCTGTACAATTTGTCAATTAGTATTAGAGAATGCTCCTAAGGAAGAGTTATTAGAAGTTATTGATTTCTGCTTATCAGTAGGTCTTCCAGTATGTCTTGCTGATATGAATTCAGAGGATGTTGATGATGAATTACTACTTAAGGTTGCTGAGAAAGCATGTATCCCAGATGAGTCAATTCACAACATGCCATTCCCTGTTACAGCACAGGCTACTGCATCTGCAATTAAAATAGCTTCACAGATTGGTGCTGCTCGTAAAAAGGAATTAAACCTACCTAAATAATTAGCATTATATGTAACCGGATGGGCTTATGCCTGTTCGGTTATTTGTAATTGTTTGGAAAGGTTAGGATTAGAACCATTTCGTGATGAAAGAAAAGTGTTTCTAATTTGTACAGAAATTTTATTAGAATAGGAGAAAATGAAATGCAAAAGATTATAAATAGACCAGAAACAGTTGTTATGGAAATGTGTAATGGTATTGCAAATGCACATCCAGACTTGGAATTTATTCAGAAATATAAGATTATCAAGAAGAAAGATATCAATAAAAACAAGGTATCTCTAGTATCTGGTGGTGGATCTGGACATGAGCCAGCTCACGCAGGATATGTTGGAAAAGGTATGCTTGATGCTGCTGTATGTGGTGATGTTTTTGCTTCACCTTCACAGGTTCAGGTATATCAGGCACTTAAGGCTATCGCTTCTGATAAGGGAACACTTATGATCATCAAGAATTATTCTGGTGATATGATGAACTTTAAGAATGCTGCTTTCCTTGCAGGTGAAGATGGACTTGAAGTTGATTATGTTAAGGTTGAAGATGATATTGCTGTACAAGATAGTCTTTATACAGTAGGACGTCGTGGTGTTGCTGGTACAGTATTTGTTCATAAGTGTGCTGGTGCAGCTGCTGAGATGGGCAAAGATCTAGCAGAAGTTAAGAGAATTGCACAGAAGGCTGCTGACAATGTTCGTTCACTTGGATTCGCATTTTCATCATGTACAGTTCCTGCAGCAGGAAAGCCAACCTTTGATATCTCTGAAGGTGAGATGGAGTTTGGTGTTGGTATCCATGGTGAGCCTGGTATTAAGAGAGAGAACATTGTTACTGCTGATGAATTAGCAGAGAGAATTGTTCCAGCTCTTCTTGACGAATTAAAGCTTAATGGTGAAGAAGTATCTGTTCTTGTTAATGGATTTGGTTCTACACCACTTCAAGAATTATATCTATTCAATAATGCTATTGCTAAGGTACTTGCTGACAAGGGAGTTAAGACATTTAGAGTATTTGTTGGTAACTTCATGACATCAATTGATATGCTTGGTGCTTCAGTTTCACTTCTTAAGATGGATGATGAGCTTAAGGAGATGTTAAATGCAGTATCAGAAGCTCCTGGATTTAGAGTAACAGGTCCTTGTGATGCTCCAACATATTCAGAGATTAAGTTTGGTGCTGAAGATAATACTAATGTATCATTTACAGCTGATACATCTAAGATGTCATCTGTTCCTAACGGAGCTACAATTAGTCAAGATGCTGTTGTATTCTTAATTGATAAGATGGCTGAGATTATTATTGAGAGTGAGCAACCTTGGTGTGAACTTGATTCTCATGCTGGCGATGGTGACTTTGGTCAATCTGTTGCTAAGGGATTTAGACAAGTTAAGAGAGAGTGGGATGATGTAAATGCTAATCACTCAGGAGATATAGGAGAGTTTATCGGTGCACTATCTATGATTATTATGGAGAACTGTGGTGGTGCTTCTGGTCCTATCTGGGGTTCTGCATTCCGTTCAGCTGGAAAGAGCACAGAAGGAAAGAAAGAGCTTTCAGTTAAAGACGTTGCTGATCTTCTTCAAGCAGCAGTTGCAGGTGTTCAAGCTACTGGTGAGAGATCATTTGGACGTGGAGCTGTTGTAGGAGATAAGACATTGATTGATGCTCTTGTTCCTTGCGCTGATGAGTGGACAGTTTGTGCTTCTGAAGGATGCGATATGAAGACTTCATTTGATAGAGCAGCTAAGAAAGCTGTTGATGGTGCTGCAGCTACAGCAGAGCACGTTGCTCATATGGGACGTGCAGGTACAGTTGGTGAGAGATCAATTGGTTATCCTGATGCTGGTGCATTTGCGCTAGGCGAAATCTTCACAAAGCTTGGAGAATTAGTTAAATAATACTACTTTGTTTAATTGAAAATTTACAAGTAATCGGCCGGCAATGTGACATCGTGTCACTGCCGGCTTTTTAATACATTTATATAGTTTGGATTGAGTTTGACAAGACTAACTCTGGGTGTTACTATTAAATGTAGGTTATGGGCTTTGAGTTATGCTTAGTAATGTATATAGTTCAAATTTGGGTGACGCTTCGCTAAGATTATGTAAGAAATAATTGCAAAATGCTTATAGCAGTGGTGGCGGGAAACGTCGAACAATCTGCCATCCTGGCAGTGTTCAACTTCTCCTGCCGTCCATGGCAGGAGATTCCCTCAAATCATAATTTCTAACATAATCTAAAGCTTGCGTCAATGCATTTGAACTATACACATCACTAATCACCACAAAGCCCATTTGTACACTAAGAGGATTCATAACATGGCTGATAATAATAAACTTAAATTTAATATACAGGGTATGTCCTGTGCGGCCTGTGTAGCGCGGGTTGATAAAGCAACTAGAGAGACAGAAGGAGTTATAGATTGTAATGTTAATTTGCTTACAAATTCTATGGAAGTGACCCTTAGTGAAGGTATATCATCACAAGATGACAAGAACAGTGATGGGGCAAAGTCTAATATGGACCAGACTTTAATGGTGCGCGCTATTGCTGACTCCGTATCTAAAGCAGGTTACAAAGCAATAGAAGTAGAGGATAATATTGATAGTGAATCAAAAGTAAAGAATATCAAAGATACTTATAAGAAAGGTATTAATAATCATATTTTTCGACTTGTAAGTTCAGGGATTCTTCTATTAATTCTTATGTATGTGTCTATGGGGCATCATATGTTTGGGTTGCCACTGCCGCAGGTTATGATTGATAATTCAATGATTGGTGCAATAATTCAGGCGGTACTATGCCTAGCTATTATGTGTATCAATTATAAATTCTTTGTTAATGGAGCCAAAGGATTTCTCCATCTTTCGCCTAATATGGACAGCCTTGTAATGCTAGGCTCTCTGGTAAGCTTTGGCTTAAGTATCTATCTAATGGTGACAGGCGAGCATGAGAAACTTTATTTCGATTCGGCTGCTATGATTCTTGTATTTATCACAATAGGTAAGATGCTTGAAGCTATATCTAAGAGTAGAACTGGAAGTGCGCTAGAAGCATTGATTCAGATGAGTCCTAAGATGGCAAATGTAATTATAGATGATAATGAAAAGGTTATTCCAGCTAGTAAGCTTAAAGTTGGCGATGTGTGTCGAGTATATATAGGAGAAATGGTTCCCGCAGATGGTATAATCATTGATGGTGAAAGTGCCCTTGACGAGTCTGCTCTAACAGGTGAGAGCAAGCTGGCTAAAAAGACTGTGGGAGATAATGTGTTTTCTGCAACAAATAATTATAAGGATAGCTTTCTAATGAAAGTAACTGCTGTAGGAGAAGATACACCTTTTGGTAAGATAATAACTATTGTTGAGAATGCTTCTGCTTCTAAAGCACCTATAAGCAGACTTGCTGATAAAATTGCAAAGTACTTCGTTCCTGCTGTCCTATTAATGGGACTCATTACATTTATTATATGGTTAATAATAGGCGCTGATGTGGTGACTGCAATAACTCATGGTATATCTGTACTGGTGGTAAGTTGTCCGTGTGCCCTAGGTCTTGCAACACCTGTTGCAATAATGGTTGGAAATGGTAAGGCCGCGAAGTCTAAGATATTGTTTAAATCAGCTGCAATAATGGAGATTATTGGTAAGACTAGAACAGTTGTATTTGATAAGACTGGAACAATTACACGAGGAATCCCTAAGGGTCTTACGGTAAATGAGTATGATACCATGGAAGATGAGATTAAGCCTGACAGCACATTTACGGTAGATAAGCTACAGGAAATGGGGATTGATACATATCTTCTCTCCGGAGATAGAAGTGAGGTTGCTAGCGATATCGGAGCAAAGGCTGGAATTAAGAACATAATATCGGATGTTCTTCCTGACGGTAAGTCGACTCATGTAGAAGAAATCATGAAAGAAAATGATAAAAGACCTGTTATGATGGTGGGGGATGGAATAAATGATGCGCCGGCACTTAGTGTTGCAGACATAGGAGTAGCCATTGGAAGCGGCACTGACATAGCTATTGATTCAGGAGACGTAGTGCTTCAAGGAGATAGTATTGTAGATGTGGTAAATGCTATATTGATAGGCAAGAAAACTCTTCGAGTCATTAAACAGAACTTATTCTGGGCATTTATATATAATGTTATTGGAATACCAATTGCTGCAGGGGCGCTTAGTGGCTTTGGAATTGAATTAAGTCCTGAATTGTGTGCGCTATTTATGAGTATTTCAAGTGTATGTGTAGTACTTAATGCGCTAAGACTTAATGTTATTAAGCTTCTTAGATATGATGCTAATAATGATAAGGCTAATGATGAGGATATTAGCAATACAGTTAACAAATTCCCTATTGAAAATAAATCAGAAATTATAGATAATAGAGGTACTACGGAGGATAGTAATATGGTAATTAAGATTGAAGGTATGATGTGTCCTCATTGTGAGGCTCATTGTAAGGAAGAGTTAGAAAAGCTGGATTTTGTCGTAAGTGCAACTCCAAGTCATGAAAAGGCTGAGGCTGTCTTAGAGATTGATGAATCCAAATACGACGAATCTATTGCAATTGATGCACTTAAGTCAGCAGTAGAAGCTGCAGGCTACAAGATGGTGGTTTAATTATATCAAGGCACTTAGTGAGGAATATACATTTATAGCATTATTTCGAGCTTAGAATATGTTAGTTATTGATGAATCGAGGGAAATTTCCAGCAAGGATGCTGGAAATAGGTGCGAGCCGACCGGATGGAGGATCGAGCACCGGTTCCCGCCTTGCGTTACATAGAGAAGTTTACGTCAATAACTTACAGATTCTTAGCGAAGAAATACCAGCTATAAATGTATATTTCCTTACTAGGTGCTGGTATAAAACTATCACCACACAAATAGTAACATCATAGGATGAGTTAGGAGGAAAGATTATGAGTAATATTGCAATTTGTATGGCGGACGGATGTGAAGAGATTGAGGCATTAACTGTTGTTGATATTCTTAGAAGAGCAGGTATCAAGATAGAAATGCTTTCTATTAGCGATAGCCTTACCATAAAAGGTTCTCATGGAATAGAATTTAAAGCAGATCATTTGATGACAGAAAGAAATAGTCTTGATTATGATGGAATAGTTCTTCCAGGAGGAATGCCAGGTACTACTAATCTTGAATCTAATACGCTAGTGCAGAATGCTTTGAAGAAACAGTTTAATTCTGGTAAGCTTATTGCTGCAATATGTGCAGCTCCAAGTATTCTAGGAAAGAACGGTATTGCTAATGGCAAGAAAGTTACAAGTTATCCTGGCTTTGAAGAAGCATTTACAAAATCAACATATGTAACTGATAGTGTTGTAACAGATGGAAATGTTATTACTAGTCGTGGCATGGGAACAGCTATTGACTTTGCTCTTGCTATTTTAAAGTATTTGAAGGGTGAAGAAGCTGCAGATGAAATGGCTAAAAAGATTATATATAATCAATAAAATTTGAACTTTATCTCACTCTATGCTATAATTTACAAGATTGTGCAAACAAGTATGCTATGTGGCGCATAAAAAACAATAATTATGCGTTTACTTGTTAATAAGGAGGAATAAAACGACATGAGCGTAACAGTTGAAAATCTTGAGAAAAATATGGCTAAAATGACTGTAACAGTTGAAGCTAGTAAGTTAGACAAGGCCATTAAGAAAGCATATAACAAGCAGAAGAATTCTATTTCAATGCCTGGTTTTAGAAAGGGCAAAGTGCCTCAATTCATGATTGAGAAGACATATGGCGTTGAAGTGTTCTACGAGGATGCTGCTAACTTTATTCTTCAGGAAGAATATCCTAAGGCTTATGATGAGAGTGGTCTTGAGATTGTATCTCAGCCAGAAATTGATGTAGTTCAAATTGAAAAAGGTAAAGAGTTTATTTTTACTGCAACAGTAGCTGTTAAGCCAGATGTTGAACTTGGTAAATACAAAGGCGTTACTGTAACAAAGGTTGATGTTGAAGTTACAGATGATGAAGTAAACGAAGAGATTAATAGAGAACTTGAGAAGAATGGAAGAACTGTAACAGTTGAAAGAGCTATTGAAAATGGTGATGTAGCCAAGATTGATTTCGAAGGTTCTATGAATGGCGAGAAGTTCGAAGGTGGAACAGGTGAAGACTTCGATCTCGAAATTGGTTCTCATTCTTTTGTTGATACATTTGAAGAGCAATTAATTGGCTCTAAGGCAGGAGATGAAGTAGAAGTTAAGGTTACATTCCCAGAAGAATACCAGGCTAAGGATTTAGCTGGTAAAGAAGCTACATTCAAAGTAAACATCAAGGAAGTTAAGACTACAGAGCTTCCAGAGCTAGATGATGAGTTCGTACAGGATGTTGACGACGAATGTGATACTGTCGCTGACTATAAGAAGAAAGTTAAAGAGAATATTTTATCTAGAAAAGAGACAGAGGCAACAAGAGCTAAAGAAGATGAAGCTGTAGCAAAGGTTGTTGATGATTCAAAGATGGATATTCCAGATGCTATGGTTGAGCAGCAGGTTCAACAGATGATGCAGGAATTTGCTCAAAGTATGGCTCAACAAGGTCTTACGCTTGATCAATATATGCAATTCACAGGTATGACTAAAGAGAGATTTGAAGAACAGATGAAGCCTGAAGCAGTTAAGAGAATTCAGACTAGTCTTGTGCTTGAGAAGATAGCAGATGTTGAGAAATTTGAGATTACAGAAGAAGATATTGACAAAAAGTTAGAAGAGATGGCTACTATGTATGGAATGAAGCTTGAGGAAATCAAGGATGTTATTCCAGATACAGAGAAAGATAATATTAAGAAAGATGTAGCTATTGGTAAAGCTGTTGATCTTATTATGGAAAATGCTAAAGAGAAGGCAGCACCTAAGAAGTCTTCTACAAAGAAAGCTGATAAGGCAGAAGGTAAAGAAGAAAAGAAGACAACTGCTAAGAAAACTACAGCTAAGAAGACTACAACTAAGAAAACTACAACTAAGAAAGATTCTGATAAAGAAGAGAAAAAGACAACTACAAAGAAGTCGACTACAACAAAGAAGTCAACTACTTCTAAGAAATCAACTACAGCTAAGAAGACTACAAAGAAAGCTGAAGAAGATAAATAGTAATTTTGAAGGTATAGGAGGGTTTAGATATGGCTACAATACCTTATGTCATTGAGCAAAACAGCAGAGGAGAAAGATCTTATGATATTTATTCTCGCTTGTTAAAAGATAGGATTATTTTCCTTGGGGAAGAAGTTAATGAGACTACAGCAAGTCTTGTGGTTGCACAGATGCTTTTCCTTGAGTCAGAAGACCCAAGTAAAGATATTCATCTGTATATTAATTCTCCAGGTGGAATGGTTACAGCTGGTATGGCGATTTATGATACTATGCAATATATTAAGTGTGATGTATCTACTATATGTATAGGTATGGCTGCTTCAATGGGAGCATTCCTCCTTGCCGGCGGTGCTAAGGGAAAGAGATATGCGCTTCCTAATGCAGAAATTATGATTCATCAGCCTTCAGGCGGTGCTAAAGGACAAGCTACAGAGATTCAGATTGCTGCTGAGAATATCCTTAAGACTAAGAAGAAGTTGAATCAGATTTTGGCTGATAATACTGGCAAGCCAGTGGAACAAGTTGCAGAAGATACAGAGAGAGATCATTGGATGGACGCCAAAGAAGCACTTGATTATGGTCTTGTTGATAGTATTATAACTAACAGAGAATAATTGAAAGGGGTGGCATTTGCCGCCCTTATTGTGAATTTATATGTAAATTATAAATGTGGTATTGTATAGGCATTTACATTGATTAGAAGGGAATATGACATGGCAAGAACAACCGGTAAGAATGGAAATGATGTTCAAAGATGCGCTTTTTGTGGAAGAACAGCTAACCAGGTTAAAATCCTAATGGAAAGCGAGAATGGTTTATATATTTGTGATAATTGCGTGCTTGGTTGCGCTGAAATTATTGACGAGCAATATATGAATTTCGATGGTTTCAAGGATGAAGCTAAAATTGAGAAAAGTGACATCAATTTGCTTAAGCCAAAAGAACTAAAGGCTTTTCTAGATGAGTATGTAATTGGACAGGAAGAAGCTAAGAAGGTTCTCTCTGTTTCGGTATATAATCACTACAAAAGAGTCCTTGCAAAGGAAGAAGAGCTTGGCGTTGAACTTCAGAAGAGTAACGTGCTTCTATTAGGCCCTACAGGTTCTGGTAAGACATATCTTGCCCAGACCCTTGCTAAGATACTTGGAGTTCCATTTGCAATAGCAGATGCAACATCACTTACTGAGGCAGGTTATGTTGGAGAAGATGTTGAGAATATACTTCTTAAGATTATACAAGCTGCTGATTATGATATTGAAAAGGCTCAACTTGGAATAATTTATATTGATGAAATTGACAAGATTACTAAGAAGTCTGAGAATGTCTCTATTACAAGGGATGTATCTGGTGAAGGTGTACAGCAGGCACTTCTTAAGATTCTTGAAGGTACTGTTGCGTCAGTTCCTCCACAGGGTGGAAGAAAACATCCTCATCAAGAACTTCTTCAGATTGATACAACCAATATTCTGTTTATCTGTGGTGGTGCATTTGAAGGACTCGACAAGATAATAGAAGCTCGTCTTGATACTAAGTCAATTGGATTTAATGGTGTAGTTAAAGAGAAGAGTGCAACTAATGTAGGGGATACATTTAAGAGAGTTCTACCAGATGACTTTGTTAAGTTTGGTCTTATTCCAGAGTTTATCGGACGTGTACCTGTAAATGTTGCTTTAGATCAGTTAGATGAAGAAGCTATGGTTAGGATTCTTAAAGAGCCTAAAAACAGTCTTGTTAAGCAGTATAGAGCACTTTTCAAATTAGATGATGTAGAACTTGATTTTGAAGATGATGCCCTTACAGAGATAGCCAAGAAGTCTATTGAGCGTAAAACTGGTGCAAGAGGACTTCGTGCTATTATGGAAAATGTTATGATGGATACAATGTATGAGATGCCATCTGATGATTCTATAAAAAATGTAGTTATAACCAAGGAAATGGTTGATGATAACTTACTTCTTATTGATAAGAAGGAAGCAGAAGTTAAGATGATTTCAGAAAAGAAAGAGACTGCATAATGAAAATAAAAAATGTTGAGCTTGAATTAGTATGTGGACCAACTAGCAAGCTCCCTTTGAATTCCCTGCCAGAGCTAGCTTTTGCAGGGAAATCTAATGTTGGGAAAAGTTCGCTTATTAATTGTCTTATGAATCGTAAATCTTTAGCTAGAACATCCTCGCAGCCTGGAAAGACACAGACAATTAATTTTTACAATATTAATAAAGAAATTTATTTTGTAGATTTGCCAGGTTATGGTTTCGCGAAGGTATCAGAAGCGGAGAAGAAGCATTGGGGAGAAATGATTGAAAATTACTTAAATTCTTCTAAAATGCTTTCTGTTGTTTTCTTGTTAATAGATATTCGTCATAAACCTTCAGCAAATGATAAGCAAATGTTTGAGTGGATTGAATATATGGGCTTTGATCCAGTAATTATCGCAACGAAAGTTGATAAGCTTAAGAGAAGTCAGGTTGATAAGCATATTAAGCAGGTAAGAGAGGGGCTTGGAGCGTCTTCTGAAACCATTATTGTACCATTTTCTTCTAAAACAAAAGCTGGAAGGGATATTATTCTTGATTTCTGTGATCAAGTGTTGGAAAACAATAAGAGGAATATAAATGAATAAATCTAAGAAAATAATATTTGTTGTAATTATGCTGCTGATTCTAACAGCCATAGGGGTTGCAATAATTGCAATAAGCATTAATACCACTAAGTCAAATGAAGAAAAGGAAGTAAAAGAAGATAAATTTACAATTGTTACATCCTTCTATCCAATGTATATTGCGACTATGAATATAGTGGAAGGTGCAGATGTAAATTTGAAGAATCTTTCTGAACCTAAGACAGGATGTCTTCATGATTATCAGCTTACAACTGAGGATATGAAGCTTCTATCAACAGCAGATGTATTTGTTGTTAATGGTGGTGGAATGGAGGAGTTTTTAAAAGATGTTGTGGAGAAATATCCTACATTAAAGGTCATAGATTCATCACAGGGAATTGAAATAGAAGATGATAATGCACATGTGTGGATGAGCATTAAGAATCATATACAACAGGTGGAGAATATTACTAAAGGATTGTGTGAGGCTAATCCTGAAAATGCTTCTATATATCAGGAAAATTCTGCAAAGTATATAAATAAATTAAACGAAATTCTGAATACAGAAGATGATTCATTAAAGGGAAATAACGTTATGTTATTTTCAGAAGCTTATGAGTATCTAGCAGATGATTTTGGACTTGAAGTCAAAGGGGTTCTTGATTTAGATGAAGAAAAGGATATTAGTGCAGGGGAATTAGCAAGCACGATTGATATTATAAAAAGTGAGAATGTGCCTTTGATAATTGCTGAGAAAGAATATGGTGAAAAAATGGCAAATGCTGTTATGAAAGAGACGGATGCAAAGACCATTTATCTTAATACTATTATTCGAGGCGACTATGATAAGGATGCATATATTAATGGTATGAAGTCTAATATCGAGTTACTGAAAGGGGCGTTAAAGTGACGAGATTTGCTAAGATAAAAAAACAAGCCTGTGGGCTGTGTTGTATTAAAGTCAAAGATTTAGGTGTTAGCTTTGGAGATAATATTGTACTTTCTGGTATCAACCTTCATGTACATTGTGGTACAATAACTGCAATTATTGGAAAGAATGGTGGTGGCAAATCCACATTTGTAAAGGCTCTATTAGGTGAAGTTAAGCATACAGGTCAAATTGAATATAGGAATACTGAAAGTGGAAGTAAGAAGAATCTTAAGATAGGATATGTTCCCCAGAATCTTAATATTGACAAGTCAATTCCTATGTCAGTATATGATTTATTTACAAGCTTTTGCTTTGATGTTCCTGTTCTTTTTAGAAGTAAGAAAATTAATGAGAAGATACTTAAGGCTTTATCTGTATTTGATGCAGAGGACCTAATAGATAAGCCTATTGGAACTCTCTCTGGTGGGCAACTTCAACGTGTCCTTCTTTCTATGGCAATTTATGATGAACCTAAGTTAATAATACTTGATGAACCTGTCTCTGGTATTGATAGCAGTGGTATGAGATTATTCTATGAGAAGATGAAGTTCTTAAAGGAAAACTATGATATGGCAATACTGATTGTCAGTCATGACTTGGAGTATGTATATAAATATGCTGATAACGTTCTTCTTCTTGACAAAAGTGTTATTGCCGCTGGAAGTCCTCATGAAGTATATAAAACAAAATCTTTTGACGATACATTTGGCGGATTTAAACTAGGTGATTTTGAAGATTTAAGTGATTCTAGAATGGAAGATTCTGTAAAAATAGAATCTAAGAATATTGTAAATGAAAAGGAAGAACCTTTTGATGCATCATATAAAGGAGGTAAGCATGAGTAGTTTTATAAGTTTATTCTCCTATGATTTTATGATTAATGCACTTCTTGCAATACTTATAATAGGACCATTATTTGCGCTTCTTGGAACAATGATAGTACAGAAGAGAATGGCATTTTTTTCAGATGCTTTAGGTCATACTGCATTTACAGGTATCGCAGTTGGTGTAATTTGTGGTATTGTTAATACAACCATATCTATGGTTATATTTGCAGTTGTATTTGCAATTCTTCTTAATCATATTAAGAAGCGCAATCCTGAAAATGTTGATACTATTATTTCAGTATTTGCAAGTGTGGCAACTGCAATTGGTCTTGCCGTCCTTTCTTTTGGAGGAAATTTTAGTGAATATTCGTCACTTCTTGTGGGTGACATATTAAGCATTTCCAGAATGGAAATATTATATCTACTTATAATATTTGTTGTTGTTATAGTATTTTTCTGTATTGCTATTAATAAGTTAAATGCTATTAGTATTAATCCAACTGTTGCTAGAAGCCATAGAATAAATGTGCAGCTTATAGAAGACATATTTGCTGTTATAATTGCTATTACTGTAATGTTATCAATAAGATGGGTAGGACTTCTACTAATCAACGCACTTTTGATTTTACCTGCGGCAAGTAGTCGTAACATTTCTGTGAATATGAGAGAATATACAGTTTATGCAATAGTATTTTCACTTTTCTCGGGACTGCTTGGACTATTTATTTCATACTTTGTTAACATTGCAACAGGCCCAGTTATTGTAATTGTGGCTGCCGTTATATACTTTGCAACATATATTTACGCTATCAAATACCAGAAAGGTTAATTATGAATACAAAAACCAAGGTTGGATTTATTATAGTATATATTATTCTTGCAGTATTAATAGTGATATTGGGTTTCGGTGAAGAAATATGGCTTGATGAGTCATTTTCCATTCACATGATGGACCATTCTCTTGATGAAATAATACACTTTACGTCTATCGATGTGCATCCACCTTTATACTATTTTATATTGAAATTATTTGTCTTTGTTGCAGGAAAACATATGATTGTGTATCGTATTGCATCAATTATTCCGTTCCTTGTAATGATACTTATAGTCGGTTTATTTACCACTAAGGAGATAAATTCTAAAGCCGGTATCCTATCTATGGTTATAATGTGCGCTGCACCGAGTATTCTTATTTATTCTACTGAGATTAGAATGTATTCTTGGTGTGAATTATTCGTTGTATGTAGCGTTATAATTGCCTATAAGCTTGCTAGAAAAGACAATACTATACTTTGGGTTTTATTCTGTATTGTTAATGCTTTAGCAGCATATACTCATTACTTTGCTGGCATGGCTGTAATGATTGTCGCTATATGTCTTATAATTAACATTTTAATTACAAAGGTTGACGTAAAAAAACGAGCTTTAAAATGGCTTATTGCTAATGTCGGTACAGTTATTATTTATATTCCATGGCTAGCTGTATTCTTTAGTCAATTAGAAAGCGTAAGAGAGGATTATTGGATAGAAGCATTTACCTTTGAGGACTTGGGAGAATATGCCGAATTCGTATTTGGCGATTTCTCAGGTTTTGTTGCCATTATTTATGCCCTTATAGTATGCGCTGCTATTGTTCTACTAATAATTAGAAGAAAGAAGATAAAAACATTTAAATTTGCCATACTTAATCTAATAGTTTTCTTTGGCTATATATTAGGTGGAGTTTTGTTATCCATAATAATTACGCCTGTATTTATCGAGCGCTACATTGCTGTTGTTATTCCTTGTCTGTGGTTATTTGTAGTATTCACATTTCTTGGAGAAGAGGACAATAAGATAGATATTGCCACAGCAATTATTGGTGTTCTATTATTGATATATAACTACTACGGAGAATTTAGATGGAAATATATAGATAAGAATTCCACAATATATGATTCAATGAAAAACGAAGTAAAGGATGATGATATTATCTTCCATGATAACGCTCATTCCTTGTCTGTCTTGTCGGTATATGAGCCTAAAAATGAAGCTGTTATTACAGAGGAGTATCTGTCGGCAGAGAAATTCCAAGAATGGCATGAACTATCACCTAATATAGATGTTCAAAAAGAGATAAATATTCCTGAAGATAAAACTGTGTGGGTAATACTTAAAGAAGATGATACCAGCATATTGGATTATCTTGCTTCAAAAGGATACAAGATAGAAGAAAGGTGCGAGGGAACTCTCCCTGCTTACAAAGATCTATTGCCTTACGTGCTGTACAAATGCTATTGTTAACATATGGGGCATGGGTTGTCTTCTCGTCACCCAAATGAACTTCAAAAAATACTTGTATCTAAAGTGCAATATCTCTATAATAGATATGATAGAGTAAAAAAAGAAGAAGGAGATATATTATGCCAAAACGCGAAGATATTAATAAAGTTCTTATAATTGGTTCTGGTCCTATTATAATTGGTCAGGCTTGCGAATTCGATTATTCTGGTACTCAAGCTTGTAAAGCTCTTAAGAAGCTTGGATATGAGATTGTGCTAGTTAATTCTAACCCTGCAACAATTATGACAGATCCAGAGACAGCTGATGTTACATATATTGAGCCTTTAAATGTAGATAGATTAGAGCAGATTATTGCTAAAGAACGTCCGGATGCTTTACTTCCTAACTTGGGAGGACAATCAGGACTTAATTTATGTTCAGAGTTAAATAAAGCAGGAGTGCTTGATAAGTATAATGTGAAGGTAATCGGTGTTCAGGTTGATGCTATTGAACGTGGTGAAGATAGAATTGAGTTCAAGGAAACAATGAATTCTCTTGGCATCGAAATGGCTCGCTCACAAGTTGCATATACTGTTGATGAAGCATTATCAATTGCTGATGAATTAGGATATCCTGTTGTTCTTCGTCCTGCCTATACAATGGGAGGCGCTGGTGGCGGTCTTGTATACAACAAGGAAGAATTACAAGTTGTATGTAAGAGAGGTCTTCAGGCTTCACTTGTAGGTCAGGTTCTTGTAGAAGAGTCTATCCTTGGATGGGAAGAGTTAGAGCTTGAGGTTGTTCGTGATTCAGAAGGCAATATGATTACTGTTTGCTTTATTGAGAATATCGACCCACTTGGTGTTCATACAGGAGATTCCTTCTGTTCAGCTCCAATGCTTACAATCTCTGAAGAAGTTCAGAAGAGATTACAGGAGCAGGCATATAAGATTGTAGATAAGGTTCAGGTTATCGGTGGAACAAATGTACAGTTTGCCCATGACCCTGTATCAGATAGAATAGTTGTTATTGAGATTAATCCTAGAACAAGCCGTTCATCAGCACTTGCTTCTAAAGCAACGGGATTTCCAATTGCTCTTGTATCAGCTATGCTTGCCTGCGGTCTTACACTTAAAGACATTGAGTGTGGTAAGTATGGTACATTAGATAAATACGTTCCTGACGGAGACTATGTTGTTATTAAGTTTGCACGTTGGGCATTTGAGAAATTCAAGGGTGTTGAAGACAAGCTTGGTACACAGATGAAGGCTGTTGGAGAAGTTATGTCTATTGGTAAGACATACAAGGAAGCTTTCCAGAAAGCTATTCGTTCCCTTGAGATAGGTAGATATGGCCTTGGTCACGCTAAGGATTTCGATACTAAGTCTAAAGAAGAATTACTTCAGATGTTAATTACACCTTCTTCTGAGAGACACTTTATTATGTATGAAGCTCTTAGAAAAGGAGCGACTGTTGATGAGATATTCGAGATTACTAAGGTTAAGACATATTTCATTGAGCAGATGAAAGAACTTGTAGAAGAAGAGGAAGAATTAGCTGAGTCTAAGGGTTCTCTTCCAAGTGATGAACTTCTAATCAAAGCTAAGAAGGATGGTTTCTCTGATAAATACTTAAGCCAGATTCTAGATGTTGATGAAGCCAAGGTAAGAAATAAGAGAATTGAACTTGGTGTAGAAGAAGCCTGGGAAGGTGTTCATGTTAGCGGAACAAAGGATGCAGCTTATTATTATTCTACATATAATGCCAAGGACAAGGATGTGGTATCAGATAACAAGAAGATTATGATTCTTGGTGGTGGACCTAACAGAATTGGTCAGGGTATTGAGTTTGACTATTGTTGTGTTCATGCGGCAAAAGCTCTTAAGAAGCTTGGCTTTGAGACAATTATTGTTAACTGTAACCCAGAGACTGTATCAACAGACTATGATACATCTGATAAGCTTTACTTTGAGCCACTTACACTTGAGGATGTTCTTAGCATTTACAATAAAGAGAAACCACTTGGTGTTATTGCACAGTTTGGCGGTCAGACACCACTTAACTTAGCTGCACAGCTTGAAGAAAATGGTGTTAAGGTTCTTGGTACTTCTCCTGCAGTTATTGATCTTGCAGAAGATAGAGATCAATTTAGAGCTATGATGGATAAGCTGGAAATTCCAATGCCTGAATCTGGAATGGCTGTTGATGTAGATGAAGCTAAGGAAATTGCTAATAGAATAGGTTATCCAGTTATGGTTAGACCTTCATATGTTCTTGGTGGTCGTGGAATGGAAGTCGTATATGATGAAGAGACACTTGTAGAATATATGAATGCTGCAGTTGGTGTAACACCTGATAGACCAATACTTATTGATAGATTCTTAAATCACGCACTTGAATGTGAAGCAGATGCTATATCTGATGGAACTAATGCTTATGTTCCTGCTGTTATGGAGCATATCGAACTTGCAGGTGTTCACTCTGGAGACTCAGCATGTATTATTCCTTCTGCTCATATTTCTGAAGAAAATGTTAAGACTATTAAGGAATACACAAGAAGAATTGCAGTTGAGATGAATGTAAGAGGCCTTATGAATATGCAATATGCCATCGAGAATGGCAAGGTGTATGTATTAGAGGCTAATCCTAGAGCATCTCGTACAGTCCCTCTTGTATCTAAGGTATGTAATATAAGAATGGTGCCTCTTGCAACTGATATCATTACATCAGAGCTTACTGGCAATCCATCACCAATTGTTGGCATGAAGGAAAGAAAGATTCCTAACTACGGCGTTAAGGAAGCGGCATTTCCATTCAATATGTTCCCAGAAGTTGACCCAGTACTTGGACCTGAGATGCGTTCAACTGGTGAAGTACTTGGTATTAGTCCTTCATATGGTGAGGCTTTCTACAAGGCTCAAGAGGGAATTCAATCTAAGCTTCCACTTGAAGGAACAGTTCTTATCTCTGTAAATGATAAGGATAAACCAGAAGTTGTTGAAATTGCTAAGCAATTCCATGAAGATGGATTCAAGATTCTTGGTACAGGTCGTACATATGACTTAATTGTAGAAGCAGGCATTCCTGCAACAAAGGTCAAAAAATTATATGAAGGCCGTCCTAATATTAAGGATATGATTACTAATGGTGATATTGACTTAATTGTTAATACTCCTGTTGGTAAGGAATGTGTTAATGATGATAGTTACCTTAGAAAGGCTGCTATTAAAGCCCAAGTACCTTATATGACTACTATGGCAGCAGCAAGAGCTACTGCACAAGGAATTCACTATATTAAGACTAATACAGAAGAATCTGTTAAGTCACTTCAGGAATTTCATAGTGAAATAAAGTAAGTATATTTGAAACATGACAGAAACCGATGCTCAATTTGCCGTCCAGGCAATGAGCATCTACTCTCGGCATCCCTGCCGGGAGTTTTCTTTTTATAATTCATTTGTGAAACTCCTGCCTAACAACACTATAGTAATATGGATAGGATAGACTTAACATCTTGCAAAAAAAGTATAAAAGGGTATAGAATATCAGTAAAAGAATAAAAGTATAAATAACTATAAAATGTATTTCATATATGAAAACTATAATAGTGGGGGAGACGCATATGATTACAAAGAACAGCACATTGAATGAAATATATAATACACCAGTTGGACATGACGCAATAGCTAAGTTGCTACTACAATTAGGAATTGATGAGGATGCTTTTAAGAAGTTGGGCTGGGTGAAGCTAAAACACCTGAAAACCATTACGAAATCTAAGATTAATCCATCTTTCTATGAGGCATTAATTGACCTTATTAACATAGAAAAAGACAAAGTGGAGCCTAGTATCTCGGCTATAGAGCCTGCCTGGTGGAAAGAGGCTACAATATATCAGATATATCCTAGGACATTTTGTGATTCAAACGGGGATGGAATAGGAGATATTCCAGGAATTATAAGTAAGCTTGATTATCTAAAAGATTTGGGAGTTGACGCTCTTTGGCTTTCACCTATCTATGATTCTCCTAATGATGATAATGGTTATGATATTAGAGATTATTATAAGATAATGAATGAGTTTGGTACTATGGAGGATTTCGATACCCTGTTAAATGAGCTTCATAAGCGTCATATGAAGCTTATAATGGACTTGGTAGTCAATCACACATCTGATGAGCATAAATGGTTTAAAGAAGCTCTTAAGAGTCCAGAAAGCCCATATAGAAAGTATTACTATATTAGAGAGGGAGCTGAAGTTAGAAAAGAACTAATCGAGCGAGCTAAATCAGGAGAAGAGATTGATTTTGATGAAATAATGAATAATATGATTCCGCCTAATAACTGGGTTAGTTTCTTTTCTGGAAGTGCTTGGAACTATTATGAAAAGGAAGATGTGTGGGCGCTTCATCTTTTTTCTAAGAAGCAAATGGACCTAAACTGGGAATGCGAAGATATGCGCCGTGACATCTATGATATGATTAACTTCTGGTTAAAAAAGGGTGTTGATGGATTCAGAATGGATGTTATTAATTATATTTCCAAGGCTCCTGGTCTTCCTGATGGGGATACAACCATTGGTGAGCTTATGGGATTTATGGGTGTTGAGAAATACTATTATGGTCCTAGACTTAATGAATTCTTACATGAGATATATGAGAATACATTTAAGAAATATGACGCATTTTCTGTAGGGGAGACACCAGGACTTGGTATGGAACAGGCACGTCTTCTTACTGCAAAAGAGAGAGAAGAGCTCAATATGATATTCTCTTTTGACCATCTTGAGACTCCAGGTCATGATAGATTTGCTGATTATGAGTATGACCTTAATTATTATAGAGATTATATGATAGACTGGATACAAAACTATGGAAATCAGTGTTATATGAGCATTTTCTATAATAATCATGATAATCCTAAGATGGTAAGTAAAGTTACGAAGAATACAGAGTTTATAGAGCCTGTTGAGAAACTCCTTGCTGTTATGCAATTTACTTTAAGAGGTACGCCTTTTATATATCAGGGTGATGAAATGGGGCTTACTAATTATAAGTTTACGTCAATGCAAGAAATTACAGATGTTGAGTCGAAGAATTACTACAGAGAACATGTAGATAATGGTGAGGCTCCTAATGAGGTATTTGGAACAATTCTAACTGCCACAAGGGAACATGGACGTGTGCTTCTTCCTTGGAATGAGAATATTCCAAAGTATCATGAAAAGGTACAGCAAAAGCCTAGAGAAGAGATTACACAGCTTTATAAAATGCTGATTAAACTTCGGGCAGAAAACAAGGCTTTTGCTTATGGAGGTTTTGAAGTACTTGATAAATCTCAGGACAGATTTGTATATAAGAGAAGTCTGGGAGATGATATATATATTATTGATTGTAATTTGGGAGAGGAATACATGGATAGCTACAGTTATCATAGTGAATACGAGATGATATACAGTAGTTGTGATGATAATTACAGATCTGAATATGGCTATATTTATAGCAGTAAACTTGCGCCTTATGAAGCAAGAATAATGAAAATAAATAATTAAAGGAGCATTTAATAATGGGAAACGTACTAGAGAAGAAGGCTTTTTGGATTGTTTTGGTAATTGCATTTGTGCTTTTGATAGGAGGATTAATATTTGGTCTTGTTATGACAATAAAGTATGGAGAGCCAGGTGAACAAAAAGAAGAAAAACAGGAAAAAGTAGTTGGAGTTATGCCAAATAACACATTTTTGCAATTCTGCAATGATCAGAATTTATATGCATTAGATGCAAATCTTGCATCTAATCCTATTACTCGTATTTCTGTAATTAAGAATGGAAATACAACAGTAATTACTGATCCAAATGAGATAAATGCTATTTGGGATGGTTTAAAGAAAATAAAAATAGCTGATGTTTCTTCCGTAGAAGTAACACCAGCTGAATATACTTTGACGATTAATAGAAATACAGGAAGTGATGCCCTTATAACATTTCAATCGCCTACTGTATTCACATTTAACGGAGCTAACTATGATATAAGCGATAGTCAGGGCTTCTTTGACAGGCTCTAGATATTCCAGTTCTTTGGCTCGTATGTAACATTACATTCTAATTTCTTGAATACCTGTTTATCAACAGAAGATAGCAGTACAGTTGAATGAACCTGTGAGCCTTTCAAATTAGGAAGTTGAGATAAAGCCTTAGCAGCATCTTCATTTGTTGCTGCTGTAGCGGATAATGCAATTAATACCTCGTCTGTGTGAAGGCGGGGGTTTTTGCTTCCTAGGTAGTTTGTTTTAAGCTTTTGTATAGGAGCAATTGATTCAGGAGAAAGGATTTTAATATCGTGATCAATTCCTGCTAATTCTTTTAATACATTTACAAGAGCAGCAGAACATGGTCCTAGTAAATCACCTGTTTTTCCTGTGATAATCTTTCCATTTGGAAGTTCTATTGCCGTAGCAGGCTTTCCAGTCTTTTCCTCTCTGTTAAGCGCAGGAGTAACCACAGCTCTATCTCTAACATTAAGGTTTAGCTGACTCATTAGAAGTTCTATTTTATTTACTTCAGACTTCTCACGCTTTCCTTCTGCCACGCCTGTGATTGCTTCATAATATCTTCTTATTATTTCTTGCTTTGAAGCTTCACAGCAGGCTTCATCATCGATAATGCAGTTTCCAGCCATATTAACACCCATATCAGTAGGAGAAGCATAAGGGCTTTCACCATATATTTCCGTAAATATAGCATTTAATACAGGATATATCTCAATATCTCTATTATAGTTTACGGTTGATACTCCATATTTAGACATATGAAATGGATCAATCATATTGATATCATTAAGATCTGCAGTGGCTGCTTCGTATGCTAAGTTAACTGGATGTTCTAGTGGTAAATTCCAGATTGGAAATGTCTCGAACTTTGCATATCCGGCTCTTAGACCACGTTTGTTATGATGATATAGCTGAGAAAGACAAGTGCTCATTTTACCGCTTCCAGGACCTGGAGCAGTTACAACTACAAGAGGACGTTCTGTCTCGATAAAATCATTCTTGCCAAATCCATCATCACTTACTATTGTTGTGACATCGTTAGGATATCCAGGAATTAGATAGTGATGGTATATTTTGATATTCATTTTCTCTAGTCTTGATGCAAAGAGATTTGCTGCTCTTTGGTTTGTGTATTTTGTAAGAACTACACTACCTACATAGAGTCCACGATTCTGGAATTCTTTTACAAGTCTAATTACATCGTTATCGTATGTAATTCCCAGGTCTTCTCTAACTTTGTTTTTCTCAATATCCTCTGAAGATACCACCATAACAATTTCTGCTTTATCCTTAAGTTGCATAAGCATTTGAAGCTTGGAATCTGCCTTAAAACCTGGAAGAACTCTTGTGGCATGGTAGTCATCAAGAAGCTTTCCACCAAATTCAAGATAAAGCTTATTGTCGAATTTATTAATTCTTTCAATAATATGCTCAGATTGAGTTTTTAAATATTTATCATTGTCAAAACCTTGTTTCATAATTCTTTTTTCCTTTTTATAAATATTTGTGTCTGTGAATAATCTCCCACCGGCTCATGAAGAAAATCGCCTTGTGGGAATTATTCACAGACATATTTTAAAATCAAATGAATAGTGTGTTATCTAACACTTCTCAGGCTCAGGATAGTCTGTGCCAAATGTATCAACAGTTACTTCAATCATAACCTGTGGTTCTAGAGGCATGTCGTTATAATCTCTTTCTACGTTTGCGATTTCATCAACTACTTCTAGTCCTTCTATAACTTTACCAAATGCGGCATAGTCGCCATCTAGATGTGGACTTGTCTTATGCATAATGAAAAATTGGCTTCCGGCGCTATTTGGCATCATGGAACGAGCCATAGATAGTACACCTTCCGTGTGTTTTAAGTCATTTTTGAATCCATTACTACTAAACTCACCTTTTATTGAATATCCAGGACCGCCTGTTCCTATTCCATCAGGATCCCCACCTTGAATCATAAAGCCTGGAATAACTCTGTGGAATCCAACTCCATTATAAAATCCTGATTTAATTAAGCTGATAAAGTTGTTAACTGAGTTTGGTGCAATATCTGGATAAAGTTCAGCTTTTATCTCTTTACCCGAATCCATTTTAATTGTTACTATTGGATTTTGAGCCATTTTTCTACCTTCTTTCTATAAATAAAAATACTTATTTATAATACCATATTTTAAATAAAAGTTAATAAAAATTTAATAATTTGTTCGATTGATAGTTCGAATAAGAAGTGTTATCTTATTAACATGTCAAGAGAGCTATCAGCTCGTAGTAGCTATTATCATAGCTATGTTTTTCTCATATTGTAATTTAAGGCGTAGAAACTACCGAAAGGAGGTGTTTTTATGCAAGATATTCTCAAAGAATATGGTCCTGCACTAATAACAGTTATTGCAATTATTGCACTTGTTGCTGTTGTTACATTTGTAATAGGCTCCCAGGACGAGGGTATTGTTGGAAGAGAGTTTTCTAATCTCGTTTCAACATTTTTTACAAAGGCAAAAGGAGGTATGTAGTTATTTGTTAATGAAGAGGAGGAAATAATTGAAGAATAAAAACTTAATTGAAGAGACATCTGATTTTTTCGGAGTGCTATATCCCTTTGTAAGCGACGATGATATTACGGATATTGACTATAATGGTAGCGCCCTATGGCTTACATATAGTGACAATTCTAGAGAATTAGAGGAAATTGGTATAAGCGATGATTTTGTAGAACAATTCTCAGCAAGGGTGTCTAATGCAGTAAGCAAGCCCTTTAATAAGCAATATCCTGTTCTAGAAGCGGAGACGGATTTTCTTAGGATAACAATTGTTCATGAGTCAATCGCAATGTCGGGAAGGACTTTCTGCATTAGAAAGTCCCTTCCAAGTGTTAGACTTACGGAACAGTCCATGATATCTACAGGGTTTTGCAGTAAAGCAACATTAGAATTCTTAAAGGAATGTATTAGAGATAAGAAAAATATTGTGTTTTGTGGTGAACCAGGGGCTGGTAAGACTGAGTGTGCGAAATTCTTTTCAAAGTATATTGATAAAGAAGATAGGGTGATTACAATTGAGGACAATGCTGAGTGGCATTATAGCCTGATTAATGAAGGTAAGGATTGTATAGAGCTGAAAGTAAATGACATTGTAGATTACTCTAAGGCCATAAAGACATGTCTTAGGCTCAATCCTAAGTGGATTATGCTATCAGAAGTAAGATCTAATGAAGTTATCTATCTTATGGAGTGCTTCTCTACTGGCGTTAGAGGAATTACAACCTTGCATACAGATGATGTAAGGAAGATTCCAGATAGAATGCTTAACATGGCAGGGAGTCTTTCTAGTAGTAATATGGAAAACGATATATATTCATTTGTTGACGTTGGTGTCCTTGTTAAGAGGTGTGATGTTAAGGAAAATGGTAAGCATTATGCTAGAAGGCATATTGAGCAAATATGTACATTTTCAAGAGAAAATGGAGAGAACATAATAAATATGAAGCCTCTTCTAGAACCTGAATATAGAGAGGTGGAAGTGCTAGAAGAGGATAATGCTAATAAAGAAAAAATAAGTGTATGGAAAGGGGGAGGCACATATTATGAAAAAAAAGAAGTTATCTGATGAATTAGTTAAATATGGCTATGTTTTTTCGCTGCCTAAAATGCTAATAACATATTTTTTGATGGCTGTTTTTACTATTCTTCTTGGACTGTTTTTTCAGCTTGATGCAGTTTTTATAGTGGCTTTATGTATATGCGCTTGTCTAATGCTTCCTTTGTATATCAGGAATTATAATTATAATCGTTATCAGCAACAGAGGTTTTCTGATGTAAATGTGTATATGGAGCAATTTATGTATTCTTTTATGAAGACTGGTAAGATACTTTCCACTTTATATGATGTAAAAGAACTTTTTCCTAAGGGGAAAATGTGTGATGTTATTAATAAATCAATAACGTATATTAAGGATACCTACGAGGAAAGTGATGTTGAAGGAAAGGCATTAGAAATAATAAGTGGTGAATATCAGTATGAAGGACTAAAAACAATGCATGGATTTGCGCTGTCGGTTGAAGCAAATGGTGGTGCATATATTTCCTGTATGCAACTTATATTAGAAGCTCGAAGAATGTGGGCGGACAGAGTGTATGAGCAGATGAAAATTAGAAAACATCAAAAGGTTCTGGTTTTAATGTCTATAATAACCTCCTTAATTCTTTGCTCAGTGCTTTACTATATGTCCGATAGAATGGATGTTTCCGTGGGGAGTGAAATGCTATCTCAGATTGTAACATTTGTAGTGATTTTTCTAGATATGTGGATATATTACTTGGCTGATAGAAAGCTATCTGTTGATTTTCTTGAAGAAGATAATAAGGGTGATGAAATAATGGTTTCAAAGTATAAGAGGTTTCAGAAGTATAAGGAGAAGCCATCATCTCATTATCTTTCTATTAGAATTGCAAGAAAGCAGCTTACGAGAGCCTTTGAGAAAGAATTTCCAAGGTGGTTACTTCAGGTATCACTATTATTACAAAGCGAAAATGTACAAGTTGCTATATTTAAGTCCTTAAAGGATGCACCACGACTAATGCAGGATGAGCTTGCAAAATTAATTCTAGAATTAAAAAGTGAACCAACCAGCATGAAGCCTTACAATAATTTTCTTGAGGATTATAATATGCCAGAGGTTAGAAGCGCTATGAAGATGCTTTTTTCATTATCTGAAGGTACAGGCGCCAATGCTTCTGATCAGATAGAAGATATCATAAGAAGAAACCAGCAGATGATGAATAAAGCAGAAAAGCTTAGGATGGAAGATACAGCATCTGGAATGTACGCACTATTTCTTGCACCTCAATTAACGGGAGGCTGCAAGCTGTTAGTGGATATGATACTGTTGCTTGTGTGTTATATGAGCAAAATGATTTGATTAGAAATATAGCTTTATATTTAATAGATTTTCAAGGGGGGAATATGGAACAGATAATAAAAACTTATATTGGTATGTTTTTCTTAATAGCTACAATTGCTATAGGAATTAACTTTATATATGCATCCATTGTATCAAGAAATGCTAATAATATTGCCAATGATTTGGCCTCGAAGATTAGAGCGTCTAATATGTCGGCGAAAGTGATTAGCGCATGTCAGGATGAGGTGGCTTCCTCGGGTGGAGAAATAAAGAAATTAAATGTAGATATTATTTCGAATAAAGACAATAAAAACTATGGGACCATGACTTTGGAGTATGATTATCGATTGCCAGTATTCGGAATTTCTTCTACTAAGAAGGTGGTGAGGAATATATGAACACAATAATATCGGACTATGGAGAGTGTATATTATATATTGTCTCGGGTCTTGCCGTAATAGGGATTTTTCTATGGATGATTAATTCCATAATGGTATAAGGAGGCTGTAAATGAAGGAGATTATAGAAGAATACGGAGGCGCAGCAGTAGGCGTTTTGATTGGTAGTGTGACTTTATTAATGATGGGAGTAATTTTGTACCAGTTCTTATTAATGTATGTCAATCACTTTACTTCTGTACTATATGGATAAAATTAATTATTGATTTAATATTAGGAGGAATAGGCGAATGAAGGAAATAATTTCAGAATATGGGAAGTCGGTGCTCCTATTTACAATAGGTGGACTAATTATATTTATTGTACTTGGATTATTTGTATGGGGAAAGGATGAACTTTCAAAGGATGTTTTTGCAAAAGAAGATAATACAAATTATGAATCAGACAAAGAGTTTAAAGAGATTATTAATACAGATGTAGATGTAAATGTTGCTAGAGATATACAAAAGAATAAGTCCTATGCAGTAAGAGATATTATAAAAGGAGCTGATTATATAGATATTGTTAAGGCAGAGAATCCGTCGAAGGTCTGCTTTGATAAAGATAGTATTATGTTTCTAGATTCTGGTGTATTCAATTTATATGTGGATGCTAGAAAAGATTCTGGTGAGTCATCTAGAATGTGGATTTCAATTGGGGTTGATGGATAAGGAGGATGTATGAAATATGTATGGATAACAATAGTATCCGCTGTAGTTGCAACTTTAATTATTGTATCTATAATGCTTATATCTAATAAGTCTCAAAGGGAGTCGGAACTAAATAATGCTGTTAATTCGGCAAGTAAGGAGGCTCTTGAGTCAGTTTTTCTCGAGTATAGCAAGTTTGATAACAAAGAAGAAGGTGATAAGGTCTTAATGGAACGCTTCGAGCAAAAGCTTAAGGAGAGGATTATAAACGGAAATGAGAATGATAGAGACGATAATTTGAATATTGAGATAGAGTATATGAATATTGATAGTAAAGAAGGGATTTTATCTGCGAAAGTAAAGGAACAATATACTCATGTTGGTGGAGGAATAGGAACTATTACAAGCGATGTAACTGTATTAATTGATGAAGAATTAAGTAAGAAACAATATAATCTGTCGTTTATTGTTAATGGAAGATTATATAGAAATTACATGCTAAATGAAGGTGATGAAGTAATAATACCGCCTTTAGACTGTGCTTATTGGAAGGATGAAAATGGTGAAAAGCTAAAGAATGATGATGTAGTTACAAAAGATAGAGTTTATGAAGCAGTATTTGTTTGATTTTTTAAGTGCAATTAGTAATAAAAATAGTAAAAAGGGATAAAAAAGTGTTGCAAGTAAGGTACATTATGGAATACAATATATAGTGGTATAATTGTATCAGAAAGGAAATCATGACAATATGTGCGACAAACCTTATTTGATTGTTATGTTAACATATAACGATATGACAGTAGAAAATGCATATGAGATATTTGATTCATGCAAGGAATCCAAGGCGGTATGCTTTGGATTTAAGGAGGAGCCTCTTCCTGTTAATGAAATGAAGAAGATATTTACTTTCATGAAGGAAAATGATAAGACTACTGGCCTTGAAGTTGTGGCTTACACAGAAGAAGAAGGCTTAGAAGGTGCGAATATGGCAGTAGAATGTGGCTGCGATTTTCTTATGGGAACTATTTTTTCAGATAAAATTCTTGATTTATGCAAGAAGCATAATATTAAATATATGCCTTTCGTTGGTAAAGTAACAAAGCGCCCATCCATATTAGAGGGTGAAGCATCAGATATGATTAATGAAGCAAATGAGTATATTGAAAAAGGAGCCTTTGGAATTGATCTCTTAGGTTACAGATATACTAAGGATGCGTTTTCGCTTATTAAAGAGGTTACAAATGGTGTAAAGGGTCCTGTTTGTGTGGCGGGAAGTGTTGATAGTTATGATAGATTAGATGAGATACTAGAAGCAAATCCTCATTCCTTTACAATTGGAAGTGCCTTCTTTGATAATAAATTCGACGGTACTTTTAATGAGCAGATTGATAAAGTTGTATCATATATTGAGGAGCATTAGATTGAGTATTATTAGTGAACTTATGCCTTACGAGTATGTTCAAAGTGTGTATGATATTGATTTTATGAAACTTAAAGAAAAGGGTTACAAAGGATTATTATTTGATATAGATAATACTCTTGTGCATCATGGAGATGATTCTAATCCAAAGGTAGATAAGTTGTTTTTGGAACTTAATAATATGGGGTTTAAATGTGTTATGGTGTCAGATAACAATGAAGAGCGTATTCTTAGGTTTCTTAAAAATATTGATGCTTTATACATTGCAGAAGCTGGAAAACCAGAGACAAAATCCTACTATAAAGCCCTGAAAATGCTTAATATGAAAAAAGAAGAAGTGGTAATGATAGGTGATCAGATTTTTACTGACATTAGAGGTGCTAATAGAGCTGGAATAGCAAGTATTCTTGTTCACTATATTGTAATTCCAGGTGTGACTAAGATTGGAAAGAAGAGAGTGCTTGAGAAGATGATTCTATTCTTTCATAGAAAAAGCAGGAAATATAATCATAGATTGGGAACTATTGTTATGTAATAGATTATAGAGGTTATTATGGGATTAAGAAGGATTGTTGCAGGTGAGAATACACTTTTTTGTGAGAGAGGACCTGTTCACTATTGGATTTCAGAGAAAAAAGAAGTTACAAAGCGTCATATTGAAAATGTGACTCAAAAAAAGAAGTTTTGTAATAATATAAGCGGTCTAGAGTTACCTAATGTTGTATATAATGTAAGTAATTCGCTTATTAAGAAAGGTCCGGGAATAGATCCTGAGTCTCAGATTAACAAAGCCACTAATATTATGATTGCCTGCTCTAAGATTAATGGTATGATTATAAAACCTAAAGAAGAGTTTTCTTTCTGGAATACAGTTGGAAAGACTAATAAAAGGAATGGTTTTAAGGCGGGAAGAGTGATTAAAGGAAATGACCTTACTATTGGTATAGGCGGAGGTTTATGTAATCTTGCTAATTCTTTACATCTTGTTATTTTGCATAGTCCTATTGAAGTTACAGAAGTGCATTATCACTCAGATGCCTTAGCTGCAGATCCTGGTGGAGTAAGAGTACCATTTAGTGCTGGTACTAGTGTAAGCTATAATTATATTGATTTTCGATTTAGAAATAATACGAATCAGAATATTCAATTGCTTGCATGGGTTAGAGATGAAAAGTTGTTTGTAGAACTTCGAAGTGAAAGAGGGTTTAAGCGTAAATACGAGATAGAAGAAGAAGACCATCATTTTACCGAAGAGGATGGAGTATATTATAGGGTTTCAAAAATCTATAAAGTGACCTATGATAGAGACACGAAGGAAGTATTAAAAAGAAAGCTTATAAGAGATAACCATTCACAGGTTATGTTTGATTATGAATTAATACCTAAAGAATTGATTAGATAGTTTCTTATATTTATGGGAGGGAAAATAAAATGTATGATATAAAAGATGTTAATTTGGCACCTAGTGGTGAGCATAAGATTGATTGGGTAAGAAAGAATTGTCCGCTTCTTCGTTCATTAGAGGATGATTTTAAGAAAGAGCAACCTTTTAAGGGAGTAAGAATAGCCCTTTCTGTTCATCTCGAAGCTAAGACGGCATATCTTTGTAAAGTATTAAAAGCAGGTGGCGCTGAAATGTTTGTTACTGGAAGTAATCCTCTTACAACACAGGATGATGTAGCCGCAGCACTTGTTAAAGATGGTCTTAATGTATTTGCTCATTATGGCTGTTCTGATGAAGAGTATGATAGATATATCAAGATGGTTCTTGAGAATAATTGTAATATTATTATTGATGACGGTGGAGACTTAGTTAATATGCTTCATTCATCAATGAGAGATAAGCTAGAGTATGTTATTGGTGGTTGTGAGGAGACAACAACAGGAATTATCAGGCTTAAGGCTATGGCTCGAGATGAAAAGCTTGAATTTCCAATGGTTATGGTTAATGATGCAGACTGCAAGCACCTTTTTGATAACAGATACGGCACTGGTCAGTCGGTGTGGGATGGTATTAATAGAACGACAAACCTTATTGTAGCAGGTAAGAGAGTTGTTGTAGCTGGATATGGCTGGTGTGGAAAAGGTACTGCAATGCGCGCAAAAGGATTAGGCGCTAAAGTTATTGTAACAGAGGTTGATCCTGTTAAAGCCATTGAAGCTGTTATGGATGGATTCGAAGTTATGACAATGAATGAGGCGGCTAAAGTAGGTGATTTCTTCGTAACTGTTACAGGTTGTGCGGATGTTATTACATCAGAGCATATGAAGCTTATGAAGGATGGCGCAATTCTTTGTAATGCAGGACATTTTGATGTTGAAATTGATATGGCTTATCTTAAAGAAAATGCCCTTTCGACTATTGATCAGAGAGCTAATATTGTGGGATATGAAGTAACACCTAATAAATTTGTGTATGTATTAGGTGAAGGAAGACTTGTTAATCTTGCTTGTGGAGATGGACACCCAGCTGAGATTATGGATATGAGCTTTGCAATACAGGCTCTTTCTGCAAAGTATTTATTAGAGCATAAGGAAGATATAACAGAGAAACTTATTGTAGTGCCACGTGAGGTCGATCTTGAAGTAGCCAACAGAAAACTTGATTTCCTTGGTATTACTATCGATACCCTCACGGATAAGCAAAGAAAGTATTTAAATTTGTAGCTAGAACATCTAAGCAGCCAAAGTTGGCTAAGCGATTTTCTCATGAGCGTGCCGACATTTGGTGCTTAGATGTGTATATGTTTTAAATAAGGAGATATAAGTGGACGTAAATTTAATAATCAAAATTGTTATATTATTGATACTATTATTCTTGTCAGCTTTCTTTTCTTCTGCAGAAACTGCACTTACAACAGCTAATCTTATTAAAATGAGAGCCCTAGCAGAAGAAGGAAATAAGAGTGCGGCGACAGTGCTAAAGGTTACGGATAATAAGTCCAAAATGCTTACTGCAATATTAATAGGCAATAATATTGTTAATCTTTCTGCTTCATCTCTAGCAACAACTGTTGCAATTAATACTTGGGGTAGTTACGGAGCCGGTATTGCCACAGGTATACTTACCTTTTTGATTTTGATTTTTGGTGAAATAACGCCTAAGACAATGGCGACTATTCGTGCTAATAAAATTTCCATGAGATATGCAGGGATAATATGGGTGATAATGATTATTCTTACACCTATTATTGTTGTAGTTAATGCAATATCATATGCTGTTTTAAGAATACTTGGAATAGATCCTAAGAAGAATGAAGACCAGATAACAGAAGAGGAACTAAGGACTATTGTGGATGTTAGTCACGAGAGTGGTGTTATTGAAGGTGATGAACGTAAGATTATCCACAATTTATTTGACTTTTCCGATGCTACCGCCAAAGAGATTATGATTCCTCGTATTGATATGACTATGGCAAATGTTAATTGGTCATATGAGCGTCTTCTAGAAGGGTATAGTGAGCATAAATACACACGTATACCAGTATATGAAAATGAAGTAGATAATATAATTGGTTTTGTTAACATGAAGGACTTTCTTATTGATGAGAATCGTGAGAATTTCAAGATGAGAGAGTTCATAAGAGATGTACATTTTACATATGAGAAGAAAAACACTGCGGAATTATTTGATGAGATGCGGTCTAATTCCTTCGGAATTACAATCGTTATTGACGAGTATGGTGCTGTAGCAGGTATGATAACTCTAGAAGACTTACTAGAAGAATTAGTAGGAGAAATTCGTGACGAATTTGATACTTACGAAGAAGATGACATTATCGAGACTAGCGAGAACGAATATGATGTTCTAGGCTCTGCTAATTTAGAGGACTTGTGTAATGAAATACCACTTGGTGTATCATCAGACGATTACGATACAATAGGTGGTTATGTGGTAGGAGAATTCGATCATTTTCCTAATCTATACGAAACCGTAATAACAGAAGATTTCCATCAGATAACAGTAACGGGTGTAGAAAAGAATCGTGTTACGAAGGTGCATATTAAACTTAATATTCCTGAAGAGGAGACGACTGAAGAAGTGAAAGGGGAGTAGTAATAAAAAATAGTATATTTAAATTAGTAGAGGCGCTAGTTAAAAACACAAGCGCCTCTACATAATATAATACTATAACTTTATATAATAAGCGCTATATCCTTTTGCTTCAAATCCGTTATTGAATTCTATAGTTTCTCCTGAGATTAAATCTATACCAGATGATACACCCATATCGAAATTCATATAGAAAGGATTCTCATCTGCATTAATGCATACTAAGATTCTTTCATCATCACAGCTTCGAAGAAATGCGCATTGTTGATTAGTTAGAACTATTGAATCAAACATGCCATAGGATAATGCTTTTGTACTTGTAACGGCATGAGCTAATTTGCTTATCCATTCGCTAAGATCATTCCACTCTGGTTTATCAAAGCAAGGGCGAAGAGCAGGATCCCCATCTTCTTTTCTTGCTTTAAATCCCCATTCGCTACCATAATATACACAAGGAATGCCTGGCATACCAAAGCATAGGGCATATATAAGTGGAAGGTGATTTTCGTTATTTAATATGCTTGCAACTCTTGTTACATCGTGGTTATCTACAAAACTAAGTAGGTGTTTGCCAGTATAGAGACACCAAGGATCTCTGTCGAACTGTCTCTTAAGTGAGTGAATGATTTCGAACATATTCATTGAGTTAAAGCTTGAGTGAAGACCTTTGTAACATTCATAATTGGTTACACTATGAAGCATTGAGTCATTCATTATCATGTTATAATCCCCATGAAGTGTCTCCCCTATTAGATAGAAGTCAGGCTTTATGCTATTGGACAAATCCCTTAGCATTCTAATAAAGTCATGATCTAAGCAATATGCAACATCCAGACGAAGACCATCAATGTCGAATTCCTTAACCCATCCTCTTATTGCATCGAATATATGATTAATAACATCTTCATTTCTTAGATTAAGCTTAACTAAATCGAAATTGCCTTCCCAACCTTCATACCATAAGCCGTCGTTATAATTAGAATTGCCGTCAAAAGCAATACGATCAAACCATGAGACATATGGCGAATTTTCTCTGTTTTTTAATACATCTTCAAAAGCCCAGAACCCTCTTCCAACATGGTTAAATACACCATCTAATACAACTTTTATATCATTGGCATGTAGCTCTTTACACACATTGGCAAAATCCTCATTAGTTCCAAGTCTCTTATCTATTAAAGTGTAATCTCTAGTGTTGTATCCGTGTGTATCAGATTCGAAAATTGGTGAGAAATAGATTGCATTTATACCTAATTTTTTTAGATGTGGAATCCAATCTATTACAGATTTAATATTCTTATTACATTTACCATCATTCTCAAATGATGCATTGCAAAACCCCAATGGATATATTTGATAAAATACTGCTTCTTCAGCCCACATAATAATTCTCCTTATACTTTGAAAAATAGCACATCTTGTGCCTGCTTATTGAGTATTATACTACATAAGCGCTAAAAAGCCAAAGTGAATTTTATGCTATAATAAATAGTAACATGTAAGGAAGGCAATACTATGAATAAGATTGAAGAATTCTATAATAAATTTAATGAAGATAAAAGGCTTAAGACAAGACATGGACAAGTGGAATATGAGATAACTATGCATTATATTAATAGATATATTGATGAAATAATGCCTAAGACCATTGTCGATATTGGCGCTGGTGCAGGAGCATATACTGTGTCGCTTTTAGATAAAGCAGAAAGTGTAATTGCAATTGACTTAGTTAGATACAACTTAGGTCGTCTTAAGCAAAATGCTGCGAAGATGGATGAGAACCTTGCAGGTAGGCTTACTACTTATAAGCGAGATGCAAGAAAACTTCGTGACATAGATAATAATATTAGTGATATTACGCTTCTTCTTGGACCAATGTATCATTTAGATAATAGCGTCGATAGAAAGAAAGCATTATCAGAGGCCATAAGAATTACAAAGCCAGGAGGAGTTATATTTGTTGCTTATATTATGAACGAGTATGGGATTCTAATGCATGGCTTTAATGAACATTCTATACTTGAAGATATGGATAATGGAAATGTTGATAAAGACTTTCACATTAATAACGAGGATAAAATATATAGCTTTGTTAGACTAGAAGATATTGATGAAGTAAATGAGGGGATGAATGTGAATAGGGAAGTAATCTTTTCGCCAGATGGGGCTGCTAATCATTTTAGGCCAATGCTTAATTCACTATCCGAAGAAGAGTTTAATGCCTTCATAAAATATCAGCTATCAGTATGCGAACGTCCTGATCTTCTCGGCGCCAGCGCCCACACAGTAGACATCCTACGAGTTCGTTGAATTCTTAATCATTATTATTATTATATACAAAATATAAAAAATGTTTTTCGAAACATTGAGCTTGCTCAGTTGAGAAAAATATATTTTTATATTTTGTATAGTGAATTGTAAAAATGTTTTTCGAAATATTGATTTGCTCAACTTAGAAAAATAAAAAAGAGGCAACTTTTGTTGCCCCTAAAAAAGAAAAAAGATTACTAAAACATTTAATGTTTGATTACATATTAAATAATTATGCTTGTTTAGTAAAGTTCAACTTTTTCACTTGCAACGTGAATAAAATTCATTTATTATGTTGCTATAGATACAATACAACGAGAAATGGGGAAGAAATGACACTTTTATCCTATGAAATCTTTAGTCAGATAATAGAACAGGGAAGCTTTGCAAAAGCAGCTGAATATATGCATCTTACTCCATCCGCAGTAAGTCATGCTGTTTCTTCTATGGAGGAAGAAATTGGAACTGCTGTATTTGTAAGAGATAAGAATGGAATTAAACTAACTGCAACTGGAGAACAACTATATCCATACATAAGAAAGATTCTGCAGGCAAATAATGGCTTGAATCAGACTCTTGATAACATGAGAGGTCTTGAGACGGGGTTTGTTAAAATTGGCTGTACCAACACGGTGTGTCTTGCCTGGATGCCTGATATTATAACGGGATTTAACAAAATACATCCTAATATACAGTTGCAGATTTTTCAGGGGTCTTATACTGATGTATGTGAATGGGCAAAAAGAGGTTCCATTGATATAGGTATTATTTCTGAGAAAGCTTGTGAAGGCCTTGAATTTGAAGCCCTTTATAAGGATGAGTTATTATGCGTTTCGCCTAAAGGTTTTTTTGATGAGAATATTACTAGGATAACACCAGAAGAGCTTAAGAATCAGCCATTTGTTGTGCAGCAGGATAGTTATAATAAGGATGTAAACAGTTACCTGTATGAACATCAGCTTGAAGTTCGTGCTAATTGTCACATTCTAGATGAACAGTCAACCATTGCTATGGTTCAATGTGGCGCAGGGCTTTCAATTATGCCAACACTATTTATTAAGACTAATACGGCAAATGTTGATACTTATCCGTTAGAACCAAAGGAATATAGAGTGCTTGGAATCTGTTATTCAGATAAGGCACTTCTTAGTACAGCAGCACAGGCTCTTTCATCGCATATTAGGGAGTATATAGATTCGTGGGAACAAGAGTAATTAACTTTTATGACAATTTCAAATGCCTTGCATCAGAATGTCCTAATACATGTTGTAGAGGATGGAAAATATCTATTGATGATAAGACTGTAAGTAACTACAAGAGTGAAGGTGGAAAAGAAGGTATTAGACTCTTTTTGACTACCACATTTGGAAAGAATAAAGAGGTGAGAAAATTCTTTGGACGTTGTGCAAATGAGACGAGGGATGGTTTGTGCCGTCTTGAATTACAAGGCAGGAAGGACTTGATGCCTGAAGTTTGCCGCATATATCCAAGAAGAAGCATTCAGATAGGTGAAGATAAGGAAGTTACATTTGAACTATCATGCCCTATGACTGCACGTCTTTTTTTGGATAATCTTGATGATTTATATTTAAAAGAATATAAAGGGGAAAATATCGATCCTGTGTGGATTCAGGATATGTTTAATGAGAATTATTACAACGATATTTTAGCAGTAAGAGATAAGGTTGTAGATTATATTAACAAGGATATTTCTTTGCCTAAAGTATTGAGTGATTTGTATCATTACTTTAAGAGATTATATAGGCATGTACTTTCTCAAGATATTGATATTAAGACAATGCCTATATTTGATAATAGCCATGAAGAAAAGAATTATTCATATAGCTTTTACTCCATGTCACTAATTGACAAAGTTATTATGAATGATCTAAGCGATGGAAGATTTAGAAGTCAGGATGCTCTATATGATTTTTCAAGAAAGTACAATAGAATATTTGGCCAAATGACTGTGGGAGAGGCAGATTATTATTTCGACAAAAAATGCAAAAAAATGGTAGAAAAATATCCAGAACTTCATAAAAAATATAAAGCATATTTAATTTATTATATGTATCAAATCCTTTATAGTTCATATGAATCTGTAACTTTTTATAAGGAGTATTTATTAGGCGTTGTGTATCTGTCAATATTAATGCTTACAGATGTGGTTGATTATATTAACGGAATGGATTTAGAAGATAAAGATAGACAGGTTAACAATCTTAATAATTGTGAGAAGAGACTCCGACATAATGTTTCAATAAAAAAACGCATTTCACATAGGCTAGATGAAGAGTTTACTAAGGAAAATGAAGGATATAAGTTCTAGAAAAAATGATTTAAAGGTGTTATAATAAATAGTGTGTTTTGTTTATAGAAACTAGGTGGATTTATGAAGGAATATAAGGTGGGCGATTATCTTGTTCACGAAACAAATGGGGTATGTACAGTCAACGAAATCAAGGAGATGGCGTTAGCTGGAAGGGGCTCAGAGAAGTTGTATTATATCTTAGCTCCGGTATATCACACAAAGAGTCAGGTTGTTACTCCTGTACATAGTGATAAGGTTCGTGTTAGAGATGTTAAGCCAAAAGAAGAATTAGAAAAGCTTTATGATGAAGTATTAGACCTTGACATAATTGAAGCTGATAATGATAGACAAAGAGGGGAGAAATACAAAGAAAAGATAGCTTGTTTTGAGCCATTAGAACTTGCCAGGGTTGTTAAGACTGTTTATACAAGACGATTACTTAGAATTAAGGAAGGCAAGAAAGTTATGGCGCAAGATGAGAAGATGCTTGATGTTGCTGGCAAGAAATTGTTTGAGGAAATGGCTTTTTCATTTCATGAAGATATAGATGATGTAAGAAATAAATTCTTAGATAAAATAAAAATAGATTAGATGCTTATTACAGTATCTAATCTATTTTTTATTGATTCTATTTTCCTTCCGGGCCTAGATATTCAACGCAAAGCATAGTAAGATCGTCGAATTGTTCTGCGTCTTTTACAAAGTCTGATACGCTATTTTTGACATTATTTGTAAGCGTTTCAACATCAGCATTTGGATTAGAATTTAAGGCGTCAACTGTGGCGTCAAGTTTGAACATTTTACCTTCTGCATTTTTGGCTTCTGGAACACCATCGGTATATACAAATATAACAGAGCCAGGTTCAAGAGTTATTTCATAGTCTTTATATTTTGCCTTCTTTTTTCCACCTACTATAAAACAATGCTTGTCTTTATATAATTCGAATCCTTTTCCTGGAGTTTTAATAATAGGGTATTCGTGCCCTGCATTTGCTGCAGTAAGTTTACCGCTTTTTAGATCAAGAATTGCAAGCCATACAGTTACGAACATTTTACTTTCGTTATTATCACAAATCATTTTGTTAAGGGTTCCAAGTATTTCTGAAGGGCTTCGTGTTAAGGTAGTGAGGGATTCAATCATGAGCATTGAACGCATCATAAATAGCGAGGCAGGCACTCCTTTACCAGACACATCTGCAATAACTAAAGCAAGGTGGTCATGATCAACCAGGAAGAAATCGTAGAAATCACCGCCGACTTCTTTGGCTGGCGTCATAGAAGCAAATATGTTGAAATCTGTTCTTTCAGGGAAAGGAGGAAAATACTTTATTAACATATCGGCTTGAATATTTGCAGCAAGGTTAAGCTCTGTTCGTATTTTCTCCTGCTCTGATACAATTTCTCTATTTTCTTTAATGTAGTTTCTTAGATTCTCCTCCATTGCTTCAAATGAATGGGAGAGAGCTTCTATTTCATCGTTTGTTTTTATATTAAGAGGTTCTATCACTGATTCTGATTTCAATTTGTCAACAACATCTGATGTGGCATTTTCTAATTGTATGATAGGTTGCATGACTTCGCGTTTGATAAAATAAAAATATATTTCCAATGCAAGTGCAAGAATTGCAATAATAAAAATAGCGATAAATAATATTAGTTTGATTATAGATTTTTGGATTTCTGATAGGTCCAATTCCAATTCCATAAACGCAATAATATTGTTGTTTTCATCAAATAGAGGTTTTATTAGAAAACCTGTTAATTTATCGTCTTTTAATTGTAAGATTAAGTCATCTGAAAAATCGTTATTATTATCATTGGGATTTTGAGTTATAGCGCCCATTTTAAGTAGTTCTTCTTTTGGAAGATTTGCGTTAGTCATAGGTTGGTTTTTATTTGAATCATCATTTGATTCAGACCATATATATAGCGCTTGTCCCTTTTCTTCATCAGGTATTAAAACGTTAATAGTAATATACTTCTTGTCAAGTTCAACACACTTTTGGAGAAAACTATTTGTGTTGTACCATGTATTGTTAATCATGGCTGGTTTGTCTGCGGTACTATTTACTTCCTTGATGTAACCCGTGTCGATTTCACTAGATAGTAGTTTTAGAAAAGAATTGCCACTATCTTTATATTCTGACTCTAATGTATTATAGAATTGTATTCCTGAAACAACGGAAATGCTAATAAGTATAACAAGTCCTAGATACATTAATCGTATAATTGATTTTGAGACTAATGATTTCTTCTTCATAGTTTTCTGAAGACCTCCATTTATCCTGCTTTAGACGTAACTATTATAAGACATTATACCTTGGGATACAAAACAACTCAATAAAATGTGATGATAAAAGGTATATTTGTATATAATTATAGGATTTATCTGATATAATTATAATATTATTTCTGAGGAGAAAGTATGGAAATGAGTGAGTTAAACCAGGCTATTAATAAACTTCGTACAGGTAATGAATTTCATTTTGATGGTGATTTGACTAAGAGAAAGCTTAAACAGTTTTTTCCGGCAATGTTACTTACTAATATTTCTACGTTACTTCTTATAACTGTAGATGGACTTGTGGTTGGTAATTTTTGCGGAAGTGAGGCACTTTCATCTGTTAGTATTTTTCAACCGGCAACGGCAGCTATTGGAGTACTTTCCTGTCTTTTGTCATCTGGTGCAGCAACAAGGCTTTCGGAAGGAATGGGAAAGATTGATCTTAATGGACTTAGACATACTAGAAGTACGTTAAAAATATTGTTGATTATTATGGCTATATTTATTACTGTTGCTCAGATTCCTCTTGTGTACGCAATTATTTCATCATATCATTTGTCTCCTGAGATGAATACACTTGTATGGAGTTATGCTATAGGTGTTATGATTTCTTCGCCTCTTGGAATGGTATCGAATATAGGTGTGCTTCAATTGCAGATAATAGGTAAGATGAAGGTTCTTATGGGGCTTGCAGCCCTTGAAGGTGGCGTTAATCTGGCGCTTGATTTGTTGTTTGTAGGCCCATTAGATATGGGGGTTGCTGGTGCAGGATATGGAACTGCAGGAGCTAATCTTGTAAGATGCACTACTACGCTGATATATTTAATTAGAAAGACGGACCTTTTTAAGACTGGTGGTGATAAGCCTTCTCTTAGAGAAGCAAAAGAAATAATAGTGCGTGGTCTTCCTGATGCGGCTAATGCAATTATGCTTACATTACAAAATTATGCAATAGTTGCTATTCTGCTTTCTGCCTTTGGAGAGAGCGGTGGTGTTATTAAGGGTGTGTGTACTTTTGCATTAAGCTTGCTTAATGTTCTAATTATGAGTGTCACAGGTTCTGTTCGACCAATATGTGGATTGTTTTGCGGTGCAAAGAACTATAAAGGACTTCGTGTTCTTATGAGACAGGGAGTTATTGTTGTCACAGCTTTGTCTATTATTTTTTTTGTACTGGTTGAATCATTCCCGGCCATAATATATTCAATTCATGGAGTAAAGAGTATTCCTGAGGGAGGCATTGCATCTCTTAGAATTTTCTCAATATATTTTATTTGTATAGGAGTTAATGAGCTACTAAGACTGTATTTTTCTAATAGAAAAATATACAAGTTCTCTACTATTCTTACAATTGTGGGAAATGCAACATTGCCACTTTTTGCTCTTATATTTAGCAAATTGTTTGCTCCGCCATGGATATTATTATCATATCTGGTTTCGCAGTTAATACTTGTAATTGCCAATGTGATTCGATATTATATGGAGATTGCTAGAGACAACAAGCGAGAAGAGACAGAAACGGATATATATATTACTGTTTCGCCTAATGAAGCAGTAGATTGTTCACGACAGATAAGAGCATTTGCTAGTGAACATAATATCAACAATAAGCATGCTTTTAGAGCGGCACTATGTGTAGAGGAGATGGCTGCATATGCTGAGAAAACTCACGAGTCACAAGAGGTTGATATTCAGGTTATGATACGCTTCCTAGAGAGTAGTGCTATTCTTATGATAATTGATGATGGAAAATGTATTTATTTAGATGATGAAAAGGCTAATCAGAAGATAATAACTTCTAATTATGGTTTACTCAAGAAATTGTCTAAGACTGTTGAATACCAATATGTACTAGATATGAATTATACAGTTTGCAGATATGCGTAATAGATAGAGATGGGAGTGTTAATATGCGTTTTTCTAATGCTTACAAAGGTATCAAGATAATATTCGTAGGTGAAATCATAGGAGTATTGTTAATGGTTTGCTTAGAATTTCCATCAACTTTATTACAGATTGCAGGGAGTTTGTTTAGTGATAGTGAAATGCTTGAACTTGCCCTTAGTTCTGTAGTAACAAAACTTATGACATATGCATCTCAATTTTTTGAACTTTTGAGTTTTGCAGTGATTATGATCGGTGCCATAATAGCAAGCAAAGATGAAAAGAAATTTAGAGAAGCAGCAATTGTTATTGCTATTACGATTATTGGCTCTATGGTGAACATGTTTATAGATATTGATATTAATATGATTCTTGAAATTGTCATTGGTGTATTGGATTTGTGGGCTGTTGTAGCAGTTCTTCAAGGGTGTATTAATATATCTGATTTATGTAAGGAAGAAGATATATCAGAAAAAGGAGTAAAGACCTTTAAAATACTTGTTTTTGCATATACAGCATCTATTATTTTTACTCTTTCAACACAATTCTTTATGTCAAGAGCCTCATTTCTTGTTATTAGCGTTATTATTATAATTATGGGTGCAATTGTTCAGATTACTGCATATGTGTTCTACATTGTCCATTTAAGCAGAATGAAGAAGATGCTTAAGGTGAAACAATTACAAGAATAGCAGGATTATTTGGTATACCAGTACACCGAATAACCATGCAATAACGCATTGCCCAAGGGCGATTCCTAGAGCCCACAATCTTCCAAGTTCTCTTCTTATGGCGGCGATAGCAGCAACACAAGGTGTATATAGTAGGCTAAATACTAGGAGAGCAGCGCCACTGGCAATACCGATGACTGAAGCAATGGCTTCTCCTGGGCCAAATAATACAGTGAATGTTGATACAACACTTTCTTTAGCAAGAAATCCTGATACAAGAGCCGTAACTATTCGGTAGTCGCCACAACCTAGAGGTGCAAATATAGGAGATATCATACTGGCAACTATTGCTAGTATACTTTCACTTGAATCTTCTACAAGGTTAAAGTGAATATCGAAACTTTGTAGTGCCCATATAATTATTGTTCCAATAAGTATTACTGTAAATGCTCTTTGCAAGAAATCTTTTGCCTTATCCCAAAGTAAATGTCCTACATTTTTTAGACCTGGCAATCTGTAATTTGGAAGTTCCATTACAAATGGTACAGCACTTCCTTTAAATGCAAATTTGTTAGAAATTTTGGCAACAAGAATACCAATAATAATCCCTATAAAATATACTGCAATCATTATTAGTCCTGCGTAATCAGGGAAAAATGCATTAGCAAGAAAACCATATATAGGAAGTTTTGCAGAACAACTCATATATGGTGTAAGCATTATAGTCATTTTACGGTCTCTTTCAGAAGAAAGAGTTCTGCTTGACATAACAGCAGGTACCGTACACCCAAAGCCGATTAACATTGGGACGATACTTTTGCCAGACAGTCCGATTCTTCTTAGAAGTTTATCCATAACAAAGGCTATTCTTGCCATATATCCCGAATCTTCAAGTAAAGATAGAAAGAAGAATAAGACAACTATTATTGGTACAAAGCTTACTACAGAACCTACACCTACAAAAATACCATTTGTTATTAGTGAGTGGAGAGCATCATTAACATTCATAGAGGTTAATATTTTATCCACCACATCTGTAAGACTGGATATACCAATGTCTAACAGATCTTGTAAGAATGCGCCTATTACATTAAACGTTAAGAAGAATATTGCGCCCATTACAAGAATAAAACAAGGTATAGCTGTATATTTGCCAGTGAGAATCTTATCAATTTTTCTACTTTTTTTGTGCTCTTTACTTTCTTTTGGCTTTACGACAGTATCTTTACAGAGTTTCTGAATAAAGTTAAAACGCATGTCTGCAATAGCAGCTGCTCTATCTAATCCACTTTCTTCTTCTAATTGTAGAATCAGATGCTCAATAGTTTCGATTTCGTTTTGGGAAAGATTAAGGGATTCTAGTACAATATTGTCTCCCTCTATAATCTTACTTGCTGCAAATCTAATAGGGATACCAGCTTTTTCAGCATGATCTTCTATAGTATGCATTATTGAATGTATGCATCTGTGTACTGCACCGCCCTTTTCGTTCTTGTCGCAAAAATCCTTTATAAGAGGAGCCTCTTGATATTTTGTGACGTGATAAGCATGGTCGATTAATTCATCAATACCTTCGTTTTTTAGGGCGCTTATTGGAACGACCGGTATTCCAAGAGCATTTTCCATCTCGTTAACTCGAATAGAACCACCATTTCCTCTTACTTCGTCAATCATATTAAGGGCGAGAACCATAGGAATATCGAGTTCCATAAGTTGCATTGTAAGATAGAGGTTTCTTTCTATGTTACTTGCATCAACGATGTTGATTATTCCCATAGGCTTTTCTTCCAATATAAACTGCCGAGAGACTAATTCTTCACTAGAATATGGTGATAGAGAATATATACCAGGCAGGTCCGTAACATCTGTGTCATGATGACCTCTAATAGCACCCGATTTCTTATCTACTGTTACTCCTGGGAAATTACCAACATGTTGGTTAGAACCGGTTAACTGATTGAAAAGCGTAGTCTTCCCTGCATTTTGATTTCCAGCCAAGGCAAATGTTAATGTAACATCATCAGGAATAGGATGCTCTGTTGATTTATCGTGATGTATACCGCCTTCACCAAAGCCTGGGTGCTCATTTTCTGGATGGTATCCCACAAGTGTAGGTGGAACATTATCTATTGATACCATATTCTCTGAATTATTGGTATCCTTACTTTTGGCTTCTTCTGTAATAGGGTCAGTAATTTCAATATTTTCTGCGTCAGCCAGACGAAGTGTTAATTCATATCCGTGAATCATAAGCTCCATAGGGTCACCAAGTGGAGCAAGTTTCGTAAGAGTTATTTCTACGCCTGGAATTAAGCCCATATCAAGAAAGTGCTGTCTAAGAACACCCTCTCCATTTACTGTTTTAATAATTGTAGATTCGCCTTTTTTTAATTCGTTTAGAGTCATTTAATTCACCTTATAATAGTTTTCTTATTTATAAAATATATCATTAAAATCCATGTATTGTCAAAGAGCATAAGCTTGTGGTAAAATACTTTTTATGTGTCTAAATGTTTTTTGATATAATTTTTCTGAATGGAGGAGAAAAGAATTATGGAACAGAGAGGTAGATGGAATAGCCGATTGACGTTTATTCTTGCGGCAGTTGGTTCTGCAGTTGGTCTTGGAAATGCTTGGAGATTTCCTGGTCTTATGGCAGCGCATGGTGGAGGAGCTTTCCTTTTTGCGTATCTTATAGCACTAGTTGTTATGGGAATTCCTCTTCTAATGATGGAAATAGCTATTGGACGTAAAGTGCATGGTGGAGCTCTTAGAGGTTTGGCATCTCTTAATAAGCTAAATAAGCCAGTAGCATGGGCAGCAACTGCTAACGCATTTCTTATTGTTACATACTATGCAATAGTTTTTGCATGGGTTTTAATGATGGCAGGTAATAGTTTCAGATTTGCTGGAATGACAGGTGATACAGAAGCTGCTAGTTCATTGTTCTTTGATTTAATAGAGACAACAGGAGATACAACTGGTTGGAGTCAGTGGCCTGTTATGGTAATTGCATTTGGTGTACTTGCATGGGGCTTAATCTATTTCTGTATAAGAGATGGTGCTAACTCAGTTGGAAAGGTAGTAAAATATACTGTTTTTGGACCAGTAATACTTATGATTATTATGGCAATCAAAGGTTTTACAATGCCTAATACAGGTGCAGCTATGGCTAAGCTATTTATTCCAGAATGGAATAAGCTTCTTGATACAGGTCTTTGGGTTGATGCTGTTGGACAGGTGTTCTATAGTTTATCTGTAGTTATGGCTATTATGTTCGCATATGGCTCATATCTTGATGATAAAACCAATATTGCGGTAGACTCTGTTATTATTGCTTTATCAGACGTATTTTGCTCAATTCTTTCAAGTATAGTTATGTATACAACAATGGGTGGAGTAGGCATGCTTGATGATATGTCAACATCTGGTGTTGCTACAGCATTTAAGATATACCCACAAGCAATAGTGTCTCTTACGGGGTCAGGAATATTTAATGCAATATTTGGATTTATATTCTACCTTTGTCTTGTAACACTTGCTATTGACTCAGCATTTTCAATTATTGAAGGTGTATCAGTTAGTCTAGCTACATACTTTGGATGGAAACAGAAGAAGGTTACAATTACAGTTTGTATCTGCTGTGCAGTTATTTCATTAATTTATATGAACGGAGCAGGTCTTGCAGTACTTGATATTGTAGATCATTATTTGAATCAGATTAATATGATACTAATCGGTGTACTTGAATGTGTTGCGGTTGCTTGGATGTTTGATTCTAAGAAGGTTCTTGTGGAAGTTAATAAGAATACAAATAAATTCAAAGCACCTAAATGGTGGTTTGTAACATCGCTAAAGTTTGTTACACCTATTCTTCTTGGAGGATTGTTTGTTGTTAATATGTATGAATTAATTAGCAATGGTGGAATGTATGGTGCAGCTGATGGATATTCTGTCTGGGCAAATATTCTATTTGGATGGGGCTTTAGTATATTAGTTCTTGGCTCTGGTATTGTTGCAGGACTTATTCTAAGAAGAAGAGATAAGAGAGTGGTTATTCCTGCATGGGATGAACTCGATAATATGACTGATGAAGAGAAAAATGCTCCAACATTAGTTAGTAGATCTTCAGGTGAATAATTATAGTTTTTTGATGAGGGATAATAGTGATTGCTTATAGGGTAACAGATGTAAAAAAATGTATGAATGAGCTTTTATGTAAAGATACATTTGATTTCTTTTTATTGCAAGAAGCAACAATTAATACGTTCTCCACGTTCTCAATCGATGGTCATAGATTAGATGATTTCTTTTCTGATGCAGAGCTTGAAGAGATAGACGAAGAAGATGTGCTTATGCCGTATGAATTGTTCAGAGAATGGTGCTATAACATTATTAAAGGCAAGAAAGTACCTTTGAGCTTTCAGATTATCCTGTCATTGCCTAAAAGGATTATAAGACAGATTATTGCTGCAGGAGATATTTCAATAGATGATTCAGGTGCTCATCTTGTGGCGATTTATAGATTTGTCGATGGTAATCTCACAATTACTACTGGAACGAGTATGCAAGAGTTTACATTAGATAAGAGCTTGGAACATGCATATGATAAATGGATGTATGATTTTCTGAGTTCTGTGGGAATAGATATTGATAAGATGTTATAAAACTGGTTGATATTTCTATTGATTTGTGTTACTCTTTGAATTGCGTGAAAACGTAAGAGATTTATGATATTTGGAGGATTTTGCTATGAGCAAAGGTACTGTAAAATGGTTTAATAACCAGAAGGGATATGGATTTATCTGTGATGAGGAAGGAAATGATTTGTTTGTTCATTATTCTGGAATTGTCTCAGAACAAGAGTATAAGACACTTAAGGAAGGTGCTGAGGTAGAATACGAAGTATCTGAAGGTGAGAAAGGTCCACAGGCTGTTAATGTTAAAGCTGTTTAAACAGTAATTTGCTTGGCGAAATTTTTATTGTTTTATATCTGCTATGTTGATTAAAAGTTTTATTAATACTAAGTAGGATGTATTAGGCGGTGTGTGTTACATATCGCCTTTTTGATTGAATTATCATATGAGGATATGTGATGGGTAGAGAGAAGAAAAGAAGAAAAAAGAATATCTTTTCCTTTGAAAATATAATAATAATGGCTGGAAATATAATTACTGGTCTTACAGCTGTTTCATATATTCTTGTACTAATATTATTCTTTAATGAAAGCATGACCAAATTTATAGAGGCTATTTTAGTTCCAGGTATTTCTTTTGTGCTTGTGTCTGTATTTCGATATATATATAATGCACCAAGACCATATGAAGTAACAGGAATACCGCCTATGACAGGCAAGAAGACAAAGGGGAAAAGTATGCCTAGTCGTCATACATTTTCAATTTTTATTATTGCTATGACGGTATTTTATTATGATTATAGAATAGGTATATGTATGCTGCTTGTTGGCACAGTGCTTGGAATTTTACGAGTTATTGAAAGAGTTCATTTTGTAAAGGATGTTGTTGTGGGAGCAGCTCTGGGTATAGGATTTGGTTTGATATATTATGTTCTGCCTTGAGAAGTTTGATTTTCTTTATAAAAATGCTTAAAAACTAGCACTATTTCGTTGATAAATAGTGCTTTTTTTGTTATCATAATTTATTATAATTCGATAGGAAGAAATTATTATGAGGTGACAAAGTGAAATTAAGTGAGAAAGCATGTAAGATTATTGCTAAACTTATTTCAATTCTTGGTATAGGTCTATCCATATTTGTGGGTGGATATGTTTTCCTTATCAGACCAATCTATACCATTTTCGTTGGTTTTACTAATGATACATTAACAAGCAAAGATTTGTTAATAAGTATTGTACTTATATTCTTAGCTGCCACTGTTAGTGGAGGTATATGGATTTTGTTCGATATGATTGCAGGAATATTTCGTGATATGCATGGTAAAGAAGAATAATATAATTAATTTATAAAAGAAAGGAACAATATGGGAACAATAATTGGAGATGGCATAACATTTGATGACGTATTACTTGTACCTCAATATTCTGAGGTTACACCTAATCTTATTAACTTAGAGACTCATCTAACGAAAAAGATTAAATTAAATATACCTATGATGAGTGCCGCAATGGATACTGTTACAGAACACAGAATGGCAATTGCTATGGCTCGTCAAGGTGGAATTGGTATTATTCATAAGAATATGACAATTGAGATGCAGGCGGATGAGGTAGATAAGGTTAAGAGATCTGAGAATGGAGTTATCTCGGACCCATTTTCGCTTACACCAGATAATACTATAAAAGACGCTGATGATTTAATGGCTAAATTCCGTATATCAGGTGTACCTATTACAAAAAGTGAGACTGACAAAACATTGGTAGGTATTATTACTAATCGTGATTTGAAGTTTGAGACAGATTTTTCTAAGAAAATCAGCGAGTCTATGACAAGTGAAGGACTAATTACAGCACCTGTAGGAATTACCCTTGAAGATGCTAAGAAAATTCTTGCTAAAGCGCGTAAAGAGAAATTACCTATAGTAGATGAGAATAATATGCTTCGCGGTCTTATTACAATTAAGGATATTGAGAAGCAGATTAAATATCCTGATTCTGCTAAAGATTCTCAAGGAAGACTTCTTTGTGGAGCTGGCGTAGGTATAACTGGCGATATGATGGAAAGAGTCGCTGCACTCGTAGATGCTAAGGTAGATGTAATTGTTCTTGATTCAGCACATGGTCATTCTAAGAACATTATAGATGCTGTAAAGAAAGTAAAGAGTGCATATCCAGAGCTTCAAGTTATAGCAGGTAATATTGCTACTGCTGAGGCTGCAAATGATTTGATTGATGCAGGAGCTGATGCAGTTAAGGTTGGAATTGGACCTGGTTCTATTTGTACAACAAGAGTAGTGGCAGGTATTGGTGTTCCACAGATTTCGGCGATTATGGAAGTATTTGACGTTGCAAAGAAGAGAGACATACCAATTATTGCTGATGGTGGAATCAAGTATTCTGGAGATATGACTAAGGCATTAGCAGCAGGTGGTTCTGTATGTATGATGGGATCAATGTTTGCAGGATGTGATGAATCACCAGGAACATTCGAATTGTTCCAGGGAAGAAAGTATAAAGTATATCGTGGAATGGGTTCTATAGCAGCCATGGAAAATGGTTCTAAAGATAGATATTTCCAGGAAGGAGCCAAGAAGCTTGTTCCAGAGGGTGTTGAGGGACGTGTAGCTTATAAAGGCTCTCTAGAGGATGTGGTATTCCAGCTTATTGGTGGTATTAGATCGGGTATGGGATATTGCGGATGTCCTACTATTCCTGAATTGCAAGAGAGGGCGAAGTTTGTTAAGATTTCCGCTGCCTCACTTAAGGAATCACACCCACATGATATTCATATAACAAAAGAAGCACCAAATTATAGTGTTGATGAATAAAGGAGTATTATGGAGTTTAGACCCTGTATTGATATTCACAATGGTAAAGTTAAACAAATAGTTGGCGGGTCACTTGATGATGAGGTAGACTCGGCGAGTGAGAATTTTGTTTCAAAAAAGGATGCGACATTTTTTGCGTCCTTTTATGCTAAGGAAGGACTGCGTGGTGGACATGTAATAATGCTTAACCATCCTGACAGTCCATATTATGAAGTGACAAGAGAGCAGGCATTAGCGGCCCTTAGAGAATATCCTAATAATCTTCAGATTGGTGGAGGTGTTAATGCGGATAATGCTAAGAGCTATATTGAAGCTGGTGCAAGCCATGTCATTGTAACATCTTATGTCTTTAAAGATGGTAAGATTAACTATGATAATCTCAATAAGCTAGTAGATGCTGTCGGTAAAGAGCACATAGTGCTGGATCTTAGTTGCCGTAGAAAAGGCGATGAATACTATGTTGTTACAGATAGGTGGCAGAAGTTCACAAAAGAAGAAGTAACATTGGGGCTTCTTAGATCCCTTTCTTCATATTGCGACGAATTCTTGATACATGCAGCAGATGTAGAAGGAAAACAGTGTGGTATTGAGAAAGATCTTGTTGAAATGCTTGGAAAATGGGATGGTATTCCTATTACTTATGCAGGTGGCGTTGGGGACTATGATGATGTTATGGCTATTAAGGAATTAGGAAATGACAGACTCAATGTCACAGTAGGCTCAGCATTAGATTTATTTGGCGGACCTCTTAACTATGAGACAGTGTTGTCATGTGTTAAGGGAGTATAATAAAGGATATAATTATGAAATTCACTAAGATGCAAGGGTGCGGCAATGACTACGTATATGTTGACTGCACGAAAGAAATGATTGAGAATGCAAGTCATGTGGCTATTAAGGTAAGCGACAGACACTTTGGAATAGGATCAGATGGATTGATTCTTATTGCTTCATCAGATGTGGCTGATTTCCAAATGATTATGTATAATGCAGATGGTTCTCGTGGAGAAATGTGTGGCAATGGCATTAGGTGTGTAGGCAAATTCGTATACGATAAAGGACTTACTAACAAGAAAGTGGTTACAGTTGAGACCCTTGGTGGAATTAAGACTCTTGAACTTAATGTAATAGATGGTAAGGTTAAGTCAGTTAGGGTTGATATGGGAAGCCCTGAATTTGTGGCTGCAAATGTGCCAGTTATTTCTGATAATGAGAAAATGCTAGGTGAAACAATAGAGGTTGCAGGAGAGGAATATGTAGTTGATTGCATCTCTATGGGTAATCCTCATTGTGTAATAAGAATGGAAGAGGATGTAAGGGAATTAGACCTAGAGAAGATAGGGCCAAATTTCGAGAATTACAAGGCTTTTCCTAATAAGATAAATACTGAATTCGTAAATATACTAGATGAAAACAGAGTCCGTATGAGAGTGTGGGAAAGAGGAAGCGGAGAGACTCTTGCTTGTGGAACAGGAGCTTGCGCTACAGCTGTTTCATGTATAATTAATGGAATAACTAAGTCACCTGTTGATGTAGAACTTCTCGGAGGATTTCTTACTATAGAATATAATGAAGAAGATAATATTGTATACATGACTGGACCCGCAGAAATTGTTTATGAAGGGGAAATAGATGTGTAACTTTGTTATTGTAAATGATTTGTCCTTGGAAGAAGAGAAATTATTACATAAGGAATTTCCACCTTACATGTACGAATATGTTAAGGTTGCTGATATGGTTGATACTAATTGGCAACCTTTTTTAAATGAAAAAACATATATAGGCATTGCCAAATCAAATGATTCAATTTCGCTTTTGGAAGCTCATAATATTGGCGTGTTGGGTTATGAATCAACTCCTAGAGAATACTTGTCTTCAGCATATGTTGTGCAGGATTTAGAGAGAGTCGAAAAAAGGGATTTAGAAGTGGTAGATTCAAGATTCCACAATATTCCATTGACTATCTTAGAAACAAAAAGATGTATTATAAGAGAACATTCTATAGAAGATTATCAGGCTATTCTAGATATTTATCAGGATGAATCCATGACGAAATATATAGAACCTTTATTTGAGACAGAGGAAGAAAGGGAATATCAGAGGCAGTATATTGAAGTTGTATACAAGTTGTATGGATATGGACTTTGGCTAATAATTGATAAAGAAACAAATAGTGTAATAGGCCGTGCAGGAGTTGAGAGTAAAGAGAACTGCAAAGATATTACTCAGGTTGAATTGTCATATCAGGTTAAGAAAGAATATCAAAATAGGGGAATTGCGACAGAAGTATGCAAAGCTATTGTTAACTATACATTTGAGAAGCTTGAGAAAAAATCTATTATTGCCAATGTAAATGAAAAGAATATTCCAAGTATCAGAATCATGGAAAAACTTGGATTTGAGTCTTTTGGGGATGGAAAATATATTTTACGAAAATAAATTCAGAGGATAGAAATGATTGTATTTTTGTTATTATTCATAGGTTTACCTATTGCCATGACATTAGTCTTCGGCGATAAGGACAGAACAATTGCATATTGGATGCCAATGTCTCTTGTAATCATATTTGTGCTTTGGACAGTGATATCCCTTCCATGTGTACTTATGCAGACAAAGTTTCATGTGCCGCTTTATATATTTATAGGAGCATTGATATTTGTTACTGTTTTTATGATCTTTATGATAATAAAGAGGCGTAAGAAGATAATAGAGAAAGTAAAAGAGTTCTTCTCTAGTGATGCAAAGAAGTATTTTACAAATGTGTTCTTTATAATAATGTTGGTGTTGGTTCTTTATCAGGCAGGAAGAGCGACGATTTTTACACCATCATGCTATGGTGATAACAAGACATATGTGGCGCTTGCCAATGATATGGTCGAGACAGATGAATTTTATGTTGTAAATGACGTTAATGGTTCAGAAATAACAGAAATGACAAAAGTTAGTACGAAATATAAACTTTCAAGTTGGTACTCTTTTGAAGCTATGCTTTCGGTGTTATGTGGAACGAGTTCTTTGGCAATTATATATACTTATTTACCTGGGATTTTAATAATAATGTCCTATTTGGTTTGGTGGATTGTTTTAAAAAGATTTTTTGATTATGACATAAAAAAAATGTCTCTATTTGTGACTTTTATGGTTATTCTTTATGAGTTTATGAGTGGAGATATTGCTGATATACTGCTTATTTGGCCAACTTATGGAAAGCATATAACATCCATGATTATTATGCCTATGTTGATTTTTGAATGGATTGTTTATGTAAAAGATAAAGAAAGTAAGAAGAAAGATATATTTGAAATGTTTTTGCTTGTATTAGCAGGTTGTAGTGCAAGTAATATGGGATTTCTGATGCTTCCTTTACTAATGGGATTGTTGACTATTACTGAATTTATTATTGAGAGAAGAATACAATTTCGGATGATTTTGACTCTTTTTGCAATTAATATTCCGACGGCTGCATTTGCTTTGTTGTATGTGATGAATAAGGGATAATTATATTAAGTAAGGTTTTGAAATGGATTTATGGATTGATATACAAATACATAAGTGGATATACGCTGGTTGGATTGTTATGTATGCCATTAGCCTATTTTTGCTGTTTAAAAATAGAAATAACTGGGATATTAAGATAAAGAAGGTAATTACACTTATTGGATTGTCTATATTACTTTTTATCTGTCCGCTAACGGTTAAGCTGTTATATGGTAGAATACTTCCAGGTTATGGTGAATATGAAAGGTTGTCGTGGCTCTTTTTTTCTGTGCCGGTAATATCATATACACTTGTAAAAATTTTAGATGGATTAAGAAAGAGGCAACGAATAAAGGGAGCTATCGCATTTATTGTTTTCTGCCTTGTTTTAGGTGCGTCTCCTCTTTTTACAAGAACTTATAAAGCAACTGAAAACATTAATAAGGTGCCTGATTATGTTATAGAAGTAAGTAATGTCATAACTGAAGACAGTGGATGTTATGATGGACAGTTATATGGTGTTAGACAGGTTGCAAAAGATGATAAAGGAAAATGGATTAAACCGAAAGTACTGATTCAATTGGACGAGGCTTATAATAAACACGCAGGTGATGATTTTAAGTATGGTATTAGGCAATATTCGTCTGCACTAGTTCTTTCAGAAGTGGTCATTCCAAGCACAACATATAATTCCAGTTCATTTGAATTGACGAAATATGCTAATCTGTTAAATTATGAGTATTTTGTATGTACTAATAATACTTATCTAAGACAACAGGCTGAAAAATATGGGTTTGAATTGCTTGATGAAGCTGGTGATTACGTAGTATATAAGAATACAAAAGAACTCACATTATATTTTGTCCGTCATGGACAGACAGAGGCAAATGTAAAGGGTGTCTTTGCTGGCAGTAAGACAGATACGAAACTCACATCTAAGGGAATTGCTGATGTAAAAAAGACTGGGGAAGCGTTAGCAGATATTCGTTTTGATACAGCCTTTGCATCAGAGCTAACTCGTACAAATGATACTGCTAAACTTATACTAGATACGAACAAAAATGAAAAACCAACAATTAGTAAAATGGCTAATTTGAATGATATTTACGCTGGACAACTCGAGGGACTATCCAAAGATGAGGTTATGGAAAAGTATCCTGATTTTAGTGAAGATAAGTATTATGGAACAATAAGCGATTCAAAATTTGTGTCGCCAGTTGGTGCAACGTCAAAATATACGATGGTAAATAAGTATAAGTCCGCACTGCTAAGTGCAATTAGCAAAACGCCAAATAATGGCAATGTGCTTATAGTAGGACATGGAGGTTTTAGCTGGATGTTAAAAACCCTATTCCCTGATGAAATATCAGAATCGGAGCTGCCAGATAATGCATCTATAACTGTAATAAAATACAACAAGGGTAAGTATGAAATGGAAGCGTATAACACAGACGCTTCTCAGTTTAAAGAGATAGAACAATGATGACAAATGTTTTTAGTATAATTTTATATTTAGTTATTCTTCCGATAGCTCTAGGGATAATTTTTAATTTTATATTTAGAAGAAGTAATAGCATGGGTGAATTGCGTCTTGCTACGAAAATGCTAGATGATTATGTGAGCGGTTTTTTGATTATGTTTTTTGCTTTTGAATTAGCAGGATTATATATAATTTATAGCACTAATAAGCTATCAGAATTTGTTGATTCTATGATGAACTTTACAGGTAGTTTCCTTGTGGTTGCTGTAGTAATTGCAATCGTTATTACCATTATTCTTATTGTAATGAAGGCTGTTCGTTCAGAGATTGGTGATGATTTAAAATCTCTAAAACCTATTAAAAGTGACATTGCAGTTATTGCATTTATTGTTCTTTATATTGTTGTGTCAGTGTTATTTGTTTTACCTAGTCCAAAAGATGAAACATATCTTAGTATTATAACGATGCAGCAAAACGATATAATAGGTATATATAATGTTATAGACGGGAAATTGATAAGTGATATAAAGGGGAACACAAAACTAATTGAAGTATTCTATATTCTATTTTCGAAGTTTTTAGGAATAAGTGATATGCAATATATGCTAAATCTTATGATTGCTCCTTTGCTTTTAGTATTCTTTGGCGTATATAAGCGAATTGAACGTATATTTTTTACATATAATATAAAACTTTCAAAATATGAAAAATGGACGGAACTACTATTTGCAGGAATCTGTATCGTATTGCTATTTGTAAATGGTTCATTAAATGTTTCAATACCTCAGAATATATGGAATGGTACAACAATGCTATCTGCTATTATTGTTCCTCTTTGTTTTATATATGGATATGCAGCAATTTGCGAGGTGGCAAATAGAAAGCTATACAGAGCATCAGTGTGGCTTGTTCGTTTTCTTTTTATGCTACCTATAGCAGCCTTAATGAGTAATACTGGATACCAGATTGTAGCTATTCTTGGTGGAATTGTTGTTGTTTCAATAATTGTGTTGGCAATAGTTAATATGGCAAGAAGAGATGTTAAGGGATAATAAGATATGACGGCTTTAATTGAGAGTGTTGATTTTGTTAGAAAAATAATAAATACTTATGGAAGTGAGTTTAAGGGATTCTATCTAGCTATAATTATAACCCTTGCTGTTATTGCTATCTGTAATTTGAAGAATAAGGCAATAAGAAGTTATATTATTTATTGTATAGTAATTCTTATATCTTTATTAGTTCTAGCATTTTTAGACTATGCATTTGAATTTTTGCCAGAAGATGATGCGGGTGACATGTTTAATGTTCTACCGGTAATAGCCTTAATTCTATTAGGGTTTGCAATTTTATTGCCATTTTTAGTTAGAAAATCATCTGATAAAAAGAAAAAAGTCTGGTGTGTGGGAATAGTTATAGGTGTGACATTAGTATTTCTTGTAGAAGCAAGTGTGCCTGTTCAGTGGACTTTTAGAAACTTTACAACAAGTAGAGCAGCTAATAGATATCCTTCAGATGTTGTAGAGATAGCCAATACGGTAGGTACACACTCTGTTCTTCTTCCTGAAGATTATAAGATAAGGGTTAAAGATTGTAACAAAGATGTTAATATTTTTGAGAATAGTTCGAGCCATTATGATGAATCCCCTAGTCCTGTATTTGATTTTGCTTTGGTAAGTAACATCGACTACATTGTAATTAAGAAGAAGGATAATCTAGGCAAAACCAATGTGGATGCGCTAAATGCGGGAGCATCTAAATACAAGTACACGCTTGTAAAAGATCTAGGCGACTACATAATATATGGTTCGCCTCACGTGGTATGATAGATTTGCGAAGGAGATAACTATGACATATAAAAATGCGTATCGAGGTATAGAAAAAATTCATATAGCAGAAATAATGCTTATTATTGGTACCTTTTTACTAAGTCTAGTTCAGGCATTATTTTCCACTAAAGATTTTGAAAAAATAATTAATGAAATTGGGATGTCCTTTGGAGTTATTATATTAATAGTAATTGTTATCGGAATGATACTCACAATTGCAGCAGACATCTATAATATCTGGGGATTAAAAATTGCAAGTCTTGATGATAGGATGTTCTATATTCCTTTTTTCCTTTCTATTTTGATTATTATTGCTGATACTGTCATGGGTATTATATTAATGATTACAGATAGGGAAAGCATTAATTTGATAATTGACCGGTTAGAAGAAATAGTGGAATTGGTTCAGATGGTTGTTGTTATAGTAGTGTCATCAAAACTGGCAAAAACACTTAATGGAACAAGCCATATAAAGAAATCAAAAGTGGTGTTGTGGATTATAATTGCTAATGTGGTATTTTCTTTTGGGTTGGGAGCATCATCATTATTAACTGATGCGCACAACAAAGTTTTGTATGGTATTTCAGAGGCACTAGAGATAATATCCTTTATTGTATATTTAATATATGTAGACATGACAATTAAGTTCTTAAAGAAAAACTAATGAGGATTATTATAAGCTGTTGCCATAACATGAAATAATAAATAGAAGACAGAATGAATACAACAAGGAGAAATATATGGGGAAGGAAAGTATAATACTAAGGCGTGATATGATTAATTGTGTATTATGTGATGATGCACCATGTAGTAAAGCTTGTACCCATGGAAAACCAGATGAGCTTCTTAGGAATATTTGGTTTGATAATGAAAATGTTGCGGCAATTAAGTATCCTTCAAATAATCCTTGTGTTAATTGTGATGCGCCTTGTGAAAAGGAATGTGTAAAGCCTTATAAAATTCCTATTCGAGAACTTATGATTCGATTAAATGATGAAGTTAAGTCTCAAATTAAATCTAAAGATAATAATACAGATGATCACAGGGGTATTGATTATGATGAACTTCTGAAAACAGATATATGTGGTATTAAACTTGAGAATCCTTTTCTACTGTCTTCCTCGGTTATATCAAGTACATATGATATGTGTGCACGTGCATTTGAAGCTGGATGGGCTGGAGCAGCGCTTAAGACAATATGTTCTCTTGATATTAAGGAAGCTTCCCCAAGGTTTTCTGCTATCAAAGGTGATAATGGCAGTATAATTGGATTTAAAAATATAGAACAGCTATCAGAACAAACTGTTGAAGAAAACATGGATATGATTCGTCGACTTAAGAAAGAATATCCAACAAAGTTTATTCTGGCTTCAATTATGGGAAAAAATGACGAAGAATGGGAGTGTCTTGCAAAACTATGCGACGAGAGTGGTGCTGACGCTATTGAACTTAATTTCTCCTGCCCGAATATGGCAGATGGAGGTCTTGGTTCTGATATTGGTTTAGATCCGATACTTGTAGAAAGATTTACGGCATGTGCAAGAAAAGGAACTAAGAAGCCTGTTTTTGCCAAGCTTACTCCTAATGTTACCTATATGAGTCCTGCGGCAGAGGCTGCAAAGCGTGGAGGTGCAGATGGAATTGCTGCAATTAATACAATAAAGAGTATTGTTGGAGTAAATGTTGATACTTTTGTAACTTCGCCAGATGTGGATGGAATGTCGGCAGTAGGTGGTTATAGTGGTAAAGCTATTAAACCAATTGCTTTAAGATTTATAGAAGAAATATCTCATAATAAGAAACTGCAGGGTATGCATATTAGTGCTATGGGAGGTATTGAAACCTGGCGCGATGCATTAGAGTTTATTTTGCTTGGAGCCTCTAGTATTCAGATAACAACATCTGTTATGAAGCATGGTTATAGAATTATAGATGAGCTTAAAGAAGGTCTAATGCTATATTTATTGGCGAAAGGATATAACAATATATCACAGGTTGTAGGAAAATCTCTTAATTATGTTAGTGATACAACCGATGTATTATCTAGAGATACAATTATATATCCACAAATAATTAAGGAAAAATGTGTGGGGTGCGGAAGATGTATTCTGTCATGTCGTGATGGAGGACATCAGGCAATTAGCCTTAATGAGAATAGAAAACCTGTTCTAGACGGTAAGAAATGCGTAGGATGTCATCTGTGTATTCTTGTGTGTCCCGAAGATGCAATAGAACCAGCTCCAAAAAGGATAAGGAAAAAGTAGATATCAACCATTGAAAATAACTTGAAATTTCTCTTGGTAATGATTAATATATCTTTAAGGATGTGATTATATGAAATTTAAAAGAATTAATGAAAATGTTATTAGATGCGTAGTTTCAAAAGAAGAAATGTATGATTATGGCTTAGAAGTGTCTGAGCTAGTGGATAATAGAGATAAGGCAGAAGACTTCCTTCGTCGTGTTATGCAAGAAGCTAGATATGAGCTTAATTATAAGACGAATGGTGGTGCTCTTAGTGTGCAGATTGCGCTTCTTCCAGAAGGCGATATAGCCATGACTATCGCTGAAGCTATGCCAGAGCAGTTAGAGGCTCAGATGAATAGACTGAAGTCTTATCTTGAGGATTTCCAGAAAGTCCTTGAAGGAAAAGTGCTTGATAATAATGACAAAGTAAAAGAAGGCAAGAAGATACAAAGCTTTGTCAGTGTATCTGAGGCTTTTTGGGTTGAATGCGAATCTTTAGACGTATGTATGGATATTTCGCAGATTATTGATGAGAAATGGATTAATACATCTAAGTTATATTCATATAAAGGGGCATATTATTTTAGAATGGAAATAAATGATACCGAAAAAGTTGGAGAACTGTTCTTGAGTCTGTGCGAATTTGGTCAGGAGATCTTCTTAGAGCATCAAGGTGCAAGGGTTATATATGAACATGGAAAATGTATTATTGATAAGGATGCAATAGCTACTTTGAAAAACTTATAATATGATTGAAACTATTAATGGCTTCAAACATCTGTGTTAGGATTTTATGAGTCCGCTGCAGAATGTTTGAAGCTTATTTTTTTGTGAAAAAAATGTGAAAAAAGTATTGCACAAAGTTATCATATATGATAACATTTTAATCAGTTGGCGGAGGTGCTTTTCATGAAGAAGAGGTATGAAGATGGCATCGTCCCAAGTAGTAGCAGCAAAGCTCGAATGGAAATGGCTGTTCAGTTAAAGGAAGCAAGGTGTGGGCTTCATATGACGCAACAGACATTGGCGGATAAGGCTGGTACTAAGAAGTCCAACATATCTAGAATGGAATCGGGTAGATATAATCCAAGTTTGGATTTCATTGTGAAGGTAGCGGATAGTTTAGGGAAACGTGTTACTATTCGCCTAGATTAGTATGTGACTGTGGGGGGATTCATGAAGAAAAGAATGAAATGTGATAAGAACATTAACAAAGATGTAGTACTTTGTGAGACAACTAACCATAGAGCAAGTAACTGCACAAGTAAAGCCTTGCTTGAGGATTCTATCTCCTTTTCTAAGAGATGGAAACACATTCCTTTTTTTAGAAGGGATGATTATAACGGTGCTAGTGAGGTGTGCATAATTAAGATTAATAGAAATGAGTATACAAGAGCCAGAAGGTGCTTAGATGGTTTAGAATCCATTTATAAGGATCGTTTATTGCTTAACATTATATAACCTTTTGTTTGTTTTGGTGTGATAGCAATATACTTGCGCTGCAGGTGTATTGCAAGAAGGTTTTAGCGTGGCGTAAGCCGCGCTTTTTTATGTGTTATTTAATATTTGATGTATAGCGTCAGAACCTTCAATTATATCCGCTATACATACCCGTTTATTTGTTTTTTCTTCCCTAATGCTATATAATATTGTGGTATGTTTATATCATTGCGAGGAAAAAGGCTATGTAGAACATATGATGAAGTAGTAGATATAAGGAGATTGACTATGAATTGTAATATAGGTGTAATTAGAGGCGATGGTATTGGCCCAGAAGTTGTATCTGAGGCTATCAAAGTACTAGATGCAGTTGCAAAGAAATATAATCACACATTTAACTATGATGAAATATTAATGGGAGGCTGCTCTATTGATGCAACAGGGGAGCCCCTTACTAAGGAAGCCATTGAACAGGCTAAAGCAGCTGACGCTGTACTCCTTGGTTCAATAGGTGGAGATGCTAAGACTTCTCCATGGTACAAACTTCCTGCTGATAAGAGACCGGAGGCTGGACTTCTTGGTATTAGAAAGGCACTTAATCTATTTGCCAACTTAAGACCAGCATACCTGTATCCACAACTTAAGGAGGCTTGCCCTCTAAGAGATGATATTATCGGAGATGGTTTTGATATGATGATTATGCGTGAGCTTACTGGAGGTCTTTATTTTGGTAAGAGAGAGACTAGAGAAGTTAATGGCAAGACAGAAGCTTACGACACTCTTACTTATAATGAAGATGAGATAAGAAGAATAGCTATTCGAGGATTTGACATAGCTATGAAGAGAAAAAAGAAGGTTACTTCTGTTGATAAGGCAAATGTGCTTGATTCATCAAGACTTTGGAGAAAAGTGGTAGAGGAAGTTGCAGCCGACTACCCAGAAGTTACTCTTGAGCATATGCTAGTTGATAATGCGGCAATGCAGCTTGTAAAAGATCCTAAGCAATTCGACGTTATTCTAACTGAGAATATGTTTGGTGATATATTATCAGATGAAGCTTCAATGGTTACAGGCTCTATTGGAATGCTGTCTTCTGCAAGTCTTAATGATACAAAGTTTGGACTATATGAGCCAAGTGGTGGATCAGCGCCTGATATAGCAGGAAAGGGCATTGCTAATCCAATAGCAACTATACTAAGTGCTGCTATGATGCTTAGATTTACATTTGACATGGATAAGGAAGCTGATGCAATTGAAAATGCAATTAACAAGGTACTAGACGAAGGATACCGTACAATTGATATTATGCCAGCACCTGGCAAAGAACTAACAGGAATAACTCAAGTAGGAACAGAGAAGATGGGAGATCTGATTGTTGAACACCTATAAAGCAAATGGGTATATTTCATTATTCATTGTAGTTATACTCTTTGTTCATTCGATTTACGAGCTGATTACATATATACTTCTATACTATAATCCTCTTGCAACAAAGATATTTGGGTATCTTTTAGGAGGCGTTGTTGTTATTCATGGAGTACTTTCTGTGATTAATGTATATGTAAAAAATGATTCGAAAAAAATTCGATACAAAAAGCTTAATATGAAGACATATTTGCAGAGAATAAGTGCATTTTGCTTAGTTGTATTGCTGCCTCTTCACATTATGGCTTTTGGCATATTGCAATCAACAGCCTTTGGGACTATATATGTTATTTTAGAGGTTTTAAATTCCTTGTTTTATGTGGCAGTATATGTTCATGTGGCTATTTCCTTTAGTAAATGTCTGATTACAATTGGAGTGCTAGAGGATGAGAAGAAAATGATTATTATTGACCGGGTGCTAATAGTGATATGTTCTATGCTATGTATAGCATCTGTTGTTGTGTCAGTACTTACTCATATAACAATGTTCTCAATGTGATGTAGAAAATACCTGAACAGAATGGTGATAAAGTCACTAGGATGAATCTTCATAAGTGGCTTGGGAGATTTTATTATGAAAAAGGTATTAGTAATTGGAAGTGGAATATCAGGTCTTACTGCAGCAATTGAGTGTGCTTATCAAGGAATGGAGGCTACTATAGTATCACCTTATTCTTCAGAAAGAGCACAATCAGTACTTGCGGCAGGAGGGATTAATGCTGTTATTTCTCCAAATGAAAGTGGAGATGGCATTGAATGTCATATTGAGGACACGCTAAAGAGCGGGTGCTATATTGCAGGAGAGAATGCGGTAAGAGGATTATGTGAGAATGCTCCTGATATTGTTAAATGGCTAGAGAGGATAGGAATGCTTTTCTCTTTAGATTCTAATGGAAATATTATAAGAAGAGCCTTTGGTGGACAATCTTATAATAGAACCTGCTATTCTGGAGCATCTACAGGTAAGCAGATTGTGACAGCCCTTGTTATGGAGGCAAGACGTCTGGAGGTACTTGGTCTTATTAAGCGCCGACTGGGCCTTAATTTTTATAGTGGCCTTATTAGAGATGGAATCTGCTATGGAGGAATATTTCACAATATAATAGATGATACCTTAGAGATTATTAAGGCAGATTCGGTTATTGTATCCACAGGTGGTCAAAACCTACTTTTTGGCAAGACAACAGGCTCGGCTCTTTGTGATGGATTTGTTGCAGGACAGTTATTTATGCAGGGAGTGGAGCTTAAGAATCTGGAATTTATACAGTATCATCCAACAACAATTGAGACACCACAGAAGAGAATGCTTATATCAGAAGCTGTTAGAGGCGAAGGTGGAAGACTCTATTATCTGGATAATGGTAAAAGAGTTTATTTTATGGAGGACAGGTTCGGCAAGAAGGGTAATCTGATGCCTAGAGATGTGGTTTCAAGATGCATAGAGGAGACGAAAAGGGATGTATTCTTAGATATAACATTTCTTGGGAAGAAAGAAATTCTTAAAAGGATACCGGAAGTATATGACTTATGTATAAAGTACAGAGGTATAGATATATCTAAAGAAAGCATACCTATTGTAACGTCTGTACATTTCTTTATGGGTGGAATTGCAGTTAATAACCAACATGAAACCAATATTAAGAATCTGTATGCAGTAGGTGAATGTGCTAGCATTTACCATGGAGCCAATAGAATAGGGGGTAACTCTTTACTTGCCGCCCTATATAGTGGCAAAGTTGCTGGACAGGCCATAAAAAAAGCAAATGAAACAAGCTGTGATTTGGATTTTACTAATGAGTTAGAGAAGGCTGAAAAAAGAATTGAAGATATCAATAATCTGAATGGTTCTTATTCGGTAATGAATATAAGAGATTCTCTTTCGAAATGCTTTAAGGACAATCTTGGAATTGTAAGAAGTGAAGATAGACTAAAAAGAGGAATAGAAGAAGTTTCCAATTATTTGTCGGCAGTAGAAAAAAATGATTTTTATAATAATGACAAGGTCTATTCGGGATACTCAATTGAAGCAATACTCACCCTTGCTAAGGCTACATTGATATGTGCCCAGTATAGAAAAGAAAGTAGAGGGGCACACTTTAGAGAGGATTATCCTGATAGGGATAATAGTTTCAAAGCAAGTACGATTATCGCATATAAAGGCGGTAAGTTTGATACATATCTTGATTTGGAGAAAAAGTATGAAAGTTAAAATACTGCGTCAAAAATCCCCCGAATCAATGCCTTATTGGCAAGAGTTCTATTATGAGAGAAATGATGAACAGACAATAGGGGGATTGCTTGATGAATTGAATTCTATAGACAATCTGAGAGATGTAAATGGGGATCTGGCCCCAAGAATTGATTGGGAATGTTCTTGCCATCAGGGAATGTGTGGAGCCTGCGCCATGGTAGTAAATGGCAGACCTGTTCTAGCTTGTGAGACATTTATAAGAGATATTAAGAAGGATATAATTGTTATTGAACCTTTGTCAAAGTTTTCTACTATTCATGATCTGGTGGTAGATAGAAGTAGTATGGAGGATAATCTTAAGAAAGCCCATGCCTTTATAGAGGAGAACAAAGAGTCCGATTCCAAGTATTTTGCTCAATTGTATTCAGTTGGAAAATGCATTCAATGTGGCTTGTGCCAAGAGGTTTGCCCCAATTACAAAAGTGGTGAGAAATTCTTTGGAGCTTCTTTTGCAAATAATTGTTTCTTCATTGCGTCTCGAAGCAAGACTAGAGAAAAGGAAATAAGAGAATCTTACACAAAACATTTTGAAAATGGATGTTCTAAGTCATTATCTTGCAGTGAAGTATGTCCTATGAATATTATTACACTTACTTCAATAGCAAGGATGAATAGAGGAAAATGAATGTAAATATAAGAAAAAAACTATTATTGTGTTATAATGACAAGATGACTATATAGGAGGTAGAGATTATGAAATCAGATAACGCAAGACAGGGTATGCAGCAGGCACCTGCAAGAAGTTTGTTTAATGCACTGGGCTTTACTAAGGAAGAGATGAAGAAACCGATGGTTGGTATTGTTAGCTCGTACAATGAAATAGTACCAGGCCATATGAATATTGATAAAATTGTTGACGCAGTAAAATTGGGAGTTGCAGAGGCAGGCGGTGTTCCTGTTGTATTTCCTGCAATTGCTGTGTGCGATGGTATAGCTATGGGACATGTGGGTATGAAATACTCATTAGTAACTCGTGATTTAGTTGCTGATTCGACTGAATGTATGGCTATTGCTCATCAATTTGATGCACTTGTAATGGTTCCTAATTGTGATAAGAATGTTCCTGGACTTCTTATGGCAGCAGCAAGACTTGATCTTCCTACAGTATTTGTATCAGGTGGTCCAATGCTTGCAGGTCATATTCATGGTCACAAGACTTCTTTATCTTCTATGTTTGAGGCGGTAGGTGCTTATGCTGCTGGTAAGCTGGACGAAGAAGGAGTATTAGAATACGAGAAGAAGGTATGTCCAACTTGTGGTTCATGTTCAGGTATGTATACAGCCAATTCTATGAATTGCTTAACAGAGGCGCTAGGTATGGGACTTCCAGGAAATGGTACAATTCCAGCTGTATATTCTGAGAGAATTCGTCTTGCTAAGAGCGCAGGATATGCTGTTATGGAAATGTATAATAAAGGCATTACTGCAAGACAGATTATGACAAAAGAATCAATCCTTAATGCTCTTACAGTTGATATGGCACTTGGATGCTCTACTAATTCAATGTTACATTTACCAGCAATTGCTCATGAGATAGGATTTGACTTCGATATATCATTTGCTAATCCTATATCAGAGAAGACACCTAATTTATGTCACTTGGCTCCAGCTGGTCCAACATATATGGAAGACCTTAACGAAGCTGGTGGTGTATATGCAGTTATGAATGAACTTAAGGAATTAGACCTTCTCAATTTAGATTGCATGACAGTAACAGGTAAGACAATTGGTGAAGCAATCAAAGATGCTAAGAATCTTAATCCAGAGGTTATTAGACCTCTTGATAATCCATATTCTAAAACAGGTGGACTTGCTGTACTTAAGGGTAACTTAGCCCCAGACGGTTCAGTAGTTAAGCGTTCCGCAGTTGTAGAAGAGATGATGGTGCACGAAGGTCCTGCAAGAGTATTTGATTGTGAAGAAGATGCAATAGAAGCTATTAAGGGCGGTAAGATTGTAGAAGGTGATGTAGTAGTTATTCGTTATGAAGGTCCTAAGGGCGGTCCTGGAATGAGGGAAATGCTTAATCCAACATCTGCAATTGCTGGTATGGGACTTGGTTCATCAGTTGCACTTATTACTGATGGTAGATTTTCTGGTGCATCTCGTGGTGCGTCAATTGGACACGTATCTCCTGAAGCTGCCGATGGTGGTCCAATTGCTCTTGTAGAAGAAGGGGATATTATTGCAATTGATATTCCTAATATGAAGCTTGATATTAGAGTGTCAGATGAAGAATTAGAAGAAAGAAGAGCTAAGTGGCAGCCAAGAGAGCCAAAGGTTACAACAGGATATGCAGCAAGATATGCGAAGATGGTAACATCAGGTAATCGTGGAGCTGTCCTTGAGTTAAAGTAAATTTTGCTATAAATTATATGAAGAAATGGAAGGAAAGAACAATGCAATTAACAGGTTCACAGATAGTAATTGAATGTCTAAAAGAACAAGGAGTAGATACTGTATTTGGATATCCAGGAGGTGCAATTCTTAATGTATATGATGAATTGTATAAGCATAGCGATGAGATTCGTCATGTATTAACATCTCATGAGCAGGGTGCTAGTCATGCTGCAGATGGATATGCCAGAAGTACAGGTAAAGTTGGAGTCTGCTTTGCAACAAGTGGACCAGGTGCAACTAATCTTGTTACAGGAATTGCGACAGCTTATATGGATTCTGTACCTCTTGTTGCAATTACTTGCAATGTAACAACACCTCTTCTTGGTAAAGACAGCTTCCAGGAGGTGGATATTGCAGGAATTACAATGCCTGTAACTAAGCATAATTTTATTGTAAAAGATGTAAAGGAACTTGCTAATACATTAAGACGTGCATTTACAATTGCAAAGTCTGGTCGACCAGGTCCGGTTCTTGTTGATATTACAAAGGATGCTACAGCTAATAAGACAGAATACAAGAAAGAGAAACCTGTTAAGGTTGAGCCATATACAAAGGATATCACTAAAGAATCTCTTGAACAGGCTGTTAAATTAATTAAGAAGTCTAAGAAGCCATATATATTTGTTGGTGGTGGTGCTGTTATAAGTGGTGCTGGTGATGAACTTAAGAAGTTTGTTGAACTTGTTGATGCACCTGTATGTGATTCTTTAATGGGTAAAGGTGCGTTCCCAGGAACAGACGATAGATATACTGGAATGCTAGGAATGCATGGAACTAAGGCTTCTAACCTGGGAGTTAGCAGTTGTGATCTTCTAATAGCAGTTGGTACGAGATTCAGTGACAGAGTTCTTGGTAACCCTAAGACATTTGCCAAGAAGGCTAAGATACTTCAACTTGATGTAGATCCAGCTGAAATAAACAAAAATGTTGTTGTTACATCTCAAGTTATAGGTGATGTTAATGAGATTCTTAAGCGCCTTAATTCAATGATTGAGAAGAAGAATAACAGTGAATGGATGGCAGATATTGAGAAACTTAAAGAAACCTATCCTACTACTTATAATGATAAGGGATTGTCAGGTCCATATGTAGTTGAAGAGATATACAAGCAGACAAAAGGTGATGCTATTATTACAACTGAGGTTGGACAGCACCAGATGTGGGCTGCTCAGTATTACAAATATTCCCGTTCTCGCCAGTTCTTATCATCTGGCGGACTTGGTACTATGGGATATGGCCTAGGAGCTTGTATAGGTGCGCAAATCGGCAGACCAGATAAACAGGTTATTAATGTTGCTGGTGATGGTTGCTTTAGAATGAACTTTAATGAGATAATTACTGCTGTTAAGGAGAATTTACCTATAGTTGAAGTAGTAATCAACAACCAGGTTCTTGGTATGGTTCGTCAATGGCAAAACCTATTCTACGAGCAGAGATACTCCAATACAGTGCTTAGTGATGGAGTAGATTATGTTAAGTTAGTAGAAGCTATGGGAGCAACAGGATATCGTGCTACAACTAAAGAAGAATTTGATCAGGCACTTAGCAAAGCATTAGAGTCTAAGAAACCTGTTGTTATTGAATGTGTAATTGACTCTGATGATAAAGTATGGCCTATGGTTGCGCCAGGAGCACCAATATCAGATTGCTTTGATGAGAATGACAGAAAATAGTTATATGTAATATCATTTATTGATATATATCTACACAAAATGAAAAATTCTATTAATTAGTGACGTATCAAAATGGGGCATAACAATTTCTGAATGCATAATGAGACGTATAATATAACATAATACAAGGAGAACACCTAGGATTATACATATTATATTGAATGCAACCTTTGGTATTCTAATAACCTTAGTCTCACATAGAACAATAAACAATGCTCCTACTATTATAACTATCCAAAGGGGATGATAATGGAAAGAGCCAGAGAAATCCCCAGTTATTGCTGCAATGAATGCTCTTGTCATACCACACATAGGGCATGGAATACCTAGGATATAGTTTAGTGGGCATTTATACAAATCTGACAATATTAAAATTGCGACGGCTAATATAACAGCCGTCGCAATTATTATTTTCTTCGTATTCTTTTTATCTTGCATACTGACCATTAATGAATACAATATTTGTTTCATTTCCAAAAGCTTCAGCGCCATATGCCTTAGTAAGTGCAATAATCCAATCAACTAATGCCCAAATACCGCATCCTCCTACAGTTAGAAGCTTTAATATGCCAAGACCTATTTGTCCGCGTACGAATCTGTCAACACCGAATTCTCCAAGAAGAAATGTGAATACCCATACGAATACGTTTTTTTCGATACTGTTTTCCATAATCTTAATTCCTTTCAACAACATTTTTTATTTCCGAGTCATTTTATAATATATATAATTTATTGTCAATTACATTGTTATAGAGTTTTTTAACTATATCAACAGATTTTGTTAATATATGGTATAATGAATGTTCGGAGGTTCATATATGATAACTTTTTTTATTGCAATAGTTTTACTTATTATTGGCTTTTTTACATATGGAAAATTAACAGAGCATGCATTTGGACCAGATGAACGAAAGACTCCTGCTGTTTCCATTAATGATGGTGTGGATCATACACCTATTAAGACGTGGAAGGCTATACTAATACAACTTCTTAATATTGCAGGAACGGGGCCGATTTTTGGTGCCCTAATGGGTGCGTGCTTTGGACCTGTAGTATTCTTATGGATCGTTTTTGGCTCAATCCTTGGTGGTGCAGTTCATGATTATATGAGTGGAATGATATCTGAAAGGCACGATGGAGCGTCAATTGCTGAGCTTTCAGGTATATATCTGGGAAAGCCTGCATTATATATTATGAGAGTATTCTCCATATTATTACTTCTTCTTACAGGAACAGTGTTTATTAATTCGCCGGCAGAATTATTGGCTAAGTTGACACCTGATACCTTGGGTTTCTCCTTCTGGCTTTTTGTGATTATTGCATATTACGTGGTGGCAACACTTCTTCCTATAGATAAGGTTATTGGTAAATTATATCCCGTATTTGGTGTTATATTAGTTGTTATGGCAGTGAGCATAGCAACTGAGATATTTATAAATCCTGATTATACAGTTCCAGAGTTTACCTTTAATAGTGTTCATCCCGATGGATTACCTACCTGGCCATTTATGTTTGTTACGGTGGCTTGTGGTGCTATTTCAGGTTTTCATGCTACTCAGTCGCCTATGATGGCAAAGTGTATTATGTCTGAAAAAGATGGAAGGAAAGTATTCTATGGTGCAATGATTATAGAGTCTGTTATTGCACTTGTATGGGCAGCAGCTGGAGTAGCATTTTACGAGAATACAACAGACCTACATAATGCACTACAAAGCCTTGGGCAGTCTGGTGTAGTATATGAGATTAGTCATAGTCTCCTTGGCAAATTTGGAGGAATTCTTGCTGTTGTTGGTGTCGTTGTGTGTCCAATAACATCTGGAGATACAGCATTTAGGAGTGCAAGATTAATTATTGCTGAATGGATGGGGCTTGACCAGAAAAAGCTTAACAACAGGCTATATATTACCGTTCCATTGCTTTTAACAGGAACAATTCTGACTCAATTAGATTTTGAAGTTCTCTGGAGATATTTCTCCTGGAGTAACCAGACACTTGCTATGGTTGCCCTTTGGGTGGCTACATCTTATCTGATAAAAAATGGCAAAAAGAAGATATATAGTCTTATTACTGCACTTCCAGCAACTTTTATGAGTGCAGTAAGTGTAACCTACATTATTATGGCGCCGGAAGGCTTTAAGCTTTCTTCTTCCATTGGTTATCCGGTGGGTATAGCATTTGCGTTAATGCTATTCATTATATATTGCTACATGTTGAACAGGAAGAAGGCGAGGGCTTAGATTATTGGAAATGTGTGGATAGAGAATAGTTTTATTTTTTGAATATTGTGATATAATGTCTAAGGTGCCTATTACAGAAGAAGAAAAATTCGTCAATATGGTGCTTGACAATTTTTTAACAAAGTATATTATATATATGTAAACACAATGATAAGGGGGAAGTTGAGAAATACATTTCCCCTTATTCCATGAAAAGAAAAGAGGTTAATATTATGAGTAGAGTTTATAATTTTTCTGCAGGACCTGCAGTACTTCCAGAAGAAGTGTTAAGAGAAGCTGCTGATGAAATGCTTGATTATAAAGGAAGCGGTATGTCCGTAATGGAGATGTCGCATCGCTCCAAAGTATATGACAATATAATAAAAGAGGCTGAAGCTGATCTAAGGGATCTTATGAATATTCCTGATAACTATAAGGTTCTATTCTTGCAGGGTGGTGCATCACAGCAATTCTCTGCAGTGCCAATGAATCTTATGAAGAAGGGTAAAGCTGGATACATTGTAACAGGACAATGGGCTAAGAAAGCACTAGCAGAAGCTAGGAGATATGGTGATGCAGTTGAACTTGCAAGTTCTGCTGATAAGACATTTAGCTATATACCAGATTGTTCTGACCTACCTATTACAGATGATATGGATTATGTATATATTTGCGAGAATAATACAATCTATGGTACGAAGTTCAAGGAACTTCCTAATACTAAGGGTGTTGACCTAGTATCTGATGTATCATCATGCTTCTTGTCAGAACCTGTTGATGTAACAAAATATGCTGTGATATACGGTGGAGTTCAGAAGAATATCGGACCTGCAGGTGTTGTAATTGCAATTATAAGAGAAGATCTTATTACAGATGATTGCCTAGAAGGTACACCAACAATGCTTAAGTACAAGACTCAGGCTGATGCTGATTCTTTATATAATACACCACCTTGTTATGGAATTTACATCTGTGGCAAAGTATTTAAGTGGATAAAGAAAATGGGCGGTCTTAGTGCCATGAAAGAGCACAATGAGAAGAAGGCTAAGATTCTATATGATTTCCTTGATGAGAGTAAGATGTTCAAGGGAACTGTTGTAAAAGAAGATCGTTCTCTTATGAATGTTCCTTTTGTAACAGGGGATAAGGATTTAGATGCTAAGTTTGTAGAGGAAGCAACTAAGGCTGGTTTTGTTAACCTTAAGGGACACAGAACTGTTGGTGGAATGCGAGCATCCATCTACAATGCAATGCCAATCGAAGGTGTTGAGAAATTGGTTGAGTTCATGAAAGATTTTGAACAGGCTAATTCATAACTAATACTATAAGCCTTAAGAATAAGTAATAGAAAGGATATTATTATGTATAAATACGCATGCTTAAATCCGATTGCTCAAATCGGACTTGACAATTTTACAACTGATTATAGACAAGTTGAAGATGCAAATGAAGCAGATGCGATTCTAGTTCGTTCTGCTAAAATGCACGATATGAAATTGGGAGACAACCTTCTTGCAATCGCTAGAGCTGGTGCTGGAGTTAATAACATTCCTGTTGACAAATGTGCGAAGGAAGGTGTAGTGGTATTCAATACACCTGGTGCAAATGCTAATGCTGTAAAAGAACTTGTTTTCGCTGGTATGTTACTTGCTAGTCGTGACATCGTTGGTGGTATCAAGTGGTGTGAAGATAATGCAAATGATGAAAACATTGCTAAAGCTGCTGAGAAGGCTAAGAAACAATTTGCTGGAACTGAGCTTTATGGAAAGAAATTAGGAGTTATTGGACTGGGCGCTATCGGTGTAAGAGTTGCTAATGCTGCAACACATCTTGGTATGGAAGTATATGGATATGATCCATTTATCTCAGTTAAGGCTGCATGGAACTTATCTCGTTCTGTTAAGCATATTGGAAATGTGGAAGATATCTATAAGGGATGTGATTTTATTACTGTACATGTTCCACTTCTAGATGCTACTCGTAAAATGATTAATAGAGACTCTATTCACATGATGAAGAGAGGCGTTGTTATACTTAATTTCGCAAGAGACTTACTTGTTGACGAGGATGCTGTTCTTAATGGAATCCATTCTGGTAAGATTAGACATTATGTAACAGACTTTGCTAATCCAACTACTGCAGGACAGGATGGCGTAATTCTAACACCTCATCTTGGTGCATCAACAGAAGAAGCAGAAGATAATTGTGCTGTTATGGCAGTTGACGAGATTAGGGATTATATTGAAAATGGTAATATCAAGAATTCTGTTAACTATCCTAATTGCGATTTGGGTGTATGCCATACTAAGAGCAGAATAGCTGTAATTCATGAGAATAAGAAGGGTGTGATTTCTGCATATACAACACCTCTTGGTGATGCAGATATCAACGTTGCTGACATGTCTAACAAGTCACGTGGCGATTATGCTTATGCACTCCTTGATCTTGATGCTCCTGTAACAGATGAAGTTGTTAAGAGAATCGAAGAGAATCCTAATGTAATTAAGGTTAGGGTTATTAAGTAAGACTTGAGATTAATACTTTGCACTATGTGTAATGTTATGCTACCAGATGGTAGGATGACATTCGCATGGTGTTTTTTTATTTACAATACACTAATGATGTGATAATATATGTACATAAAGAAGTACACAAATAAGTGCATATAATTCAATAGATAATTTTTGCACTTGGATTTCGTTTGAAATAGTATATATAGATGTTATAATTGAGGGGGAGAATGAATAAAAGACATTGTTATATTCCTAATGAGAAGATAGAATTGTATTTATTAAATCCAGAAAAAAAGCATTTTTTTGAGTTCTATAGTGTGGGCTATACAGCGCATTCTTGTGAAATTCTGAAACGGGATTTAGAGAAACAATTTAGTATGGAGTATTCTTGTGATTATAGAGAATCATATGATGGTTCCATTTCTTTTTCTATTTTTATGATGCTTGGAATTACTATGAAGAAAAGATTTCGTACTGTTTGGCAGATTGACTATATTACGGGTGAGGTTGTAGATATTTCTGAATCGGGGAAATGTGTGGTAGAATCTGATTCTAAGGAGCATAAAGAAGGGGCCTACGGAGGCGAATGGCCGTTGTATGATTGTGACATATCGCTACTAAAAAAAATAGAGCAAGGTTCATATGCACAAACGGTTGGAGTTAATTAATGCCTTACAATACTTAGGAGGTAGATATGGTAGTCACAAAACCAGCAGATTTTAGGAAGAACCAAAAAGAATACTTTGAAATAGCATATAAGGGTGAGCCTGTATTGATAGCACGTCCTAGAAATGAGAATGTTGTAATAATAGGTGATTCAAAGTACAGAGAGTTAGAAATGCGTATGAGACTTCTCACATATTATTATAAATGTCGTGAGTCGGGGAAATCAGATGATATAGAAGATGTTGTAAGACAAATTGAGGATATAACGACTGATTAGAAATATTATTGGGTATTAGCTCTGAATATTAGCACTATGTGTAATGTTATGCTACCAGATGGCAGGATGACATTCGCATGGTGCTTTTTTTATGCTAAATGTGATGTTTATAAGAAGTACGAAGTAGAAAATTATATTTAATCACATCTGCATTGAAAATGTGGTTAAAATCTAATAGTATAGTATTAGTGACTAAACTTTCTATTATAGCGTGGGGTGTGTCCGCTTAAACGGACAGGGTATGTGATATAATGGTTTTGTAATTGTTCAAGAAAAAACAAATAAAAAAAGCCACATACGTGACTTTTAATATCTACACTATGTAGGCTCCCGAAAGAGCGATTTCGGCTTTGCCTTATTTGCACTCGCCTTGTTAATTCATCTAAAGAATAACATTTTTTTATCATATAGTCAAATACATTTTTGAGGAGGAGTTTTACTATGGGAAAGGATTATTATTTGGGACTCGATATGGGAACAAGTTCTGTTGGTTGGGCAGTAACAGATTCTCAGTATAATTTGTTAAGGAGAAAAGGAAAAGACCTTTGGGGTATTAGAGAATTTGAAGAGGCGAAGACTTCTGTTGATAGAAGAACTAACAGAGTTAGTCGTAGAGCTCGTCAGCGTCATAAGATTAGAATGGCCTATGTGAGAAATTATTTTGCAGATGCAATAAATGATGTGGATCCATCTTTTTATCAGCGCTTAGACAACAGCAAATATCATATTGAAGACAAGGATGAAGAAGTTAGATATAAGAATGCTTTGTTTAATGATGTTGATTTTGATGATAAGTCTTATTATGAAAAGTATCCAACGATTTATCACTTGAGGGTTGATTTGATGGACAATCATAATGCTCATGATGTGAGATTAGTATATCTAGCTATTGCAAATATGTTTAAACATAGGGGGCATTTTCTAAATGAATCTGTAGCTAGTGAAGACGATGGCATGTCAGATGAACTCTTATACTCACAGTTTGTAGAAATGGCAGATAGTTTGCTTAATATCTCTTTTAAGGAAGATGCATCAGAAGACATAATGAAAGTATTGTCAGATAGAAAGCTGACTAAAACTGTAAAATACGAGAGAATTAAGGATATATGTGGGCTTGATAAGTCTGAAAAAAAGAACCTAGAATGCATAAAAGCAATTTGTGGAAGGAGTTTTAGCCCAAAAGTGTTGTTCGAGATGGAAGATATAGAGTTAAAGAGCATCACTTTTGATGATTTTTCTTATGATGAGAAGGAAGATGAGTACGAGAGTGAAGTTGGAAGTGATAATTACCAGGTTATAGAAATTCTAAAACAGCTTTATGACAAGGGAGTTTTGTCAGGAATTTTAAAGGGAAATAAGTCATTGTCACATGCAAGGGTTGCCGAATATAATAAGCACCATGAAGATCTTATGATGCTTAAAAAAGTATATAGGAAGCATCTTTCTCAAGAAGAATATGACAATATGTTCAGAAGTGAAGAAGACGGTTCTTATAGTGCATATGTTAATTCAGACAATTCTTCTAGAAGTGGAGAGAATGGTAAGTCATACAGACGTTCTTATGCTAATCGAAAAAGAGATGATTTATATAAACGTATTAATAAAGAGTTAAAAGATTATTCAGATGATAAAGATGTACAGTATATTCTTGACGAAATAAAAGAAAGTATATTTTTGCCAAAACAACTAACGGCAGGCAATGGAATTATTCCTAATCAGGTACACGCTAGAGAAATGAGAATGATCTTGGATAATGCTTCAAGGTATTTAGATTTTCTTAATACTAAGGATGAGTCTGGACTGACGGTATCAGAAAGAATATTGCAACTATTCTCTTTTCATTTACCATACTATATTGGCCCAGTATCTGAGAACAGTAAGAAATATGGAGGCAATGGATGGGTTGTAAGAAAAGAAGAAGGACCTGTGTTGCCGTGGAATATGGATGAAAAAATTGATGTTGCAAAAACATCGGAAGAATTCATTAAAAGACTGATAAGAGAGTGTACATATATTTCAGGAGAAAAGGTTTTGCCTAAGAATTCTCTAGTATATGAAAAATACAGAGTGTTAAATGAGATTAATAACATTCGCGTTAAGGGAGAAAGGATTTCTGTAGGCTTAAAGCAAGATATTTATAACGAGTTATTCTTGAGAGGAAAGAGAGTTACAAGAAAACAGCTTCTAAGATATATAAACGGTAGAATGTCAGAGCAGATAAGCGATAATGATTTAACAGGAGTTGATAACACTATTGCAAATTCGTTGTCGACTTATGGCAAGTTTTATTCGATTTTTGGTGAAAAAATGATGACGGATGAGTATAAAGGTATGTGTGAAGATATTGTATACTGGTCCACTGTTTATGGAGATGCTAGAAATCTATTAGATGAACGTATTATTGAAATAAATGAAAAGCATAATAATGTAATGGATTCAGATACTATAAAAAGAATTCGAGGCTTCAAATTTAAGGACTGGGGGCGCTTTTCTAGAAGATTTCTTGAGATGAAAGGATGTGACACTAGCACTGGAGAAATAAAAAGTGTAATTAGAGCCTTATGGGAAACTAATTATAACTTGATGGAATTGATTAATTCAGAGGAGTTTACATATCAGAAGGAACTTGAAGATAAGAAAAAGAAGGCAGTATTATGTCTAAATGAGTTTAAAGCTGAAGATTTAGACGAATATTATTTCTCTGCTCCTGTAAAAAGAATGATATGGCAAACACTTTTGGTGATAAAAGAGTTAGAACATGTTATGGGATGTCCGCCAAAAAGAGTGTTTATAGAGATGACAAGAAGTGAGGAAGAGAAAGGAGATAAGGGAAGGAAAGATTCTAGGCAAAAACAACTTATAGAATTGTATCAGAGTATTAAGGATGAGGACACCCAGTGGATATCTGAGATAAAGGCCATGGGAGAATCGGGTGAATTAAGAAGCAAAAAACTCTATCTATATTATCTGCAAATGGGGAAATGTGTATATACAGGAAACCCTATTGATTTAGATGAATTAATGAGTAATTCAAACAATAAATATGATATTGACCACATATATCCGCGTCACTTTGTTAAAGATGATAATATTCTTAACAATTTGGTTCTTGTTGAAAAAGAGTCGAATGCATATAAAAGTGACAGATATCCTATTGAGAAAGTTGAACCAAAAGCATATGAGTTATGGAAAGCGCTTAGAACAAATAACCTTATGTCTGAAGAAAAATATAAGAGGCTAACATGTCGTAAAGAGTTCACAGAAGAACAAAAGGCAGGATTTATAGCAAGACAATTAGTTGAAACTAGTCAAGGAACAAAAGGAGTGGCAGAACTACTAAAGTCGTTAATGCCTGAACCATATACAAAAGTAGTATATGCAAAAGGTTCAAATGTGTCGAGTTTTAGACATAAATTTAAATTGCTAAAATCGCGTTCTGTAAATGATTTTCACCACGCACAGGATGCATACCTTAATATAGTTGTAGGAAACGTGTACTTTACAAAGTTTACACAAAACCCTATGAACTTTATAAAAAAGGAGTATGCACTAGACAAAGAAAAGAATAATTACCATCTTGGTAAAATGTTTGACAAAAAAGTTGAACGAAATGGAGAAATAGCGTGGATACCTAGCAAGAACGATGACGAGCAGAGTGGAACGATAATTACTGTCAAGAAGATGATGGCAAAGAATACACCACTACTTACTCGAATGAATTTCGAACAGACAGGAGCTATCGCAAATGCTACTCTGTATTCCGCAAAAAAAGCATCGCCTAAAAACTATATTCCATTAAAATCGTCTGATGAAAAGATGCGGGATGTTGAAAAATATGGTGGCTTTGGAACGGTAAAAGGTGCATACTTTTTCTTGGTGGAACATGAGGTAAAGAAAAAGCGTGTAAGAACGTTAGAAATTGTGCCATTGTACTTAAAAGACGAAATTGAAAACAATAAGGATGGACTTTTAGACTATTGTGTGAAGAATCTAAAGCTAGCTAATCCTACTATAAAAGTAAAAAAAATCAAGTATCAGTCTTTATGTCAGATAAATGGATATAGAGTTCATATTACTGGAAAATCAGATAATAACATATTATTGAGGAATGCCACGAGTTTGTTCTTGGATCAGGATTGGGTAAATTATATTCATGACATAGACAAATATGTTGAATCACATATAAAAAACAATACATTGAATTCTGAAAGTAATATCAAATTATATGATGTTATTACCAAAAGATATGTAAGCGGAGTGTTTAATAATCGCCCAAATAATATTGTAAAGACACTAGTAGATGGACGAGATGAGTTTATACATCTTTCAGAAGAGGAACAAGTAATATGCTTGTCTCAGATTATAAAGTCATCAGAAATTGGATTTGGAATAACAAATCTAACACTTATTAAGGGTAAATCTACGGCTGGCAAGATTCGCAAATCAAAAAATATTACAAAAGAGGATGAATTTTTGTTAATAAACCAGTCGGTAACTGGATTATATGAGAATACAATTGATTTAAAAATGGTATGAGTTGGAGAACGGTAGTAATATCACAGAGCGCAAAACTAGATTATTCTATGGGATATATGGTAGTTAGGCAGGCAGATGTTTCTAAGATTAATATAGACGAGATAAATACACTTATTGTAGAGACAACTGCCGTGTCTGTTACAGTGGCTTTGTTGAGTGAATTGACTAAGAAAAAGGTTAAAATTATTTTTTGTGATGAAAAAAGGAACCCCTCTTCTGAATTGGTTTCTTATTACGGATCCCATGATACAAGTTCGAAAGTAAGAAATCAGATAAAGTGGTCAACTGATATTAAGGCAGCAGTATGGACAGAGATAGTAACTGAGAAAATTAGAAAACAAGAAGAACACTTATGTTATTGGAATATGCCAGAGGCAGAAATGTTGAAGAACTATATTACAGAGATAGAATTTGGCGATTCTACTAATCGCGAAGGTCATGCCGCTAAAGTTTACTTTAATGCTTTGTTTGGTATGGACTTCACAAGAACATCAGATAATAGTATAAATGCTGCATTAAATTACGGATATTCGTTATTATTATCTAGTGTTTCGAGAGAGATTTCTCTGAATGGTTATATTACTCAATTAGGAATTTTTCATGATAATATGTTTAATCAGTTTAATCTTGCGTCTGATTTAATGGAACCATTCAGACCGGTAGTGGATTTTTGCGTTAAATCATTAAATCCTGTCAAGTTTGATGTTGATGAAAAAAGACAAATTCTTTCAATATTAGAGAAAGAAGTAATAATCGGTGGAAGAAATGAGATAATGTCTAACGCAATAAAGATATATTGTAGAAGTATATTTGAGGCGCTTAATGATAATGATACATCACTAATAGAGTTTTACCATAATGAGTTATAGATTTATGAGAGTAATAGTTTTCTTTGATTTGCCTGTACTTACATCAGAAGAGAGAAAAGAATATAGAAGATTTCGCAAATTTTTGATTAAATCAGGGTTTATGATGATGCAGGAATCAGTATATTGCAAACTTGCGGTTAATAGTTCGGCAGCAGAGACTATTGTTAATAATATAAAAAAGAATAAACCCAAGAGTGGATTGGTGCAGGCATTAAAAGTTACTGAGAAACAATATTCTAAAATGGAATATGTTGTAGGTGATTCTAAATCCGGCGTGATTGACTCAGACCAAAGGATTATTATATTATGAGAATTCGTTTTGATTTAATTAATCTAGAAATAGAATTAGGAGAGAATGAAATTAATGTAATAACTATAGAAAATGTGAGTGATTACAGAAGTATAGTGGGCGATCTTTATAGATTGTCTAATAATAGCGATGGCGGAATAGTGATTTCTTCTGATAAGGGTGAGGAAGCTTTTTCGAAAGTATCAGAAACTATAATAAATCCCTTTAGTGTTAGTCTTAATTCCAAAAAAATACTAAACTCTGTATATAAGGAAATATATGACATAGGAATAGATAAACATGTAAAAGACTTTATAAATCTCAGCGACCAAGTAAGAGTGTTTATCGATAAAATGATAAACAGTGTTCCTTATGAACTACAATATCTTGATAACATAACTATACAGGATTACTTAAAAGTATTTGATGTTAAATTTGACGAAACTGATATGGGCTTTCTTGAGCATCTTATTATGTATATTAACACCATTCGACAGGTGTTAAACAAAAATGTGGTTTTTATTGTGGGACTAAAGGATTACATAAATGAGGAAGAAATTGCTTATTTATATGAACGATGTTTATATGAGAAAATAAGAATTGTTTTGATAGAACATGTATATCGCAAACCATGTAATTGCAATGAAAAATGCTTTGTAGTTGATGAGGACCATTGTATAATAAAGGTATAGTAATGAATTAACGCCATTTCGCAAATGGATTGTGGCTCGGAGATAATCCAATTTGAGGTTTGAGAGCCTTGTTAATTCATTAGGGTGTTAAACATAGATAGACTAAATATCAAATACTTAGAAGTTTGAGAGCCTTGTTAATTCATTAGGGTGTTAAACAATTCTGCTGCATAGACAGCCTCTTTTGGAGTTTGAGAGCCTTGTTAATTCATTAGGGTGTTAAACTACACCCTTTACAGTTGCCACCGATACATGTTTGAGAGCCTTGTTAATTCATTAGGGTGTTAAACACGGTACATCAGGTCCAGTTGCCCTTGATGTTTGAGAGCCTTGTTAATTCATTAGGGTGTTAAACACTTATAGTGTGACAAAAAGTGGAAATGCAGTTTGAGAGCCTTGTTAATTCATTAGGGTGTTAAACACTTAAGATCGTTATCAATAGCATAACTAGGTTTGAGAGCCTTGTTAATTCATTAGGGTGTTAAACTATTTAGGGATTAAAAAAGATGAAACTATTGTTTGAGAGCCTTGTTAATTCATTAGGGTGTTAAACGTATGTTGAGAGTGTTAATGTAGGACATTTGTTTGAGAGCCTTGTTAATTCATTAGGGTGTTAAACGGAAAAACAATCCATTCATCAATACTACTCGTTTGAGAGCCTTGTTAATTCATTAGGGTGTTAAACAAGCACATCGCCCTGATTTACCCACGGTGCGTTTGAGAGCCTTGTTAATTCATTAGGGTGTTAAACCATCAACAGCAAGTGTGTCTGAAGAAGGTGTTTGAGAGCCTTGTTAATTCATTAGGGTGTTAAACATGTATTGCGTGTATGTCTTGTGGTATGCCGTTTGAGAGCCTTGTTAATTCATTAGGGTGTTAAACAATAAAGTGCTCCATAGTTAAGTACATATGGTTTGAGAGCCTTGTTAATTCATTAGGGTGTTAAACCTTGATTTCTGTGAGCCCATTCAGAGCCTTGTTTGAGAGCCTTGTTAATTCATTAGGGTGTTAAACCCAGAAACGACTTTAGATAGTTTTTGTGCGTGTTTGAGAGCCTTGTTAATTCATTAGGGTGTTAAACGGGTATAAAGTGGAATATATCCACAGATGGGTTTGAGAGCCTTGTTAATTCATTAGGGTGTTAAACTTCTCCTTGATTGTCATTTTACCTGTAGCAGTTTGAGAGCCTTGTTAATTCATTAGGGTGTTAAACCAATACACTTGATGAAATGAAGCTGTTTATGTTTGAGAGCCTTGTTAATTCATTAGGGTGTTAAACGATGTGTTCGCGCTTATCGAACATAGTGAAGTTTGAGAGCCTTGTTAATTCATTAGGGTGTTAAACAGTGTAATATGTTAGCAACAATTAAAGATGGTTTGAGAGCCTTGTTGTTCTAAGATTAAGAAAGGGGAAGACAACTTCCTCTTATCTTCCCCTTTAAGATAGCGCAATAGTAATAATTTGTAAAGGAGATGATGTCATGAGTGTATTGAAGTTCTTAGGTTTGTTTTTTATATTAATTGGACTTGTTAAGTTAATAACGGTTTTTATTATGAAAAGGGGTGACTAAAATGCCAAAAGGTAATCCTAACAAGAATACTATAAGAGTAGATCGTTATCAGAAGAAAGTAGGCTACAAGACAAAGGGTTTCAAGCTGAAGGGAGACATAGCAGAACAATTCGCCAAAGCTTGTGAAAAGTCAGGCAGATCGCAAGCATCAGTAATACAGGAGCTTATGCAAGAATATATTGAACGGAATAGTTAAACAATCTAAAGCGCGTCAACGCCCTTTGGTGTTATATTAAAGCATAATTGCACCGTTTAAGAGCCTTGTTAATTCGATTTGAGGATGAATAATGATTAAATTATATGATTATTACGGGTGAGGTTGTAGATATTTCTGAATCGGGGAAATGTGTGGTAGAATCTGATTCTAAGGAGCATAAAGAAGGGGCCTACGGAGGCGAATGGCCTTTGTATGATTGTGATGTATCAATGTTGAAAAAACTGAATAGCAATCACCATTTGACAAAACCTATAATAAGTTATAACATAAAACAAAAGATATAACGACTTATAACAACTTATAATGACTTATAACGAATTTTGCAACATATAACAGGTTTCTATGTTTTGGTTAGGGAGTGATAATATGTCTTCAAATCCTTTTACAGTTATTTTTGGTGTTGAGCCGAAATCTATGATTCCAAGAGATAATGAGTTTATGGGCGTTGTCAGTGTCTTTGAGAGTGATAGTCCCATGACCTATGGATATGTTATAACAGGTGTCAGAGGCTGTGGCAAGACTGTATTAATGACTGCCTTGCAGAATTATTTTGCGAATAAAGAAGATTGGTGCGTCTTAAGATTGAATCCAGATATGGATCTATTCTCATCTGCGGTAAGCCAGCTAGGTCAATATATTAAGCTAGAAAGTGAGCAGGTTACGGAAGCGAATTTGTCTATTGCTGGGTTTGGAGCAGGGGTTTCGAAGAAGTCATTTTCAGATAGTGAAACATTGCTTCGTAAAATGTTATTAGAAGCCAAGAAAAAGAAGAAAAGGGTTCTAGTGGCAATAGACGAAGCTTCAAATACCAGGAGTATCAAGACATTTGCACATTCATTTCAGGCATTTATTGGTGAGAATCTTCCTTTGTTCTTGTTGATGACGGCACTGCCTGAGAATTTCAGCGCGTTATCTAATGCCAAGAATGGTACATTTCTTCGAAGACTTCCAAGGATTAAACTAGAGGAATTGAATAGTTACCTTGTAGTGGAGAAATATAAGGAAATATTCAAGGTATCTGAAGACGATGCCATATCTTTAGCCAGGATAGTTCAGGGATATCCATATGCGTTTCAATTATTAGGGGCATTGCTTTGGGATTCAGGTAAGACAACCGTTGACGACAAGATGATTGTTAAGCTTGACGGTATGCTTTATGAAGGAGCATATAGTGCTATCTGGAATCATTTGACGGACAAAGAGAAGAATATAGTTGTAGGAATAGCGAAAAGCGAGTCTGGCGAAGTCAAAGACATTAGAAACACATTGGGTATGGCGCCAAATCAATTCTCGCCATACAGAAACAAACTAATTGAATATGGATTAATAAAGGATAATTCTTATGGAATTATAGAGTTTACCCTTCCTCGTTTCAAAAAATTTGTATTATATATGGAAAAATACAACAAGTTATAAAAATGTCTCTAAATCTATTTTTATGCATATCTGTGCCAGTGGTTCTCACTGGCATCTTTTTTATTTGACGCACGTCAAATAATCTTATATAATATAAATAGGTTATTTGACGCACGACAAATAAATGAGGGGTTGTATATGGCTAAAATAATTCATGAGAGACAGGATTTATCATATCTTGAATGGTCTAGAATAAGAAGTTCAAGTGGTACTGCAGGCTCTTTTCTTAAGTCTCAGTCTAATCTTGATGGCAATAAGAAATATTATAAATTATCAAACTACGATGCAACTAAGGGAGTAGTCGGTCATGAGTGCATTAATGAAATCATTGTAGATAGATTATTAGATGTACTTGGAGTAGAGCACTTAGAATATGAATTAATTAATGCTGATATTATTGTAGACGGTCGCCCAATTAATACATACCTATGTGCGTCCTATGATTTTAAAAGGAGAGGTGAATCTAAGAGTGCCCTTGATAATTATTATGAGTTGAATAAGAAGAGTGGAGAGACACGTTATGATTTTTGCGCTAGAATGGGATGGCAGCAATATATAGATACAATGCTCGCCCTTGATTATATTATTCTTAACAGGGACAGACACGGGGCTAATATTGAACTTCTTCGTAATTCCAAGGCGCGTACCCTTAGACTTGCACCTTTGTTCGATCATGGTCTATCACTTATGTATTCTTGCCACAGCGATGATGATCTTAAGAAATTTGATATCCTAGGGGATTTGCCATGCAATAATTTCATTGGTGGAAGGTCATGCGCTGACAATCTTGAACTGATTCAGAATAAGTCAGATGTGTTTGCCAATGCCCTAAGGAAGACAGATAAGGAGATAATATTTGATGGCCTCCAGGATATTGTATCTAAGACATTTATAGACAGAACATGGGAAATGTTATATGAAAGGTACCTGCAATATGAGAAGCTATAATATAATTGATGGGGATTTGAATCAGAATATTGGTTGCCTTATATGCTATGAGAAGTCAGAAGATTGTGTTGTTGAGTTAATAGACGGAATAGACGAGTGGAAAGCTCCACTTCTCTTCGATAGATTCGTTAAGGAAGGGGTATATACAATTCCGAGGAAAGCAAGCAGGATGTGGCTTGAGGAGAGAGTGATACCAAGCGACAGACAGAACTTAGCAGCCATACTGAAAAATCACAAGCTAAGGGAATATAACATATTCAAAATGCTAGACATTTCTAAGGGAATATGCGCACAGGACAGTATGTATATTAAGCCTATTAATGAGATTCCTAAGTACATCGAACTTAGAACGAAAGAATATGTTAGAGAATGCGTAGCTTTGTCTAATGGTAGATTACTTTGCTTTTTTAATGATTCTATAACCAAGATAATACATTTATCAGAATTCTTAGATATTGATAAGATAGAGTATGTTATGAGAGATAAGAAGTTATATGAGTCCATAAGAGTAGTTACTGGAGGCAGATGTGTGACATTCAATGATTCAATTGACATTCCAGCATATAGACTTAGGCAAAGTGGGGAAAATGTGCCAATTAGCCTTGATGACTTTATCACATTTACCAGATTAAATATTCTTGATACCACAGACAGTTGTAATATGATAGAATGTTCTAGGCAGAATCTTGCGTACCTTACTAAGAAACAAAAGCTAATTCCTGTTAAGGAGAACGTAAGGGGGAGTTTGTATCTTAAGTCTGATTTAGAAAATGTTTTTTCTTTATAAAAAATATTTTAAAAATGTCGCATTTTTGATTTTGTATGAGTATATATAAGTGAAGGACAGAATACTGGCTCTAAAAGAGGTGATAGTTATGAAGAAAGATGTAGAACAAATTTTAAAAAATGCTGACTTTAGTAAGGGCAGTAACCATAAAGAAGAATTAAGAGAAGTGCTATTTGGTAATCATTCAGCTAAGATAGTAAAGTTTGGAGTGAATAGAGAACTTAGTGATGATGAACTTGATATGATTTCCGCCGCAGGTTTATATGAAGAGCAGTATAAGAATAAAAATGATTTTATAGATGATTAAAATCTTTGTAAGATTGTCTTAGATGTGAGATAATGTACTTATTAATTCTATAAATGTATTTTGTGAGGTGTAAGGTATGTATTATAAGTTAAGTGGGGAAATTGCTCTTCGAAAGTGGAAGTATGTGGATCGTGCTGTATATAAGAGAGGTGTTGAACATGCACTTCCTATATCCCAGAAGGAATTTGACACATTGTTATTATGTGATGGCGAGCATGATTTAGAGAACAACGATACAATTGAAGGTTTGATAAAAAGGAATTTTATAGAGGAATGTTCTAAAGGGGATGGTCCAAGTGAGTGGTCATCCCTTAAAGAGTATGATAATTATTATTTTCCTAGCATGAATCTTATGATTACTGGTAAATGTAATCTTAATTGTATTCATTGCTTCAATGCTAAGGATAATGATAGATTAAATACAGAATTAACATATGAAGAAGTGCTTGATATTCTTGATCAGGCAAAGGGTATTGGCGTCCATTCCTTTACAATTACAGGTGGCGAGCCCCTTGTACATAAGCATTTTATGGATATAATTCATGCTATCTATGATAGAGATATGTATGTGTTCGAGCTTAATACCAATGGTATTCTTATTACACAGGAAATGCTTGACGAGTTTAAAGAAATTGGTTGTCGCCCGCTTATTAAGATATCTTTTGATGGAATTGGCTATCATAACTGGATGAGACAGAATGATAAGGCTGAGGAGAAAACCATTGAAGCAATTAAGTTATGCATTAAGAATGGATTTAGCGTTAAAGCTCAGGTTCAAGTGCATCTTAAGAATGTAGAAGTAATGATGGATACAGCTAAGCTTCTTGACGATCTTGGCGTATCAGAGATGAGAATAATTAGAACCACAGAAGCACCTAGATGGGAACAGAACTCCCCTAATACATCTATTCCTTTAGAGGAATATTTTGAGAAGATGCTTGATTTTGCAGCAGAATATATGAAGTCTGGCATGATGATGGATATTGATATTTGGCAATTCCTAAGTCTGAATCCACATCATGGTTCATATCGCATTTCACCAATAATGTGTAATATGGATGATTTCAACGTACGTATTCCAATCTGTAAGGGCAATAGAGGAATGATTGCTATTACAAGTAGCGGAGAAGTTGTTCCTTGTATGCAGATGTCTGGATGGTTTATGGAACATGGCATTAGTCTTGCAAATGTTAAGAAACAGCCGCTGAAAGATATAGTAACTAAAAGTGATTATCTTGATATCGCAATGGCAACTGTTCTTCAGCAGATTCTCGCTAATGAGAAATGTGCTGACTGCAAGTACTACATGGCATGTACAGGTGGATGTCCTGCGCTTGGCAGATTATATAGTCATCGTGATGATTTCTATGGTGAGGACATTACGAAATGTACCTTCTTCGAGAATGGTTGGTATGACAGAGTAACAGATAAATTGAAGGATTATCATCTGAGTAATCCTCTAAATATATAGAATGTTTGGTGGCAGAGGAGTAATCCTTTGCCACTTTTTTCTTTATTATAGACAATCATAGATTATTATTCTTTTCATATTTTTCGAAAGTCTCCTATTATTTTCACATACAATGTAAAATATGCTATAATTGGTAAGATAGTATTAGATTATATGGTCTGTGCTGAAGAAACGAGCGTGAGTGCCTATGAAGAAGATTAAATCAAGCAAGCTTGCTAGAGTAACTATATTAAGAGTATTATTATTGTCGTGGGTTTTGGTGTCAGGAATATGTCTGTTCGCAAGTCAGGCGATTAAGAAAGAGAACCTTCGTGTATATGAGGACTTTGCTAAGTCTTATTCAAGAATTATTGCTGATAATGTTGATGGCAACAAGGCAAAGGTGTATCTTGAGACTAATGCTGTAGATGAGTACTATGAAGAAATACATAGAACAATGCAGGCTATGGTTGACAATGCAGATCTAAGATATCTGTATGTATATGTTCCTGAAGAAACAGGGATCCGTTATATATGGGATGCTCAATCAGATGATGACTCTAGACCTCTTAATGACATCTGGTATTATGAAGGAGACTATCCCAAAGATGAAGTGATTAATGCATATAAAAATGGTGGGGAATTCTTCAGAACCTATAAGTATGGTGACATGAACCTTGCAGCTTATGTTGTGCCTATGTATGATAAAGATAAAAATGTAGTTGCCCTTGTAGAAGCTGATATAATTATGCCACGAAGTGAGATGCTTCTTCCAGGTGTTTTACTTAAAATTGTAATTATTGTTCTTATAGTAATGGCCGTAGCTATGGCATTGTTCTATTATTTTACAAGAAAGCGAATAATTGCACCTCTTGAGAAAATTAATGATGCCACTAAAGAAATTGTAGAGAATCTCGATAATGACAAAGAAGTGGTGATTGATGTATCAACTAAGGATGAAATAGAGACTGTAGCCCGCTCCATCGAGAAGATGAATCATAAACTTAAAGAATACATCAGAGAGAATAATGCGATTACGGAAGAAAAGGCTCGTGTTAGTACAGAATTAGGACTGGCTAATCATATTCAAGTCAATACGCTACCTTCTGTATTCCCGGTATATCCAGATAGAAGCGAATTCGATATATATGCTAGCATGACTCCTGCAAAAGAAGTGGGCGGAGACTTTTATGACTTTTTCCTAGTATCAGATAATAAGCTGGGAATGGTTATGGCGGATGTGTCCGGTAAAGGAATACCTGCAGCTATGTATATGATGATGGCTAAGAGCATGATTAAGACGAAGATGATTTCTGGTGCTAAGCCATCAGACGCCTTAATGTCAGTTAACAATATGCTTTGCGATAGTAATCAGGGTGAGATGTTCGTAACTGTATGGGCTGCTGTACTTGATATGGATATGAATGAGCTTGTTGCAGCTGATGCAGGGCATGAGAATCCAATTGTTAAGAAACCTAATGGAGAATTTCAAGTAATTAAGAGAAAACACGGTCTTGTATTAGGAGGCTTTAGGAATATTAAGCATGAGGATTATATAATAGAAATGAAACCAGGAACGAAGGTTTTTGTATATACAGATGGTGTTCCTGAGGCGAAGAATCCTGATGGTGAATTCTACAAAATGGATAGATTAGTTGAAGCTCTTAATAGGGTTAAGGATGAAAAAAGCGAGGATATTGTTAGAAATGTCAAATTGGATATAGAGAAATTTGAAGAAGGCGCTGAGCAGTATGATGATATTACAATGATGTGTCTTGAATATTTTGGGAAATAATCTGGTATTTTTGGCAATATAATAAACAAATAATTAGTATTTGTGTTAAAATAGAGAATAGGCTAGAATTAATATGTATACAAGAAGGAGGTAAATATGCTTGATATAGGAACGGATATTAAAGATGACGTATTAACAGTGTCACTTGATGGTGAACTTGATGGTATGTCCTTTCCAGAATTCGAGGAACTATTAGAAAGTAAGCGTGAAGAAGTTAATCAAATTGTTATTGATGCAGCTAAGCTTAAGTACGTGTCATCAGCAGGGCTTCGCGTAATAATGTCCACTGAGATTTATATGGAAAGCACTGGCAAAGAGAAAGTAAAGCTTATCAATCCATCAGATGACATAGTAGAGATTATAGAGCTCTGTGGATTCGATCAGGTTATTGAAATGGGGTAAATATTTAGGCAGAAGGTAATAAGTATGACATTTGAAGAAGCATATGAGGAATACTACGAAGTAGTATATAAGTCAATATATATGCGTATGCTTAGTCGTGAGAACACAGAAGATGTGGTGCAGGAGACATTTATTAGAGCAATGAATTCGTGGAATGATTTCGACGAAACTAAGTCAAGTGCCAAGACCTGGCTGTGTACTATTGCTAAGAATACTATGATTAATTACATAAGGAATAATAAGAAGCACGACATGTCGTCTTTTGATGAGATGAATGAGGCTGGCTTTGAGCCAGGAGCTGAAGATAAAGAACTTCAATCTCTTATAGATGATGATGCGCGAGAAGCATATGAATTACTAAAACCACTTAAACCTCAAGATAGAGAGCTTCTTGTAATGAGATATGTAGAAGAGATGTCATATAAGGAAATAGCTGAGAAGGTGGGATCAAACGACAAAGCTGTTGCTAAGAAAGTTGAGAGACTTCTTAAGAAATGTCGTGAGATGAATTTGAAAGGATCTGTTGTATGAGTGAAGATAAATATACTTTAAAAGTTGATGCTGATATAAAAAATCTTGGTGAAGCAAAGGATTTTGTTCAAGAGAAGTTGGGGCTTACGGATTGTTCGGAAAAGAACAAAATGAGCATATGTTTGTCTGTTGAAGAGATATTTATGAATGTATGTAGTTATGCCTATGCTCCAGAATTAGGTGATGTAATATTGGAAGTATCATTCAATAAGACGAAGGATGTTGTATATATTACAATTGTTGATATGGGTGTGCCTTATAATCCATTAAAGAGAGACAAATTAGATATTGAGAATCATGTCAAGAAGCGTCAAGTTGGAGGTCTAGGTATCTTTATGACGCAGAAGATTATGGATAATATGACGTATGAATATACGAATCATGAGAATAGGCTTACATTAGAAAAGAGCTTAAAATAATTATGAAGAAAGAGAATCAAAATATTTCTAATCCAGATGAACTTAATAAAATTCTACAGAAGACAAATCCCCTTGTGTGGATAACATTAGGAGTAGTACTTCTTGTATTGGTATTGTTATTGGTGTGGTCAGTTATAACTACATTAGAGATTAAGACACATGGTACTGCTAATGTCAAATCCCAGATGGCGTCAATATATGTTGATGAAGCGAAGGCTGATGGAATTGACGTTGGAGATAAGATATACATCTCCGATAAAGAGGGGGAGATTGTTGGTGTAGAAAATGACGGGCATTATACATCATCTAATATTCAATTAGATGACGGAGAATATGATGCATATATTGTTGTAAAAGAGATTAGACCTATTGAGTTTTTGTTGGGGAATTAATTGTGGGTGACGTAAGAAGTATTGTTAAAAGTCCAAAAACAAAAGGCGTAGCTAAGACTCCCATTGTTATGCAATTAGAAGAATTAGAATGTGGTGCCGCATCCCTTACGATGATTATGGCATACTATGATAAATGGGTTGCCTTAGAACAAGTAAGAGCAGATTGCGGTGTGTCTCGTAACGGTAGTAATGCGAAGAACATTCTTCGTGCTGCCAGAAAATACGGCTTTAAGACAAAAGGCTATGCATATAGTGTAGAGAAATTAAGAGAAAAAGGGAGCTTTCCTTGTATTATTCACTGGGGGATGGCTCATTTTGTTGTGCTTTGCGGTTTTAGAGGTAATAAGGCAATTATTAATGATCCTGCTAAAGGCTTAGTTAAGGTTGATCTTAAGACTTTTGATGAATTCTTTACAGGTGTATATCTTGAGATTATTCCGGATGATAATTTCGAGCCTGGAGGCAAGAGGAAGTCTATGCTTTCCTTTGCCAAGAAGAGACTACAGGGTGCCATAGCATTAGTAGTATTCTTTGCACTTACAACAATTATTATGTATCTTATCGGAATAGTTACCCCGGTTATGAAACAGGTATTTGTTGATTATTTGCTTGGCGGAAATAATCCGGAGTGGCTGTATCCATTTATATTTATATTTGCATTAGTTGGCTTGATGCAGGTTGTAGTGACACTTGTAGAGTCTCTCTTTCAATATAAGATTAGTGGTAAGTTAGATTTGCTAGGTTCAACCAGTTATATGTGGAGACTTCTAAGGCTTCCTATTAATTTCTTCTCTCAAAGAATGGTAGGTGACCTTCAGTCAAGACAGGAAGAGAATGCTTCTATTGCAGATTCTCTCGTTAAGGTATTTGCACCATTACTATTTAATACAATAATGATTGTATTCTATCTAGTAATAATGATATCTAAGAGTCTTATTCTTACTGTTGTGGGTATAGTCAACATTGTTATCAATGCTGCTGTCTCACAATATATCTCTAAGAAGAGAGTTAATATAACACGTGTTCAGTCTCGTGACGTAGCTAAGTTAGGTGCTATGACATCTAAAGCAATTGAAATGATTGAGACAATCAAGTCTAATGGTGCTGAATCAAGCTATTATGAGAGTTGGGCTAAGGTACAGGGTGATGTAACAGATCAAAGCATTAAGATGGCTAAAGTGAATCAAAGCCTTGGAATCGTTCCTTCTCTTGTATCCTTACTTGCCAATTATTCTATTCTTATACTTGGTGTATATTACACAATTATGGGCGAGTACACAGTTGGTTCAATTCTTTCATTCCAGGCGTTCTTATCAACATTTGTTGGTCCTGCTATGAGAATTGTATCTAGTGGACAGACAATTATAGAGATGAGAACTAAGATGGAGAGGGTAGAAGATGTTCTAGAATATCCTCTTGATGAAAATGTTACTAGAAGAGTTGAAGCTGAGAATGCACAGAAGATTAGAGGTAATATCCATATTGAGAATCTTACCTTTGGATATTCAAGTCTTGAAGAGCCTGTGCTTAAGAATTTCAGTGTAGATATTAAGCAGGGACAAAAAGTTGCTATAGTAGGACCTACTGGTAGTGGTAAGTCAACTATATCTAAGTTGGTATCGGGACTATATAATCCATGGTCTGGAGATATGACATTTAATGGCAAGCATATAGATGAGATAGATCATGAAGTATTTGTGGGTTCTGTTGCGGTTGTAGACCAGGATATTACACTTTTCGCAGATACAATAGCTAACAATATCAAGATGTGGGATGATTCTATTGTAGATTTTGAGATGAAGTTGGCTTGTAATGACGCACAGATCCATGATTTGATTATGTCTAGAGAAAATGGATATGATACTATGCTTCTAGAAGGTGGTAAGAACTTCTCTGGTGGTGAGAGACAGAGGCTTGAGATTGCCAGAGCTCTTGCGCAAGATCCAAGTATTATTATTCTTGATGAAGCAACTAGTGCTCTAGATGCTAAGACAGAGTTTGAGACAGTTAATGCAATTAAGAATAGAGGAATAACAACAATTGTTATTGCTCATAGATTATCTACTATAAGAGATAGTGACCTTATTGTCGTACTTGACAAAGGTGTAATAGTAGAGCAGGGAACACACAAGGAATTAATGGAAAAAGAAGGATTCTATTATAATCTTGTAGTAAGCGAATAGAGGAAGTGACAGATGGGTTGGTTTGAAGATCAATTAAAGCAGAGAAAAGAAAATGATGATATTGCTTTTGGGGATTCATTTCTTTCACTTGCTGGTATTAATGTTGATGATGATGAATATAAGAAGATAAAAGAAGAGTCATATAAGACATCTAAGTTGGACCACGAAGGTAAGGCCACTATTAGAGATTATATTCGTTTTGTTAAGGATGCTATTCCAATTGGTACTATAATTGTTGCTGGAATACTTTCATTAGTAGCAACAGGTGTTGGAATGTTACTTCCTTACTTTACGCAGATTTTGACAGGAGAAGTTGTTCAGGTTAAGGACTTTAATCTCTTCGTATCAGTTTCTATATATGTTGTTGCAGCAGCAATTGGTGGACTACTAATAAGTACAATCCAAGGGTTTGTTGGCTCACGAATCAACATTAAAATGGATCAGCTTGTTACTCGAAAAACAATGGCAAGGCTTCTTAATCTGCCTGCTAGTTTTTTCAAGAAGTACAATACTGGTGAATTATCCCAAAGATTTGCAAGTACAATTAATCTGGCCTCTATTCTTATGAATGGAGTAGTTATGTCTTTGGTATCTGCAATTATGTCTATGGCATATCTTGTACAGCTTACTCAGTTTGCACCAGCATTAATTCTACCTACTGTTCTTGTTCTCATAGTTACTACTGGCTTCAGTATTCTAATATCATTTATTCAAGCCAGAGTTAGTAAGGTTCAGATGGTTTTATCTTCTAAGAAGTCAGGTCTGACCTATGAGACTATTAATGGTATACAGAAGATTCGTCTCTCCGGTTCAGAGAAGAGAGTGTTTGTAAAGTGGGCAGAGGTTTATGCAAGAGCAGCAAGATTATTATACAATCCACCTTTGATAATTAGGTTAAGTGCTGCCATTACTGCACTAATTTCCTTGATTGGTGATATTGTTATATATTTTGTTGCTGTACAATCTGGAGTAGATGTTGGAGATTACATGGCATTTCAGACAAGCTATGGAGTCTTAGCAGCAGCATTTGCATCACTGACACAGGTTGTTTCTTCAATGGCATCTGTACCTCCTATTCTTAATATGGCAAGCCCGATCTTAGAGGAGACACCAGAAGAAGAAGAGAAGAAGATGGTGCTTGATAAAGTAAATGGTAACATTAAGCTTGATAATGTATCATTTAGTTATGGCGAGAATATGCCTAATGTGTTAGATGGTATTAACCTTGATATTCATAGTGGTGATTATATAGCAATTGTTGGTAAGACTGGATGTGGTAAGTCAACACTTGTAAGACTGTTATTAGGATTTGAGAAACCTAAGAATGGTAATATATATTATGATGAACATAATATGAATGATATTGATTTAACATCCCTTCGTAGAAATATAGGAACAGTTACCCAGAATGGTACATTGTTCCATGCAGATATATTCTCTAATATAATTATTTCTGCACCTAATCTATCAGTAGATGATGCCTGGGTTGCAGCTGAGATAGCTAATATTGCTGATGATATAAGAGATATGCCTATGGGCATGAAGACTGTTATATCAGAAGGTCAGGGTAGTATCTCAGGTGGTCAGAAACAGCGTATTATGATTGCCAGAGCTATTGTTCATAAACCTAAGATTCTTATTTTTGATGAAGCCACAAGTGCTCTTGATAATGTGACACAGAAGAGTATAGCTGAATCAATAGGAAAGCTTGAGTGTACAAGAATTGTTATAGCACACAGACTTTCAACTATTCAGAATGCAGACCGAATTATAATGCTTGAAGGTGGACATATAATAGAAGATGGAACATATGATGAGTTGATTAAGTATGATGGTAAGTTCGCAGAGCTAGTGGAGAGACAGAGGATTGACCTGGATTAGAGGTAGCTTAATATGTACGCACTTCATAAAATTGACCTATTTAAACGAGAACATAAATCAGAGATAGAGAAGAAATTTTTTCTAAATGGAGACTTGACAAGGAAGAAGCTATTTAGCTTTCTTCCTGCTCTTATTTTGACTAATATATCGACTGCGCTTCTAATAAGCGTAGATAGTCTTGTGGCTGGTAATATGATAAGTGCAGATGCCCTTGCGTCTATTAGTTTTTATTCCCCAGTGGCTAATATAATTGGTGCTTTTACTGCCATTATCTCGACTGGTTCGGCTACGCTTTTGTCTGTCCGGGTTGGAGATGTTGATGCAGATGGAATCTTAAGAACTAAGAAGCTTATTGCTAATATATCTGTAATAGCTGCGCTTATTGTGTCATTGCTCCAGATTCCTATAGTATTTTTTATAATTAATACATATGATTTATCACCAGACATGATTTCTCTTATGCAACATTATGCTATTGGAATGATGATTGCAACCCCCTTTGGTATGATATCCACCATAGGAACATACCAATTGCAGGTCATGGGCAAGATGAAGGTGCTTATGGGACTAGCTATTACAGAAGGTATTACTAATCTGGCTCTTAATGTGTTTTTTGTTGGTGTGTTAGATTTGGGAGTTGCAGGTACTGGTTTCGGTACAGCTTGCGCTAATATTGTACGTTGTACATGCACACTTATCTATCTATTCAAGAAAACAGACATGTATTCCTTTAGAGATGCTCATTGGACATCATCTGATCTTAAGGAATTAATTAAGAAGGGCTTGCCTGATGCATCAAGTATATTCATTAATGCTATTATTACTTATGCTATGGCCCATATTATTATATTGTATTTTGGCCAGGACGGTGGTGTAATTAAGGGTGTATTGTCATTTCTTTACTCCATTGTGTTCGTTATATCTAGTTCTATTCAAGGAGCAACTCGTCCTCTTGTAGGATTTCTTAATGGAATAAAGGATAGGCGAGGTATAATTGTTCTGATACATCAGGGAGTGAATCTTAGCGTCGTATTTGTTGGATTACTTTCCCTGATATTTTGCGTTTTTCCTGAATGGTTCTTTACAATGCAGGGTATTAATGATATTCCGGAAGGCGGAATATTATCAATAAGGCTTTATGCTTTTTATTTTGTTTTTACCACAATAGATTCGCTGTTTCGAATGTATTTTGCAAGTGCTGGTAATCCTAGATTTTCTACTATTCTAACTCTTGCAGGTAATGCTCTTGTTCCTGGTGTTGCTTATGTAATTGGAAGGTTCTTCGATGCGCCATACATTTGGTTATCCTATCTCCTTATTGAGTCGATTATATTTATTATTAATGTAATTCGTTACATAAGGACGCTTATTATTGATAAGAAAAACGAAGAGGATATGGAAAAAACAATATATCTATCAGTAGAACCCGAAGATGCATATGAAGCGGCTTCAATGGTTCAGGAATATGCTATAGATATTGGGCAAACTGAGAAGATTGCTAATCGCGCAAGGCTTTGTATGGAAGAAATGGTGGCATATTCTGTTAAGGCAACCAGAGCTATAAAGGTTAGGAATCAAATTGTTTTTCATTTTTCTGAAGATGAGATACGTTTCATAATGCTAGATGATGGAGAATGTATCCCATTTAATAATGATGATGAAGAGACAGCATATATGATTGATAATTACAAGCTTCTTAAACGACTCTCTAAGAAGCTAAAATATCAATACGTACTTGATATGAATTATACCTTACTAACATTTTAGGATAGATTGTATTAGGTATAAAGGGGTTTTGATTTGAAAAAGTTTGTTGAAAGTATTAAAGAAAAATATTTTTCAGGGCTTCATGGCAAGATAATGAAGATAGTGCTTATACTATCTGCAATAATGATAGTGCTATTCGTTGGAGTTACCCTTACATTGTTACATGCCCTTCACAATACAATAGAGAATGTGGCTAAGAAGGAAAGTGAAATTGTAGAAGATAGTACAAAAGATGCTATGATGAATACCACATATGATAGTTTTGTGCAAACTATTACATGGGCTGCTGACCAGATTGATGATGAATTCTGGATTATGTGTCACGACTATTATGTGCTAAGAGAGCAGATAGAAGATGTACTTAAGAATCCTTCTAATTATCCTACTAGAACATTAGAGCCTCCTCGTGCAGAAAATGAAGGAAAATATGTGCTGCAATTTGTATGCCCAGATAATTATGATAAGAATAATCCTGGCGTTACAGAGAGACTTTCTAGAATAGCTAATCTAGAGCCTATGATGAGTGAAATTGTCCGTGGAAATGATGGTTATACAATGGATTGTTTCGTTGCTCTTCCTGATGGTGCTGCTCTTACAGATGACAATTTGTCTGCTGGAAAGATTGATGAGAATGGCAACGTAAAGTCATATGATGCTACTACTCGTGATTGGTTTAAGGGAGCAGTTGAGAAAGGTGACATATATTTTTCAGAAGATGTAATGAGCCATTTCTATAAGATTCGAGAGCTTACATGGGGACTGCCTGTATATGTTGATGGAGAACTTATGGTAGTTCTTAATGGTTCATCTCCAATGACGGCACTTGAAAAGAAGCTTAATGAAAGAAATATTGGTGTAACAGGTTTCTCTGTTCTTATAAGTGACAAAGGACATATTGTATATTCTCCAAAGGCAGGAGGAGAATTAGCCCAGGATGAGGATAATACTCATGATATTAGAGTAACTGCTAATCCTAGTCTTGCTTCTGTTGTTACTAAAGCTGTAAATCAAGAGACAGGATTTTCGGCTGTTACATTAGATGGAGAAGATTACTACGTGGCGTATGCACCAGTTGATACAATAGGGTGGACTCTCATGATGTTCATATCTGAAGGAGAGTTAGAAAGAGATAGTATAGCTTTGCAGAGTAAATTGTCTGATGCTTCTGATAACACCTTAGATGAGTTTGATAAATATGTTAAGATTAATGCGGCAGTTCTACTTATCGGATTGTTTATTGTAGTACTAATTATAGCTCATGTAATAAGTGTAAGAACTAAGAAAGCTCTTAAGCCTATTAGCACTATGACTGAAGAAGTTAAGAAGATGGACAGCGAAAATATGATATTCGAAATGAAGGAAGAATATAGGACCGATAATGAGATAGAAGTCCTTGCCGAATCTTTCTCTGATTTGTCTGTTAGATTAGATTCTTCTGTAAGGGAAATCCTTAAGCGTACAGCAAAAGAAGAGAGAATGAATGCTGAGATAGATGCTGCAAGCAGGATTCAACTTGCTATGCTTCCAAGTTTATCTGAGTCAATTACTTCTCGCAAGGAATTCGATATATATGCTAATATGGTTCCTGCTAAGCATGTTGGAGGAGATCTATATGACTTCTTCTTAATAGATGACAATCACTTGGGAATCGTTGTGGGAGATGTATCTGGAAAGGGTATATCAGCAGCCTTATTTATGGTGCTTGCCAAGAATACAATTCAGAATCAATTAATGACTTATGGAACGGATGTTGTTACTGCTGTAACAGAAGCTAACAAGCTTCTTATTAGAGATAATGCGGCTCACTTGTTTGTAACTGCTTGGATTGGTGTTCTTACTCTTGATACAGGTGTATTGAGATTCGTTGATGCGGGCCATGAACTAGCTGCAGTAAGTAAGGGCGGTAAGGAATTTGCTGTTAAGATGGATAATCATTCCCTTGTACTTGGTATGCTAGATAGAGCAGAATATATGCTTAATGAGGTACAATTAGAAGATGGGGATACAATATATCTCTTTACAGATGGAATCGTTGAAGCAAAGAATACTGATGGAGAACTGTTCAAGAAGGAGAGAATGCTAGAAGCGCTGAATAAGAATCCTAATCTGTCTCCTGAAGAGTTAGATAAGGTTGTTAGGGATTCTGTCGATATGTTCGTAGGAGATGCAGAACAGTTTGATGATATTACATCATTAGTAATTAGATATTATAGTAATAATAATATGAATTAATCAAGGAGGATTAAGGAGTGGCTAACATTAGACCATTTGAGGCTATTAGACCAGCAAAGGAGTATGCAGAGAGAATTGCTGCACTTCCTTATGATGTATATAGCAGAGAAGAAGCATATGAGGCAGTTCAAGGCAAGGACGATACATTTCTTAGAATAGATAGAGCAGAGACTAATTTTGACTATGATATTGATTTGTATTCTGACAAGGTGTATGAGAAGGCTAATGAATTGCTTCAGAATATGATTGAGGACGGAAGATTTATAAGGGATAATAAGCCTTGCTATTATATATATGAACTTACCATGGATGGTCGCGTGCAGACTGGTATTGTTGCAGCATCATCAGTAGATGATTATGTTAATGGGATTATAAAAAAACATGAGAATACTAGAGCTGAGAAGGAAGCTGATAGAATTAATCATGTGAATGTTTGTAGTGCCCAGACAGGCCCGATATTTTTAGCATATAGAGATAGGAAAGCTATTGATGAAGTGGTTTCTAAGATTAAAAATGGTGAGGCAACTTACGATTTTGTTGCTGATGATGGTGTTAGACACAGGGTATTTGTTGTTGATGATGTAGAGGATATTAGAGTTATCTACAAGGAATTTAAGGAGACGGATAGCATATATATTGCAGATGGTCATCATAGAGCAGCATCGGCTGTTAAGGTTAGTATGATGAGAAGAGAAGCAAAGGGAAATTATGATGGTGATGAAGAATTTAATTTCTTCCTATCAGTATTATTCCCTGATTCAGAACTTATGATTATGGATTATAATAGAGTTCTTAAAAGTTTGAATGGTCATACTATTGAAGATTTACATGAGTGGCTTAAGAAAAGTTTTATTTTTGTTAAAGAGGATACTTCAGAGATTAGACCGGCTAAGAAAGGACAGGTTAGTCTATATGATGGAAGTAAGTGGTCTCTCTATGAGATTAAGCCGGAATTAGTTGTAGATGATCCCGTAGAAAGTCTAGATGTGTCTATTCTTCAGGAATTAGTACTTGATCCTTTCTTTGATATACAAGATCCTAAGACTGACGATAGGATTGATTTTGTTGGTGGAATAAGGGGACTTAAAGAATTAGAGAGAAGATGCAACACTGATTGCAAAGTTGCATTTGCAATGTATCCAACTGATATAAGTGAATTATTCAATGTGGCAGATGCTAATAGATTAATGCCACCGAAGTCTACTTGGTTTGAGCCAAAACTACGCAGTGGACTCTTTATTCACGAAATTGAAAGGTAATAAACATGTCAGAAACAATTACTAACGCAATCCTTGATAGGCTTTCGGACGGAGTAGTTAAGACCTGGTTAGAAGGTTTTCTTCCAAGCGCAATAAGCTTCTTTTGGAGTGTTGTTCTTGCGCTTATTATATGGTTCGTTGGAATTAAGATTGTCAAGGTTTTTAACAAGCTGGCTTCAAGAGCCCTTAAGAGACATAATGCAGAAGAAGGTGCTATTCAGTTTATCAATGGACTGATTAAAGCTTTAGGTTATTTAGTCCTAATTGTAGTAATTCTTAATTTGTTTGGAATAACAACTACATCAGTGGCAGCGGCAGTTGCGTCAATATTTGTTACTGCAGGACTGGCACTTCAAGGGTCTTTATCTAATTTTGCAGGTGGTGTCCTTATACTAGTACTTCATCCCTTCAAAGTAGGAGATTATATTCGCGAAGATACCAAAGGCAATGAGGGTACTGTTAAGGAGATATCCATATTCTACACAAAACTATGTACTATAGATAATAAGATAGTTGTTGTGCCCAATGGAAGTCTTGCTAATACGTCTCTTACTAACTATACATATCAGGACAAACGCGCTATTGATACTGTTGTTGGAATTAGCTATAAGGATGATATTAGAACAGCAAAGGATATAATTAGAGAAGTTGCAACTAACATTCCTACTAGAATACAAGGTGATGAGATTAAGGTATTTGTATCGAAGCTTAATGAAAGTTCAGTGGATATTGGTATTAGGGTGTACGTAGATATGGACACCTATTGGGATACCTATTGGACCTTCCTAGAAGATGTAAAGTATGCTCTTGATGATAAGGGAATTACAATTGCATATAATCAGTTAGATGTAACAATAAATAATAATGATATAGCAGCTACATAAGAATTGTCTCGCAAAACATTGAGCGAAGCTCAGTTTAGAGAGACAATTGCTTATGTAGTTATGATAATAATTAATGAGGATTGATATGAGTATAACTAAGACTATAGGAAATGTTATATTACAAGAAGAGATTGCAAAAGATGTATATTCTCTTTTGATAGAGACAGATATTGCATTAAGTGCTAAAGCAGGACAGTTTGTATCAGTATATTGTAAGGCAGAAGATAAGATACTTCCACGTCCAATTAGCATTTGCCAGATTAATACTAATGATATGACAATCAGGCTTGTATATCGAATTGCTGGAAAAGGGACTAAGGAATTCTCTTCATATAAGAAAGGTGATACAATTGAACTAATGGGGCCACTAGGTAATGGATTCCCTGTTGATACAATTGATCCCATGTCTAAAGTGATTCTTCTTGGGGGTGGAATTGGAATTCCTCCTATGGTTGGATGTGCAGAAGCTCTCAAAGAAAAGGGAATTAGAACTATATCTGTTATGGGATATAGAGATAATGAGACCTTCTTACAAGGGGAGCTTAAGTCTGTGTGTAAATCATATGTTGCAACAGAAGATGGAAGTGTTGGAACTATGGGAAATGTCATAGATGCACTTAATAATAACAGGATAGATGGAAATGTGATATTTGCATGTGGACCTACTCCTATGCTTTCTGCAATTAAAGATTATGCAAGAATTAGAGGTATAACCTGTTATATTTCTATGGAAGAAAGAATGGCGTGTGGAATAGGTGCATGTCTTGCTTGCGTATGTAAGTCAGATACTGTTGATGAACATAGTAAAGTTAAGAATAAGAGGGTATGCAAGGAAGGCCCTGTATTTCTTGCGGAGGATATATTGTTATGAATACGAAGGTAAGTATTGCAGGAGTTGAATTCAAGAATCCAGTAACTGTATCATCTGGAACATTTGGCTCTGGAATAGAATATAGTGATTTCGTTGATTTGGGAAGACTTGGTGCTGTTACAACTAAGGGTGTGGCAAATGTACCTTGGGAAGGAAATCCCACACCAAGAGTGGCAGAAGTTAAATCAGGTATGCTTAATGCTATAGGTCTTCAAAATCCTGGAGTAGATACATTTATAAAAAGAGATATTCCATTTCTTAGGAAATATGATACTAAAATAATTGTTAATGTATGTGGTCATGAACCTAAAGAATATGTGGAGGTTGTTGAGAGGCTTGCAGAAGAAGACGTAGATATGCTTGAGATCAATGTATCTTGTCCTAATGTTAAGGCTGGTGGAATAACACTTGGAACTAATCCAAAGAGTGTGGAATCTATCACAAAAGAAATAAAAGCTAAAGCAAAACAACCAATAATTATTAAGCTTAGTCCTAATGTAACAGATATTACAGAGATTGCTAAGGCTGCTGAAGCGGGAGGCGCAGATGCTGTATCTCTAATTAATACCATTACAGGTATGAAGATTGATGTTAATAGAAGGAAATTCGTACTTGCTAATAAGACAGGTGGTATGAGTGGGCCTGCTGTTCATCCTGTAGCTGTTAGAATGGTATATCAGGTTGCTAATGCTGTAAGTATTCCAATTATTGGAATGGGTGGTGTTACAGACTATGAGGATGCCTTAGAACTTATTATGGCTGGAGCTACAATGGTAGCTGTTGGAACAAGTAATTTCAATAACCCGAGCACCACTATAGAAGTTATAGATGGTATAGAGAACTATATGAAGAATAATAATGTATTAGATATACATGAATTAATAGGTTGCGTGAAATAATAACATACTTACATAATAGAGAGGACGTCTTATGAAAAGTAAGATGAGACGGCTTACAGGTCTTATAGTAGTTCTAGTGTTAATAGTTGCCCTTTCAGGATGTAGTTGTTCTAGCACAACAGTAATAGACCCAGAAGAGGACGGCAGTAACTTAAGCAAAGACTATAATATTAACATACTTGTGCCAGAGACTCCCGGAACAACAGTATATTCTGGAAATGGCGTAACTATAGATGCAAGTAATGTTAAGGATGGATATGTAGCTGTAAAATGTGAATCAAAACAAAATAGGCTTAAAGCACAGGTAATGCTTGGAGATCATAGTTATAATTATGACTTGGCATCAGATAATGAGTATGATATTTTCCCGCTTCAGATGGGAAATGGTACATATAAAGTAAGAGTACTTGAGAATGCAGGGGGAACTAATTATACACCTTTGTATCAGGTAGAATTTGATGTCAAAATGGATGATACTAATAGAGTATTTATCTATCCGAGTCAATATGTATGGTATACTAATGAGACTAGTGCGGTGGCTAAATCCTATGAAATATGTGAGGGCTTAAAGACTGATGAAGAGAAAGTTGATGCTATATATGATTGGGTAGTTGATAATCTGACATATGATAAAGAATTAGCTAAGACAGTAGAAAGTGGTTATCTGCCAGATCTTGAAGTAACTATGAAGACTAAGAAAGGAATATGTTTTGACTATTGTGCTTTGTTCTCGGCTATGTTAAGAGCACAGGGTATACCGACTAAGCTTGTAATTGGTAAGGTACAGCCTGAAGGTATAACACATTCCTGGTCTCAGGTCTATCTTGATGGTAAGTGGAAATGGATGGATACAACTATGGACGGTAAAGGCCATAAAGAATCTGATTATACAATGGAAAAGGAGTATTAGAGTAGATGAGTAGTAGTAGAGTAATTCCAGAAGACGAAATATCTATCTTTTGCGAACAAATTGCAATGGTTCTAAAGTCTGGAGTACCTCTTTATGAGGGATTAGAGGCTGTATGTGAGAACTACAAGGATACAAAATACGAAGAGTGCTTTCTAGATATTAATGAAGATTATCAGAAGGGAACAAGTTTCTATGATGCTTGTACTAAGGCAGATGTGTTCCCTGAATATATGCTTCAAATGATAAATGTTGGAGAGAAGTCTGGTAAATTAGATAATGTAATGGACAATCTTGCGAAATTCTATGATAGAGAGAATAGAATTCATGAGATGGTAAAGTCTGCTGTACTTCAGCCTTCTATTATGATGGTAGTTATGGGTGCTGTTGTACTTCTATTGGTACTTAAAGTACTTCCAATATTCAAAGAAGTATTTAGAAATCTTGGTTCAACATTTTCAGAGACTACTAATGACGTTATCTCAGTATGTACAACAATAGGAATAGTAGTACTTGTGCTTTTACTTATTCTTATAATAATTACTGTGATATTCGGAGTTCTTCTTAAGTCTGATATGAAACAGGAAGCGCTTAATTTCGCAGGCAAAGTGTTTAAGCCTGTTAACAGAATTAGAAATCGAATTGCTACAGAAAGATTTGCATCTGTTATGTCTATGATGTTAAGTTCTGGATATAACTTAACTGAATGTCTAGAGATGTCAGCTAAGATTGTTGAAGACCAGCAATATGTAGTGAAGATTAATAAGTGTCTTGAACTTGTAAATGCTGATACAGCATTTGCAGCAGCTATTGAAGAGGCAGAACTCTTTGATAAACTAACACTTAGAATGGTGCAAATAGGTATAACAACAGGCCAAAGTGATCACGCATTTGACAGAATAGCAGAGATATATGCAGAGGAAGTTGATACTAGAATCCACAACCTTATTTCCTGGATTGAACCTGCACTTGTTGCTGTTATGACAGTTCTTGTTGGAGCAATACTATTATCTGTAATGCTTCCGCTTATTACTATTATTAATAATATGGGGTAACTTATGAAGAAGAGTTTATGGAAGGCTTTCATTACCCCCGTTGCATTTATACTAGTTATTCTTGCAATTATTCTTTGGGCAACTAATATGACAGGTAAGGCAAACGCAGAACAGGCCAAGGTGCAGGAAGAAGCTATTAGGAAGGCAGCAGTAACATGCTATGCAATTGAGGGTAGATATCCAGAGAGCTTAAAATATGTTAAGGATAACTACAATGTAATTGTAGATGAAGATGATTTTGTGATTAATTATGAGGTGTTTGCATCTAATATTATGCCAAGCATTGATGTGAAGGTGAAGGGTGAATAATATGCGAAAACATTCTATGCAGAATATTTTGGTATTGATAATATTTAGTATATTCGCTGTTCTGTCCCTTGTACTCGTAGCCGTTGGAATTAAATTCTATACTAATGTCTCTAATAAAGTAGATAACAATTCACAGATGAGAAATACAATATCTTATCTAGAGAATAAGATTAGAAGTAATGACTATGAAGGCGGAATAGACGTTGTTAAGATAGAGGGTAAAGACGTACTAATTCTATCTTCTGCAGGAGGCGAGTCCTTTAAGACAGCCATTTATGTAGATGATGGGCATCTTAAGGAATATTTAAGTCAGAATGATGACATTAAGTTAGGATATGGAGATACAATAGCAGATGTTAATAATATGGAGATTTCAAGAGAAGGAAGTAGTCTTAACATTGTGCTAGATATTAATGATACGAAATACGTTATACAAAAAAGTATGATTTCGGGAGCTTTATAGATGAAGAAGGTTAATAAGGTTAATGCTGTATTAATTGAATTAATAATAGTTGTATTATTCTTTGCTATATCGTCTATCATTACTATAAGACTTTTTGCTAAGTCGTATAGTCTTACTGCTTCTAGTTCTGCTAAGACGGAACTTGCTGCAGTTGTGGAAATGCAGATGAATGACTATAGGAATAAGACAGTAGGCGAAGGTGACAGGGTGCTTTTCTTTGATGAGAAACTTAAACCCTGCGAAGAGGAAGATGCGTACTATATAGAGAAGATACATGCTAGTAATGACAGTGAGATGCCTCTTGTAAATGTTGAGGTAAATGTAATTGATGATAATAATAAGACAGTACTTTCTTTTGTTACTGCATTTGAAAGGCAGGTGCAATAATGACAAGATTTAGAACTGGATTCGGAATAGGATTTACAACAATAATAATGATGCTTGTGATTGTTGTATTTACAACATTAGGAGTTCTTGCACTATCTACGGCTCGAAATGACGAGAATTTGTCTGATAAGAATCTGGAATTTGCATCAGATTACTATGAGGCTGAGGGTAAGGCTAATGCAATTAAGGCTAAAATCGAGACGATGCAAAGAGCAGGCGTAAGTGCTGGTGATATTGCAAATTCAATTGATGGTGTTGCAATTCATGAAGGAAAAGCAGAATATGCTGTAAAGGTTAATGACAAACAGGTGATTCGTGTTAGAATTAATATGATGGGGACTGAGCCTAATGTTGAGAGCTTTGCCCTTGTTAATATTACAGATTGGAATCCATCACAACCGATATCAGTATGGGAAGGTTAGTTATAATAAGGCTTAGGAGGCTAATATGAGGATTGAAGAAATCTTAAGTAAATCAGTAGAAATGGGAGGCTCAGATGTATTTATTATTCCTGCATCTCCTGTTACTGCAAAATGTAATGGTATAATGACAGTTCTCCCAGGAGAAGAGAGACTATCTGTTGATGATACAGTTCATCTAATTAGTGAGATTTATGAAAAGGCTCATCGCGAAATGAATAAGCTAAAAGATTATGGCGATGATGATTTCTCATTTTCCATACCTGGAGTAGGAAGATTTAGATGTAATGCTTATAAACAAAGAAGTTCCTTTGCAGCAGTACTTCGTGTGGTATCCTTTGAACTACCTAATCCATCAGAACTTAATATTCCTGATACAATTATGGATCTTGCCAATATTAGAAAGGGAATGGTTCTTGTTACAGGACCTGCTGGTAGTGGTAAATCAACAACACTTGCTTGTATAATTGATAAAATCAATCATAGTACGCAGGGACATATTATTACACTTGAGGATCCTTTGGAATTCTTACATTCCCATGACAAATCAATAATTACTCAACGTGAGATAATGCAGGATACTGAGAATTATGATACTGCTCTTCGTGCAGCACTTCGTCAGGCTCCGGATGTTATTCTTCTTGGAGAAATGAGAGATTATGAGACTATTCATACAGCCCTTACTGCGGCAGAAACTGGACAGTTACTTTTATCTTCTCTTCACACAATAGGTGCGGCTAAGACTATAGATAGAATTATTGATGTATTTCCAGCAAGTCAGCAGGCACAGATTAGAGTTCAACTTTCTATGGTGCTTAAAGCAGTTGTGTCTCAGCAACTTGTTCCAACAGTTGATGGAAGCTTAACTCCTGCGTTTGAGATAATGAAGGTTACACCGGCTATTGAAACTATGATTCGTGATGAGAAGATTTATCAGATTGATAATGTAATATATCAAGGTGCCGATGATGGAATGTGTACCATGAATGGAAGTTTAGAGAAGTTATATAAAGAAGGGGTTATTAGTAGAGATACAGCCCTTATATATTCTACAAACCCAGAACAAATGGGAAGGAGACTTGTTTAATGTACAAAGAAGAATTTATTGAATTTATGATTGAATCTGATGTGTTAAAGTTTGGCGATTTTACTTTAAAAAGTGGCAGAAAGTCTCCATTCTTTATGAATGCAGGTGCATATGTGACAGGTAGTCAGCTTACTCGTCTTGGTGAGTATTATGCTAAAGCGATACATGAGACTTATGGTGATGACTTTGATGTGCTATTTGGTCCTGCATATAAGGGTATTCCCCTTGCTGTTGTAACAGCTATGGCTTATTCGAAATTATATGGCAAAGAGATTAGATATTGCTCTGATAGAAAAGAAGCAAAAGATCACGGAGCTGACAAGGGAGGCCTTCTTGGAACAAAGCTTTGTGATGGTGATAAGGTTGTAATGATTGAAGATGTTACTACTTCAGGAAAATCAATGGAAGAGACAGTTCCTAAAGTAAGAGGTGCTGCTAATGTTACTATTGTTGGACTCATGGTATCTCTTAATCGTATGGAAGTAGGACTTGGTGGCAAGGTTAGTGCCCTTGAGGAAATAAAAGAGAAGTATGGCTTTGATGCTAATGCAATTGTTACAATGGAAGAAGTTGTAGATTATCTCTATAACAAAGAGTGTCAAGGACGAATTGTAATTGACGATGAACTTAAGAAGTCAATTGACGAGTATTATGATAAGTATGGAGTGAAATAGAGATGGCTAATAGGCATAGGCGTCGAAAATGGGCGACAGAGGCTAACAAGAATGCTTCTAATGCTAGTATTGCAGTTGCAGTTATTTCTGTAGTTTCAATTATATTCTTGATTGTGGCTGTTGTATATGCAATAGAGTCGGGAGGAAGAATTCCTAACTTTATGGGAGCGCTTGGAATGGTGTTCTTCCTAGGAATGATACCTTGTGTTGTCATTGGACGTAATCAGTTTAAGTTACAGAATTTTAATTTTATATCGCGAATAATAGGACTTGTTATCCCTATAATTGCATTGATTGCCTGGGGAATATTATACTTTTTTGGACTTGTATTTGCTTAGTTTGGAAATGTATAGAACAAGTATAATGCTAGATAGAGTATAGGAGTTAATTATGAGTGTTTCTATATTTTGTAAGGATATAGATAGTCTTACAGAAAGATTTGAACTTGCTAAGAATAGGATAATAGAGATTAAGAGTGAGCATATTAATAAATATGCTCCTTATTTTGAGTGTGTATCAGAACATATAATACGAGTAACTGAATTGTATGAGAAAAGGAAGACACTCTCTGATGTAGAGAAATCGTCAATAAGTGATTTGAAAAAGGACAATATGTCCGTTTATTTGGACATATCAAAATACGATGATTCTTTTCTTAATCCTGATGTGGCCTGTGAGAAATTAGGAGAAAGACTTGGTGGACAATATTCATTTCTATATAACGAGCTTATGGCATTAATTCCATGGGCTATAGATGGAAGAATTGATTTGATTACTATCTATATGGAACTATTCTTAGAAGTATATGGCGTATATGAAGATGAATTGTGTGAAGATGTAGATGAAGATAAGGCGTATCACAGAACTAATGAATGTATATATTGGTTCTATCATGATTATTGTGAAGTGTTTACATTTGATTCTGTTATAAAGACATTAAAGGGCGATAGCGACATAATAAGGGATATTATAGAGAATGCATCTTTCGATAAGATAAATTACTTGTATGCATATGGTGATCTTATTACAGATAATGAGATTAGATTTGCAGAATATATTAATTCTCTAGAAGATAGTCAGATTGATAGAATGGCAACTTGTTATGTGGAAGGCTTCGTTAAGGGATTTGAATCTGCAAGAAAAGATATGTCTAAGAAGTCTGTTGTTAAGGTTGAATATCCTATAGGATTTGAACGTGTAGTGAGAAGAAGTGCAGAAATCTTTAAGAAATATAATCTTAATCCTATATATGCAAGAGACGGTGTATTCTCCTTTGATGGTGGCAAAAGAAGCCGTAATGCATATATAAGTTCTATGAATAAGCAATGGATATATGATCACAAGAACGATAAAGGATATTATTTCGACAAACGGTTCTATAATCGTAGATTAGAGACTCTAGAAGAAGCATTTAAGAAGTATGAAGAGCAGGCGAAGCAATTTGCTGGTCCTGCAGTAATACAGACTTTTGGTGAGAAGGATTTTAACCCAGTTAACAAGAAGGGTTCATATCAATTTACTGATAATCAGAATAAGTGGAACGTGGAATATCTATCTAAGGCTGGAGTAATTAATAATAATTATCTACCTCGAGAGGAATATTCATTTACAATAATAGCATTTCCTATACCAGAGATTGGGGATGAAGAGTTCTTCAAGACAATCTTCGATAAGACTATGGAGATTAATACTCTTGATTACGCGACTTATCAGAAGATGCAACAAGCTATAATAGATATTCTTGATAAAGCTGAATGTGTCCATATATTAGGACAGGGTGACAACAAGACAGATATTACGGTAAATCTTCATACTCTTAATAATCCTGATAAAGAGACATTATTTGAGAACTGCGTTGCGGATGTTAACATTCCTGTTGGAGAAGTCTTTACATCACCAGTTCTTAATGGAACTAATGGAGTCCTTAATGTAAGTCGTGTATTCCTTAATGGACTGGCATACAATAATCTGACAATTGAAGTAAGAAATGGTATGGTATCAGATTATACTTGTTCTAATTTCCAAGACGAAGAAGAGAATAAGCGTATGATTTATGAAAATGTATTATATCGTCATGATAGTCTTCCAATCGGTGAATTCGCCATTGGAACCAATACACTTGCATATAAGATGGGACGAGAGTATCACATTGAGTCTAAACTACCAATTCTAATTGCAGAGAAGACAGGACCTCACTTTGCCTTTGGAGATACCTGTTATTCCCATGAAGAAGATGTTAAGACATACAACCCTGATGGTAAGGAAATAGTAGCAAGAGAGAATGAGTGCTCAGCACTTAGAAATGAGGATATAAGTAAAGCCTACTTTAATTGTCATACAGATGTGACATTGCCATTTGAGGAGCTTGGTCTGATTGAAGCGGTTTTACAAGATGGAAGCACAATACCAATTATTAGAGACGGCAAGTTCGTTGTGGCAGGTTGTGAAGAACTTAATGAGCCACTTGATAGATTAGAGATTTACAAATTTACAGATTGATAATTTACAAATTTACCGATTGATAATTTACAAATTTACCGATTGGAATTTTACAAATTTACCGATTAGGTGTCATCCTATGGGCAGGGTATAAATGTATGCCCCGCCCCTAGGATGACATATATCAAATATATTTTTGTGTCAAATTATAAATTCTATCTAAAAAATATTCTTTGATGTACATTATAGAAAAGGAAGCATAAGGAGAAGGAAGTTCATGACGGATCAGGAGAAGAGAGAAGCTGCAAGGCAGTTTCATAATAAATGGAATAACAGAGGAAAAGAGAAACAAGATGACCAGTCATACTGGGTGGATTTTCTTCAAAACATCATGGGAGTTGAAAATGTCACTGATAGAATAGAGTGGCAAAAAGAAATAATTCAACCTAATAAGCACAAAGGATGGATTGATGCCTATATTCCGGAGACAAAAACCATTATTGAACAAAAGAGCTTAGGAATAAAACTTGATGAACCACAACAAGGTCATGATGGAATGACACCTTATGAACAAGCAAAGATGTATGATAATTGTTTGCCACAAAGCCAAAAGGCAAAATGGATAGTAGTATCCAATTTTGCAGAAATATGGGTCTATGATATGGACTCTGCATATCCTGAACCTGTCAAGTTTACACTTGCTGATATACCTACAAAGTATAGTTATTTTGATTTTTTGATAAATCAAAATAAGAAGACGATTACAGAAGAAACTCAAATATCAGTAAAAGCCGGAGAATTTGTTGGGCTTATTTATGATGCCTTAATTAAACAATATATAGACCCAACAAATGAAGAAAGCCTTAAGAGTCTTAATATGCTGTGCGTTAGGCTAGTATTTTGTCTCTACGCAGAAGATGCTCATATCTTTGGAGAGAGTGGAAGCATGTTCCATGACTATCTTGAACAATATGAAGCCAAAGATATTAGAAGAGCAATTATTGATTTGTTCAAAATACTAGATACTCCTGAAGACAAAAGAGACAAGTATGACAATAGTGGCATTAATGAATTTCCCTATGTTAATGGCGGACTATTTGCAGATGAGAATATTGAGATTCCTCAATTTACAGATGAAATCAAGGACATCCTACTTTCAAAAGCAAGTGAGGGCTTTGATTGGTCGGATATTAGTCCGACAATCTTTGGAGCTGTATTCGAATCAACACTCAATCCCGAGACGAGACGCTCTGGGGGAATGCACTATACTTCTATAGAAAATATCCATAAGGTCATAGACCCTTTATTCCTCGATGAATTAAAAGAGGAACTAGAGAAGATAAAAGAGATTCAAGTTGTAAAATCAAGAAATGCTAAGCTAAGAGCCTTTCAGGACAAACTAGCAAATCTTAAATGGTTAGATCCGGCATGTGGCTCCGGAAACTTTCTAACGGAGACATATATATCTATTAGAAGAATAGAAAATGAAGTCATAAGACTTCTATTTGATTCCGATAGGAAGCAAGTAGATGGACAGCTTGTAATGGGAAATGCTATTAACCCGATAAAGGTAAGAATTAACCAGTTTTATGGAATAGAGATAAATGACTTTGCTGTTACCGTCGCTAGAACAGCACTTTGGATTGCTGAATCCCAAATGATGAAAGAGACAGAAGATATTATATATATGCAATTAGAATTTCTTCCGCTTACTACACAGGCTAACATCGTTGAAGGTAATGCCTTAAGAATTGATTGGGAAGAGGTTGTATCTAAGAGCGAGCTTGATTATATAATGGGTAATCCGCCTTTTGTAGGAAAAAAGGAACAGACAAAAAGTCAAAAAGAAGAGCTTTTTAGTATTTTCAATAATTCTAAAGGCATAGGAAATGCAGATTATGTGAGTGGATGGTACAAGAAAGCATCTGATTTTATTAAGGAAACGTTGATAAAAGTAGCATTAGTTTCTACCAATTCCATCACCCAAGGAGAACAGGTTCCGATTATTTGGGAAAATCTTATAAGTGATATTTCAATTATTTTTGCATATCGCACATTTAGATGGGATAGCGAAGCTTATCAAAAAGCGCATGTTCATTGCGTCATTATAGGTTTTTGTGATATTAATAATACTGTTTCAGAAAAAACTATTTTTGAGGGTGATAACCGACATAGTGTTTCTGAGATTAATCCATACTTGATGGATGCACCGACTGTTTTAATTAATAATAGGAATAAACCGCTATGTAAAGTGTCTGAAATCTTGTATGGAAGTATGCCAATTGATGATGGACATTTGATTCTTGAGAAAGAAGATTTCAAAAAAATTATTAAAGAAAATCCTGAAAACAAAAAACTGATAAGAAAATATGCGGGTGGAAAGGAACTAATTAGAAATACAGAGCGTTGGTGTATTTGGTTGAAAGGCGTGTCGCCTTCAGATATAAAAAAATCAGCAATAATTACTGACCGAATTAAAAAGACAGCACAGTTTAGAAGCCAAAGCAATAGACCGCAAACGCTAGCATTGGCTGAAACGCCCACTTTGTTTGGAGAAATCAGACAACCTGATTCAAATATGCTAGTAATACCAAAAGTGTCTTCTGAGGTAAGGAGATATATTCCTATTTGTTATGTGAAACCAGAAATTATTGTAAATGGAAGTGCGTTGATTGTACCAGATGCCACAATGTACAATTTTGGCGTTTTAATATCAAATGTTCATATGGCTTGGATGCGAACTGTGTGTGGTAGAATGAAGAGTGATTATCAATACTCAGGTAAAATAGTTTATAATAACTTCCCTTGGCCCACGCCTACAGACAATCAAAAAACCAAAATAGAAGAAACCGCCCAAGGAATACTTGATGCAAGAGCATTATATCCTGACAGCTCTCTTGCTGATTTATATGATCCATTAACAATGCCTACCGAATTACAGAAGGCGCATAGAAATAATGATATTGCAGTAATGAAAGCATATGGATTTGATATTAAGAACATGTCTGAATCAGATTGCGTAGCGGAACTTATGAAGATGTATCAAGAATTGACCAAAGACTAATCTAAGGAGGATTTATATGCCAAATACAATACAGTTAAGAGTAGAGGATGAATCAAAAAAGACAACTCAGAATCCATATACGTCTTTGTCAGAAGATGAAATTCTTCAGCAATTAGATGTTTCTCGAAGTCATGCTTCAGAAGGGATGTATCGTGATGCTGACGATGTGATAATCGATATGAGGGAAAAGTATGGATTATAGAGTTGTTATGAGTTATACGCTTTTACTTAGCGCAAATTCCCTAAAACGGGGCAAGGAAAAGTCCAGCTAACCATATTCAGTATTTGTAACAAGTCCTTTTTTTGACTCAACCTTTTTTGTCATCTGATTCTGCCATTGCTAAAAGAACTATTTTGTCATTCCTAGATGTTTCATTCTTTGCTCCTTTGTTACTTTAATATAAGTATTTTACAACTCTTTACAACTTAGTATCAAAAACGAAATTAGATAAGTTGGGTCATTATTTTCATTAGGAATCCACACTAATATATGTTATAATGCTAGTCGGACATGTCATTGACAGTTAATACATATTAGTTGTTAGTGACATGGATGATTATGACTGTTAAAGGAGATAAATCATGTCAAAAGTTAGTATTGTTATGGGTAGCGACTCTGACATGCCTGTCATGAGTAAAGCTGCTGAAATTCTAGATAAGTTTAATATTGATTATGAAATGAGAATTATATCTGCTCACAGAGAGCCAGATATATTCTTTGAATATGCTAAGGGAGCTAAGGACAGAGGCGTTAAAGTTATAATTGCAGGTGCTGGTAAGGCTGCACATTTACCAGGAATGTGCGCAGCATTATTTAATGGACCAGTTATTGGAATTCCAATGAAGACATCAGACCTTGGTGGTGTTGATTCTCTATATTCTATTGTACAGATGCCAAGTGGCATTCCAGTAGCAACAGTAGCAATCAATGGTGGAATGAATGCAGGAATCCTTGCAGCTAAGATCCTTGCAACTTCAGATGAAGAACTTAGTAAGAAATTAGAAGATTATTCAGAAGAAATGAAAAATGGTGTTGAAGCTAAGGATGCAAAGCTACAAGCTAAGGGTTATGAAGCATTTTTATAAGATGGGTTTATAAAATATCTAGGAGCTGATATATGTCTTCGGAAACATTGAGCTTTGCTCAGTTGACGAAGATATATATCAGTGACTAAATGTATTAATAATTAGGCAAGTATGCCAGAACAGGAGTAAAGCATGGATTACAAATCATCAGGTGTAGATATCGAAGCAGGTTATAAATCTGTAGAGCTTATGAAGAAAAGTGTTAAAGAAACTATGAGACCAGAAGTCTTAGGAGGTCTTGGTGGCTTTTCTGGAGCATTTTCAATGGCAGGGATTAAGGACATGGAAGACCCTGTACTATTATCAGGTACAGACGGCTGTGGAACTAAGGTTAAGCTTGCTTTTCTAATGGATAAGCATGACACAATAGGAATTGATGCAGTTGCAATGTGTGTTAATGATGTTGCATGCGCCGGCGGTGAGCCTTTGTTTTTCTTGGATTATATTGCCTGCGGTAAGAACTATCCTGAGAAAATAGCTACAATAGTTGGTGGTGTTGCAGAGGGCTGTAAGCAGTCTGGTTGTGCCTTAATTGGTGGTGAAACTGCAGAACATCCTGGACTCATGCCAGAGGATGATTATGACTTGGCAGGATTTTCTGTTGGTGTATGTGACAGGAAAGATATTATTACTGGTGAAGAAATTGCTGATGGTGATGTTCTAATTGGTATTGCTTCTTCAGGTGTTCATTCTAATGGCTTTTCTCTTGTTAGAAATGTATTCGAAATGACTAAAGAAAGCCTCGATACTTATTATGATGAATTAGGTGAGACTCTTGGAGAGGCACTTATTCGTCCAACAATTATCTATGTTAAGGCACTTAAGGCAATTAAAGATGCTGGTGTTAGAATTCATGGCTGTTCTCATATTACAGGTGGTGGATTCTATGAGAACATTCCTCGTATGCTTCCTGATGATGTATGCGCAGTTGTTAAGAAGGATTCTTACGATATTCCACCTATTTTCAATTTGATTAAGAAGACAGGTAATATTGCAGAAGAAATGATGTATAACACATTTAACATGGGACTTGGAATGGTAATTGCTGTTAATAAGTCTGATGTTGATACAGTTATGTCTGCAATTAAGAGCGCTGGCGAGAAGGCATACGAAGTAGGATATATTAAGTCTGGAGACAAGGGAGTAGAGCTTATATAATGAGAATTGTTGTACTTGTATCAGGTGGTGGCACGAATCTTCAAGCCATCATTGATGGAATTAATAATAATACAATAAGAGATACAGAGATAGTTGAAGTCGTAAGTAACAATGCTAATGCCTATGCTCTTACAAGAGCTAAGGAGAATGGGATTAATGGAAAATGTATTAGCCCTAAGGACTTTGCTTCCAGGGAGGACTTTAATAGAGCGCTAGTAGCTGAAATGGACAATTTAAATCCTGATCTTATTGTTCTTGCAGGATATCTTGTTAATATTCCATCGGAAATGGTTAAGAAATATACTAATAAGATTATTAATATTCATCCATCACTTATTCCTTCTTTCTGTGGTAAAGGCTACTATGGTCTTAAGGTTCATGAAGGAGCTCTAAAGCGTGGAGTGAAAATTACTGGTGCAACAGTGCATTTTGTAGATGAGGGCACAGATACAGGGCCTATTATCTTGCAGAAGGCTGTTGAAGTAAAGGAGGGCGACACGCCTGAAATCCTGCAGAAGAGAGTTATGGAAGAAGCTGAGTGGGTTATTCTGCCTAAGGCAATAGATATGATAGCAAAAGGAGAAATATAATGAAAGTTTTAGTTGTAGGAAGTGGCGGAAGAGAGCATGCTATATGTATGGCGGTTTCTAAGTCAAAGAGAGTTGATAAGATATATTGCGCACCTGGTAATGCAGGCATATCACAACTTGCAGAACTTGTACCTATTAAGGCAATGGAATTTGATGCCTTAGCTGATTTTGCAGAAGAGAATAGTATTGATTTTACAATTATTGGAATGGATGATCCACTTGTTGGTGGAGTAGTTGACGTATTTGAGAAGCGTGGCCTTAAGGTGTTTGGACCTAATAAGAGCGCAGCAATCTTAGAGGGAAGTAAGGCTTTCTCTAAGGATTTAATGAAGAAATATAATATTCCTACGGCAGCTTATGAGAATTTTGATAATGCCGGTGATGCAATAGAATATATTAAGAAAGCTAAGATGCCAATAGTACTTAAGGCGGATGGCCTAGCTCTTGGAAAAGGAGTGCTTATCTGTAATACACTTGATGAAGCCCTTGAAGGTGTTAAGACAATTATGGAAGATAAGAAGTTTGGTAATGCAGGAAATACTATGGTTGTAGAAGAGTTTATGACAGGTCGTGAGGTGTCAGTTCTTTCTTTCTGCGATGGTAAGACAATTAAGATTATGTCTTCTTCTCAAGATCACAAGAGAGCAGGAGATGGAGATACAGGTCTTAATACTGGTGGAATGGGAACATTTAGCCCATCTCCGTTCTACACAGATGAAGTAGATGAATTCTGTAAGAAGTACATTTACCAGGCAACAGTTGATGCTATGGCAAAAGAAGGCAGACCATTTAAAGGCGTTATATTCTTCGGTCTTATGCTAACAGAAGATGGTCCAAAGGTTCTAGAGTACAATGCAAGATTTGGAGATCCGGAGGCTCAAGTTGTTCTTCCACGAATGAAGAATGATATTATTGATGTTATGGAGGCTTGTGTTGATGGAACTCTTGATAAGATTGATCTTGAGTTCGAGGATAATGCAGCAGTATGTGTTGTTCTTGCATCTAAGGGATATCCAGTATCTTATGAGAAAGGATATAAGATAACTGGACTTGATAAGTTTGATAATGAAGAATATTATTGCTTCCATGCAGGAACAGCATTTGATAATGAGGGCAACTTCATAACTAATGGTGGTAGAGTGTTAGGCGTTACTGCTAAGGGTGATGATTTAATTACAGCTCGTAAGAAAGCTTATGATGCAACTTCCTGGGTTAACTTCGATAATAAATATATGAGAAATGACATTGGTAAAGCCCTTGATGAAGTATAGATTGTATAGATAAAGAATGTAAATGTGGAGATAATGCCCTACAATTTAGTAGGGCATTTCTTTTATTCTAATATAAATGCTTTTAGATAAGCGCCTGTTTCTGAGAGATCTTCATCGTTAAAGCTATCAACGGAGGAGCAGCTTGGCTTTAATAATGCTGATGTCTCATTCTTATTACATAGGGACCATCCTACAAATGATACGTTAGTTTCTTTAATTAGATTTTTCCATGTGTCAGCAGAGTTGTAATCAATGCCACCATTACCAGAGGCATCACATATAGAGAATTCTGATATAAATACTGGTGTGCCTGCTTCTCTAGCTTTAGTGAGTTTGCTTCTTATATTATCCTTGTGGGTTCCTGCATAGAAATGTAAAGTGTACATAACATTTTCAAAATTAAGGGGATTAGATGCTACTAAGTCCACATCTTGTGACCAGGTTGGAGTTCCGACAAGTACAATAGCATCCTTACTATTTCCTCTTATTACTGGTATTACAGAGTCTGCATATTCTTTTATACTATCCCAGGATGTTCCACCATTTGGTTCATTGCATATCTCATATAATACATTAGAATTATTAGCATATTTTGCAGACATGCGAGAGAAGAAGTCTATTGCTTCTTGTTGATGCTGCATTGGATTATTATCATGTAAGATGTGCCAATCAATGATTACATACATACCCAGATTAGTTGCAGCATTTACTCCCTTATCTATTACTGATTCAAGCTTTGCTTTATCCCCATCGGCACAATATCCACCTTCATCTGTATACATAGCAAGTCTTACAACGTTAGCTCTCCAATTGTCTCTAAGACATTTAAAGGAACCTTCGTTGACATATTCTGGGAACCACTGAATTCCGTGAGTTGATACACCTTTCAACTGATACTTATTGCCGCTGGAATCTACTAGATCTACACCATTTACTCTAAGGGCACCATGATTAAAAAGAGGTGTGCCTGTTTCTAGTTGTTTTGGCGTTACAGGTTCTACCTTCTGCATAGCAGTTGTATTACTATTAGGATTAGCAGGACCTTCTCGAAGAGCTTTTAGTTCTTCTTTTGTAAGCAGTCTGCTAAGTCCTGTTGTATTATCTATTATATATGTGCCAGATAATACATCTAAATCAGAATCGCTAGCTGCTTTAAGAATCATCCCCACATCAGATATAGTTTGATTATTGCCGATTGTCCCATTGTAGTCAACGTTACTTATACTTAGTTTGTCATTTACATCAAGGTTACAATTCCAAGCATTGTCCTTTTCAACTTTTGATTCAGTTGGAATAGAGAATTTCCATGAAGTAACTTCAGGATTATTGTGATTTTCAATATTAACATTAAATTGTGCGTAGTAGCCATTACTTTGCCAACCATTGACTTTTTCAAATGTTACGACAAGACCTTTGAAATTGCGAATATCATCGTAATTATTAGAAGCTATGTTAGAACTTTCATTGTCTGAAGATTTAGACCATGGCCAATGTCCGCATACTCCTCTGTAAATTGCAATTATAATTAAGGCAATTAATATAATGCCAAGTATAATAGCTGTTATGATACTTCCCTTTTTATGGTTTTTAATAAATTCCTTCATGATAACTTCCCCTTATATTTATACATAATAACACTTGGATAATTCATTTATCACAAGTTTCTTATTAGCAGACCAAAGAGGGGCTACAAGAAGCTTCTTGTCTCCGTCACCTGTTAATCTATGAACGACCACTTTGTCCTTAAGTATAGGTAGAGATTTATAAATAATGTCTACATATTCCTCAAGGGTTAATACCTCAAAGGAGCCTTTATTATAATCTTTTAAAAGATCTGTGCCCTTAAGGACGTGAAGGAGTTGGAGTTTGATTCCGCAAGTGATATTTTCACATTTCTCAGATATATCTTTAACGTATTCTACACTCTGAAGCATCATTTCTTCTGATTCTCCAGGCAGCCCAATTATAATATGGGTTATAACATCAATACTTCGTTCATCAAGCCTTCGTATAGCATCTTCATATATGTCAAGTTTATAACCACGTCGAATGTATTCTGCTGTGTCTTCGTGAATAGTTTGAAGGCCTAATTCTATAAATACAGGGCAGTTCTTGTTGATGTCAGCTATTATGTTAAGAATATCGTCATTTATACAGTCTGGTCTGGTTGCGATTGATAAAGCAACTATATCAGGGCATTTTGCTGCTTCTAGGTATTTTGCCTTCAATTCTTTGGCGTTTCCATATGTGTTGGTAAATGCTTGAAAGTAGGCTATATATTTATTAGAATCAGAGTTCTTTGGCATCTTAGATTCCACACGTTCTTTTGCTTCTTCAATCTGCGAAGTTATAGATTTATTTCTACTGGCTGCGAATTCTCCAGAACCACCATTACTGCAGAAAATACAGCCTTTTGTTCCTAGTGTTCCATCTCTGTTAGGACAGGTACAACCAGCATCAAGAGAAAGCGTATATACCTTTTGCCCAAATCGCTCTTTAAAATATTTATTTGCAGTTATTATTTTTATTTTTTTCCTCATAGAAATGATTATAACATAAAAAGAAACTTCAATCGAAGCCGAAAACGCCCTATATACTACGCACATAGGAAGTAGGTAGACCTTGACAGGTCTACCTACTATATAAAAGATATTGTCAATGAATGGTTATGATAGCAGAAGCGGAGAGAAATGTTATGCAAAAGAAAACAAAAATAATAATAGTAGTAGTAGTTGCAATCGTAGTAGTAGGTGGTGCAGTAGGCACAGTACTGGGAGTAAACGCATATAATGATAAGAAAGAGAGAGAAGCAGTAGAAGCATTCTTGCAGGAAATGGATAAGGCAAGAACTAACGCCATTAATGCGTATAACGAGAGAGTAAACCAGATAGTAGCACCGCTAGGGGATGTAAATACAAATAGCGATGTAAATACAATGACAAATGCAGTAAATGAACTAAATAATGTAATAAATGATGTAAATAATGACACAATATTAATGCAAGAGCAGAAAGATGCAGTAAATGGTAATGTAACAAATCAGATAAATGTAATCAATGCGAGAATTGGAGCAGTAAATGAAGAAAATGCTAGAGTAGAAGCGGAAGCAAATGCAAAGGCAGAAGCACAAAGACAAGCACAGGCACAAGCAAGTAGCAATAAGAAGAATAGTGGTGGTTCAGCAAGCAGCAGCTCAGAAAGTTCTAGCGCAGGTAATGAAGTTGTAGCAAGTTCAAACAATACAGGTGAAACAAAAGCAAGAGTATCAGATGAAGAACTTGTTGAAAGCCTTAGAGCGAGGGGCTTTAACGTTCATGTAGGCCCCATACACGAGGAAAGCTCGCAGGATGTATTAAAAAGACTTTATGGACCTAACTTGCGCTAGACAATAAAATATTTATACATTATAATAGCCTACCCATTTGGGTAGGCTAATGCTATGCTTATAATTACATTTCTTTCTTTTTGGGTGGTTTATAATTTTCAAAAGAAATTTTAGTAGTTATTATTGTTTTCATTTATTATTTTTCATAAAGCATATAACCTTCTTCAAGTTTTTTGAAATCACAACAATATATATTTAAGAAATTATCATTTTTATTTATCCTATCGTTATATACCTTATGTGCTTTATTGATAATTTTTTCTTTATTCTTTCTGATAAATCTTATTTCATTTGATTCATAAGTGTTTTTTTCGGCATCAATATCAATATGTTCATATTGCCCAGATATTATAGGAATCATATTATTATATAATATATTTGCAATTTCGACACCTGAACCATCTCGAACGTATGTTGTGATTCTGGCACTGCGTTTCTTCTTGCCAGCCTTTTCTCTTTTTTGAGTAGTTTGAGATGTCAGAGGAATAACATATTTAATATTGTTTATCATTGTAATAACGCCAACAAACGGCCTATTGTTATATTTTACACTTACTCTTGTGTCAATTCTATGTAAATATTTTAGATATTCATTTTTTATTCTGCATAAATATAATTCATTATCCATGTATTCTCCATAATTATGGAGTTGTTTACAACTATGTAAACAACTCCAATTTTGAATCGTCCACTAAAGCAGGACCTCTCTAATTTTGAATCGTCCACTAAAGCAGGACCTCTCTAATTTTGAATCGTCCACTAAAGCAGGACCTCTCTAATACATAACATTTGTGTTACACTAAAATTAATATAGTAATATATTTTAAAACAGATGTCAAGATATTGTTTTTATTTGTAATATTATATTACACTTTTTCTACACCCTTTTCAAGTCTTGTGAGAAAATTTTGTCATTTTTAATAACTATTTTTCGTTTTTACATAAAAAAGTATCAATTTTTATGTATTTTGTTAGCAAATTTTATTTCTTTGTTATATTTATATCGGATTATTGGGCTTTTAATATTACAATAAAATCATATTATTTACATAGGATTCATAAGTTTGTTAGCTATTTCAAGCATTTTTCTATTTCTATACAGATTTTTCTTTGAGTTAGATAATTTTCTAAATGAGTAAGGCGCTACTTCTATTTCATCCTCAAATAATGTGTTATAAGTCGTGTTTTCATCCTCATTTTCAATTGGCTCTCCAACATTATAGCGGATATAGTTATGTAATGTTGTATTATTATCTACTCTGAAACGGACATTTGTTACTACAAAATCTAGATTCACATATTCGTTTTTACTTCTTGTGATTTTAGAATATTCTTTTACACTACTTTCTATTAGCGTTATTTCTTTTCTGTTTTGTAAAAAATTGTACAGATTAGAGTTGTTTTTTATTAGTCCTCCATATACCGGTATACCTCTCATTGCATTTAACAGCATTAAAGGAATGTTGTCGCAGTCTGCACCGTAAAACATCCAGCCTCTATATCTAGGGCTATATTTTCAGTTCACTGCCCTTTGCTCTTTTCATATTTTCTCCTATAAATAGCGAGAGGCTTACTACCCCCTACTATTATATAAAGTCATAGTCTATCTTTACCTTTTCTATAGGTTCGACTATGCTAATTTAAGATACTGTGGATTGGTTTTTACCCCCTAC
>ONAZ01000003.1:513-273096 GCA_900315945.1 uncultured Lachnospiraceae bacterium | reverse complement strand
TGATAGGCTTGAGGTGTAAGTGCAGTAATGCATTCAGCTGACAAGTACTAATCGATCGAAGGCTTTTTTATCCTTTACTTTACTATATGAAATTTTGAGTGTATAATATATAACACTTATAGGGGTGTAGTTCATCGGTAGAATAAGAGTCTCCAAAACTCCAGAGGAGGGTTCGATTCCTTCCACCCCTGCTAGACTGTTGCATTAATACTACTTAGTGTGGCGGTCTTTTTTTGTTCTGTATTATATTTGCAAAATAAAATGTGTTATAATGCTATTGATGTGCGCTAGAGATGTTTTCATGTGATAGGAGTATGTAATGACTAGAAGAGAACGAGAAATTACAGATGAAAATGAAATAAAAGATTTACTAGAAGGATGTGAATATTTGCATCTGGGACTAGTTGATAAGGGTGCGCCTTATGTTGTACCTCTTAATTACGGAGTTGATTATGTAGGAGATAAGACCTACATTTATCTTCATGGAGCTAATACCGGGCGTAAGCTTGATATTATAAGGGAGAATAGTATATGTTGCTTTACCATGGAGAGGAATGTTGAATCATTTGAAGGCAAAGTTGCATGCCAATATGGAATGATATATGAGTGCTTGATGGGAACTGGAAATGTGTATATTGTTGAGGATCCTCAAGAAAAAATACATGGACTTGAAGTTCTTATGAAGACTCAGACAGGAAAAGATGATTTTAAGTTTGATGAAAGACTAGTATCAATCGTATCAGTAATGAGAATTGATGTGGATAGTATAAGTGCAAAGAGAAGACCAAGAAGACAAGATGAGCAGTGATAATCAACAGGATAACAAGTATCTAAAAATAAAAAAAAGAATATTTGACATAATACAGATAGGTAATAAATCTGACTTTATTAGCAGATTCTTTGATATATTTATTGCAGTTGTTATTATCTCTAATATACTTGTAATGTTTCTTGAGACATTCTCAGAATTACAAGCATATTTCGAGATATTCTATTGGGTTGAGGTTGTAACTGTAACAATATTTATTGGAGAATATATCCTAAGAATATGGACAGCGGATTTGTTGTATCCTAATGTATCTCGAATCAGAGCAATAGGAAGATTCTTAATATCATTTGATGGAATTATTGATTTATTAACAATTCTGCCATTCTTCTTCCTGTCAGGATTCGTCGTATTTAGAATGCTTAGGGTTGTGAGAATATTCCACTTATTTAGGATTAATTCGAGATACGATTCATTTAACGTAATTAAGAATGTATTGCTTGATAAGAAGAACCAGATAATTTCGTCTGTGTTTATAATTATTATTCTGATGCTTGCTTCTTCACTGGGGATATATGCAGCGGAGAACGAAGCTCAGCCTACAGTATTTAAGAATGCCTTCTCTGGTATATGGTGGGCAGTATCAACGCTTCTTACTGTGGGATATGGTGACATATATCCTGTTACAATAATGGGACAGATAATGGCTATCATTATTGCGTTTCTTGGGGTTGGTGTTGTTGCTATTCCTACTGGTATTATTAGTGCTGGATTTGTGGAACAGTATACTAAGATGAAGAATAATGATATGTTTGCCAAGGAAGTTGCTGTTCAATTTGTGACAATAAGAATAACCCAGGGACATAATTGGGAAAATCTAATGGTTAAGGAGGCAAATGTTCCTCAAGGTCTTGTTGTAATATTGATTCTTAGAAATAATAATACAATAGTTCCGGATGGCAATACACTTATTAAGAAGGGGGACAAACTGCTTCTTGGTGCCGAATCATATGTGGACGAACTTGGAGTTAAGCTTAATGAAATTATAATTGATGATGAGCATCCTTGGGTGGGGCAGCAAGTGAAAGATTTAGATATATCTAGACTTACAACGATTGTATCTATTAGCCGTAAGCATAAGATGATTATTCCTCATGGCGATACTTTGATTAAGGCCAATGACCAGATACTAGTTTATTCTAAATCAAAAGAAGACTTTGGTGGTACAGAGATTGTGCTTTAGACAAATGCGAAGGCAGACAATATAAATGATTTTATTTTTTTGCTAAAGTTAGCAAGAAATCAAAATATTTCGAGATATTATAGGCATATTATTGTATAATAATATTGATGTGTATTCATACATAAAAGGAGGACTTGTGATGAATGAGAAAAATAACGGCTTTGCAAATAAAGGAGGAATTCTAGGTTCCGCCCGCGCAGAGAGATTAAAGAAAGTTGTTTCAGAAGATAAAATAGTAAGCACAAGAACATATAATCTTGTTATGGGTGGAGTTGTTCTATATGGACTAATTGCTAATGCGATATTATGTAATTTTGGGGATGATATTGTTGCTATGGGATTAAATCCTATAGTTATTCTAATTGGGTATATTGTGCTTAGTATTGCAGGTATTGCTATTTCGAGAAAATCTAATAATGCGTTTGTGAGTTTTCTTGGTTACAATTTAGTATGTTTGCCACTAGGGCTTGTTATTTCGATATGTGTTGAGGCATATGGTGGAATAAGTTCAAGACCTGTACAAATGGCATTTATATATACGGTGGCAATAACTCTTATAATGACCCTTGCGGCTATTGCATTTCCAAAGTTCTTTGAGAAAATTGGCAAGGTGTTATTTATATCTTTAATTGCAGTTGCAATTGTAGGAATCGTATCTATTTTTGTAGCTGGACTAGGATATATTTACTCTCTTCTTGTTGCAGTACTATTTAGCTTTTATATAGGTTATGATTTCTATAGGTCTCAACAATTTGCTAAAAGCATTGATAATGCAGTAGATTGCGCCCTAGATATATATTTGGATATTGCTAACTTATTCTTGGCTCTTCTAAGAATATTTGGTAGAGACTAATATAATGCACCTTAAGCATCAGAAATTGACTGATGATTTAAGGTGCATTTTATTTTTTTGCGGTTCGTTTTATTCATAAAATTTGCATAAAAAATAGGGGGATAATCGTTGAATAATTAACAATTATACTATATAATAACAAGTAGGCGTTTTATAGCAAATTAAAAGTTAATAAAGGAGAATGTATTATGCCAGAGATGAGCAAACATGTCATCCCGCCACACATGGGGGACAAAAATCCTAGCCAGAAAATTATTAAGCTAGGTAAGAAAATTACAGACGTTGCGGGTCATATGATCGGCGGAGTTACTGCAGATGATCCTGAGTATTGGGGACTAGCAGAAATTATTACAGAAGAGATGGCTGAAATTGGGTTATCTATGGATAAGAGAACACCTTATACCTTTGATGAACTAGTTAATAGGAATAAGGAGAAGGTGGCAGAAGTAGGACGCGACGGATTCCAGAAGATTCTTGATGAGATGTGCTACATTGGTCTTCTTGAGTATGATTATGGATATCACTATGATCATAATGGACGTACAGCACCTCCATCAGAGAGAAGATATATTCTTCCTATGTTTGTACCTGGTTCAGCTGAATTATTTAATATGGAAGAGCTTCCTGACGGTTCTAATCCAAGATTGGAAGATCACCCAGCTGTTGCATCTTTCTTTGAGAGAATGACATTCCTTCCACTTGATGGTGTAACTCATATGGTTCCACTTGGTGGCGCTGGTATCGGAATGCATGTTATTCCTGTTGAGAAAGAAATAACAATGGAGAATGAGTCAGTTGATGTTGAGAAATTATCATATTGGCTTAAGAAATATGAAGGACACATTGGTGTTGGTCGTTGTTCATGTAGAGCTTCTCGTAAGGCTATTGGTGAAGGATGTGCTGATGATGACTGGTCATGGTGTATCGGTGTTGGTGATTTTGCTGATTATTGTCGTGAAACTAACAAAGGTCACGATATTACAGTAGAAGAAGCACTTGAGATTCTTCGTAGAGGTGAAGAGAACGGATTTGTTCATCAGATTACTAATATCGACGGTGAGAACAAGATCTTTGGTATATGTAACTGTAATGTTAATATTTGTAACGCTCTTCGTACTTCACAATTATTCAATACTCCTAACATGAGTAGATCTGCTTATGTTGCTAAGGTTGAGAATGAGAAGTGTGTTGCCTGCGGACGATGTGTAGAATATTGCCCATCTGGTGCTTGTAAGCTTGGTCAGAAGCTTGATAAGAAGGATGGAACTAAGGTTAAATATCCTATGGTTGAACTTCCAGATAACCATAAATGGGGCAAATATAAATATGATGAGAACTATCGTGACAATAATAGAATTAACTGTCATGATACAGGTACAGCTCCTTGTAAGACAGCTTGTCCTGCTCATATTGCTGTTCAAGGTTACCTTGATATGGCAAGAAGAGGAGAGTATGATAAGGCTCTTGCTCTAATTAAGAAGAAGAATCCATTCCCTGCTGTATGTGGACGTATTTGTAACAAACGTTGTGAAGATGCTTGTACAAGAGGAACAATTGATAAGGCTGTTTCTATTGATGCAGTTAAGAAGTTCCTTGCAGAGAGAGATCTTAGAGCAGCAACAAGATATATTCCTAAGAAGGTTGTAGCTTCATCTACTAAGACTGGATGGGATGAGAAGATTGCTATTATCGGTGGTGGTCCTGCTGGTATGTCATGTGCATTCTATCTTGCAGAGAGAGGATATAAGCCAACTGTATTCGAGAAGAATGAAGAAGCAGGTGGTATGCTTAGATATGGTATTCCTTCATACAAACTTGGTAAAGATGTAATCAAGGCTGAGATTGATGTTATGAAGGAAATGGGAGTTGAAGTTAAGACTGGCGTAGAAGTTGGTAAAGACGTATCCCTTAATGAATTAAGAGAACAGGGTTATAAGGCATTTTACATTGCTATTGGTTGTTCAACAGGTCGTCGTCCTGGTGTACCTGGAGATGATGCTGAAGAGACATTTACAGCAATTGATTACCTACATGAAGCTAACTGCGGTGGTAAACCATTTGATGGTAGAGTAGTTGTTGTTGGTGGTGGAAATGTTGCTATTGATGCTTCAAGAGTATCTGCAAGAAATGGCGCTTCAGAAGTTACACAACTTTGTCTTGAGTCAGAAGCAGAGATGCCTGCATCAGATGAAGAAGTAAGAGAAGCTGGTGAAGACGGAGTTACAATTAAGTGTGGATGGGGACCTAAAGAAGTTCTCGTTGAAGGTGGCAAGGTTAAAGGAATTGTATTCAAGAAATGCTTGTCAGTATTTGAAGAAGTTGATGGAAGAAAGAAATTCTCTCCAAAATATGATGAGAATGATACAATTACAATTGATTGCGAGCGTGTAATCTTTGCTGTAGGTCAGGCTTCTGTATGGGGTGACTTACTTAAGGATGAGAATGTTGAATTCCAAGGTCCTGCTTTACAGGCAGATGGATTAACATATCAAGTTAAGGGCGCACCTGATTTATTTATCGGTGGTGATGTTATGACAGGTCCTAAGTTCGCAATTGACGCTATTGCAGCTGGACAGTTTGCTTCAGAATCACTTCATAGATATGTTCAAAATGGTCATATGACAATCGGACGTAATAGAAATGAATTTATCGAGATTAATAAGGATGATATCCTTGTAGAAGGCTATGATAATGCTATGAGACAAGATAATGGAGTAGATACATCTTTAGATGCTAAGTCATTTGAAGAGAATCATCTAACACTTACAGAAGAGCAGGTTAAGACAGAGACAGCTCGTTGTCTTAAATGTGGACGTAACGTTGTTGATACTAACAAGTGTATAGGATGTGGTGTATGTACAACTAAATGTGAATTCGACGCAATTCACTTACATCGTGTACTTCCAGATGCATCTAATATGGTTGTTGCAGAAGATAAGTTCAAGAAGATGATTCCATATGAGCTTAAGAGAGCAGGTAAGATTATAGGAACAAGTGATGAGGCTGCTATGATTGTTAAAGAAGATCTAGAAGACCATTACTTTGTACCAGCAGAAAAGTATTATCGCAAGTACTAATTGCTATTACTTTTGTTATAAAGGATTTATTGTTACAAAAGATTCGTATTTTATCGAATAAGACAAATAGAATGTCCTTGTAAAACTTACTAAACTACAGGCGAGATTTTTTCGCCTGTAGTTTATTGTAAATTGAAGATAGGAAAAAAGGTATATAAAATGCATGAATTAGGTGTAGTATTTTACATAATACGTGACGTAAAAGCAGTGGCTGCTGAGAATAAAGTGTCTAAAGTGGCTAGTGTTACAATTGAACTTGGAGAAGTGTCTGGTGTAATTCCAGAATACCTAACAGATTGTTGGGAGTGGGCTTGTAAGAAGGAACCTCTTATGGTTGGAGCGACCCTTAACATTGAGACAATGGAAGCTGTTACATTCTGTGAAGACTGTAGACAGGAGTATCCTACAGTGAAGTATGCTAAGATTTGTCCTCATTGTGGTAGTGAGAACACATATCTTCTGAGAGGAAGAGATGTTAATATCAAGGATATTACTGTTATGGATTGCGGACAAGGTGAAGGTGATGCTAATGAACCTTCTGGTGATTATAATGTAGAAGAGAATGATCACAATGGACTAGATATTAGTGCTCCAATAGAGTAAGGGAATGTTATGAAGTTATCTGAGATATATAAGAATAAAGAATCAGTAATATCGTTTGAAATTTTTCCACCTAAGAGAGATGAAGAATTAGCTAATATTGATGCGACTTTGTCTGAACTTGCAATGTTAAAACCAGATTATATATCTGTTACATTTGGTGCAGGTGGTACAAGTAATAACAATAAGACAATTGATATTGCTAAGAAAATTAAAGAAGAATATAAGATAGAGCCTGTAGTTCATCTTACTGGGCTTTATTATGATGTACAAGAGATAGATTATTTTGTTAAAGCTTTATGTGATGTAGGTGTAGATAATATTTTGGCACTTAGAGGAGATATTAATCCTAATGTTCCTGCTAAGAATGATTTTCCTTATGCTGCAAAGCTTATAGAGTATATTAAAGCTACAACAGGAGATAGATTCTGCATTGCTGGTGGTTGTTATCCGGAGAACCATCCAGAAACAGCCAATAGTGTTGACGAGATTAGATATGCCAAGGCTAAAGTAGAGGCTGGTGCAGATGTGTTATTGTCTCAACTTTTCTTTAACAATCAGTATTTTTATGATTATGTGATGCATTGTCGTATGGCAGGTATTGATGTTCCAATAACACCGGGAATTATGCCAGCTATTAATGCTAAGCAGATTAGAAGAATGGTAGATTTGTGTGGCGCAACACTTCCTGATAATACAGAAACTATCCTTGAGAAATACGGTGATAACAAAGAAGCAATGCTTGATGCAGGAATGGCATTTGCAACTTCTCAAATAATTGATTTACTTGCACATGGTTGTGACGGAGTACATCTGTATATTATGAATAATCCAAGTGTTGCAAGGAAATTATGTAATAGTATAGTTAATATTATTTGATGTAGGTAATAAAGTGAATGAACCTATAACATGCTATGAAAAGACACAACTTCATATATCGGTTCGTGAATTAGTTGAATTTATTCTTAGAAGCGGAGACATTGAAGAATCAAGCGAGATAAGGGATTCTCTTAAGTCAATGCAGGAAGGAATAAAACTTCACAGATGGATTCAGAAGGGTATGCCATCTGAATATCATACGGAAGTTCCAATTAATCATTTAATGACTTATGATGAATATGATTTGCTTATTGATGGACGGGCCGATGGAATTATCTATAATAATGATGAAGTGCCAATTATGATTGATGAGATTAAAGGCACTAATAGGGATATTTCCAAGATTAAAGAGCCAGCTATGGTACATGTTGCTCAGGCCATATGCTATGGCTTTTTTTGTGCTTATAATAATAATCTTCTGGGGATGGATATACAGATTACATATGGTAATTTAGATTCTCGTGAGATAAAGAAGTTTACAGAATATTATACTTATGAGGATTTAGAAGAGTATTTCTTAGATATCATGGATAAGTATAAGCCCTTTAGCGATTATATTTACAAATGGAGTATTACAAGGAAAGAATCAATAGAGAATATGACATTTCCTTTTGAATATAGAAAAGGTCAGAAGTCCATTATGGGGATGGTATACAATTATATTCGGGATGAGAAGCTCTTGTTTATACAGGCTCCCACAGGTGTTGGTAAGACCATTAGTACAATATATCCATCTCTTAAGGCTATGAATGATTTTGGCTTATCTAAAATATTCTATGTTACAGCAAAAACAATAACCAAAAAAGTTGCAAAAGACACATTTAACAAGCTCTCAGAAGAGGGACACAGACTTAAGATGCTAGAAATAACAGCAAGAGATAAGATTTGTCCATTAGAGGAGAGACAATGTGATGCAACACATTGTGAGTATGCGAAGGGGCATTACGATAGGATTAATGATGCAATTTACAGCATAATATGCGAAGAAGATTTATTTAATCGTGATATAATTTGTAAATATTCTCAGGAAAATATGGTTTGTCCTTATAGGCTTTCACTAGAACTTACTAGATTCTCTGATGAGATTGTGTGTGATTATAATTATATATTTGATCCTAATGCCTGTATTATTCAAAGTATTACTGATAAAAATAACATTTTCCTTGTAGATGAAGCACATAACCTTGTAGATAGAGCTAGAAATATGTATTCAGTAACTATAGTTAAAGAAGATTTTCTAGCTATGAAGAAGTTGTATGGAGCCTATGATAAGACCTTAATAAAGTATTTTGACAGAGTAAACAGAGAAATGCTTTCTCTTAGAAAAACATGCGATAAACAGACAATTATTAAAGATCATGGAAGGCTAGATACAGCAATAATTAATCTTAAAAATCATATAGAAAAGTTTTTTGATAAAAAGATTAAGATTTCTAGAAAAAATGAGGCACTAGAGTTTTATTTTAATATATATAATTATATCAATACCCTTGACTATGTTGATGAGAATTACCTAGTTTATGCGGATTTTGATTCTAGTGGGTGTTTTAGAATACATTTATTCAATATGGACCCTTCTCTAAGATTGCAGGAATATCTTAATAATGCAGTATCTACTGTATTTTTCTCTGCTACGTTGTTGCCAATTAATTATTACAAGGAATTATTATGTAAGAAGGATAATCCAACAGCAATTTATGCCAATACAGTTTTTGAGAACAAACAGCGCCTTCTTCTTATCTCAGAAGATGTTACAAGTAAGTATTCAGAGAGAACTGAAGAAATGTATAGTAAAATTGCTGATTATATAATTAAGACTTCAAGTGTTAAAAAAGGGAATTATATAGCTTTCTTCCCATCTTATGTTTTTATGGAAAATGTGTACAATTCCATGCTTGATAAAAAATATAATCTAGACATAATTATTCAAGGAAGCTCAATGTCTGAGACTGATAGAGAAGATTTTATTAGCGAATTTGAATTGGAAAGGGGAAAGTCTCTCGTGGCATTTTGTGTACTTGGAGGGATTTTTTCTGAAGGTATTGACCTTGTTAATGACAAACTTATTGGTGCAATTATAATTGGAACAGGACTTCCACAGACTAATTTTGAGAGTGATATGCTTCTAGAACATTTTGAGAAAAATGGAAGAAATGGATTTGATTATGCATATAGGTATCCAGGAATGAATAAGGTCTGCCAGGCTGCAGGCCGAGTTATAAGAACCATTGATGATAGGGGGATTATTCTTCTACTAGATTATAGGTTTTTATACTCTAATAATAGGAGTTTGTTTCCTAGAGAGTGGAATGATTATAAAACCACATATATTGATAAAGTTCAGTCATATTTAGAAGATTTTTGGAGTGAAAATATGTTATAATATCATTTGCTTATGAATGATAATCTGGAGGAAAACTTATGAGTAATGTTAGAAGACTATATGTTGAAAAGAAGGAGAAATATGCAGTTACAGCTAATTCTCTAAGTGCAGAATTTAAAAGCTATCTTGGAATCAAGGTAAGTTCTGTTCGTGTGCTTATTAGATATGATGTTGAAAATGTGTCAGATGAGACATTTTCTAAAGCTGTAAAGACAGTTTTCTCTGAGCCACCTGTAGATGATGTATATGAAGAGAAGTTTGATTATGAAGGTCGTGTTTTCTCTGTTGAATATTTGCCAGGACAATTTGATCAGAGAGCTGATTCTGCTGAACAATGTATTAAACTTCTTAATGAAAATGAAGAACCTGTAATAAGGTCTGCTACAACATATGTTGTTATGGGTGACATAACAGATAGTGAATTTGAGGCTATTAAGAAATACTGTATCAATCCTGTTGATTCAAGAGAAACAGGTTTAGATAAGCCTGATACATTAATCGATTCTTATGATGAGCCAGAGGATGTTGAAATTCTTAATGGATTTATATCTTCATCAGAGGATGAATTGAAGAAATTATACGATTCTCTTAATCTTGCCATGACATTTAAGGATTTCTTGCATATACAGAATTATTTTGCAAATGATGAGAAGAGAGAACCTACAATAACTGAAATTCGTGTACTTGATACATATTGGTCAGATCATTGTCGTCATACAACGTTTTCTACAGAATTAAAGAATATAACATTTGAAGATGGCTTCTATAGAAAGCCTATTGAAGAGACATATAATGATTATCTTGATAATTTCAAGATTCTATACAAAGACAGAGATGATAAATTCGTATGTCTTATGGATCTAGCACTTCTTGCTATGAAGAAACTTAAAGCAGAAGGTAAGCTAGATGATCAGGAAGAATCTGATGAAATAAATGCATGTTCTATAGTTGTACCTGTTGAAGTTGATGGAAAGACTGAAGAATGGCTTGTTAACTTTAAGAATGAAACTCATAATCATCCTACTGAAATAGAACCATTTGGTGGTGCTGCAACTTGTCTTGGTGGAGCAATTAGAGATCCGTTATCTGGTAGAACTTATGTATATCAAGCCATGAGAGTTACTGGTGCGTCAGATCCTACTGTGTCTGTTAAGGATACAATTGAAGGTAAGCTACCTCAGAAAAAAATCGTTAGAGAAGCTGCTCATGGATATAGTTCTTATGGTAACCAAATTGGTCTTGCAACTGGCTATGTAAAAGAGATTTATCATCCAAATTATGTGGCAAAAAGAATGGAGATTGGTGCTGTAATGGGTGCTGCTCCTCGTAGAGCTGTACAAAGACTTACTTCAGACCCGGGAGATAGAATTATTCTTCTTGGTGGAAGAACAGGTCGTGATGGTATTGGTGGTGCAACAGGTTCCTCTAAGGCTCATAATACAGAGTCTACACATACTTGTGGTGCTGAGGTTCAGAAGGGTAATCCACCAACAGAGCGTAAGATTCAGAGACTATTTAGACGCGAAGAAGTGTCATATATTATTAAGAAATGTAATGATTTTGGCGCAGGTGGCGTATCAGTAGCAATTGGAGAATTAGCGGATGGTCTTAGAGTTAATCTTGACCTTGTTCCAAAGAAATATGCAGGACTTGATGGTACTGAACTATCTATATCAGAGTCTCAAGAGAGAATGGCAGTAGTTGTTGCACCAGAGGATGTAGATAAATTCTTATCTTACGCTAATGAAGAGAATCTAGAGGCTATTGAAGTTGCAGAAGTAACTGAGTCGCCTAGACTTGTACTTGTATGGCGTGGTAAGGAGATTGTTAATCTTTCTCGTGCATTTCTAGATACTAATGGTGCTCATCAGGAGACAGATGTTATTGTTGAACTTCCTGATAGTGATAATGTATATACAACTAGTGCTGCAATTCCTGAGGTTAATGAAGCTATTCATGAAGGCGATTTTAAAAAAGCTATTTTTAGTACTGTATCTAACTTAAATGTATGTTCTCAAAAGGGACTTGTTGAAATGTTTGACGGGTCAATAGGTGCAGGCTCAGTATTTATGCCATATGGTGGTAAATATCAACTAACTGAGACTCAGACAATGGTAGCTAAGCTTCCTGTTCTTAAGGGAAAGACTGATACGGTAACAATGATGTCTTATGGATTTGATCCTTATATCTCAAGCTGGAGCCCATACCATGGTGCATGCTATAGTGTTCTTGAATCAGTTGCTAGAATTGTAGCATCTGGTGGAGATTATAAGAAGATAAGATTCTCTTTCCAAGAGTATTTTAGAAGAATGTCAGAAGATCCAAGAAGATGGAGTCAACCATTTTCTGCTCTTCTTGGTGCATATAAGGCTCAGATGGCATTTGAATTACCTTCTATTGGAGGTAAGGATTCAATGTCTGGTACATTTAATGATATTGATGTTCCACCTACACTTGTAAGCTTCGCTGTTGATGTCGCCAAAGAAGGAGATATTATAACACCTGAGCTTAAAGAAGCAGGAAATCAGCTTGTATTCTTCCATGTTAGAACAGATGAATATGATTTACCTGATTTTGAACATGCTAAGAAAATGTATGATGCTATACATGAATTAATTCAGGGTAAAACTATTATATCGGCTTATGCTATTGATGCCTATGGTACATTGGCTACAATATCTAAGATGTGTCTTGGCAATGGCCTGGGTGTTGATATTGATGAAACTGTTGAACTTAATGAATTATGTATTCCTGGAACAGGCTGTATGATAGCGGAAGTATCAGATATGGCTGAAGTCGATAATTGCATGGCAAAGTATGGTTTGACATATGATTATGCAATTGCAGGAAAGATAAATGATAATGGCGAAATTACATATAGAGGTGATAAGGTACTTGTTTCTGAATTAACTGATGCATGGAAGAAGCCACTAGAAAAGGTATTTCCTACGAGAGTTACTGAGGATTACTCAGAAGTTAAAACAGGACTTTATAAATCCGACAATATCTATGTTTGTAAGAACAAAGTTGCTGTACCTAAAGTATTTATACCAGTATTTCCTGGTACAAACTGCGAGTATGATTCAGCAGCTGCATTTAAGAGAGCAGGAGCAGAGCCTATTGTTAAGGTATTTAAGAATCAGTCTGCAGAGGATATAAGAGACTCAGTAGAAGTGTTTACTAGAGCAATAGATGAGTCACAGATGATAATGTTCCCTGGTGGATTCTCGGCAGGTGATGAACCTGAAGGATCTGCGAAATTCTTTGCTACAGCATTTAGAAATGAGAAGATGAAAGAGGCTATTACAAAGCTTCTTGATAGGGATGGTCTTGCCCTTGGTATCTGTAATGGGTTCCAGGCATTGATTAAACTAGGTCTTGTGCCATTTGGAGAGATTCATACTCAGACAGAAGATTCTCCTACACTTACTTATAACACAATTAATCGTCATATAAGCAAGATGGTATATACTAAGGTAGTGTCTAATAAGTCTCCTTGGCTTATGGGTGCGACTCTTGGAAATGTATATACTAATCCGGCTTCTCATGGTGAAGGTAGGTTTGTAGCAAATAAGGAGTGGCTTGATAAGTTGTTTGAAAATGGTCAGGTTGCAACCCAATACGTTAATGAAAGCGGTAATCCTACAATGGATGAAGAGTGGAACATTAATGGTTCCTATATGGCTATTGAGGGAATAACTAGTCCTGATGGTCGCGTTCTTGGTAAGATGGCTCATTCCGAGAGACGTGGAGAAAGCGTTGCCATTAACATATATGGTGAACAGGATATGAAGATATTTGAATCTGGCGTAAAATATTTCAAGTAGTTAATTAAGTTCCTTGCCTTATGGCAAGGAACTTTTGGCAAGAAGAAAAGGTATACATATATGAATAGACAGGAATTTAGAAAGTTAGCTGAAGATAGAATAATAATACTAGACGGAGCCACAGGCTCTAATCTAATTAAGGCAGGTATGCCATCTGGTGTCTGCCCTGAGAAATGGATTATAGATAATCCTGATGCTTTAATTGGTTTACAGAGAAGCTATGTTGAGGCTGGATCTAATATTGTTCTTGCTCCTACATTTACAGGTAATAGAATTAAGCTTGAAGAATATGAACTTGCTGATAGAATTGTGGAGATTAATACTAGACTTGTGGAAATATCCAAGGAAGCTGTGGCAGATAAGGCATTTGTTGCAGGAGATATTTCAATGACTGGTAAGAGTCTGTCACCTGTTGGAGATATGGCTTTCGAAGAGCTGGTAAATGTATATAAAGAACAGGCAAGGATTCTATATGAAGCTGGAGTAGACCTATTTATTATAGAAACTATGATGAGTCTGCAAGAGTGTAGAGCGGCTCTTCTTGCTGTGAAAGAGACCTGTGATCTGCCAGTTCTTGTGTCTCTTACATATAATGAAGACGGAACTACTCTATATGGTACAACGCCGGATATTGCTGTGATTGTACTACAAAGTATGGGGGCAGATGCAGTAGGCCTTAATTGTTCTAGAGGACCTAAAGAATTGGTTCCTTTAGTAAGAAAAATGGCAGAATATGCTAATGTTCCAATTATTGCTAAGCCTAATGCAGGCCTTCCAGTACTAGTAAATGGTGAATCAGTATATGATTGTCCTCCTGATGAATTTGTAGAAGGTATGGGTGAAATCATTAATGCTGGTGCATCTATTGTAGGTGGATGCTGTGGCACATCTCCCGAATATATTAAGAGTTTATCAGACTATTGCTGCGATATTAAACCTAGAATTAATAAAAACAATAAGCGCGTTGTAACTTCAGAACGTGGTAAATGTGATATTAATCTTGATGCTCCTTTAACAGTTGTTGGTGAACGTATTAATCCTACAGGTAAGAAGAAGCTACAGGAAGAACTTAGAGCAGGAAATATTGACATAATAATTGATTTCGCAAGACAACAGGAAGAAGATAATGCCAAGATTCTTGATATTAATATGGGAACAAATGGCATCGATGAGAAACAAATGATGCTTACAGCTATAGAAGAAGTGTCTCTTGTTACGAAGTTGCCTTTATGTATTGATACAAGCTTTCCGGATATTATGGAGGCTGCTCTTAGAGTATATCCAGGTAGAGCGCTTATAAATTCCATTTCTTGTGAGAAAGAGAAATTAGAAGCTTTGCTTCCTATTGCAAAGAAGTATGGAGCCATGTTTATTGCATTGCCTTTATCCGATGATGGTCTGCCTAAGTCTATTGATGAGAAAAAAGCAAATATTAAAACTATAATTAATAAATGTGAAGAATGTGATATTGACGTAAATAACATGATAGTTGATATTCTTGTAACTACAGTAGGAGCTAATCCTAATGCTGCTAATGAGTGCTTTGAGGTAATTGATTATTGTTATAATGAACTTAAATTTCCTACTATATGTGGACTTTCTAATATCTCATTTGGTATGCCAAGTCGTCAATTTGTTAATAGTGCATTTCTTAATATAGCTTTGTCTAAAGGTCTTACAATGGCTATAGCAAACCCAGGACAAAGTCTTCTTATGAATAATGCCTATGCAACTGACTTGCTTCTTAATAAAGAAGGAGCTTCAGATATTTATCTTAAGTATTCTCAGAAAGAAATTAATATCTCTGTAACAAATAATAATTCTTCTAAAGGTACAAAAGATGATGATGGAACAGATAATAACAGAAATGATGACAAGATCTATGCTGCTGTTGTAAATGGTGAAAAGTCAAAGATTGTTGATTTGTGTAAAGAAGCTATTGATGAAGGTAAAAAAGCACAGGAAATACTAGATAATTCTTTGATTACTGGAATAAATCGAGTAGGAGAGTTATATGATTCTAAGAGATATTTTCTACCTCAATTAATTGCAGGAGCAGATGCAATGGAGATGGCTATGGATTATCTTGAACCATTAATGGTTAATTCCGGTAGTGATAAGAAAGAAACTATTGTTATGGCTACAGTTGAAGGGGATATACATGACATAGGTAAGAATCTTGTATGTGTAATGCTTAAAAACTACGGATATAATGTTATAGATCTTGGTAAAGATGTGCCAGCTGAGGAAATAGTAGATACGGCAATTAAAGAAAAGGCCGCAATTATTGGCTTATCTGCCCTTATGACTACAACTATGATGAAAATGGCAGATGTTGTTACATTAAATAAAAGTAAAAACAATGATTCAAAGGTTATTATAGGTGGAGCTTGTGTGACTTCTTCCTTTGCAAGTGAGATTGGTGCCGATGGGTATTCTTCAGATGCTGCAGATTGCGTAAGAGTTGTTAAGAATATTTTGGCAAAAAAATAGCGGGGGAGAGACTTGAACTCTCAACCTCCCGGGTATGAACCGGACGCTCTAGCCAGTTGAGCCACCCCGCCACATGTACTTTCGCGACAACGATATGTATTGTATCATTATACAGAATTTTCGTCAACATATTTTTTTGCTTTTTTATAATTTATTATTAAGTATATAATATGGCAAATAATCTTACATTATGATATAATTTTTTTGTTATAGGCTTAAAATCCTAGTGTGAGTTGTGAAGGATACAAAATGAGGATTGTCGTATTAATTATAATAATTCTAATTACTGCCGTACTTCTTTGGTGCATGAAGCTAAGCAGAAAGTCAGACACTGCAATAAGCGACGTAGTTGATAACCTATTGATAGCAGGTATTTCAACTGTATTTGCAGATGGCGCAATTATTTTATTTAATAATGAATTGACTAGTATGCTTTCTTATAGTGCATATTTTTTCTGTACAGATTTACTTATGTTCTATTTGCTAAGGTTTGTTTATGTTTCGACTCATGAAAACATCCCTTCGTTTTTAGTGAATAAGATTTTTGTGCCAATGATTTTTATCGATGCAATTGTTTTATTTTCCAATCCTTTTCACAAACTTGCTTTTACTGTATATCAGACGGAGATATTCAATGAACTTGAATTCTATAGATTTGAAAGCGGGCCTTTATATTTGTATCATGGGATACTGGCAGGATGGATAGTTGCTGTATGTGTTATTCTTCTCCTTAAGAAGATTTTTACATCATCAGGTATGAATCGTGTTAAGTATAGTATTATTCTTGGAATAATTATTATTTGCGTCGTGCTTAATGCTTTTTCCCTATATTATAAATGGGGAATTGATGTATCGGTACTTATCTATGTATTTGCTGGTATGTTATTTCATTACTTTACACTTAAAGTTATACCCAATCAACTTCGTCAGTCTACTGTTGGATTGGTAGTTGATAATATGCAATTTGCTTTAATTGTATTTGACAATGATTTTCGATGTAGTTATGCAAATGATATAGCTAACGAACTGTTTGATGTGAAAGAAGGAGAGAGGCTGCAGGAAGATTCAACTATATTTGATTTACTTGGAGTTGAAAAAAACATTCCTGTAGAAGCTCTTAGAAAAATTAAATATAATGAGGATATTCAGAGAGAATTTGTTAAAGTTCTTCGAAACAAAACTGGAAAGAAGCTTAGAATTAAAATTCAATATAAAGTTCTTTATAACAATTTTGATTTTAGAATTGGTTCATATATCTTTGCAAGGGATATTACTAAAGAGTATGAAGAGGAGCTTCGCGAACAGTACAATGCAACTCATGATAGTTTGACTGGGCTTTACAACAAAGAGTATTTCTATAAGCGATGTGAAGAGACACTTAAGGAGAATCCTGATGTGGATTATTTCATGGTTTCTTCTGATGTTCTTAATTTTAAACTTGTTAATGATTTATTTGGCCATGCCAAAGGTGATGAACTTCTATGTAGAATCGCCGATAAGATGAGGGAAATATGCGGCGATTATAATGTATATGGTAGAATAGGCAATGATAAATTTGCTTTAATGATTCCTAAATCAAAGTATAAAAGAGAAGATTTTATTTCGGCTCCTAAGAGTGTGGCATATGTAGATGCTGATATCTATTATCCTTTGGCGATTTATGTAGGTGTATACGATATTGTTGATAGAACAATGCCTATCCATCTTATGTATGATAGAGCAACAATGGCGATGAACTCTATTAAGGGTGATTATCAGCAAAGGGTTGCCAATTATACTGATGAAATGCGAAAAAAAGCCATGGTAGATCAGAATATGATCTCAAAATTCGATGTTGCTCTTAAGAATGGCGATATAAAGATGTTCTTACAACCTCAGGTTAATGATAAAGGTGAGGTTGTTGGTGCTGAAGCACTAGCTCGTTGGGTTGATCCTGAGAAAGGTATTATTCCACCTATTGATTTCATACCACTTCTCGAGAAAAATGGTATGATTGGTAAATTAGATGTATATATATGGCGATTAGCATGCAAGAGACTTACTATATGGAAGAAGATGGGTGTGGATATGAACATTTCCGTTAATATCTCACCAAAAGATTTCTACTACATGGATCTTAATAAGATATTTAGAAACTATATTAAATTGTATGATATTTCGCCAGAAAAGTTACATCTTGAGATTACGGAAACTGCTGTAATGACTAATGTTGCAAAACAGGCACTACTTATAGATACCCTTAAGAACCTGGGATATGTTGTTGAGATGGATGATTTTGGAAGTGGTTATTCATCCCTTAATATGCTTAAAGATATTCCTGTTGACGTTGTCAAAATTGATATGGCATTTCTTCAAAAATCTGCTAATACTAAGAGGGCAAAAACAATACTTTCTGCTATAATTGCATTATGTAAAGAACTTGGAATGACAACTGTAGTGGAAGGTGTAGAAGATAGTGAACAATTAAAATTCCTGCTTGATGAAGGAGCTGACATGTTCCAGGGATACTTTTATTCGAAACCTATACCGGTGGAAGAATTTGAGGAAACGTATATTCCTGATTATGAAGAAAAGAAGAAACTTATTGGTGGTATAGAAGAAGTAGTTGTAGAAGAAGCGATTGTAGAAGAAATAAAGGATGAACGTGAGGTGATAATATGAGAATAGGTAATGGATATGATGTTCATAGACTTGTTAAAGGAAGAGATTTGATTCTTGGTGGAGTTAAAATAGATCATGAAATGGGACTAGATGGTCATTCTGATGCAGATGTACTTGTACATGCTATAATGGATGCAATTCTTGGAGCTGCTGGAATGGGAGATATAGGTTTGCATTTTCCAGATAACGACGATACATATAAGGATGCGTCTTCTATGATGCTTCTTGAAAATGTTATGGAAAAGTTAGAAAAACAAAACTATAAGGTTGTAAATATTGATGCAACTATAATTGCGCAAAAGCCTAAGCTACGTCCTTTTATTAAAGCAATGGAAGAAAATGTTGCTTCTGTGCTTCATTGTGATATTTCTTATGTTAATATTAAAGCAACAACAGAGGAACATTTAGGATTTACAGGAAGAGAAGAGGGCATAAGTGCGTGTTGCGTCTGTTTGATTGAGTAGCAAAATATAATATTAAGATTGGGTTTAATTATGAATAATGATGATATGAATAAAAAGCCCGAAAGAATGGGCTTTTTTGCACGATATAAAGAAGAATTTAATGTAATTAAAGAAAGAGATCCTGCCATTAAATCAAAATGGGAAGTACTGCTATATCCTAGCTTTAAAGTTATGATTAAGTATAGAAAAGCTCACAAGCTTTATCTAAAAGGTCATTATTTCTGGGCAAGGAAAATATCTCAAAGAGCTGCGCGAAAGACAGGTATTGAGATACATCCCGGTGCAACCATTGGCAAAGGCTTTTTTATTGACCATGGTACAGGAGTAGTAATAGGAGAAACTACCATAATTGGTGATAATGTAACGCTATATCAGGGAGTTACACTTGGTGGTACAGGTAAAGAATGCGGCAAGAGACATCCAACTATTGGTAATAATGTTATGATTTCTGTAGGTGCTAAGGTACTTGGTTCCTTCAAAGTTGGTGATAATTCTAAGATTGGAGCGGGTTCAGTTGTTATTGAAGAAGTTCCACCTAATTGTACTGTAGTTGGTGTGCCAGGGCGAATTGTAAAGCAGGATAATGTTAGAGTACCTAGAGAAACAATGGATCAGATTCATCTTCCAGATCCTGTTATGGATGATATTAATGTATTAAAGCATGAGAATTCTGAGCTTGTTACTCGCCTTCTAGAATTAGAAGATAAGATTAAAGAATTACAGAAAAAGTAATACAAATAGTATTACGAATGGAAAGGACATAAGATGAGAATTTATAATACCCTTACAAAATCAAAAGAGGAATTCAAACCAATTGAAGAAGGTAAGGTTAGCATGTATGTATGCGGACCTACAGTATACAATTATATTCACATTGGTAATGCCAGACCTATGATTGTGTTTGATACAGCGAGAAGATATATGTTGTATAAGGGATTAGATGTAAATTACGTATCTAATTTTACAGATGTTGATGATAAAATCATTAATAAAGCTATTGAAGAAGGCGTTGATGCCAGTGTGATTTCTCAGCGCTTTATTGAGGAATGTAAGAAGGATATGGAAGGGTTAAATGTTCTTCCTGCAACAACACATCCTCTTGCAACTCAAGAGATACCTGAAATGATTGATATGATTTCAACACTAATTGAGAAGGGATATGCTTATAAAGCAGAGGACGGAACAGTATACTATAGAACTAGAATGAAGAAAGACTATGGTAAACTATCCCATAAAAATATTGACGATTTAGAGGCTGGACACAGAAGCATTAATGTAACAGGCGATTTGAAAGAAGATCCTCTGGATTTTGTTCTATGGAAGCCAAAGAAAGATGGAGAACCTTATTGGGAGTCTCCTTTTAGTGATGGACGCCCAGGATGGCATATTGAATGCTCTGTTATGTCTAAGAAGTATCTTGGTGATAGCATTGATATTCATGCAGGCGGTGAAGATTTGATTTTCCCTCATCATGAGAATGAGATAGCACAGTCTGAAGCTGCAAATGGTGTTCCTTTTGCTAATTACTGGATGCATAATGGATTCCTTAATATTGATAATAAGAAGATGAGTAAATCTCTTGGTAATTTCTTTACTGTAAGAGAGATTGCAGAGAAATACGACCTTCAAGTCCTTAGATTCTTTATGCTTAGTGCTCATTATAGAAGTCCTCTTAACTTTAGCGCTGATCTTATGGAGTCGGCAAAATCAGGTCTTGAGAGAATTCATAATACTTATGATAATATTGTATATTTGATTGAAAATGCTTCTAATAAAGAGGAAAGTACAGAAGAGGCAAAAGCTTTTATTGATAGTATAATTAAGAAATTTGAAGATGCTATGGATGACGATTTCAATACTGCAGATGCAATTTCAGCTGTATTTGAACTTGTTAGATATATTAATCAGAATACTGATGAGAAGACGGCTCTTAATGTCTTAGAATTATATAAAGAAAAGCTTCTAATGCTTTGCGATATTCTTGGTATTATATTAGAGAAAGAAGAAAAGCTTCTTCCAGAAGATATTGAAAAGATGATTGAAGAAAGACAGGAAGCTAGAAAGAATAAGGATTTTGCAAGAGCAGATGAGATTAGAGATGAGCTCCTTAATAAGGGTGTTGTTCTTGAAGATACAAGAGAAGGTGTTAAATATAAATGGCTTTAAATCAAGATATAATTAATTATTTCGATGGTAAAGATATTGATATTAGAACATATTCTCCCCTTACTTTAGCTTATATTGGTGATGATGTATTTGACTTAATTATTAGAACTATTGTTGTTAATAAAGGTAATACAAGCCCTAATAAGCTTCATGGTAATACTGTTCAATATGTAAGTGCAAGAGCACAATCGATTATTCTTGATTCTATTATGCCTATTCTTACAGATGAAGAAAAGGATATTGCAAGAAGGGGGAGAAATTCTAAGCCACATTCGAAGGCTAAGAACGCTTCTACAATTGATTATCTCAAAGCAACTGCTTTAGAATCTATTGTGGGGTATCTTTATCTGAAGGACGATATGGAGCGAATATTTGAATTAATTAAATATGGAATTAATAAAATAGAGGATGATTCATGAGAGATAATGAAGATATAATTTGTGGCCGTAATGCTGTTCTAGAAGCTATTCGTTCAGGAAATGCTGTTGATAAAGTGCTTATTCTTGATGGGAAGCAGGATGGCCCGACTAATACAATTATTAGAGAGGCTAAGAAAAAAAGAATAATTATTGATTTTACCAGCAAGACAATTCTTGATAGTATGTGCGATGAGAAGAAGCACCAAGGGGTAATAGCATATGTTGCTCCATATGAATATTCTTCGGTAGAGGATATTCTAGATAAAGCTTCTGCAAGATCAGAAGATCCTTTTATTATTATACTTGACGAGATTGAAGATCCTCATAATCTTGGGGCTATCATTAGAACGGCCAATCTGTGCGGTGCTCATGGTGTTATTATACCGGAGAGAAGAGCAGCAAGACTTACTAGTGTTGTAGCTAATACCTCTGCAGGGGCTCTTAATTATACACCTGTAGCTAAAGTTACCAATATTAGCAAGACTATTCAGAACTTGAAAGATAAAGGCATGTGGTTTGTATGTGGAGACATGGATGGTGATACAATGTATAATCTTGATCTCACAGGTCCAATTGGTTTAGTAATCGGTAATGAAGGTTCTGGTGTAAGTCCTAATGTTAAGAAGAATTGTGACTTTGTTGCATCAATTCCTATGTATGGAGATATTGATTCCCTCAATGCTTCAGTTTCCTGTGGCGTGCTAAGTTATGAGATAGTAAGACAGCGTATTAATAAAGCCAAATAGTTATATTAAGATTTAATTATAGAGAAAATGGATTATTCTACACTTAATGATGATGAAATAATAAAACTTTATAGAGAAGGCAATTTGGAGGCTATGGATTATATGATTAGAAAATATACGCCTCTTATATATAAATGCCATAATAATAGATATGCAATGGGTTTTAGCAGAGACGATTTCATTCAAGAAGGTTTTATAGGACTTCTTTCTGCAATTAATAAGTATGAATATGACTCAGATGCTTCTTTCTATACTTTTGCAAAGACCTGTATAGACAATAGTATGAATAAGCTCATGGAAAAGTCTATGCAGAAGAAGAACCAGATTCTTAATAATAGTAAATCTCTTGAAGACAGCGAGGAACTGTCTGAAATACTACAGGAAGATCCAGCTAGAATTGTTTTATCTAAGATGATTAACGAAGATGCCATATCTAAGATAGAATCTAAGCTTTCAAAAGGAGAACTTGAAGTATATAAGTATTTGAAAGAAGGCTATACACCTAAAGAAATTGTAGATATAATAAATAAACCAGCTAAGTCAGTAGATAATACAATACAACGTATTAAGGCTAAAGCGAGGAAACTTTCTTAATGCATAAACTCCCGTGTGATTTGAATATAAGGGACATTGGCTGTAAACTGTGTCTTAATTACCTGCTATGTTTTTATAAAAAAACATAGCATTTTTTATGATGATAATATATAATTGCTTTGGAAATTTTTATTTGTTTTGGGGTGGACAAGTGAATACTATAGTTGAAGCTAGATTGAAAAGGATGAAGGTAATGGGTTATTTGCCTTCATTAGAAAAATTTAAAAGAATGGGGAAAAAGCTTGCTTTAGATATGCAGCAAGCAGTCTTAATAAGTATTAATCTTAGAAATCTTAAGTATTTTAATGAGATATATGGCACAAAAAAGGGCGATGATTTGATTCAAAGAATGGTAGATTACTTCTGCTTTGATAATGAGAATTGTATTGTCGCAACTAAGAGCTATGTGGATCATATTCTAGTACTTTGTGAGGGTTATGATTATAGTAAGGAAGAATTGATACATTACTATGATAGATACTCTAGAGTATTTCTTGAAGAAATCAATAATATTTATCCAAGAGCAAAAGTACATATTGATATTGGAATGAGTCTTGTTGATGGTAATGAAGATTTTATTGTCGCACAAGATAATGCAAGATATGCAAGAAGAAGTATTTCCTATAGTTATGATACTTCTGTGGCTTTTTATTCTGAAGAATTAAGGAAGAAATCCCTTGAAAAAGCAAGTATTATTCCTAATTTCCAGAAGGCTATTGATAATAATGACATTATTGTTCTCTTACAACCTAAGTATTCTGTGGAAGAGAAGAGAATTGTTGGAGCGGAAGCCCTTTCTAGATTTAGAGATGAAGAAGGGAATATTGTGTCACCTGCACTTTTTGTCCCGATTCTAGAGAAGGCACATATTATCTATCAATTAGATTTTGAAGTAATACGACAAGTGGTTAATATTCAGAAGAAATGGCAAGAAGAAGGGAAAGAGCTATTTCCAATTTCTGTTAATTTGTCTAGAGTTGATTTGCTTGAAGATAATTTTATGGAACGAGTAGATAATCTTGTTAAAAAATCAGGAATTCCTAGAAATACTATTGAATTCGAGTTTACTGAGACTGTTCTTGTTGAAAATTTATCACAGGTTATTAGTAAACTTAATAATCTAAAGAATTGTGGTTACAGAATTGCAATAGATGATTTTGGCTCTGGATATAATTCTCTTTATGTGTTAGGTCAGATTCCTGCTAATGTCATTAAATTTGACAGGGGATTTGTGCTTCATTCATTACAGAACGATGTTGGTCTTACAATTATGAAGAATCTTGTTGAGACTTTCAAAGAGATATCATTTGAAGTTCTCTGTGAGGGCGTTGAGACGAAAGAAGAAGAGAAGAATATTGTTGAATGTGGATGTGACGTTATTCAAGGATATTTATATGATAAACCCCTTGGAGTAACAGACTTTGAAGAAAAATATGTAGCTTGTTAGAGCTTGTATTATGTTAGCCTCTATATACTTTTGAGCGACTTAAGAATGTCTTTTCAAAAGTATATAGAGGCTAATTCTATAGTTCACGCTCTACTGGATTGCGATTCTTATACACAAAGTAAGAATTAAAACCACAATCTTTTAGAATATTTACAATTTTGTCATATCCAACGCTTATTTGATCAGTCTTATGTGCATCGGAACCAAGTGTAATAAGCTTTCCGCCCAGGTCTTTATATTTCTTAATAGTAGCAATACAAGGATTTGGCTCTAATAAGCCGAATTTGAAGGCTCCTGTGTTAATTTCTAATGCTTTGTCATTTTCAATTAAGAGATGAAGTATATCGTCAATTATATCGTTATAATCTTCATAAGGAAGCTTCTTAGCCTCATCATTATAACGAATAATATAGTCAAGATGACCGTAGGAATCGAAATTCTTAAATGTATCAATGTTTTCTGCGGTAGCCTCAAAAAATCTTCTAACTCCGCCCTTAATGCCGTATCCTTCAAAATATTCTGGGTAATAAGGATCCATCTTATTAACCTGATGTGTTGAACCAATAACGAAGTCGAAATTATATTTTGAAATGATTTCATTATGTTTTTTTGCAAGATGAGTTTGCAAACCAAGTTCTATTCCCCATAACACTTCAATTCTATTCTGGTACATTCCATTAGAGGTTAGCGTCTCATAACATTTCCTATATTCATCTATATCAAGGTCGAATCGATTAGGCTCGTGATAGTAGTCTAGGTCTAGATGGTCTGTAAATGTTATTCCTGCAAGGTTATTATCAATCGAAGCTTCAATCATATCTGCCATAGGCGCTTCGCTATCTCCAGAGAAATAGCAGTGCATGTGGTTGTTGTATAATTTGTTCATAATAATTCTTTCCTTCGTATTATTTGTCCTTTGTATTTTAACATATACTTAGAATTTGAAAAAAACGTTAGTTGTTTTATATAGAACATTATATAATGCACATTTAAAGCAATTATTACTAATTATTGAGCTTTATTTATTAGAGATATCTGTATATTTTTATGTGTATATACAGCTAAAAGTTTTAAAAAGATGTAAAATTGTGAAACATTTAACAAAAATTAATAATTTACTTGAATTATTACTCGTTTTCAAGTAGAATATATATCGGTATCTAATGATACAAGAAAAAAGAAAAAATATTTTATGTCTTTAGGAGGAATTTTAAAATGGCAGTAAGAGTAGCTATTAATGGATTCGGACGTATTGGACGTCTTGCATTCAGACAAATGTTTGGCGCTGAAGGTTATGAGGTTGTTGCAATCAACGACTTAACAAGCCCTAAGATGCTTGCACATTTATTAAAGTATGATAGTTCACAGGGTAGATATGAGAAGGCTGAGACAGTTAAGGCTGGCGAAGATTCTATCACTGTTGACGGTAAGGAAATCAAGATTTACGCTGAGGCAGATGCTAGCAACTGTCCTTGGGGTGACTTAAAGGTAGACGTTGTATTAGAGTGTACAGGATTCTACACATCTAAGGATAAGGCTTCTGCTCATATTAAGGCAGGCGCTCGTAAGGTTGTTATCTCTGCACCAGCAGGAAATGACCTTCCTACAATCGTATACAATGTTAACCACAATACACTTAAGGCTTCTGATGATGTTATCTCTGCAGCTTCTTGTACAACTAACTGCTTAGCACCTATGGCTGATGCATTAAACAAGTATGCTGAGATTCAATCAGGTATTATGTGTACAATCCATGCTTACACAGGTGATCAGATGACACTTGATGGCCCACAGCGTAAGGGTGACTTAAGAAGATCTCGTGCAGCTGCAGTTAATATCGTACCTAACTCAACAGGTGCTGCTAAGGCTATTGGTCTTGTTATCCCTGAGTTAAATGGTAAGTTAATCGGTGCAGCACAGCGTGTTCCTACACCTACAGGTTCTACAACAATTCTTACAGCTGTAGTTAAGGGTGACAATGTAACAGTTGACGGAATTAATGCTGCAATGAAGGCTGCTGCAACTGAGTCATTCGGATATAATGAAGATGAAATCGTATCAAGCGATATCGTTGGTATGAGATATGGTTCATTATTCGATGCTACACAGACACTTGTTAGTGAAATCGGTAATGGTTTATATGAAGTACAGGTTGTATCTTGGTATGACAATGAGAACTCATACACATCTCAGATGGTTCGTACAATTAAGTACTTCTCAGAGTTAGCATAATATAGTTAATTTAGACCTTTAAGGTCCGGTCTTTAGGATCGGACCTATTTTTATATAATCCTAAGGCATGTATATTAATGTGTAATATGAAATAGGGGTAAAACCTGCAGCGCGATTTTCTCATGAGCGCGCAGGTATTTACACATATTTCATAAGATAAGATTTATATGGAGGAAAAGATATGGGACTTAATAAGAAGACAGTAGATGATATTAATGTAAAGGGACAAAGGGTATTATGTCGTTGTGACTTTAATGTGCCAATTATTGAAGGCAAAATTACTGATGAGAATCGTCTTGTGGCAGCACTTCCTACAATAAAGAAGCTTGTTGCGGATGGTGGTAAGGTAATTCTTTGTTCACATCTTGGTAAACCAAAGGGAGAGCCAAAGCCTGAGCTTTCACTTGCACCAGTTGCTAAGAGATTAGCAGAACTTTTAGGCCAGGAAGTAAAGTTTGCTCCTGATAATGAAGTTGTTGGACCTAATGCAAAGGCTGCTATCTCTGCTATGAATGATGGTGATATAGTTCTTCTTGAGAATACTCGCTATAGAGCAGAAGAAACAAAGAATGGTGAAGCTTTCTCTAAGGATTTAGCATCAATATGTGATGTATTCGTTAATGACGCGTTTGGAACAGCACATAGAGCTCATTGTTCTAATGTTGGAGTATCATCTCTTGTTGATACAGCTGTTGTAGGTTACTTAATGGAGAAGGAGATTAACTTCCTTGGAAATGCTGTTGAGAATCCTACAAGACCATTTGTTGCTATACTTGGTGGAGCTAAGATTGCTGATAAGCTTAATGTAATTAATAATTTACTTGAGAAATGTGATACATTAATTATTGGTGGTGGAATGGCATATTCATTCCTTAAAGCTCAAGGATATGAGATTGGCCTTTCATTATGTGATGATTCTAAGCTTGATTATTGCTTAGAAATGATGGATAAAGCTAAGAAGGCTGGTAAGAAGCTACTCTTACCTATCGATGTTGTTACAATTAAAGATTTCCCAGATCCTATTGATGGACCTGTTGAAACTTCAGTTCATAACTTTGATGATATTCCATCTAACGAAGAAGGATGTGATATCGGACCTAAGACTGCAGCATTATATGCTAATGAAGTAAAGAATGCTAAGACTGTTGTATGGAATGGACCAATGGGACTATTCGAAAACCCTTCCCTTGCTAAGGGAACTCTTGAAGTTGCTAAGGCACTTGCTGATTCAGATGCTACAACAATTATTGGTGGTGGAGATTCAGCTGCCGCTGTTAACCAAATGGGACTTGGTGACAAGATGAGCCATATATCTACAGGTGGTGGAGCATCCCTTGAATTCTTAGAGGGTAAGGAACTCCCAGGTGTTGTTTGTGCTAACGACAAGTAATATGCTTATATATCTGAGGACAAGAACTCCTAAGCGACATTCTTAGTCGCGGGGAGTTGCTTGTTCTCAGATGAGGGATATTCAATACTGAGCAAGGAATTTAGAAACTTGAACCATCAGCGCAGACATTCTTAGTCAAGTGAGGGTTTCAAGTTCTAAATTCAAGAATGATATTTATTATTTTTAGGAGGATATTAAAAATGAGTAGAAGAAGAATTGTAGCAGGAAACTGGAAGATGAATAAGACACCAAGTGAGGCAGTAGCTCTTGTTAATGAGTTAAAGCCACTTGTTGCTAACGATGATGTTGATGTTGTATACTGTGTTCCTGCAGTAGACATCGTTCCTGTTGTAGAAGCTGTTAAGGGAACAAATGTTAAAGTTGGTGCAGAGAACCTTTATACAGAGGATAAAGGTGCATATACTGGCGAGATTTCAGCAGATATGCTTGTAGATGCAGGTGTTGAATATGTTGTAATTGGTCACTCTGAGAGAAGAGAGTACTTCAACGAGACAGATGAATTCCTTAATAAGAAGGTTAAGAAGGCAATCGAGAAAGGCCTTACTCCAATCCTTTGCTGTGGTGAGACATTAGAGCAAAGAGAGATGGGTGTTACTATGGACTGGATTCGTCTTCAGATTAAGTCTGACTTGACAGGCGTTGCAGCTTCTGATGTTGCTAAGCTTGTTATTGCTTATGAGCCAATCTGGGCTATTGGAACAGGTAAGACAGCAACTTCTGACCAGGCTGAAGAAGTTTGTGCAGGAATAAGAGCTTGCGTTGCTGAAATGTATGATCAAGCTACTGCAGATGCTGTTCGTATTCAGTACGGCGGATCTGTTAATGCTGGTAATGCTAAGGAGTTATTCTCTAAGCCTAACATCGACGGTGGTCTTGTAGGTGGAGCATCACTTAAGGCTGACTTTGGTGATATCGTTAATGCATAAATAATATTTTATTAGAATTATTAAGGTTCTGTACTTGTGTGCAGGACCTTTTTGTTATGCAAAATGTGATAAAACCATTGACTTTGCTTGTGTTTTTTGACAATTATTATCGTGTCGAAAAAACATTTATTATGATATAATTTTCTAGTATGTATTAAGATGTGGTTTTATAAGTGACATTTTTTAATATTATTATGAATAAGACAATAAAATTAGGCCTATTAGTTGTCCTTCTTATTGCTGTTTTTGGTCTGTGTGGCTGCGAGGCAGATAAAGCAGAAGCATCTAATATGACAAAGATACAACTTGAATACGAGCTTTCTAAATACGACACGAGTTATGAGAAAATACTTGCTGTATGTACGAAGGAATTTGCAGGTAATCATCCAATTGATGAGAATTTCATGGGATGGTTTATAAGTCGTTATGGAGATGCGGCATTAGACACAATTGTGGCAAAAGAAGAATTTGTTGATCCAGATATATGGTACAACATTACAGGCAAAAGTATTCATGTATTATGGTTTGAATATTCTACTGAAACAGGATTGGATACATATAATAATCTTCGTACCTATGTTGTTAATACCAAGTCTGATGATAATGTGGTTTTTGATATAGCAGGTGATGTATCTCTTGCAGAAGACAAGGCTACAACTAATTATATGTATGAGCAAAAGAATGGACTTCTTGATTGCTTCGATGATAATTTACTTGATGCCATAAATGAAAGCGACATTTTTATTGTTAATAATGAGTTTGCTTATACTACTCGTGGCGATGCTATTGTGGAGAAGTATTACACATTTAGAGGTAATCCAAGCTTAATTAATGAATTAAAACATATTGGAGTAGATGCTGTAACAATTGCTAATAATCATGTATATGATTATAGGGAAGAAGGTTTTCTTGACACACTAAGAAGTCTTGAAGAGCATAATATGCCTTATGTTGGTGCTGGAAGAAATCTTGAAGATGCAAAACAGCCTATTTATTATATTGCTAATGGCAGGAAAATTGCCCTTGTAAATGCTACTCAGATAGAGAAGAATCAAAATTTCACGAAAGCAGCAACAGAAGATGAACCTGGCGTATTAAAGTGCTTAGATCCAGAAGATTTTATTGATGAGATAGAGAAGGCTAAGAAGAATTCTGACTATGTTCTAGTCATTTCCCATTGGGGAACAGAATATCAGGAAAAATATGGTAAGGATCAGGAAAAGCTTGCAAAGCAATTTGCAGAAGCTGGCGCTGATGCAATAATAGGTGGTCATCCACATATTCTGCAAGGAGTAGATTATATAGATGATGTGCCTGTATATTATAGCCTTGGTAATTTCTTCTTCTCATTAGACGAGAATATGCCGAAGAGTTTCGATACTGGACTTGCGAGAATATCTATTAGTCGAGATGGTGAGATTAAAGCAAGCTTTGTACCATGTCGCTTTGATGAAGGTGTAATAAGTCTTGTTGATGATAATAAAGAAGCTCAGAAGATTTATTCAGAGCTTAATAAAGTATCTGGTGATGCTAGATTTGATCATAATGGATTAATATACAAAAAATAATAAAAAGAGAGGATTTTTAGTGATGAAGAAACCAACAGTATTAATGGTATTAGATGGATATGGGTTAAATGATAATCCTAAGGGGAATGCTATTGCAATGGCTAATACTCCTAGAATGGATGATCTCATGAAGAATTGCCCATTTGTAAAGGGCAATGCTTCTGGTCTTGCAGTGGGACTTCCTGATGGCCAGATGGGTAACTCAGAAGTAGGACATATGAACATCGGTGCTGGAAGGATTATTTATCAGGATCTTACTAAGATTACTAAAGAAATCGAAGATGGTACATTCTTTGAGAATAAGGTTCTTCTAGAGGCAATTAATAATTGTAAGAAAAATAATTCCGACCTTCATTTGTGGGGACTTCTCTCAGATGGTGGTGTTCATTCCCATAATACACATTTATATGGTCTTCTTGAGATGGCTAAGAAGAATAATCTTGAAAATGTGTATGTGCATGCCTTTCTTGATGGTAGAGATACACCTCCTGCATCAGGTAAGGACTATGTGGCACAGCTTGAAGATGAGATGGCTCGAATTGGTGTTGGAAAGGTTGCATCTCTTTCTGGTCGTTATTATGCAATGGATAGAGATAATAACTACGATAGAATTAAGAAGGCCTATGATTCACTAGTGTTTGGTGAGGGCGTTACAGATACATCAGCAACACATGCTATGCAGGCAAGTTATGATAATGATGTGACTGACGAATTCGTACTTCCAACTGTAATTCTTGATGAAGAAGGTAAGCCATTATCACTTGTTAAGGAAAATGATTCAGTTATCTTCTTTAATTTCAGACCTGATAGAGCAAGAGAGATAACAAGAGCATTCTGTGATGATGATTTCAAAGGATTTGATAGAGAATTCATCAAATTAACTTATGTATGCTTTAAGGATTATGATGAGACAATTCCTAATAAATTAATTGCATTTCCAAAGGAAGAAATTGTTAATACATTCGGTGAATTCTTGGCTAATAACAATCTTAAGCAGCTTCGTCTTGCTGAGACAGAGAAGTATGCTCATGTAACATTCTTCTTCAATGGTGGAATAGAAGATCCTAACAAGTTTGAATCAAGAATTCTTGTTGACTCACCTAAAGAAGTTGCAACTTATGACTTAAAGCCTGAGATGAGCGCACCAGAAGTTGGAATGGATCTTGTTGAAGCTATTAAATCTAATGACTATGATGTTATTGTAATTAACTTCGCTAACCCTGATATGGTAGGTCATACTGGTGTAATTGAGGCTGCAATTAAAGCTGTTGAGAAGGTGGATGAACTTGTTGGTAAAGCAGTTGATGCTGTCAAAGAAGTAGGTGGCGTAATGTTTATCTGTGCTGATCATGGTAATGCAGAGAAGATGATTGATTATGAGACAGGAGAGCCACACACAGCACATACAACTAATCCTGTTCCATTTATCTTAGTAAATGGTGATGACAACTGGTCTCTTCGCGAAGGAGGACGCCTTGCTGATATCGCACCAACACTAATTGATATTATGGGACTAGAACAACCTAAGGAAATGACAGGAGAGTCGTTACTAATTCGTAGTTAGTGATAAGTTGTATAATATATAATATATAGTATGTCATTTTATAGTATGAGATATATCATTTCAGGCACGCTCTCGCTGCCTTCAGCTCGTAGCGGTTCTAACCTCACATCAAAGATGCTCGCTAAGAACCGACGGCTTCAGAGCACCTGAAATAATATATTCATACTAATAAAATGACTTGCAAAGTATTATATATAACACCACCGATATGTCTAATGTATTATCTGAGGTGCTCTGAGACCGCCGGTACTTAATGAATTGCGTAGCAATGAATTTAGTACCGCTGCGTGGCGAAGGCAGCGAGAGCGTGCCTAAGATAATATATTAGACATGCCGGTGGCGTACGGATAGAATTAAAATATTTATAAAGGAGAATTGATATTATGAAGCCAATAAAAGAAGGTAAAGTAAGAGAAATGTACGATAACGGGGACACATTGATATTAGTTGCGACTGATAGAATCAGTGCCTTCGATGTTATTCTTAAGAATAAGATTGTAGATAAAGGTGCTGTTCTTACAAGAATGAGTAAGTTCTGGTTTGATTATACAAAAGATATTGTCCCTAATCATATGATTAGTATTGATACTAAGGATATGCCAGAATTCTTCCAATCTGGTGATTTCAATGGCAATGCTATGATGTGTAAGAAGCTTGAGATGCTTCCAATTGAATGTATTGTTAGAGGTTATATTACTGGTTCTGGTTGGAAAAGCTATCAGGAGAATGGCACTGTTTGTGGTATCAAATTACCAGAAGGGCTTGTGGAATCTGAGAAATTACCTGAAGCTATCTATACACCTTCAACTAAAGCTGAAATTGGTGATCATGATGAGAATATATCTTATGAGCAGTCAGTAGAAGTTCTTGAGAAGGCTTATCCTGGAAGAGGTGAAGAACTTGCTAAGAAGATTAAGGATTATACTTTAAAACTATATAATACTTGTGCTGATTATGCACTAAGCAAAGGTATTATTATTGCTGATACTAAGTTTGAATTTGGTCTTGATGAGAATGGAGAAGTTGTCCTTGCAGATGAAATGCTTACACCTGACAGTTCAAGATTCTGGCCTGAATCTGAATATGTTGAAGGCAAAAGTCAGCCATCATTTGATAAGCAATTTGTAAGAGATTATCTTAAAGAGCATCCTGATTGTGATTATAATTTGCCACAAGATGTTATTTCAAGAACAATTGCTAAATATAAAGAAGCTTATGAGATGTTAACAGGAGAGAAGTTCTAGAAGTACTCGTAGAATAATATGTGACAAAAGTCATTTGAAAGGATTAATCTATTATGGAGGAGAAACAATTATCTGACGAACAGGAACCAAAGACAAAGCTTAAGCGGCATTTTTTTCTTGTGGTAATAATACTTGCATTTGTATTTTTGAGTTTAGGACAGTTACTGGGAACGGGGATTACGTACTTAATCAAGCTGCCTTTTGGTGAAATGGATAATGCCACAGCATTTTTATTCGAGTATTTAAGCCTTGGCGGGGTAGTGATACTTATTCTTGTATACTGCTTTTTCTTTGACAAGAAAGTTTTTAGAAGCTTTCTTTATATTAAGCAAGGAGATTCGAAAGGTAATACATTTAAGAAGCTAGGACTTGGCTTACTTATAGGTTTTCTAATGAATTCCATATGTGTATTGGTCGCATTTATACATGGGGATCTTCAGTTAAGTGTTAATAAGTTTTCTGTTATATACATGATATGTGCTTTCTTTTGCGTAATGGTACAGTCAGGAGCAGAAGAGCTTCTCTGTCGCGGATATGTAATAGGAGCGCTTAGACAACGTTATCCAATCTGGGTTGCGCTGCTTATAAATGTTGTTATGTTTGTTGTGCCACACCTTAGCAATAATGGTATATCGGTATTGCCGGTTATTCAGATTGCTTTGATGGGCCTTGCCACCGGTATAATGGTGTGTTTTTATGACAGTCTTTGGATGGCAATAGGTATTCACACTGCATGGAACTTTACGCAGAATTTCATATACGGTCTTCCCAATTCTGGACATGCATCTGAAAGCTCTATATTACTATTAGATGATGCCTCAGACAGTATTTTCTACGACACTGTTTTTGGTATAGAAGGGACTATTACGGCAATGATTGTTTTTGTGATACTTTGTGTAGCACTTATACTTATCGCACGCAAGGTTAAGCGAAAGTGATTTGTTTTTATTTTACATAATTTGTAAGCATTGATATAATAATACCTGTATTTGAATTAGTAATTCAGGAGGTATGTGATATGATTTACAGAGATTTTCAGGGCCTTAAGCTATCAGCTCTTGGATTTGGCGCAATGCGCCTTCCGGTTATAGACGATGATGATGCAAGAATTGACGAGCCTGCAGCATGTCGTATGATTGATAAGGCTATGTCAAACGGCATTAACTATTATGATACAGCCTGGGGCTATCATGGTGAGAACTCAGAGATAGTATTGGGCAAAGCTTTATCTAAGTATCCAAGAGATAATTTCTATTTAGCAACCAAGTTTCCCGGGTATGACCCTGCTAACTGGAGCAAGGTTGAAGAGATATTTGAGCGCCAGTTAGAGAAACTTGGCGTAGAATACTTCGATTTCTACTTATTCCATAATGTATGTGAAATGAATATAGATGCCTACCTTGATGATGAGAAATACGGCATATACAGCTATCTGATGAAGCAAAAGGAGAATGGCCGTATACGCCATCTTGGTTTCTCATGTCACGGTAATATGGACGTACTTAAGAGATTCCTTGATGCATATGGTGATGACATGGAATTTTGTCAGCTTCAGATGAATTATCTTGACTGGACCTTCCAAAGAGGCAAAGAGAAGGTTGAGCTCTTAGATAAGCGCAACATTCCTGTATGGGTTATGGAGCCTCTTCGCGGAGGTAAGCTTGCAAATGTTGATTCGCAGTACGAAGAGATGATGAAAAAGATTCGTAGTGATGAGGACCCTGCATCATTGGCATTTAGATTTCTTCAAAGCATACCTTCTGTTACAGTTATTCTATCCGGCATGTCAAGTGATGAGCAGCTTGATAAGAATCTTGATACATTTTCAGAAGATAAGGGCTTATCAGATGCTGAGCGCAAGTCGCTTCTTGATATAGCTGATAAGATGCTGTCAATTGGAACTGTTCCTTGTACAGCATGTCATTATTGTGTAAGTCATTGTCCTCAGGAACTAGATATACCTCATCTGATTGCTTTGTACAACGAGCATGCATATACAGGTGGCGGATTTATTGCACCAATGGCGTTATCTGCACTGCCTGAAGATAAGAAGCCTAGTGCATGTATAGCTTGTCGCAGTTGTGAACAGGTATGTCCTCAACAGATTAAGATTTCTGAGGTTATGCACGACTTTGCACATAGCGGTCGTGATACTTGACACGCCCTTATGTCACTGCTAGAATTCTAATTGTTATTTTGAAGTATGTGGAGGAATAGATAAATGGGAACAGATAGATATATTAGCCCCTTATCAGAGCGTTATGCAAGTAAAGAAATGCAATATATTTTCTCGCAGGATAAGAAATTTACTACATGGAGAAAATTATGGATTGCCCTTGCAGAAACTGAGATGCAGCTTGGACTGTCACAAGATGGCAAGCCAGTTATAACTCAAGAACAAATCGATGAACTTAAAGCTAATGTTGATAATATTAATTATGATGTAGCTAAGGAAAAAGAAAAGGAAGTACGCCATGATGTAATGAGCCATGTATATGCTTATGGACAGCAATGTCCTAAGGCTGCAGGAATAATTCACCTAGGTGCTACAAGTTGCTATGTAGGCGATAATACTGATGTTATTATTATGCGTGATGCTCTAAAGCTTATTAGAAGTAAACTTATTAATGTAATTAATGAGCTCAGTAAGTTTGCTGATAAGTATAAGGATATGCCTACCCTTGCATTTACACATTTTCAGCCAGCTCAACCAACTACAATTGGTAAGAGAGCAACTCTTTGGATTAATGAATTTATGATGGACTTAGAGGACTTAGACTATGTCCTATCTACTCTTAAAATGCTTGGTTCAAAGGGAACAACTGGTACACAGGCTAGTTTTAAAGAGTTATTCAATGATGATAATGAAGTTATAGATAAGATTGATCCTTTAATTGCTAAGAAGATGGGCTTTGAAGAATGTGTCCCAGTTTCTGGACAGACATATTCTCGTAAAGTTGATACAAGAGTGTGTAACGTATTAGCAGGAATAGCTGCAAGTGCTCATAAGATGAGTAATGATATTCGTCTACTTCAACATCTCAAAGAGATAGAGGAGCCATTTGAGAAATCACAAATTGGCTCAAGTGCAATGGCTTACAAGCGTAATCCTATGAGAAGTGAAAGAATAGCATCCCTTTCTCGATATGTAATGATAGATGCTCTTAATCCTGCAATCACATCTGCAACACAGTGGTTCGAGAGAACACTGGATGATTCTGCTAATAAGCGTCTATCTATAGCAGAAGGTTTCCTTGCTACTGATGGTGTGTTAGACCTTTGCTTAAATGTTACTAATGGACTTGTGGTATATGATAAAGTTGTAACTAAGAGACTTCTAAGTGAATTACCATTTATGGCAACTGAGAATATAATGATGGATGCAGTTAAGGCTGGCGGCAATAGACAAGAGCTTCATGAGAAGATCAGACAGCTGTCAATGGAAGCTGGCAAGAATGTTAAGGTTGAAGGTCTTGACAATAACTTGCTTGAATTAATTGCCAATGATGAAGAGTTCCCAATGACCTTAGAAGAATTACAGGCATCTATGGATCCGAGCAAATATGTTGGTCGCGCACCATATCAGGTTACAAAGTATCTTGAAGAGGTGGTTAACCCAGTTCTCAAAGCCAATGCAGACGTAATCGGTATTAAGGCAGAGATTAATGTATAAAGGAGTGAATATTTAACATGGATAATAGCAATAAAAAGCAATTAACAATTTGGAGAGTAGTTAGTATTGTTCTAATCGTAGCTTTAATTGCAGTAAGCATAAGCTGGATAGTAACTAGCGCCAATAGCGGTAACAATGCAAGGAGAAGTGTTGTTGACAAGGCTAGTCAAAACGATAATAGTAATCCTCTTTCTCTATGGAATGATGATGCTAAGCTTAAGACTGAACTTACAGCATATGTAAAAAAAATCACTACAAAAGGTGATAATTACATTCCAGAAGAAGATAGAATAGCTGTTTTTGATTTCGACGGAACGCTGTTCTGCGAGACAGATCCTAATTATTTTGACTATAACATATTGGCCTATCGTGTGTTAGAAGATCCTGATTATAAGGATAAGGCTTCTGACTTTGAGAAAAGTGTTGCTAATAGAATTTTAGCAAATAACGCAACAGGTGCAGAAGATAAAGAACTTCCAATGGACCATGGTAAGGCTGTTGCAACGGCTTTCCAAGGTATGACATTTGATGAATTCTATGATTATGTTGCTAAATTTGCTGCACAGCCACAACCAAGTTATGATGGCATGACTAGAGGTGAAGCATTCTATAAACCAATGCTTCAGGTAATAGACTATCTTGAAGATAATGGGTTTAAAGTATATATAGTAAGTGGTACTGATGATATGCTTGTTCGTGGTATTGTTAAGAATTCTAAGCTTCTTAATCTGCCTATGAATCAGATTATTGGTTCAACTAATACTATTGTTGGAACTAATCAAAATGGACAGGATGGTTTAAATTACTTCTTACATGACGATAAAGTTGTTCTTGGTAATGAATTTATTTTGAAAAACCTTAAAATGAATAAGGTTCAAAATATTATTCAAAAGATTGGTCAGCAACCTATACTTTCGTTTGGTAATTCATCTGGTGACGGAAGTATGGATAATTATGTAATTAATAACAACAAATATCCTACTGGATGCTTCATGCTATGCTGCGATGATCTTGATAGAGAGAATGGTAAAACAAAAAAAGCTGAAAGCATGGTAAAACTTTGTTCTGAGAATAATTGGACACCTGTCTCTATGAAGAATGATTGGAAGACAATATATGGTGATAGCGTTACATACAAAGGCAAAGACGCTACTAAGTAAAAAAGCGTAGTGATTTCTACTTAAATGTAAATTATTCGAGTGTGCGCCCTATGCGTACACTCGTTTTTTATGCACTTACAAAAATACTTGCATATTTTAAATTAAATATGTATAATATTATCGTTGTGTATACAATAATATAGAAAAAAGATTACGGCTAGCCTATGGCTAACCCATCTAGTTGAAAGGAGAACAAGATGGAATTTAAGAGTAAGTATCTTCAAGAAGTGTATGATGGCTTAGAGAAGAGAAATGGAGAACAGAAGGAATTTTTACAAGCTGTAAGTGAGGTATTAGAATCACTTGAGCCTGTTGTTGAGAAGAATCCTAAGATTCAAGAGTGTGGAATTATTGAGAGATTAGTTGAGCCTGAGCGTGCAATTATGTTTCGCGTATCATGGGTAGATGATAATGGTAAGGTTCAAGTAAATCGTGGTTATAGAGTACAGTTTAATTCGGCAATTGGACCATATAAAGGTGGACTTAGACTTCACCCATCAGTTAACTTATCAGTTATTAAGTTCTTAGGCTTTGAACAGATTTTCAAGAACAGCTTAACAACACTTCCAATCGGTGGTGGTAAAGGTGGTTCTGATTTCGATCCTAAGGGCAAGTCAGATAACGAGATTATGAGATTCTGTCAATCATTTATGACAGAGCTTTCTAAGCATATTGGTGCTGATACTGACGTCCCTGCTGGTGATATTGGAACAGGTGCTAGAGAGATTGGCTTTATGTATGGACAATACAAGAGACTTCGTAATGAGTTTACAGGTGTTCTTACTGGTAAAGGATTATCATACGGTGGTTCTCTTGCAAGAACAGAAGCTACAGGATATGGCGCTTGCTATTTCACACAGGAAATGTTAAAGACAGCTAAGAACGATAGCTTTGAAGGTAAGACTGTTGCAGTATCAGGTTCTGGTAATGTTGCAATTTACGCTATCGAGAAGGCATATCAATTAGGTGCAAAGCCTGTTACATGTTCTGATTCTACTGGATGGATTTATGATCCAGAAGGAATTGACTTAGATCTTCTTAAGGATGTTAAAGAAGTTAAGAGAGCTCGTCTTACAGAATATGCTGCTAAGCGTTCAAGTGCTGAGTATCATGAGAAGAAGAATGGTGAGCATGGTGTATGGCAGTACAAGGTAGATATCGCTCTTCCTTGCGCAACACAAAATGAGCTTGATGAGAATGATGCTAAGATGCTTATCGATAACGGTGTAATTGCTGTTGCTGAGGGTGCTAACATGCCTTCAACTCCAGAAGCAGTTATTGCATTCCAGAATGCAGGAGTTCTATTTGGACCTGCTAAGGCAGTTAATGCTGGTGGTGTTGCTACATCTGCTCTTGAAATGTCACAGAACTCAGAGAGACTTCATTGGTCATTTGAAGAAGTTGATTCTAAGCTTGAAGGTATTATGAAGGGTATCTTCCATGCATGTGATGATGCTGCTAAGAAGTATGGAATGGAAGGCAACTATGTTGCTGGTGCTAATATTGCAGGATTTGAGAAGGTTGCTGACGCAATGATGGCTCAAGGTGTTGCATACTAAGTAATACTATATAGATAATGACTCTTAACTCTGGTGTTATATGTATTTTTATAAAATTCATGTAGCACTGGAGTTTTTTGATTAACAAATGTATGTTATAATTAAATAAATATTTTTTGACATCAATTAGATTCTGTGATAATATATTTAAGTCGTATTGGTACGACTAATTAGGAGGAAATTTTATGTCAGCTATAAGAATGGTATGCTTAGTTGCATTTATAATCGTAAGTGTTGCAATAACAGTACTTGTACTTATGCAAGAAGGTAAGTCACAAGGACTTGGTTCATTATCAGGACAAGCTTCTACTGATACTTTTTTCAATAAACATAAAGCGCGTACTAAAGAAGGTATGCTGGTAAGAATAACAACAGCTTTGGTTGTTATATTCTTTGCCCTTGCTATTGTTTTGAATATCGGTAGTTTCTAAGCTAAAGAGATTTTATTGTAACCTGCGATTATTCGCAGGTTATTTTTATGAGGATAATAATGGATACAAAAGAGCAAATTGCTTTTATTAATGAGAATATAGATTTTCAAGATAAATGCGATATTATATATAATTTAATATGTGATGATTTGTATGTCCCAATGAAAGCAAAAGAACTTGCTATTCTTCTTAATATACAAAAAGGAGAAAGAGATGAGCTTCATAAAGTACTAGATACTTTGATTAAAAGAGGAAAAATAATTTGTACTAAGAATGGTAAATATATAAAGTCGGGTGATGAAAAAGAACCTTTGAATAACAATAATAAAGTCTTTTCAAATGATAGAATAACAGGCATATTTACACCTAATCAGAGAGGGTTTGGATTTGTTAGATTAGAAGATACCCTTGAAGATATTTTTATTGGTAAAGATTACGTTAATAATGCTTTTACTGGTGATAAAGTATTAGTGGAAATATTTAGTAAAACCAAAGGTGAAAAGCGTGAAGGAAGAATAATCGAAATTATTAACCATGAGGTTACATCTGTTGTTGGCACTTATGAGAAAAGTCATAACTATGGATTTGTTATATGTGATGATAACAAGATTACAACAGATATTTTCATTCCTCAAGGTAAAGATATGAGAGCTGTATCTGGTTCGAAGGTTGTTGTACAAATTACCAGATATGCTAAGAAGAATAATAAGCCGGAAGGAATAATTACAGAGATTATTGGTCACAAAAATGATCCTGGAATTGATATTCTATCTATGATTAAAGCCTTCAATGTACCAGTTGAGTTTCCAGAGAAAGTTATCAACCAAGCCAGTAGAGTATCTAAACCAGTTAGTAATGATGATATGCTAGGAAGAGAAGATTTTCGTGATGTTACCATGGTTACTATAGACGGAGAAGATGCCAAAGATCTTGATGATGCTGTATCAGTATCATATGACGGAGTAAATTACACACTTGGTGTCTATATTGCAGACGTATCTAATTATGTACAGGAGAATTCTGCCCTTGATAAAGAAGCAATAAAGAGAGGAACAAGCGTATATCTAATTGACAGAGTTATACCTATGCTTCCACATACACTTTCTAATGGTATCTGCTCCCTTAATCAGGGAGAAGACAGGTTATCTATGTGTTGTATAATGACAATAGATGGAGAGGGGAATGTTATTGACCATAAGATTTGTGAAGGTGTTGTAAATGTTAATTATAGAATGACATATTCAGATGTAAGCGCAATTCTTGAAGGCGACAAAGAACTTTCCGATAAATATAGTGATGTAACGGAAATGTTCTATCATATGCATACTCTTTCTTCTATTCTTAGGAATAAACGTAGGAGAAGAGGCGGCATAGACTTTGATATGTCAGAGACAAAGTTTGTTATTGATGATTCTGGCAATATTGTAGGTGTGAAGCCTTATATCAGAGATAAAGCATCTCTTATAATTGAAGACTTTATGCTTGCGGCAAACGAAACTGTTGCAGAGGATTTCTTCTGGAAAGAAAGTGCATTTCTATATAGAACACATGGGACTCCTGAGGATGAAAAAGTTAAAAAACTTAAGGCATTTCTTGCAAAATTTGGATATACACTTAAGGGTGATTCTTCTAAATGTCATCCGAAAGAATTTCAGAAATTATTAGAAAAGTCTAAGGGCAAGGAAGAAGAAATGCTTATTAGCAGGCTTACACTTAGAACTATGCAACAGGCAAAATACACACCTGAGAATCTAGGGCATTTTGGACTTGCTGCAAAATATTATTGTCATTTTACTTCCCCTATAAGAAGGTATCCGGATCTTCTTATTCATAGAATAATAAAAGATCATCTTCGTGGAAGATATGATGAGTCAAAGGAGGAGCATTATAATTCTCTTGTGGCAACAATTGCTCCAGGGGTATGTAATACAGAGAGACGTGCTGAGGAATTAGAAAGAGAAGTTGAGAAGCTTAAAAAGGTTCAATATATGCATAGCTTCTTAGGAGAAGAGTTTGATGGAGTAATATCATCTGTTACTCAATATGGATTCTATGTTGAACTTGATAATGGTATAGATGGTCTTGTTCATATAAGTACACTTAAGGATGATTATTATCAATTTAGGGAAAATGATTATGAACTAGTAGGTGAAAGGACAAATAATTCTTTCTCTCTTGGTATGATTGTTAAGGTTGTTCTTGTAAGAGCAGATGAAGTAACAAGAACTATTGATTTTGAATTAGTTATGTAGTAAAATATCGTAATTGCTGTGGAGGATATTGTTATGGCTAGTCAACCAAAGAAGTTAATAGCTAATAATAAAAAAGCATATCATGATTATTTTCTAGAAGAAAAGATAGAAGCGGGAATTGAACTTGTTGGAACAGAAGTAAAATCCCTAAGACAAGGTAAATGCTCTATTAAAGAAGCATTTATTAGAATAGATAATGGTGAAATCTTTGTATATCAGATGCACATTTCACCTTATGAAAAGGGAAATATATTTAATCGTGATCCTCTTCGCCCTAGAAAACTTCTGATTCATAAGTATGAAATAATTAAGCTTGAAAGCAAAATCAAGGAAAAAGGATATGCAATTGTTCCTGTGGAAGTATATTTCACTAATGGAAGAGTGAAGTTACTTATTGCTCTTGCAAAGGGTAAGAAACTGTATGATAAAAGAGCAGATATTAAGGCAAAAGACCAGAAGAGAGAAGCTCAAAGAGATTATAAGATAAAGAATCTTAGATAATTCTAAAAGGAGTCTCGCGCATAATAGTTCGTGCTAAAGCACGAAGGCGCTCGACGTGTAGTCATTTTGCTACGCAAAATAACAACAGAATATGGGCTAGTAATGGTTTCGACAGGGATCATGAAGCGAAAGAAGCGAGCCGATAGCCATACGTAAAATGGCAAAATTAAATTTAATTGCTAAAGACGAAAAATTAGCATTAGCTGCCTAGTTGCAGCTAGTCTTACCTAGCGCACCTACACGTTGGGATTAAGGCTTCAAACTATGTAGGAAACGGCATATACTAAGCTTTGCGTATGTGTACGTATCATGAAGCTACTAAGACAATTAGAGTGTTTGTTCTCGGGTTGTTGAGGGAAATCTAAATAACAAACTACGCTCGTAGAAGAGTCGGGGATTGGTTTTTGGACAGGGGTTCGACTCCCCTCTAGTCCACTATATTTTATTTGTAACATTTTGGGGAGAAAAGTATGAATAAGAAAATAGACATATTTTTATTTGGAATACTTAGTATTATTCTTGGTGCTTTAGTAGGTGCTGTTACTTGGGTATTCCTTAAATGTCTTAATATTATTACTGAGTTTATATGGATAAGTATTCCAGAATTCTTGGGGATTAGTGATGTGTCATTAATTGGACAGGATAATTGTGGGATGCTTTTTTTTGATGTAGTAATCTGTGTGCTGGGCGGATTAATTATAGGTCTTTGGCAGAAGAAGTTTGGAATACTACCAGAATCACTTGAGGAAGTTATGACGAAGGTGAAGAAGGATAAAGGATATAATTATGACAAGGTACATATTCTATTTTTATCTGCGTTAATGCCACTTGTGTTTGGTGGCGCAATTGGACCAGAAGCAGGACTTACTGGAATAGTGGCTGGACTTTGTACATTTGTGGGAGACAGACTTAAATACAAAGGAGATAGGGTAAAAGAAGTTGCAAGTTCAGGACTTTCAGCAACCCTTGGAGTTATATTTAATGCTCCCTTATATGGTATATTTGAACAAATAGAAGACAGGAAAAGTGGAAAAGTTAAAGAGAGAGAACGACTTGTTAATAAAGCTACAAGAGTAGTATTATATGCCCTTGCTGTAGCAGGTGGTATGCTTTCTTTGAAAGGTCTGTCTATGCTTTTTGGTGAACTTGAAGGTCTGCCAAGATTTAGCAGTGAAAGAATTGGTGATTTTCATGTATATTTATCCCAATGGAAATGGGGAATACCATTAATTATTGTTGGTATAATTGTTGCAATTATTTATATATTATTTAATAAAATCACATTATTAATTGGTGAGAAATTAAAAAAATACAGAGTTATTAGTTGCGTTATAGCTGGTTTATTACTTGGAGTTGTAGGTCATTTTGTGGGCTCCGGCAGATTTTCCGGAGAAAGTCAGATGTATACTCTTATTTATAATTATACTGATTTTGCTGTAATTGGACTTATAATTCTTGGTCTAGTTAAACTTCTTATGGTTAATGTAAGTGTTAACCTAGGTTGGAAAGGTGGAACAATATTTCCTATGATTTATGCTGCTGTAAGTGTAGGTTATGCCTGTACATTACTTATTAATGCTACAGGTTCTTTTGACGAATTTGAGGCAGTTTTTGCTGTTGCAATAACAGCGGCATCCATGCTTGGATTTCTTATGAGAAAGCCTATTACAGTTATAGCCATACTACTTTTGTGTTTTCCACTTTCGTTTTTACCAGCTATTATTGTTGCCTCATTTGTTTCTTCTGTTTTTTCTAACTTTATAGCTAGTAAGTTGAATAAAGGATAGAACAATTAGAGTTGTATAGATATCAGTTCATTTGTGTGTTATTTAATACACAACACAATATATTGCGTTTTTTTATACATTTTATTGCAAATGTAAAAATTTAAGTTTATAATATCTAATTAGAGATTATTATATAGGAGGGGTAGTTGTTGTGAGTAATTCAAATCCATCTAATGAAACTGTTAAGTCTAATAAAAAAGGTAAGAAGATTAGTTTACATACTCGTCTCTTAGCCATGGTGCTTTTACCACTTGTATTATTGGGCTTGGGTGTTGCTATTATTAGTTATTTTCAGATGAAAAGCGCACTTAAGAACGAAGCTATTAATTCTCTACTTTCAACTGCTGAAGCTGTCAAAGCTGGTTATGAACTTGTTGATAATGGGAATTACAGCCTAGATAAGAATGATAATCTATACAAGGGCTCATACAACATTACTGGTAACGCTGAGAAAATGGATAGTTTTGTTGAAGGTTCGCCACAAGATGTTACTATGATTTATGGAAAGACCAGAAGAGCTACAACTCTAAAAGATAAAGATGGTAACAGGATTATTGGAACTGATATATCAGATGAAGTATATGATACTGTTATGAAAGGCGAAAATTATACAACTAGTGATATTGTTATTAATGGACAGAATTATTTTGCAGCATACATCCCTATAAAAAATGGTAATGAAGTTGTAGGATGTGCATTTGCTGGAATGCCTTCGGGTGAAATTCTTTCACAAGCATATTCAGTATTAATTATAATTGCTATTGTTGGTGGTGTTCTTCTTGCCATAGCTGTTATTACAACAATTCTTAGTGCTAGAAGTATCTGCGGATCGCTTAATAAATGTAAAGATGCTATGGGAGAGTTATCAACTGGTAATCTTAATTTTGAGATTGATAAGAAAGTTGTTAGTAGAACTGATGAAATCGGTGATCTCAGTAAAGCAATTCAGTCAACTGCGGCTACACTTAAGAGTACTGTAGAGAGAATACTTGGGGCTGCTGATACACTTATTGATTCAAGTAATAATATTCAGAATATGACAAGTACAACAAGTATTGCTGCTGATGAAATCAGCCATGCTGTTGAAGATATTTCTAAGGGTGCTGTATCACAAGCTGAACAAATTGAGACAGCAACAGCTCAGATTAATGAGATGGGTGATCAGATTGAAGGTATTGTTGGTGGTGTATCAACACTTAACGAGACATCTTCAGTTATGAGGTCTGCTGGCGATGATTCTAATAGAATTATTAGTGATTTGAGTGACTCTAATGATAGAACTAATGCAGCAATAGGCAAGATAGCTGAACAGGTTAAGTTAACTGATGAATCTGCTACTAAGATTCAATCTGCAGTTTCCCTTATTACATCAATTGCAGAAGAGACTAACCTTCTATCGCTTAATGCTAGTATTGAGGCTGCTCGTGCTGGTGAAGCAGGTAAAGGCTTTGCTGTAGTAGCATCTGAGATTCAGAAGCTTGCAGAAGAGTCTAGTGATTCTGCTAAAACAATTGAAGACGTTGTTAATAACTTACTTTCTGAGTCTAAGACAACAGTTGAAGCTATGAAAGAAGTTGAAGTTATTATTGAAGAACAACAACAGAAGCTTGAAGAAACTAAAGAGAAGTTCAAAGATGTTAATGATGGTATTGAATCAAGTTCTGTTGAGACTAATAACATTTCTGATAGAACAGAAGAATGCAATCAGAGCAGAAATAGAGTAGTAGATGTTGTTAATAGTTTAGTGTCAATTGCAGAAGAGAATTCAGCATCAACACAACAAACTACTGCATCTATGCAAGAATTAAATGCTACTATTAACTTAGTATCTAACCAGGCAAATGATCTTCTTAATCTTGCTCATGCACTACAAGATGAACTTGGATACTTTAAGATTTAATTTTTGATATAATTTGGCCATGACTAACGTTGTTAGTTATGGCTTTTTTTATGCCTATTTGTATCATGCGATATTTTTTTGTGAAAGTTTTTTCTTTTTTTGTGTATATATTTTTATGAAAATTATGTATAATATTGCATTGTGGAGTGTGATTTATGGATAATGTTGAAACAAAAAAGAAAAGCAATATAAGAAGAAATATAATTGATATAGTGTTTCTTCTAGTTGTTTTTGGATTAACTATATATGGCGTATTTCATGGTGAGAATTTAGAAGAAGTGCTTGAGGGATTAAAACAATGTGATCTTGTTATTCTTGTGGTTCCTTGTGTTATTTGTGTGCTTTTATTTATTCTTCTAGAATCTGTTATTATGAAGTACATTTTCAAGACATTAGGTACTAAGCTTAGACTTATGAGAGCTTATCTATATTCTTTTGTTGGATTCTTTTTTAGCTGCATTACTCCATCAGCATCAGGTGGACAGCCAGCACAGATTGTATTTATGAGAAAGGATAAGCTTAATGTTGCTCATTCTACATTAGTGCTTCTATTAATTACAATAGGATATAAGCTGGTTCTTGTTATTCTTGGTGGAATTACGCTTATTATTAGACCTAAGAGTATTATGGATGCTGTAGAGCCAGTTGAGTTTTGGGTTTGGCTTGGAATAGTTCTTAATATAATTGTTATTGTAGCTTTATTTATCTTGGTGTTTATGCCTGCAGTTGCAAAATGGATTATTAAGAAGTGTATAGGATTCCTTAACAAGATTAGAATCTTAAAAGATAAAGAGAAGTGGCTACACAAAACAGATGATATGATGATTAAGTATGAAGATGCATCTAAGTACTTGAAAGATCATAAAATAGTTATTTTTAATGTAATTATTCTGTCTATATTACAGAGACTTATATTATTCTTTATAACTGTCATAGTATATTGGTCATTCCACTTGCGTGGAACTTCAATTATTGATATTCTTATGTTACAATGTCTTATATCAGTAGGTGCTGATATGCTACCACTTCCAGGAGGAATGGGTATTACAGAGAGATTGTTCCTTGCTATGTTTGCGCCAACATTTGGTGATTTAACACTTCCAGCCATGATTTTAAGCAGAGGATTTAGCTATTATATTCAGCTTTTAATCAGTGCTGTTATGACGGTTGTGGCTTATATTTTAATATTTAAAAAAGGGAGAAAAAAAGAATGATAGGTTTTTATGATTATACTGTTATTACATCTTTTCTTGGTGTGATTTCTGCAGTTGTTGGTATGACAGAGGCTTGTAATGGGCATTTTATGATAGCCATTATCTGTTTGGTCTTCTCAGGAATGTGTGATACATTAGATGGTAAAATCGCAAGAACTAAGAAGAACAGGACAGAAGATGAGAAAGCATTTGGAATACAATTAGACTCTTTGTGTGATGTTGTTTGCTTTGGAGTATTTCCTGCGATAATTGCATATAATATGGGCCTTAATAAGCCGCTTGGAATTGCTGTTTTATGTATGTTCCTTGTATGTGCTGTTATTAGACTTGCTTATTTTAATGTAATGGAAGAGAAGAGGGTTGTTCAGAATCCGCAATCTAAGAAAGTGTATCATGGTGTACCTATTACTACGGTTTCAGTATCTCTTGCTCTTGTATATGTTGTAGGACTTTTGATTCCTAATACTGCATTTTTGATTGTACTTCATGCGCTGTTTATATTACAGGCGATACTTTATATCATTGATGTTAAGATTCCGAAGCCTAATATGTGGATTATCTTTTTGATTGTACTTGTTGTCATAATTCTTCTTGTAGTTATACTTGTACTTGCTAAAATGGGCACTATAGAAGTTCATGAAATTGGTTCCACGGCGTCTATGTTGTCAACCGTTTTAGTATAATTAATAATTTGTAATTACGACCTTCAACTATTAGATGTAGAATCTAATAGTTGAGGGTCTTTTTGTGTGTAAATATATGGCTTTTTATGTACAAATAAATTGTAACCCTACAATAAAGAGAAGTCTTTCGTAAGACTTCTCTTTGTTTTTACAAGTCATTTATTGTATAATATAAAAGACATATTCTAATTTGAAGAATAAATTCTTATTATTAGTTCTTTGGGGGCTTTATGAAGTATGCATTAAGAAATGGGATAATAGTTAATCCTGATGATTCTCAAGATAGATTTCTAGAGAAATTATATACTACGACAATAGGTAGAATTATTGTTAGAATTCTAATTAATCCTTTCGTTTCTAATATTGGCGGATGGTTTATGAATTCTTTCTTTTCTATACCTTTAATTAAGTCGTTTATTACTAATAATAAGATTGATATGAGTCAATATGAGAAGAAAGAATATTTAAGCTATAACGACTTTTTTACAAGAAAAATATTAAAAGAGAAGAGACCTATAGATATGAATAAGTCTCATCTAATTAGTCCTTGCGATAGTAAGCTTACAGTATATGATATTGACAAAGATAGTGTACTTTCGATAAAAAATACTTCTTATAGCCTTTACTCATTGTTACGAGATAGGAAGCTTGTTCTAAAATATCAAGGTGGTAAAGCTTTGGTATTTCGTCTAACAGTTGATGATTATCATAGATATATTTATATTGATGACGGATATAAGAGCCATAATCGTAGTATAAAAGGAGTGTATCATACAGTTAATCCTATTGCTAATGATGTCTACCCTATATATAAAGAGAATCATCGTGAATATACAATTCTTCGCACTGACAATTTTGGTGATGTTCTCCAGATGGAAGTAGGAGCATTGATGGTGGGTAGAATTACTAACCTTCATCAGAAGAAGAGTATTACAAGAGGTGAAGAAAAGGGATTTTTTGAATTTGGTGGCTCCACCATTGTTGTGTTGCTTGAAAAGGACAAGGCTGTTATAGATAAAGATATTATTGATAATACAAGACTGGGTATAGAGACTCGTGTTCTATGTGGACAAAGGATTGGAATAAGAGGCGCTTATGGAAAAACTTGAATTAGTACAACTAGTGAAATCAAAATTTGATGAGAAAAATTTAGCTGTTGATTACAAGGAAGGTCAATTAAATTTTATTGTCAAAGGTTACAATCTTCCTAACAACAGAGCTATTGTTGATGCAGATTTTGAGATAGGCGGTACTGATTTTATGCACACAGTAAGATTTGTAATTAAGTGTCCGGTTTCTCTACATGGTGATTATAATTCTTTTATTAAAGTAGTTAATGATATTAATTCATCTATATCTACTGGAAAGTATTTTCTTGAAGGTGAAGGAAAAAATGCTGAATTCTGTTGCTCTTATGATACTACATACTTTAATACAGAATATGAGAAAATGAATGTGGATAGGACAATGATGTTTATGTTCGAATCTTTGTTATTAGAGTATTCAGAACTGCTTAAATCTATCTAGTATACTTTAATTAAATGTGTTATGAAGAGGTGATTATTATGAAAACAATTGCCGTTATGGTAGGCAATAATCAATCTGAATATATAGATGCTCTTCTTAAGGATTTCGATAGAATTTCTAAAGAAAGAGGTGTCAGGTTACTATTTCTTACTGGTAGTAGAGTGCCAAGAGAATGTGATAACTCTGAAGAGGAAGATACTGCGTCTCTAAGAGATTATCATTTCTCTTCGATTTTTGATTATATTACTTATGCTGGATGCGATGCATGTATTATATGTTATGGCTCTATGAGTGGTATTCCTGGAGTTATGCCTCTTGAAGAGGTTATTAAGAAATGTAACAATATACCTGTTATGACATTTGAAGTGTTATCTAATAATGATAATGTACCATATCTAATTGCAGATAACTATAAATCCATGGCAAGTGTTGTGAGACATCTTGCTGTTGACCATGGTTATAAGAATATGGCATTCCTATCAGGGCCACGAGATAATTATAGCGCCATGATGCGTTTAAAGGCTTATATGGATGTTATGGAAGAAGTTGGCAATAAAGCATCGCTTAATAACATTTATTATGGAGATTATACAACAAGAGTAAAGAGGATTGTTGGACATATTCTTGATGAAAATCCTGATATTGAAGCAATTTGTTGTGCTAATGACAATATGGCAAGAGCATGTTACAGCGTGTGTGAGAAGAGAGGCCTCGTAGTTGGCAAAGATATTGCAATAACAGGTTTTGATGATATTGATATTTCATCAAAACTTATACCACCTCTTACGACTGTAAAGCATGATAGTAATTTGTTTGCTAATCTTGCTTTGGATATGGCAATTGCTCTTTCGGAGGGTAAGAATGTTGAGAGTATAGAGTATCCTGTTAACATAATAACAAGAAATTCTTGCGGATGTAATAATCAAATAGATTCGGAAGAAAAGATTATGTCTAGTTACTCAAGTATTCTTAATGATAATTATGTTAGCAATCTTAATATGTCTTATGATGAATTAAGAAGAATCTCAAGTGAGATTTCTAAAGAGAATGAAAGAATTAAATCATATGTGTGGGATGTTTCCTTCTTTGTTCGAGAAATGATAGATGCTAACATTTCTAGTAAGCGGAATCTAGAAGAATTGTTTTTGAGATTGAAGGAGTTGTCCTTATCAGATATATATCTGTTTGTTCATAGATATCCACTTACATATGAAGTTGATGAGTTTGTAACAGGCGATAGGCAGATATTTTTTGCCGGAGGTATTGATGGGGATGGCAATACTATTATAAATCGTGATGATTGGAAACATCATTTAGTTTCTTCTCATAAAGGGTTTAGTCAGTTCTTGCCTGATGATGAGGGGAATTATCATACATATGTATTATTCTCCGGCAAAGAACAATATGGTGTAGTTCTATGTAAAGCTCCAATAGAAGAGAATGATTATTTGTTATACATAAGCATACAGATAAGTAATATTCTTCATTTCTTCAAGATTAAAGAGCAAGAAGAAAAGACTAGAGCTGAGATGGAATTGTCTATGGAGAGAGTCAAAGAATCTAATCAGATTCTAAGCTTTATTTCGCGCTATGATGAATTAACTAAAATTCTAAATAGACGTGGCTTTATGGAACAAGCTCTTGCTACAATTCATAGACGTGCTGGAAAAGAAGCTGTTATTATGTTTGCAGACCTTGATCACCTTAAAGAGGTTAATGATTGCTTTGGCCATGGTGATGGTGATTTCGCAATTATCTCCGCTTCAAAACTTCTATCTGGACTTATGCCAAGAGATGGATTTTGTGCAAGAATAGGCGGAGATGAATTTGTAGCTTTTATTCCTGTGCCTAATGATATTACTGCAGACGAACAGATTGAACTTCTTAAGAATAAATTAAAAGAAGCAATGTTTTTATTCAATCTTACCTGTGATAAGCCGTATTTTATTGAATTATCTGCGGGATTTCATTCTTTCGTATGCGAAGAAGATATGGATCTGGCAAAGATTATTGCAAGTTCCGACGAAGTATTATATGAGGATAAACAGAAGAGAAGAGAATCTATTAAGAAAGGTTAATTTAATCTTAAAATGGAAGACAATAAGGTGATTACAGTAAACGGGTTTGCATTTGAGAATCCAACTACTGGATCAGAAGCGCTTAAAGAGCAAGAAGCAATTGAATACGTTAATAAACAACTTAGTTTTGATGACACCAAATCTCTTTTGGCATTGTATAATCAGATGGTTACAAGAAGAATGTTCCATACAGAAGTTGGATTTTCTTATCTTAAAAGTATTCAAGATTATCTGATGAAATCAGATGTAGATCCTGCAGTAATTGAATCTATTCCAATATCATCCGCTCAGGAAGAGGTTGATTCTAATTCTTATGATAAGGATTCTTCTGAGAAAAAAGAAGAGTCGAGTAAAGAAAAAAGAAACAGTAATAATAGATATAATGATGATATAAAAGCAAAGAATAGAGAAAGGAAATTAATTAGCAAGAACAAAAGATTAATGAAGCTTTCTGTATCTTTTATTGTAATTTCTATAGTGCTTGTAATAACAATTGGAGCTATGTTTGTTATTGCTAATACCAGCAATAATCCTACAATTCTAAATTATGAAGAAGTTCTCCAGAATAAATATGCTTCTTGGGAACAGGATTTGCAGAAAAGAGAAGCAGATCTTGAAAAGAAAGAAAAATTATTGAAAATAAAATAAAAAAGGAAGATAGTAATATGGCAGCAAAAATATTAATAGCAGATGATGAAAGTAGAATTAGAAAACTTGTAAATGATTTCTTATCTAGAGAAGGATATGAGATTATTGAAGCTAATGATGGGAAGGAAGCATTAGATGTGTTTTATGATAAGAATCCTGACCTTGTAATTCTTGATGTTATGATGCCCAAATTTACAGGGCTAGAAGTGTGTAAAGAAATCAGAGAATCCTCTGGTGTACCAATTATTATCCTTACAGCAAAAGATACTGAATCAGATGAATTATCGGGATTTTCTTCTGGCGCAGATGAATATATTTCTAAACCATTTAGTCCTAAGATTCTTGTTGCAAGAGTAAATGCTCTTCTTAGAAGGAGCAGCACTTTTAATATAGAAGATGTGCTTGATGCAGGAAAGATTCATATTGATATTAATGCGCATCTTGTAAGTGTTGATGGAAGTGAGATTGTTCTATCGGTTAAAGAATTTGAACTTCTGTGCTATTTTATAAATAATCAGGGAATAGCCCTTTCAAGAGAAAAGATACTTGATAATGTGTGGGATTACGATTATTTTGGAGATGCAAGAACAGTTGATACTCATGTTAAGAAACTTAGAGCTAAGTTAAAAGAATACGGTAAATACATTCAGACTATATGGGGAATGGGGTATAAGTTTGAGGTCAAAGAAGAGAAATAAGCCCTTTATAGGTATTAGAAGACAATTAGTTATACGAATAGTTGCTTTAGTTGTATTTATTCTCCTTATGTTCTGGATATTAAATACTCTTTTGATGGCTTATCTTTATAGGCAAGAGAAAGTGGAATCTATGGAGAATGTATATGATCAACTAAATGAAGCATCGTTAAGTGGTGCATTATACGATAGTGGATATGATGCAAAATTTGAACAGATATCCTACAATAATAATTTAGATATTGTTATATCGACTTATGATGGTTCTATTCTCCTTTCTAGTGGTAAAGAAAAGCATAATACTATAAAGCGTCTTCAAAATGCTATTCTGTCTAATAAGGATGGAGCAAAAAGTATTGTTCATACTAAGATGTATGATATTACTTTAGATGAAGATGAATATGTAAATGATAATTTCTTAATCCTTACAGGTACTTTTAGCGATGGTAATCTTGTTATGATTAGATATGCTATGGAGAATATGAAAGTTGCTTTGGGTGTTGTTGATAGAACGCTTATTATAATTGGACTTTTGGCTTTAGTTTTAGCATTTTTATTAACTGAAGTCATTGCAAGGCGTATTACACAGCCTATAGTTGAATTAACTAATATTTCCAAGAAAATGTCTGAACTTGATTTTGATGTAAAGTATAGAACGAGAGATAGTAAGACTGAGATAGATATTCTTGGTGAGCATATGAATACTATGTCAAGTTCTCTTGAAAATGCATTAGATGAACTGCAAGAAGCTAATAAAGAATTAAAGAAAGATATTGAAATAAAAGAAAAGAATGAGGAGATGCGTAAAGAGTTCTTATCTAATGTATCTCATGAACTTAAGACGCCAATTGCTCTTATTCAAGGATATGCAGAAGGTTTATCTGAAGGAATGGCAGATGATCCTGAAAGCAGGGAGTACTATTGTGAAGTTATCGTAGATGAATCTCAGAAGATGAATAAGATGGTTCAGCAATTGCTGTCATTAAATGAACTTGAATATGGTGTTAATTCTGTTGAGATGACAGAATTTAATATATCGGAACTAATAAGAAGTCTTGTTAATGCTTCTAAAATTCTTATAGAAAATGCTGGAATTAAGCTTTCCTTTGAAATGGGCGAAGATGTAATAGTTAATAGTGATGAATACCTTGTAGAAGTTGTTTTCTCTAATTTCCTTAGTAATGCAATACATTATTGCAAGAATGAGAATATAATTAAGGTGTCTCAAGTAGAGAAGGATGATACTGTTTTAATAAGTGTTTACAATTCTGGAGATACAATTCTTGAGGAAGATATAGAGAGACTCTGGGATAAATTCTATAAGATTGATAAAGCTAGAACACGTGAATATGGTGGCAGTGGAGTAGGCCTTTCTATAGTTAAAGCTGCATTAGAATCTTTAAATGGCAAGTATGGTGTATACAATTTAGATGATGGAGTTGTCTTTTGGTTTGAAATATACAAATAATTTGTGATTATTTTGTATATTTTTGTTGAATATTGATGCCTAAAATGATAACATAAATTATAGTAGGATTATATTTTGGATACGGAGTAAGACATGAATAATAAAATTATTCTTGGAATCCTTGTATGTGCTGTATGTATTTGCTTTTGTGGATGCGAGATGATGCCTACATTATCTGAGAAAGATACAGAAGCAATTTCATCATATTCAGCAAAAATGGTAGCTAAGTACAATACAAAACAAAAAGATGGTGTTGTCTATATAGATGATTCAGATAAAAAGAAAGTAGAAGAAGATGCTAAGGCTAAAGCCGAAAAAGAAGCTAAAGCGAATGCTACACAAGCTACAACTAATTCCTCTTCTTCTAAGTCAGGTGATAAACAGGCTCAACAACAGACACCACCTGTACCACTTGCAACAGCGCTTGGTATTGCAGGTGTAGATATTAAATATTCTGGCAACGAAGTAAAGGATAATTATACAACTGCAATATATGATATGAGCCCTGCGGCAGGTAATAAATTTTTAGTTATGAAATTTGTTATGACTAATACAAGCGGTGCTGATGTTCCTATTGATGTTATATCTAAGAATCCTAAATTCAAAGCAACTATTAATGGATCAGCAACTGCAAGCAATGAGATGACATTGATGCCTGAAGATTTATCGACGTATAAAGGCACATTAAAACCAAATGAAAGCAAAGAATTGGTATTATTATTCCAATTTAAAAGCGATATTTTAGCTAATATTCAAAGTGCTGCTTTACAATGTATTGTTAATGGAAGCACTAACAACATAACATTATAAGCATCAGGAGGAGTGTAGATGGATACAAATATTTTACTAGAGTCAGGAACTAATGAATTAGAAATTCTTGAATTTAGAGCGGGTAGTAATTTTTATGGGATTAATGTTGCAAAGATTAATGAGATTCTTCTCTATCAACCAGTAACACCTGTTCCTAATGCTCATCCTTGTATTGAAGGTATATTTATGCCGAGAGATACAATGATTTCTGTAATTAACTTAAGGAAGTGTCTTGGATTAGAAGACAAGTATGATAATGATGGCTTATTCATTATTACTAACTTCAATAGTCTTAATACAGCATTTCATGTTGATGAAGTATTGGGAATTCATCGTGTGTCATGGGAAGAAATAATTAAGCCTGATTCAACTATTAGTTCAGATGATTCGGGAGTTTCTACAGGTGTTATCAAATTATCTGATAGACTTGTTGTAATTCTTGATTTCGAGAAGATTGTATCAGATATTAACCCAGAGACAGGCCTTAAAGTATCTGACATGGATCAATACGAATCAAAAGATAGATCAGAGTCTCCAATCCTTATTGCTGAAGATTCTGCACTATTACAGAAGCTTATTATTGAGTGCTTGAAGAAAGCAGGTTATACTAAGCTTATTATTAATGATAATGGTCAAGAGGCTTGGGATAAACTTTGTGAACTTAAAGATGCTGGCACTGTTCTTGAAGATGTTCATTGTGTTATCACTGATATAGAGATGCCGCTTATGGATGGTCATAGATTAACGAAGCTGGTTAAGGATGATACTTTAATGAGAAAGATACCTGTTGTAATTTTCTCATCTCTTATCAATGACCAGATTAGAAGAAAAGGTGAATCCTTGGGAGCAGACGCACAGCTTACAAAACCTGAGATTGGTAAACTCGTTGAGGCTGTGGATAGTTTGATTGAGAAATATGAGAAAGAAAGATAATATTAATGTGATTATCAAGGGGGTGTGGTTTATCACATCCCTTGTTTTTGATTATTAATAATACTGGAGGATATTAATTTGCCTAATTCTGAAGATTATTTAGACGGATTATTAAATTCAATAAATGAAGCTAAGACAAATGTCGAGAAAGCTCGCGTAGATGAAGAAGAAAGCATCAAAGCAAAAATTGCTGACATGAGTAGTATTGACCCTAATGATGATTTTATGTCTGCTACAGGAATTGGTAACTTTAAGCCTAAGAAAATGTCTCATGATAATTTGAGAAAGGCTTTCTCAGAAGCAGACTTCTTAAAGGATTTTGAAGAAGAACTCTCATCTGGCTCAGCGGATGATTTTATTCGTGAATTCGAGCAGGAAATAGATGATGAAGAAGAGAGATTTCAACGTGGTGAAGAAATCCCTGATGATGCAGGAAGTGAATTTATTCGTTCGCTTATGGAAGAAGATGGAGTAGATTCTGATGATATAAGTATAGAAGATGTTGATAGAGAAGAATCTTCTGAAGAAGAAAATGATCCAATTAAGACATTTGATGAAATCTCAAGTGAATTAGAATCTGAAGCAGGTTCTTCTGAAGAATCTAATGAAGAAGTGACAAGTGAAGAATCGATAGTTGAAGATTCTGATAGTGAAGAGTCATCTGAAGAAGCTGTAAATGATGAAGAAGCAGTTGAAAATGATGAGCCGAAAACCCAATCTGATGATATGGAAGAATCAGAATCTGAATCAGAGACAGAAGATGAAGCTGACTCAATAGAAGAAGCTGGCTCAACAGAAGAAGCTGAGACAAAAGAAGAAGTAGATACCTCTGCAGAGGATGCAGAAGAATTATTAGCTGCTTTAGGTGAAGATTCTTCAGAGGAGGCAAGTTCTTCTACTGAAGAAAGTGCTGAAAGTAGTGATTCAGAAGATGGAACCAGTAACGAAGATATTGCTAATAGCCAGGAACTTCTTGATATTTTAGATGAGGTAGAGAACATCGTTGGAGATGATGACAAATCAGGTGATAATGAGTCTGGTGATGACGATTCTATACTCTCTAAGGAGTACCAAAGTGATGAACATGATGAAGCTGATGCTATAGAAGTAAATGAAGAAGGTGTTTCTTTAGTTGATGAGAATGCTGATCTTGATGCCCTTTTAGAAGGGGAAGAAGGTATGTCTGACATAGGCGATCTTCTTAATGCTGACGAGAATGATATTGAACTTGATGAAGCAAGAGATGCCTTTGAAGAATCAGCTGATAAAGCAGAGAAATCATCTGAAAGTGTAAGTGAAGAAGAACCTAAAGAAAAGGTTAGCTTAATTGATAAAATCAAAGGAATCTTCAAGAAAAAGAAAAAAGGCGAAGGTGAAGAAGAGAAAGAAATTCTTGATGTTGCCGCTAAGAATGAAGTAGAAGATACTACTGAAGAGAATAAGAAGATTCTTGAAGAAATGGATGAAGAGGAAGCTGAGGAATTAGCTAAAAAGCAAGCAAAAGCCGAGGCTAAAGCTGAAAAGAAGGCTGCTAAGAAGGCTGCAAAGGAAGAAAAGAAAGCCGCAAAAGCTGCTGCAAAAGCAGAAAAGGCAAAACAAGAGAAAAAACCTGGAAAACTTGCAACATTTTTGCAAAGTGATAAATCTAATAAAATACCAATCAAAGTACTTGTTGTATTCGTATTACTTGTTGGAACTTTAGTTGCGCTCTTAATAATTGGAAGTAATATTTTCAGTAAAAGAAGTGCTATTAGTGAAGCAAAAAGCTTATACTCACAAGGCAATTATATTGATGCCTATAATAGTTTGGCTGGCATTAGTTCTCTATCTGAAGAAGATACAGAAATACTTAATAAAGCCCGTCTTTTAGCAGATTTGCAGAATAAGAAGAAAGAGTATGATACATTTATGGCAAAGAAAGATTACATGAATGCATTTGATGCTCTTGTAGTTGGTGTTGGAAGATATAATGAGAATTATGAGAAAGCCAAGGAATATGGTATTACTGCTGAGTATGATGGGGTTGAATCAATGATTGTTGGACAATTAAAAGATCAATTTGGTACATCAAAAGATGAAGCTGCTAAGCTTTACGAGATAAAAGGTAGAACAAAATATACTGTGGCAATTAATGATAAGCTTAAAGCGTTAGGAATGGATAGTAATGGTAGCAATAATTGATTATAATGCTGGCAATTTGAAAAGTGTACAGAAAGCCTTTGAGCATATAGGTGAGAACGTTATATGTACAAGGGATTTTCATGAGATACTTAATGCAGATAGGGTAGTTCTTCCTGGTGTAGGTTCCTTTGAATATGCCATTAATGAACTTAGAAAGTATGAACTTGACAAAGCAATTTTTGAAGTGTGTAGTAAGAATATTCCATTTCTAGGTGTTTGTCTTGGATTACAACTTTTATTTGAACAATCTATGGAAAGCCCTAATGTTAAGGGGTTATCCCTTCTAGAAGGTGAGATTGTTAGATTTCCAGAAAATGATAATCTTAAAGTGCCTCATATTGGATGGAATTCTTTGAATTTTCCAAATGAAGGAAGACTATTTAAAGGGATTTCAGAAGAATCATTTGTGTATTTTGTTCATTCTTATTATCTTAAAGCCAAGGATGAAAGTATTGTAACTGCAACTTGCGATTATGGTGTAAATGTTCATGCTTCTATAGAAAAAAATAATATTTTTGCATGTCAGTTTCATCCAGAGAAAAGCTCTGATGTTGGGCTTAAGATACTTAAGAATTTTACGGAGATTTAGAATGCATACTAAGAGAATTATACCATGTCTTGATGTTAAGGATGGTAGAGTTGTTAAAGGAATAAATTTTGTTGATTTGAAAGACGCTGGAGATCCTGTAAGTGTTGCTAAGGCATATGATAAAGCAGGGGCTGATGAAGTGGTTTTTCTTGATATTACAGCAAGTTCTGATAGAAGAGAGACTGTTGTAGACATGGTAAGAGATGTTGCAGCAAATGTCTTTATTCCATTTACTGTTGGGGGAGGAATTAGAACAGTTGATGACTTTAAGCTTCTTCTAAGAGAAGGGGCTGATAAGATTAGCATTAATTCCTCAGCAATTGATAATCCTTCTCTAATTACTGACGCGTCTAATCAATTTGGCTCTCAATGTGTTGTTGTAGCAATTGATGCTAAGAGAAGAAATGAAGGTGGATGGAATATCTATAAACATGGTGGACGAATAGATTGTGGTATTGATGCGATTTCTTGGGCTATTGAAGCAGAGAAGCGTGGAGCAGGTGAGATACTTCTTACTAGTATGGATTGTGATGGAACCAAAGCCGGTTATGATATTGAGCTTACCAAAGCAATTTCTTCGAATGTATCTATTCCTGTTATTGCATCTGGAGGTGCAGGAACAAAAGAACATTTTCTTGATGCGTTAACTGTAGGTGGTGCAGATGCTGCTCTTGCAGCAAGTTTATTTCACTATAAAGAACTTGAAATATTGGATTTAAAGAATTATTTGAGGGAAAACGATGTTCCAGTTAGACTCTAATATTAATAATGGGTGGAAGCCTTTCTTTGAAGAACAAAAAAGACAGGATTATTACAAAGAATTGATGTCATTTGTAGAAAATGAATATTCAATTAATACAATTTATCCGCCAAAGGAAAATGTTTTTAAGGCATTTGAGCTTACAGATGTTGAAGATATAAAACTAGTAATTATAGGTCAAGATCCATATCATGAAAAAAATCAAGCTATGGGTCTTGCTTTTTCTGTGCCTAAAGGTGTAATAAAGCCTCCATCACTTCGTAACATTTATAAAGAGATTGAGATGGAATTCAATGTAAAAATGCCAGAAAGTGGTGATTTGACATCCTGGGCTAATGAAGGGATATTTCTCCTTAACAATGTATTAACTGTTAGAGAAGGTGAAGCTAACTCCCATAAAGGCCATGGATGGGAGATTTTTACTGATAATGTAATAAAGTACATTAACACAATTAATCGTCCAATCTGTTATATGCTTTGGGGGAATTTTGCTCGTAGTAAAAAGAGCCTTATTACTAATCCTAAAGCTTATATTCTAGAATCTGCACATCCTAGTCCTTTATCTGCAAGTAGGGGATTCTTTGGCAATAATCATTTTAAGAAATATAATCAGTTTTTGAAAGAAAATTATAATGTGAAATAACTGTGAATAATATGCCTCGTTTCCGTTAAATGTTATGATAATACACCTAAGACTATATGCCTTAGGTGTATTTTTGTGTTATAATGTGACTTGGCAGTATTATAAGATTATATAGGAGAGAATTTATGAAAAAATTATCTATTGCAAATGAATTATCTAATAACGCGTATCCTGGCAGAGGAATAATCATTGGTAAATCACCTAATGGTAAGTTCGCTGTAACTGGATATTTTATTATGGGAAGAAGCTCTAATAGTCGTAACCGCGTATTTGTTGAAGATGGTGAAGGCATTAGAACAAAGGCTTTTGATGAGTCAAAATTAGAAGATCCAAGTCTTATTATCTATGCACCTGTCAGAGTGCTTGGTAATAAAACTATTGTTACTAATGGTGACCAAACAGATACAATCTATGAAGGTATGGATAAGCAACAGACTTTTGAACAATCCCTTAGATGTCGCGAGTTTGAACCGGATGGACCTAACTTCACACCAAGAATTTCTGGTATTATGCACATTGACAATGGTTCATTTAACTATGCTATGTCTATTCTTAAGAGTAACAATGGTAATAGTGAGGCTTGTAACAGATATACATTTGCATACGAGAATCCAGTAAGTGGTGAAGGCCATTTCATACATACATATATGCAAGATGGCAATCCTCTTCCAAGCTTCGAAGGAGAGCCTAAGCTTATTGATACATGTGATGATATTGATGAATATACAAAGTTGTTGTGGGACAACCTTAACGAAGATAATAAAGTATCACTCTTCGTAAGATATATTAATATAGCTGATGGCACATATGAGAGTAGAATAGTTAATAAGAATAAGTAGATTGCTTCGCGAGAAGGCAATAATACTATGTTAGGAGGAATTGTAATGAAGGAATTAGAATTAAAATATGGCTGCAATCCAAATCAGAAGCCATCTAGAATATTTATGGAAGAAGGCGAACTTCCAATTAAAGTACTTAGCGGTAAGCCAGGATATATTAATTTCCTTGATGCTTTTAATGGTTGGCAACTTGTTAAAGAGCTTAAGAAAGCTACAGGTCTTCCTGCAGCTACATCATTTAAACATGTATCTCCTGCTGGAGCTGCTGTAGGTCTACCTTTATCTGATGTTGAGAAGAAGATTTACTGGGTGGATGATATGGATTTTGAGTTTACTCCACTTGCAAATGCTTATGCTAGAGCAAGAGGTGCTGATAGAATGTCATCATTTGGTGATTTTATTTCTCTTTCTGATGTGTGTGATAAAGAAACTGCACTTATTATTAAGAGAGAAGTATCAGATGGTGTAATTGCACCGGGGTATACTGATGAAGCTCTTGAAATTCTTAAGCAAAAGAAGAAGGGGAATTATAACGTAATTGAAATTGATGAGAATTATGTTCCTAAAGAATTAGAGAGAAAAGAAGTGTTTGGAATAACATTTGAACAAGGAAGAAATGAACTAAAAATCGATGATGATTTCTTTTCTAATATTGTTACTAAGAATAAAGACTTAACTAAGCAGGCTAAGATAGATCTTGCTATCTCTATGATTACCCTTAAATACACTCAGTCTAATTCAGTTTGTTATGCAAAAGATGGTCAGGCAATTGGTATTGGTGCTGGACAACAGTCTAGAATTCATTGTACACGTCTAGCAGGTAGTAAGGCGGACAATTGGTGGCTTCGTCAATCACCACAAGTACTTAACCTTCCGTTTAAGGACGATGTTAAGAGGGTTGATAGAGATAATGCTATTGACTTATATATTGGTGAAGATTATATGGATATCTTATCTGATGGTGCATGGGAGAATGTATTTACTACTAAGCCAGAAGTATTTACAAGAGAAGAGAAGCGTGCATGGCTAGATAAGATGGATAATGTAGCACTTGGTTCTGATGCATTTTTCCCATTTGGAGATAATATTGAGAGAGCTAGTAGAAGTGGTGTAAAATACGTTGCTGAACCTGGTGGCTCTATTAGAGATGATAATGTTATTGAGACTTGTGATAAATATAATATGGTAATGGCCTTTACAGGCATCCGTCTGTTCCATCACTAAGAAAGTGTATATATAAGCTGCATTCAGAACACTATATATATTATTTATAAGAGTTCATGTTATTCATTAATGTGACTTTGATGTGTTTATATTAATTGAGATAAATGTATAGGAGATTATATAATGCACGAAAATGAAATACGAGAAAATCGAATTGAAGAAAAGAGTATAACAATATACGAGGCAATGCAGGATATTATGTCAGATAAATATGTTATACCTGCATTTCAAAGATCGTATGTATGGTCATTGCCTCAAATAGAAAAATTATGGGATTCAATTTTGCTTGGATATCCTATTGCTACTTTTTTGTATTGGCATTTGGATGATAATAATGTTGATGACGAAACTACTTTTTGCCAATTTATTTCTGATGTGACATTTAATTCTTCTAAAGTGGCAGATGGAATCAAATATAAACTAACAAATATAAAAACTTCCATATCTGATATAGGTGTTCTTGATGGACAACAAAGACTAACATCATTGTTTATATCCTTGTATGGAGATGTGTACATGCGACCTAAAAATGCAAGAAAGAGAACAGGTCCAAAAGATCAGATGAAACTACTGATTGATCTTAATAAATATGAAAGACCTGAAGATGTAGGAGGTTATAACGAGAAGTCATATAATATATTTTTTACAAAAAACGGAAGAGTTAATCCAACGCATTTTGAATTAAAAAGAATAATATCTGATGATTTTAGAGATGATACAAAGAGACCGGCGGCAATTGAAGAAGCTATAAAATATGTTCCGAATGATAGTAAGGAATATGCTAGGGAATTGTTGTTGAAACTTTATAGAAAAATATGTGAAGAAAAATTAATCAGTTATACTGAAATATATAATATGAATCAAGATGATGCACTTGAAATCTTTATTCGTTTTAACAGTGGTGGAAAAGCATTAAAGAAATCGGAAATAACGATGTCAATTTTGGAAGTTTATTGGCCGAGTGCAAGAGAGAATTTTAATCAGGTTTTAAATGGCGTATATGAAGACTTTGGAACAGATTTTATAATTAGAACTTCTCTTATGCTTTATGGAAAAGATGTAACTAAATTTATTGTTACTCGCGAAATGGTTGAAAAACTTAAGAATGAATGGAAGAAGTTCAAAGATGCATTAGATAATCTTGAAAAAATGTTTGGGTATATGCATATTGATTTAAGAAGGTTTTCATCTTATTGGAACGTTTTAGTCCCTGTTATATATTATATATATCTCAATCCTAATGATTATATGAAGTGTGCGAAAGGGGTAGAGGTGTACATTACTCGTGCAATATTCTTTATTTATTTTAGATCCGGAACTCCGGGGAAGCTTAAAGAGATGAAATCAAAAATTATTGAGTATAATTATGAAATTAATATAGATATGTTAAATACTATACCTGACCTTAGCGTTACCGAAGGAAAAATCGATGATTTAATGAATAGTGCTAAAAAGGGAACAAGGTTAGCTAATGAGGTACTATATTATACGAGCCGATTTTGGATTAAACCCGGAGTTAAATATGAAGAAGATCACTTACATCCTAGTAATGAATTTGAGGGAATGCCTTATGGAATTTCAACTGAAAAAATGAAACACTGGAGATCACTCAAAGATGATTTGCCGAATTTGCATTTGCTTGAAGGAAGAAGTAATGCTAGTAAAAGTGATATGAGGCTTATTGATTACTATAAAGATATGAATAGTGAACAACAAAAGGTATTTTACGAACAAGCTTTGATACCTGAAAATGTATCACTTGAGCTAGAAAACTTTGAAGAGTTCTATAATGCTCGAAGGTTGATTTTGGAAAAGAAGATTCGTGAATTGATTTGTTAAGACGATAATAACTCCCTACTGCGCAGTGCGGTGGGGAGTTACTTGTTTTGTCTTTTTCTAATATTGTTGATTATTTCATTAACGTTGTCTTTGTTTATTGATTCTGGATATTCTTCTTGAAATTCTAGTAGAATCTCTTTATTGTCAATTTCCTCTTGTCTTATATTGTTATAGATTTCTTCGTAATTTCCTTTTTCGATAATTTTTTCAATGAATGCTTTAGAGTTATCGGGAATATTATCATAGGAGTCATACAAGTCAACTACAGCTTTTTTTATCATATCCAAATCGAGAGGATTGCCGGATTTTTCCTGTTCCATTAATATACCGACGACATCTGACAAGTCGTACTTATATAGCCTTCCTGCCATAAGCTTCATTGCTACTAGGTATTCCCCTGTAATTGTCCTGTACGAGATTACATTAGAATATGTTCTGTAATACTTGGAGTATTGTATAATACGCGGTGTATAGGATTCGGTGTTCATAAAATCAGTATTAAGCCAGCCATAGGGCAGATTGTATTTGTTGCCAATAACATTTATGGCATCTTTCATTGATGATGCTGCGCTGATTATAGCATCCATATCATAGGTCATTTCCCTAAATCCATAGTTGATGACAACAGATGCTCCACCAATAAGTATGATTTCTGCGGGCATATTCTTACCGTTTTGCTTTCTGAATTCTTTTGCAAGTTCCTTTAAGTAAAGGTCTAGATTATCTTTTGTAAAGGGTTTATCATACAACATCTCGTATCTCACTTTCAAATATATTAAAACGACTAAATTCTGGAATGGATTGTTTCTTGGCTTGTTCGTATGAGGCTGATGTATTAGTGACATTGCAGAATGCTGATACTCCTAAAGGGTAAATAGGTTTATTTAGTTTTTGAGTTCGCATATCGTTATAATTGTCACATAAAGGAATATCATTAATTCTTGATAAATAGTCAACCATGCCAAGTAAATAAAATGCTTCTGGATACCATTTCTTTTGGTAGAGGGTTCTAATACTGTTACTTTGTAATGTCTCAATTATAAAATCTAAGTCGCCTTTATCCTTTACATAATGACAAGTATTACTTTTGAATGTTTCAAAATCGGATCTGTATTCATTGGAATTAGATTCTAATATGTCTTCAATTGTTATGTTGAGAACTTTAGCGATTCTATATAAAGTTCCTGCAGCACATTTTTCCAGATCAACTTTTTCGCAACATATATCTGTAATGGTTGTTTGTGGAACGCCACTTTCTTTGCTAAGTCTATATTTTGACATATTTTTTTTGAGTAGCTCATCATTAATAATCATATTCATTACCGCCTTAGTGTTTATAACTTTATTATATCGGTATACCGACATATTTGCAATCATTAATTATATTTTAAGGAACTTCCTTGACATCTCCGAAGTAACCTCTTTATTCGTCTTGCCTGCAAGTATCATATTATAGATTTTTGTGGCGTTTATGTCTGTTGATATTAGTTTTAAGACTGATGAATTATCATATGATGATTCTTTGAAGCTATATTCCAAAGCGTCATTATATGAAGTGAAGTAGGGAAGGGTACTGTTTTCCTTAATATCAGACATAAGATTAGAGCCATTATTATTAAAGCCTAGAATATAGATATAAGGTATATAAGGATATATTTTACCTTCAATTTCTTTGTATAAGTCATTAGTTAAGTTAAGCAGAATATGACAGAGTACTCTTGATATACGAGACTCTGTAATATTTTTACTTTTTAATAATCCTTTAAACTGAGAATAGCATATAAAATTATTAATAGCATTTCCTATCTTGTTGGCTAATTCATCATTGCAATCTTTGTAGTCAGTTAAATTACCATCAAGTAGTTTATAACCAAGCATTTGTGATACATCATCGGGATATAGAAATTGATGATTTTCTTTTATTTCTTTATATGTTGAAAATGCAACTTCAGGAACCGCTTTTTCTATGTCGGAAAAAGAATCATTATATATGGCATGCCTTATTGAGGTGGCACTGGCGATACGATTAGAAATAGCAGTGTCGTGATATGAAGCAATAAGTCGCTTCATACATATTGGCTTAATACTACTGTTAAGCATCTTTAGAGACTTAAGGTATTCGATAGCTAATATATTATTGGGTTGTTTTAATATATTATGAAGTAGGTCAGAATTAATATCAGGTACCATATGCATAATAGCTTTTTCTTGTGCACTTGGATAATTCAGACCTTCTTTAAGGCTTTTGTTTATTGTTTCGATATAGTATTCATTTTCGTCAAGCTCAATACTAGCAATTCTTTCTAATAGTGAGATATCATCGTCTTCAACGGAGAACAGGATAGTGTCAATAATTCCTAAGGAATCTAACACTTTAATACCCCCATAGGCGTATCCAAGTGATGAGTCTGTGGCGGAGTTGATAGGTATTTGTACCACCAGGTCCACACCAAGTTCTAGAGCAATTTTTGCTCTTTCATACTTAGAAAGAAGGGCAATTTCGCCGCGTTGTGTAAAGTCTGGACTTAATGCAACAACGATATAATCTGACTTTAATGTATTTCTGGCATAATCGATTTGAACTTTGTGACCATTATGAAATGGGTTGTATTCTGCTATAATTCCTGTAACCATTTATAGTTTTTCCTTTAGTATAATAGACTTTTTTCCTTTATTTGCAACATAAATGACTTGTTATTATATTTATTATAATATATTATATTATATATTGAAATTATTTGTTAAGGAGGAACGAAATGGGAGTTGTTAGTATTATTTTAGGAGTTTTAATTGTTATAGCAGGATTTTTATGCCTCTTTACTCCGATTCTTACATTTATGAGCATAGGATATTTTATAATTATTCTATTCTTTGTTTATGGAGTTTGGACAATTATTAATTCTATTGTTACTAAGAGGTTTGGTATATCACTTGTCTTTGGTATCTTGAGTTTGATAGCAGGTATCGTAGGTCTGGTATATCCAAGTGATATGACATTAAGTACTGATATGTTCTTGATTTTCTTAGCTGGTGCATGGTTTGTTATTCAAGGTATATTCTCAATTATCTTGGCCTTTCAGCAGAAGAAACTTGTTGGCAGTTTTGGATGGTTTGGATTTATTCTTGGAATATTATCAATTTTCGTTGGTGGATATTCATTCTTCCATCCAATGTTTATGGCATTAACTATGGGAATTCTTATTAGTATTTACTTCATTGAAGCAGGTATTAATTTGATTGCTTTAGGTACAATGCATAATAGTTTGGAGAAGTAACAATAATATGGCAATATTTAGTGTGATTACAGAGTTTTTAGACAAATATCCTTATTTGTATTTTGCATTAAGGATAATACTTGCTGGAATATGTGGATTTTGTATTGGACTTGAACGTTATGTCAATAATAAATCAGCTGGTGTAAGGACTCATGTTGTTGTATGCTGTGCTTCAGCTTTATTTATGCTTGTCTCTATATATGGTTTTGAAGGAATAGACGGCTTAATAGGTGTTAGAGGAGCAGATCCTTCTAGAATTGCAGCGCAAGTTGTTACGGGAATATCATTTTTGGGCGCAGGAATGATATTCAAAGAAGGAGATACTATCAAAGGACTTACAACTGCGGCTGGTGTATGGTCTACAGCTGCCATAGGTCTTGCTATTGGTGCAGGAATGTATTTTATTTCCATATTCGTAACTGCATTTCTTATTGTATTTATGATTATTGTGTCAAAGTCTGGTCTTGTTGGTGGCAGAGATACAGCTGTTGATTATAAGATTAATATGACAGTTGCAAAAGGCAAGCAATTTCATTCTGTTATAAATGAAAAGGCTTTACAATTAAATTCACAGATTACTAAGATGCATATTTCGAAAAATAGTGATGATACAGTTACGTATGATTTCACATTGCATACACCTGGCAATATTGATTCTAATGAGCTATTAGTATTTATTGAAGAGCATAGTGAGATAATAGATATTTCAGCTGACGTCAAATAATAATAGATTAAGTCGGCTTGTGAATAAATAGATAATTAAGAATAGGAGATTTGAGATGAACGTATTAGTTATTAATTGTGGTAGTTCTTCACTTAAGTATCAAGTAATTGATTCTGAGACAGAGAAGGTGAGGGCAAAAGGTTTATGTGAAAGAATAGGTATTGATGGAAGATTTGCATACCAACCTGCTGGAGGAGATAAAGAGGAAGCTGAGAAGCCAATGCCTACTCATAATGAGGCAGTTTCATATGTTATAGAAGCTTTAACTAATGAGAAGACAGGAATCTTAAAGTCTCTAGATGAAATAGATTGCGTTGGACATAGAATTGTGCATGGTGGTGTTAGCCTTACTCATTCATATGTTGTTACAGAAGAGATTATTAAAGAAATAGAAGATTGTTCTGATCTTGCACCTTTACATAATCCAGCTCATGTATTAGGAATTAGAGCATGTCAGAAGCTAATGCCTAATGTGCCAATGGCTGTTGTTTTTGATACAGCATTTCAACAGACTATGCCTGAGAAAGCATATTTATACGCAATTCCTTATAAATTCTATGAGGAAGACAAAGTAAGAAAGTATGGAGCTCATGGAACATCTCATATGTTTGTATCTCAGAGGGCATTAGAGCTTATGGGTAATCCAGAACATTCTAAGATTATTGTATGTCACCTTGGCAATGGTGCTTCTATTTCTTGTGAAATTGATGGTAAATGTCAAGAGAATTCAATGGGACTTACTCCTCTTGATGGTCTCGTAATGGGAACACGATGTGGAGATATTGATCCATCAGTTGTTGAGTTCTTATGTAAGAAGAGAGGATATAGCGTAGAAGAAGTTCTTAGAATCTTTAATAAAGAATCTGGAGTTCTTGCCGTATCAGGTGGCATGTCAGATTTTAGAGATCTTGCTGATGCTGCTTCTAAGGGAAATGACAGAGCACAACTTGCACTTGATATGTTTGCTTACAGAGCTGCAAAATACATTGGCTCATATGTTGCTGCAATGAATGGTGTAGATACAATTTGCTTTACTGCTGGAATTGGCGAGAATAATGGAATGATTCGTGGAATGATTTGCGATTATCTTACATTCCTCGGACTTGAACTAGATGATGAAGCTAATAAAGTTGTGGGAGATGAGAAGCTTATCTCAACACCTTCTTCTAAAGTTAAGGTATATGTAATTCCTACTAACGAAGAGCTTGCAATTGCAAGAGAGACAGTAGCGCTACTCAAGTAATTATATTTATAAGATTATTATAAATTATACTAAGCAATTATAATAATTTATCCCTTTCGTAACATTGAACGAAGGTTTAGTTGAGAAAGAGTTATTTATATTATTATTCTAAATGTAACTAAGCAATTATAATAATTTATCCCTTTCGAAACATTGAACCTGAGTTCAGTTGAGAAAGGGATAAATTATTTAATTGTGTACTATATATAAAGGAATATAAAACTTTGGCTTATAATACTAATGTGTATTTTGTTGTATTCTTGCCAATTGTAATAATACTATATCAGATTACTCCTAAGAAATTTAGATATATTACATTACTTATATCTAGTATAGTATTTTTTGCGTTAATAAGTAAATGGCTTATTATTTGGGCAATTCTTGCAATAATAATTGCTTATCTTTCGGCAAGATTCATAGAAATCAAAAGACAAACTACAAATAAATATAGTACATTAAAATACATAATGCTACTTGGAATATGTCTTATTATAGCTATTTTAGTGGGATTAAAATATACTGGATTTTTTGTTGAATTAATAGGAAATATTTTTAATACTGATATTGCATTACAAAATATCGCAGTTCCAATTGGAATATCTTTTTATACATTACAGGCTGTTGGCTATATATTAGACGTATATTGGGAGAGAATTAGTGTAGAACGTAATATTTTGAAATTATCTTTATTTATATTATTCTTTCCTACTTTAATGGAAGGTCCTATATGTAGATATGGTGATGTTAGAGAACAATTATTTGAAGGTGAAAAAGTAAGTCCTCAGAGTTTAAATCTTGGATTAATTAGAATTGGGTGGGGGCTTTTTAAGAGAATGATAATAGCAGACAGGCTAAATGCTGTTATTAATTATTTCTACCTTTCTGATCCTCATTATGAAGGCATGATTGTTATAATATGTGCCATACTCACAACTCTTCAATTATATGCTGAGTTTTCTGGTACAATAGATATTGTTATTGGTTCAGCATTAATATTTAACATTAAGCTTCCCGAGAATTTTAGGCAACCATTTATGGCCAAAAGTGCTGCTGAATTCTGGAGAAGATGGCATATTACTCTTGGTGTTTGGCTTAAGAATTATGTGTTTTATCCAGTGACGACATCGAGACTAATTAAGAAATGGAATAAATTTGCAAAAAAGAAAATTGGTAAGCATTTTACTAAAATTGTTACGTCTGCAATTGCTTTATTTCCTGTATGGCTAATCAATGGGCTTTGGCATGGTCCTAAGATTACATATATTGCCTATGGTATGTACTATTTTATTATTCTTGTTCTTGAAATTGCATTTGAACCTGCGGGAAAAGCGTTCTGGAAGAAGGTACGCCTTAAGGAGGATGGAATTGTAGTTAATGCTATAAGGCTTATTAGGACGTGGATAATAATAGTAATAGGTGAGATGTTATTTTACTGTGAAAGTATTTCTCAATTTGTAAAACTGCTTTCTAATATTTTTAGTTCTAATTTTGAAGGTGGTTTGTTTAGCGGAAAGCTAATTGATATGGGCCTTTCAATAGAAGATTTATTAGTTGCATTATTAGGAATAGTTATTGTATTTATTATAGATGCTGTTGTTGAGAAAAGACCAGGCTTTTTTAGTGATATTCCTAAACTATCAAGACCTAAGAGATGGGCTCTTTACTATTTTGTTATTATTATGATAGTTGTTTTTGGTGCATATGGAGAGGCTTATAGATCTGTTGAGTTGATTTATGCAAATTTCTAGAGGTGTTAGATGAAGAAAGTAATAAGTGGTTTAGTTTTCTTTCTTATATTATTAGCGATACTAATTGGATTAGGTTTTTTGTTTTCGCCTGATTATCTATTTAAGAATCAGACTTTAGATAAGAAAAGTGATATAAATACACGTCTTGCTAATGAAGAACCATATACTTTAGATATTATTATACTTGGTGATAGTGAAAGCTATACAAGTATTTCGCCTCTTGAGTGGTGGCGTGATTATGGGTATTCTGCATATAATTTTGGTCTTATTGGTGGAAAAGTAAGTGATGTCAGGGAATCATTAAAGACTATCTTAAATAGTCAAAAACCAAAGATAGTGTTACTTGAGACAAATACATTATATAGAAGTGACAATAGAGGAGAGGAAGCAAGTAATTCTATTTCTCGATTTATATATGACCTATTACCTATAACAAAGTATCATGATAATTGGAAAGTTCCTTTTCAAGACACTAGAAAAGGATATTATAAAGGATTTACCATTAGCCATACAATTGACCCTTGTGATAATAAAGAATATATGATTCCAAGTGATGACGAAGATAATATTATGAGCGATAATATCAAAACGCTCAATGAAATAAATGAGTTGTGCATTGAAAATAATGCTAAACTTATACTTTATTCTGCACCATCGCCACCTAATTATAATTATGCAAAACATAATTCTATTAGTAAGGTTGCAAGTGATATGGGACTTGAATATATTGATTTGAATCTACTTAATAATGAATTGAAGATTGATTATACAACAGATACCAGAGATGGTGGCGATCATCTTAATGTATATGGAGCAGTAAAAGCCACTGCATATATTGGCAAATACATTAATAATAAGTATGATATTACTGATAGAAGAAATACAAGCATTGCATCAGCTAATAATCAACTTCTAGAAGATTATATTAGAGAATTAAATGATAATTAGTAGTTTATTGGCCTCTATATAATAATTTGTGTGTTTTATTACTAATAAATTGCAAATATATATTGACAATGTATTTTCTACTATGTATAATTGACAAAGTGTGGATAGGAGTATGCCATGATAATTGATATATCTAAGATAATATTAACTAAGAACAAGGAAGATAAATTCAATTGTTCTGTAGATAGTGAGTATATTGATTATAAGCATAGCCTTTTTACAATAAAAAATAATAAGCCATTCGAATTAAGTGTTGTAAACGTTGACGCTAAGCATCTTAACATAAGCTGTAACACTAGTCTTGATGTTGTTATTCCTTGTGATAGATGTCTAGAGGATGTGGACTTATCATTTAATATTTCCATTGACAAATCATTTAAGATAAATGATGGTGTTATCAAAGATGAAGATGATGATATATCATTTATAAATGAAGGTGAGCTTGATGTTGATAGACTTTTATTCGATGAAATCTTGGTAGATTGGCCATCTAAGGTATTGTGTAAGAATGATTGTAAAGGTATCTGCCCTAAGTGTGGAGCAAATCTTAACACATCACCTTGTGATTGCGAAAAAAGTGTAATTGATCCAAGAATGGCTAAATTCCAAGATGTTTTTAAAGAATTTAAGGAGGTGTAACAAATGTCAATTTGTCCAAAGAACAAATCTTCTAAAGGAAGAAGAGATAGAAGAAGAGCAAACTGGAAGATGACTGCCCCAACATTAGTACCTTGTAGTAAATGTGGTGAGCTTATGATTCCTCATAGAGTTTGCAAGAATTGTGGCTCTTACAATAAAAAAGAGATTATTGCACAAGACTAAGATTAGATTAAAATAATGTGTTTTAACATAAAGAGCCTTTGCGTAGACATTCTTAAGTCAAGCAAAGGCTCTTTTGTGTCGTATTATTAGTAAAGAATATTGCATTTATCTTGATTTTATATTCGATATAGTGTATATTTTTCTGTGTCAAATCATATTATATATGGAGGCAATAATGAGTGATATTACAAGAGTTGCTCTAGATGCAATGGGAGGCGACAATGCGCCAGGAATGATTGTTCAAGGCGCTATTGATGCTGTTAATGAAAGAGATGATATTAAAGTCTTTCTTGTTGGAAAGTTAGATGCTATTAATAATGAATTATCAAAATATACATTTAACAAAGAACAGATTGAAGTTGTAGAAGCGACTGAAGAAATAGAGATGGCAGAGCCACCAGTTAATGCTATTAAGAAGAAGAAAGATTCTTCTATGGTAGTTGGAATGAAGCTTGTAAAGGATAAAAAAGCTGATGCTTTTGTTACAGCAGGCAATTCTGGAGCTGTTCTTGTTGGTGGACAGACTGTTGTTGGAAGAATTAAGGGCATTAAGAGGGCTCCATTTGCACCTCTTATTCCTACTAGGACTGGAGTTTCACTTCTTCTTGATTGTGGAGCAAATGTTGATGCTAGACCTGACCAACTTGTTCAATTCGCAAGACTTGGTGCTATGTATATGGAACAAGTAGTTGGAATTAAGAATCCAAAGGTTGGTATTGTTAATATCGGTGCTGAGGAAGAGAAGGGTAATGCACTTGTTAAAGAAACTTTCCCACTTCTTAAGGAATGTACAGATATTAATTTTATAGGAAGTGTTGAATCACGAGAGATTCCAGAAGGTGTATGCGATGTGATTGTTTGTGAAGCTTTTGTTGGAAATGTTATATTAAAGCTTTATGAAGGACTTGCAGGTACACTTATTTCTGTTATAAAAGAAGGACTTATGAGTACAACAAAGAGTAAGATAGGAGCGCTTCTAGCAAAACCTGCTCTTAAGAAGACTCTTAAATCATTTGATGCATCAACATATGGCGGTGCACCACTTCTGGGTCTTGAAGGACTTGTTGTTAAAACTCATGGTAATGCTTCTAATATTGAGGTTAAAAATTCCATTATTCAATGTATTGCTTTTAAAGAGCAGGATATTGCAAATAAAGTTCGTGAATCGATTGCTAATGATTCACCTAAGAATGACTAGAAAGGAGATTTGTTATGGAATTTGATGTATTAAAAAAGGTTATTGCTGATGTACTTAGTGTAGATGAGGCAGAAATTACAATGGAGACAACATTTATTGATGATCTTGGTGCTGATTCTCTTGATGTATTCCAGATTATTATGGGTATTGAGGATGAACTTAAGATAGAAGTTGATGCTGAGAAGGCTGAGTCCATTGTTACAGTTGGTGATGCTGTTGAATTAATCAAAGCTACTAAATAAGCGATGTATGAATAGAGATTGGTAAAGCCCTTATTTATATAAGGGCTTTTTCATGGTTTATAGCATACATTTCATAAGAAAGGGGAAATAATGGCGAGTGTTGAAGAATTGCAATCAGTAATTGGTTATAAATTCAAAGACAAAAGCCTTATTGTTAAAGCTTTAACACATAGCTCCTATGCAAATGAAATGCATATGGGTAAGCTTAATGACAATGAGCGCTTAGAGTTTCTTGGAGATGCTGTACTAGAGATTGTAACTAGTAGGTTTTTGTATTTGAATTATCCTGAGTATTCAGAAGGAGATTTGACTAAATTAAGAGCTAGTCTTGTATGTGAGCCTACTCTTGCTTACTGCACCAAAGATATTAATCTTGGTAAATACATTTTCCTTGCACATGGAGAGGATAAATGTGGCGGTAGAGAGAGGAAGTCAATTCTTAGTGATGCAATGGAAGCATTAATTGGAGCAATTTATCTTGATGGAGGTATGGATTGTGCCTCTGATTTCATTATGAAATATATTCTTACAGATATTGATGAGAAGAAATTATTTCATGATTGTAAAACTAATCTTCAAGAGGTTGTTCAGGCAAAGCATGACGGAAATGTGGAGTATAAGCTTGTATCAGAAGAAGGACCTGCCCATAATAAGACATTTGAAAGTATCGTAACTTATCATGATAAAGTCCTAGGTTCTGGCAGTGGTCATACAAAAAAGGCTGCGGAGCAGGAAGCTGCATATCAAGCATTACTTAATATAAAAGAGGGAAATATATGTATTTAAAAAGTATTGAGATGAATGGATTTAAGTCATTTGCTCATAAGATGAAATTCGATTTTCATAATGGTATAACAGGTATTGTTGGTCCTAATGGTTCAGGAAAATCCAATGTTTCGGATGCTGTAAGATGGGTCCTTGGAGAACAATCTGCTAAGCAACTTCGTGGTGCGTCTATGCAGGATGTTATTTTTGCTGGAACAGAGAACAGAAAGCCCCTAAGCTATGCCTATGTTGCAATTACAATGGATAATTCTGATCATTTACTTCCTGTTGACTATGAAGAAGTTACTATTGCAAGACGAGTTTATCGTTCGGGAGAGAGCGAATATCTTCTTAATGGTACACCTTGTCGTCTTAAGGATGTAAATGAACTTTTCTATGATACTGGTATTGGTAAAGAAGGATACTCTATAATTGGACAGGGACAGATTGAGAAGATTCTATCTGGTAAACCTGAAGAGAAAAGAGAATTGTTTGATGAAGCAGTAGGTATTGTAAAATACAAGAAACGTAAAATTGCTGCTTGTAAACAACTTGATACTGAAAGAGAGAATCTTGTTAGAGTTAATGATATTCTATCTGAACTTGAACGTCAGGTTGGACCTTTAGAGAAGCAATCAGAGACAGCAAAAGAGTATTTAAAGAAAAAAGATGAACTTAAGAAATTAGATGTTAATATGTTCCTTCTTGAGATTGATAGAATTGATGCAGAGCTTAGCAAATTAGAAAAGAATGCTAAAATTGCAGAAGATGATAAGAAGGATGCTGTAACTGAAGAAGAGAATATTAAGAATCAATACGCATCTATTGAGGAAGCTATTAGAGAGTGCGAAGAAACAATTGAAGAGATTCGTAATAAGCAAAGTAATAATAGTCAGATTAAGGGCAATCTAGAAAAGCAAATTGGAATATTAGAAGAACAGATTAATTCTGCCAATAAGCTTTCTGAAAATGTTGATTCTAGACGCGATGAGATTAAGGAAGATTTAAAGAATAAGACTAGTGAACGTGATAAATATCTTGAGGATAAGATAGAGCTTGATAAATTACTAGAAGAAGGCGTTAAGAGACTTACTTCTGTAAAAGAATATTATAACAACCTAGAAGAAGTAATTAAGTCTTGTAATGAAGGCATTGAAAAAGATAAAAATGATATAATGAAGCTTCTTGAAACAAGAGCTAATATTAAGTCGAAGGAGCAAAGAAATAAGACATTATTTGAGCAGACTAATATTAGAAAAGCTGAACTTACTCAAAGGATTGTTACTAGAAAGACACAAGATAGTGACTTAGAAGAACAATTAGGTAAGTGTGAGAAGGAATATGAAGAAGCAAATAAAAGCTTATTAGAATTACAGGATGTTGAAAAAGAATTAAAGACAAAGGATGCAAATTTTGTCCTTAAGAAAAAAGAAGAATTTAATAAGCTTGATGAACTTAATGCTGTATTCAATAAGAAGGAATCAAAGCTTGAATATCTTAAGAATATTTCTGAAAGATACGACGGATATAATAATTCTATTAAGAAGGTAATGGAACAAAGAGACAATAATAAAGGCATTATTGGAGTTGTATCCGACATCATATCAACTGATAAGAAATACGAGATTGCTATTGAGACTGCACTTGGTGGAAATATTCAAAATATAGTAACAAAAGATGAAGAGTCTGCTAAGGAAATGGTTGAATTTCTTAAAAAGAATAGATTTGGTAGAGCAACATTTCTACCTCTTACCTCTGTTAAAGGAAGAGGACTTAAGTCAGAGGATTGTCTTAAAGAAAAGGGTGTCATAGGCCTTGCTAATACTTTAGTTAAAAGTGATAAGAAGTATGATGATGTTGTATCATATCTCCTTGGTAGAGTTGTTGTTGTAGATTCTATTGATAATGCAATTAAAGTTGCTAAGAATAACAATTATTCTCTTCATATTGTTACTCTAGAAGGAGAATATCTAAGTCCTGGTGGAGCTATTTCTGGTGGACACTTTAAGAATAATTCTAATCTAATTGGAAGAAATCGAGAAATCGAAGAATTAGAGAAAGAATTAGTATCTATTAAGGATAAGATTTCTGAAAGTAAGAAGCGTATTGAAGAATTAGATACTGCTCGTGCATTATTAAAAGATGATATTAATGAACATCAGGATAGTATTAATGAAGCTTCTATTAGATTAAATACAGCTAAGATTAATCTTGATAGAGTTAATGATCTTAAGAATCAGGCGAAGAAAGCATATGATTCTCTTCAAAATGAAAATGATGAAATTGAAAATGAAATAACAAGCATTGAAGCAGAAAAGAAGGAAATTGCAAAAGAATTAGAAGAGTCTATTGCTAAAGAAGAAGAGCTTAATAATAATATTAAAGAACTTCAGGAAAAGTTAGATGAGCAGACATATATGGAAACTTCTGCTACTCGTAATTTATCTGAAGCTCAGATCGAAGAAGCTAATGCGAGACAAAAAGTTGGCTTTGTAGATGAGAATATTAATAGACTTGAGGTTGATATTGAGAAATGTAATAATGATCTTGTTTCTCTTGATGAACAGACAAAGAATGCTTTAGAAGAAGCAAAGCAAAAGCAAAAGGATATTGATGATATCAAAGCTACAATTGGTTCTGCAGATAAAGACTTTGCCAAGCTTGAGGAAGAATTAAAAGAACAGACAGCTAAGAAAGAGTCTATGAATAAGGAACACAAATCTTTCTTCGATAAGATTAAAGATGTTTCAGACAGACTTGCTAATATTGATAAAGAATTAGTAAAGCTTGAATCACAAAGAGAGAAGCTAACTGAGACTCTTGAATATCAGAATAATTATATGTGGGATGAATATGAGCTTACAAAGCATAATGCTATGTCTCTTCGTGATGAATCCCTTAGTAATCTATCTGAGATTAAATCATCTATTAAGTCTATAAAAGATGATATTCGTTCTATGGGAAATGTTAATGTTAATGCCATAGAAGAATATAAAGAAGTTAGCGAAAGATATAATTTCCTTAAGGGTCAGCATGATGATTTGGTTGAAGCTGAAGAAGATCTTGTTAGAATCATTGATGAATTAGACCAGGGAATGAAAGAGCAATTTACAAAAGGATTTGCAGATATTCAGGTTGAGTTTAATAAAGCATTTAAGGAATTATTTGGTGGTGGTAAAGGTACTCTTGAACTTATGGAAGGTGAAGATATCTTAGAAACTGGTATTAAGATTATTGCTCAACCACCAGGAAAGAAGTTACAGAATATGATGCAATTATCCGGTGGTGAGAAATCCCTTACTGCAATTGCACTATTATTCGCTATTCAGAATCTAAAGCCTTCGCCTTTCTGTCTCCTTGATGAGATTGAAGCGGCACTTGATGATTCTAATGTTGGTCGTTTTGCAAAATATTTACATAAGCTTACTAAGAATACGCAGTTTATCATTATTACACATAGAAGAGGTACAATGAATGCTGCTGATAGATTATATGGTATAACAATGCAAGAAAAGGGTGTTTCTACTCTTGTATCTGTTAATCTTATTGAAAATGACTTAGATGAATAGGCTTATTATAGAAAGAGTGAGTATATGGGTGAACAAGGTTTTTTCTCAAAATTTATGAATGGTCTTTTCACTGGTTTTTCTGAAATCGATAATGATTTCTATGAAGAATTAGAAGAGATGCTTATTATGGGTGATTTGGGAGTATATGCTACTGAATCTATACTTCATGAATTGAAGAACAGGACATTTAAAGAAAAGATAAAAAAGCCAGAAGAGTGTAAGGAACTTCTTAAAGAAATAATTAAGGAGAGAATGAATCAAAGCGAAGACGCTTATGATTTCTTGAATAACAATGTTGTCTGCCTTATTGTTGGTGTAAATGGCGTAGGAAAGACAACTTCAATTGGCAAACTTGCTACTAAATACAAGAGTAATGGTAAGAAAGTCCTTATGTGTGCAGCTGATACATTCCGTGCTGCAGCAAGAGAACAGTTAGAAGAATGGGCAAATCGAGCTGGAGTTGAATTAATTGGTGGCAGTGAAGGCTCTGATCCTTCTTCTGTTGTATTTGATGCTCTTAAGGCTTCTAAGTCTAGAAATGTTGATGTGCTTCTTGTAGATACAGCTGGAAGACTTCATAATAAGAAAAACTTAATGGAAGAACTTAAGAAAATTAATAGAATTGTGGATAAAGAATATTCTGATGCAAGTAAGGAGACTTTAGTTGTTCTTGATGCAACTACAGGACAAAATGCATTAATGCAGGCAAGAGAATTTACTGAAGCAACTGATGTAAGTGGAATAATTCTTACGAAAATGGATGGTACTGCAAAGGGTGGTATTGCTATAGCAATACAATCTGAATTAGGTATTCCGGTAAAATACATTGGTTATGGCGAAGGAGTAGATGACCTTAAAGAATTCGATGTAGATGAATATGTTGATAAGTTATTTGAGTAATTTAATGTATACTAAGCGAGGTGACATAAAATGTTAACGTTAGATAAGTTTGAAGAAGCAAGTAAAATTGTTAGTAAAGTTACATTAGAAACAAAATTAGTTTATAGTGACTTCCTAAGTGAGAGATGTAATAATCAAGTATATCTCAAGCCTGAAAACATGCAATTTACTGGTGCATATAAGGTTAGAGGTGCTTATTATAAGATTAGTACCCTTAGTGAGGATGAAAGAAAACGTGGTCTTATAACAGCATCAGCAGGAAATCACGCTCAGGGTGTAGCATATGCTGCTAAATTATTTGGATGTAAGGCAACAATTGTTATGCCTACAACAACACCCCTTATTAAAGTTAATAGAACTAAAAACTATGGAGCTGAAGTTGTGCTTTCTGGTGATGTATATGATGAGGCTTGTGCTAAAGCAATGGAAATGGCAGAAAAAGATGGATTAACATTTATTCATCCATTTGATGATTTGGCTGTTGCTACAGGTCAGGGAACAATTGCTATGGAAATCTTCAAAGAACTACCTCTTGTGGAGTATATACTTGTTCCAATAGGAGGAGGCGGTTTGGCTACTGGCGTATCTACTCTTGCTAAACTTCTTAATCCAAAGATTAAGGTTATTGGTGTTGAACCTGCCGGAGCAGCTTGTATGAAAGCGTCTTTTGAAAAAGGTGAAGTTACATCACTTCCTTCTGTCAATACAATTGCTGATGGTACAGCTGTTAAGACACCTGGCGAGCATATTTTCCCTTATATTAAAGAGAATCTTGATGAGATTATAACTGTAGAAGATGATGAACTTATTGCTGCATTTCTTGATATGGTTGAGAACCACAAGATGGTAGTAGAGAATTCAGGATTACTTACAGTTGCAGCTCTTAATCAGCTTAAAATCAAAAATAAGAGAGTTGTATCAATCCTTAGTGGTGGTAACATGGATGTTATTACAATGTCTTCTGTAGTTCAGCAAGGACTTATATTCAGAGATAGAATATTTACAGTATCAGTACTTTTGCCTGACAAACCAGGTATGCTTGCTAAAGTATCACAACTTATTGCAGAGAAGCAGGGTAATGTAATTAAACTGGAGCATAACCAGTTCGTGTCAACTAATAGGAATGCTGCTGTGGAACTAAGAATTACAATGGAGGCTTTTGGTACTGAGCATAAGGAGAACATCCTTAAGGCCCTTGATGATGAAGGATACAAGCCAAAGATTGTAAGAACATTACTATAAGATATGTTCGAAGTATAGATTAAGTGTTTATAATTTATCATAAAAAATATAATAAATGTATTGACATTCATATATATTATATGATAAATTATGTTTTGTTGTAAAAGAAAGAAGAGTATCCACTCTCACCTAAGCGCATTTGGCGACTTAGTGTTTAATATTTCAATGTGATTTAATTGTGTTGATTTAAGTGGATAGTCTGTCTATCCACTTTTTTATTGTAGGAGGTATAGAACCATTAGCGATTTACAAATTAATGAACAAATTAGAGACAGAGAGATTCGACTTATTGGTGATGATGGTGAGCAACTTGGAATCATGTCTGCTAAGGAGGCTATGAAGTTAGCTGATGATGCAGGACTTGATCTTGTTAAGATTGCGCCTAAAGCTAAACCGCCTGTATGCAAGATTGTTGATTATGGTAAATACCGTTATGAACAGGCACGCAAGGAAAAGGAAGCTAAGAAGAAACAAAAAACTGTTGAAGTTAAAGAAATTAGAATGTCTCCAAACATTGAATCTAATGACTTGAATACTAAGATGAATGCGGCTAGAAAGTTCATTGCTAAAGGAAACAAAGTAAAAGTAACTTTGAGATTTAGAGGTCGCGAGATGGCTCATATGTCAGATAGTAAGCATATCTTATATGATTTTGCTGAGGCTATGTCTGATGTTGCCACAGTGGAGAAAGAACCAAAACAAGAAGGAAGATCAATTAGTTTGGTTCTGGCAGAAAAACGTTAATTAATTATAAGGAGGATATAACAATGCCAAAGATTAAGACAAATAGAGCTGCTGCAAAGCGCTTTAAGAAGACTGGAACAGGAAAGCTTAAAAGAAATAAGGCTTATAAGTCACATATTTTAACAAAGAAGACTACAAAGAGAAAGAGAAATTTACGTCAATCAGCTATTACTGATTCGACAAATGAGAAGAATATGAAAAAGGTATTACCATACCTATAAGATTTCTGATAAGGAGGATTAGATTAATGGCTAGAATTAAAGGCGGAATGAACGCTAAAAGCAAACATAATAAAGTATTAAAGATGGCAAAGGGCTATAGAGGTGCTCGTTCTAAGCAATATCGTGTTGCTAAGCAATCTGTAATGAGAGCATTAACAAGCTCATATGCTGGTCGTAAGCAAAGAAAGCGTCAAATGAGACAGCTTTGGATTGCAAGAATTAATGCTGCAGCAAGAATGAATGGTCTTAGCTATTCAAAGTTCATGCATGGACTTAAGCTTGCAGGCGTTGAGATGAACAGAAAGATGCTTGCTGAAATGGCAGTAAATGATGCAGAAGGTTTTGCTTCTCTAGTAGAACTTGCAAAGTCTAAGGTTGCATAATTTAGTTTAAAAACTCACATAATATAATAAGCCCCTTTCTCAACAGAGCTATGCTCAATGTTTCGAAAGGGGCTTTTATAATATATATATATATATATTAATATCCATCAAATAACTCTCCTGAAACATTGAACTATAGTTCAGTTGAAGGAGAGTTATGTTGATGGATATTATTGATATTATAATAAATATAGTATAAAATAGTACTTGTTAATGAACTTTTAGGAGGACTTTGAATATGGCAATTTTAGTTACAGGTGGAACAGGATATATAGGGAGTCATACTGTTGTTGAACTTCAGAATAATGGATATGACGTTGTAGTACTTGATAATTTATCTAATTCTAGCGTTAAATCCCTTGATAGAGTTAAAGCTATTACAGGTAAAGACGTTAAGTTTTACGAAGGTGATATTAGAGATAGAAAGATTCTAGAGAAGATTTTTGATAATGAGAAAATAGATTCTTGTATTCATTTTGCTGGACTTAAGGCAGTTGGTGAATCAGTAGAGAAGCCTTGGGAGTATTATGATAATAATATTACAGGTACACTTACTCTTGTTGATGAGATGAGAAAACACGGTGTTAAGAATATTATTTTCTCAAGTTCTGCTACTGTATATGGTGATCCAGCGCAGATTCCAATTACTGAAGAGTGCCCTAAGGGACAATGTACTAATCCTTATGGATGGACAAAGTCTATGCTTGAGCAAATTCTATCAGACATGCAGAAGGCTGATAATGAATGGAATGTAGTATTACTTCGTTACTTTAATCCTATTGGAGCTCATCAGTCAGGAACTATGGGGGAGAATCCTAATGGTATTCCTAATAACTTAATGCCTTATATTACACAGGTTGCTGTAGGTAAGAGAGAAGAGCTTGGTGTATTTGGTAATGACTATGATACGCCAGATGGAACTGGTGTAAGAGATTACATTCATGTTGTTGATCTTGCAGATGGCCATGTTAAAGCCCTTAAGAAAATAGAAGAAAATGCAGGCCTTTGCATTTACAATCTTGGAACAGGTACAGGTTATTCTGTTCTTGATATTGTTAAGAATTTCGAGGAAGCTAATAATCTTAAGATTCCATATTCTATTAAGCCTCGTCGTGCAGGAGATATAGCTACATGTTATGCTGATCCTTCTAAGGCTAAGAAAGAGCTTGGATGGGAAGCAAAGTATGGAATTAAGGAAATGTGTGCCGATTCATGGAGATGGCAGAAGAATAATCCTAACGGATACGAAGATTAAAGTCGAAAATCTTCAAAAAACACTTGCAATTCGAGCCGTATTAGTATATTATACTATTTGTTGTGATTACAACGCTTTGGTTCGTTGGTCAAGTGGTTAAGACGCTGCCCTCTCACGGCAGAATCAGGGGTTCGACTCCCCTACGAACTGGTTACATAATGTTTTTACGAGTGAAGAGCAAGGAAACTTGCTCTTCATTATTTATATGTAAGCTTTATGTTAATGTAATATCGTAGGAATCCTTAAGATGGGTGGTGAATAACATGTCTAAGAGAGAGGATATTGAGAAGAAGACTGAGGAGTTGATACTTCCTATATTAGACGAGCTTTCTTTTGAATTATTTGATGTTGAATATGTAAAAGAAGGCCAAGATTATTATTTGAGGGCTTATATTGATAAGCCGGGTGGTATAACAATTGATGATTGCGTTGATGTTTCACGTAAAATGAATGAACTTCTGGATGAACATGATTATATTAAAGAACAATACATTTTTGAAGTGAGTTCACCTGGTCTTGGTCGACCTCTTAAGAAAGATAAAGATTTTGACAGAAGTATTGGGAAGAATATTGAAGTTCGTACTTTTGCAAAAGTAAATGGTAAGAAAGAGTTTGAAGGCGAATTAATTTCCCATGATAAGAATTCTTTTGTAATAAAAATTGATGATGAAGAAATTACATTTGAAAAGAAAAATGTTTCATTAGTTAGATTAGCGTTTGATTTTTAAGGAGGAATATTATGGACGTTAAAGTATTTATGGAAGCGTTGGAAGGATTAGAAGAGAAAGGAATTACAAAAGACGTTGTATTTGATGCGTTAGAAGAAGCACTTCTCAATGCATGTAAGCAACATTTTGGCACAAAAGATAACTTCACAGTATTTATCGATAGAGATAAGATTGAATGTCGTATTATTCAGTCAAGAGAAGTTGTTGAAGAAGTTGAAAATGAAGTAGATCAGATTAGTCTAGAAGATGCTGTTAAGATTGATAAGGTATTTAAAGTTGGCGATACTGTTAATACTGAAATTGATACAAAGGAATTTAGCAGAGTTGCCACACAGAATGCAAAGGGTACAATTACACAGAGACTTCGTGATGTAGAGAAGAGTAATATTTATAGTGAATATAGTGAATTAAATAATACAGTTGTAACTGGTATTGTTCAGAGATTTATGGGAAGAACAATTTGTATTGATCTTGGTAAAGTTGATGCATTCCTTCCAGAAAAAGAACAGGTTAAGGGAGAGCATTACAGACAATCTGATAGAATCAAGGTGTTTATCCTTAAAGTTGAGAAGAATAATAAGGGTGTAAAGGTTAATGTATCTAGAACACATCCGGCACTTGTCAAAGGTCTCTTTAATGAAGAGGTATCTGAGATAAGAGATGGCATTGTTGAAATTAAGAATGTTGCCAGAGAAGCAGGAAGCAGAACAAAGATTTCTGTATATTCAACAGATGAAAATGTTGATCCTGTTGGTGCATGTGTTGGTGTTAATGGAACACGTGTAAATGCTATTGTTGATGAACTTAATGGTGAAAAAATTGATATTATCAATTGGAGTGAAAACCCTGCACAGCTTATTGAAAATGCCCTTAGTCCTGCAAAGGTAATTGGTGTTATTGCTGATGAAGAAGAAAAAACTGCACAAGTAATTGTTCCTGATTATCAATTATCACTAGCAATCGGTAAATCAGGTCAGAATGCAAGACTTGCAGCTAGACTTACAAATTATAAAATTGATATTAAAAGCGAAACGCAGGCTAGAGAGTCTGGAGAATTCGATGAGTATTTCGTTGATGGTGATGATTATTACTATGATGAAGAAGGCGAATACTACGAAGATGAAGAGTATTATTATGAAGATGATTATTCTGAAGAAGATAGCACAGAAGAAAGTGCAGATGAGGTAAAAGAAGATGATGAATAAATCCTTATCACTTATAGGATTGGCTAGTAGAGCAAGAAAAGTCAGTAGCGGAGAGTTCTCTGTTGAGAAAGCTGTTAAGACAGGATATGCTAATCTTGTTATAGTTGCTAATGACGCTTCAGATAATACTAGAAAAAAGTTTAATGACATGTGTAAATTTTACGAAACTCCAATTATTTTTTACAGTACTAAAGAAGAACTTGGTCATGCTTTGGGTAAAGAATATAGAGCTTCGCTTGCAATTTTAGATGAGAATTTCGCAAAGGGAATAATTGACAAGATTGAAAGCCCTTTGGTGTAACGGAGGTAAGTATATGGCTAAAGTTAGAGTATATGAATTAGCTAAGGAATTAGGTGTTGAATCTAAACAAATCGTTGAATTATTAGCTAAAGACAGTATAGAAGTAAAATCACAAAGTGGATTAGATGAAGAACTATGTAATAAGGTAAAAAGTGCATTTAATAAAGCTTCATCTGATGTTAAAGAAAAGGTCGCTAAAGTAAAAGAAGAAGTTAAAGAAGATATAAAAGAAGTATCAAAGAATAAGGAAGCATCTAAGAATAATTCTGATTCTAAGACAGATAAGAAGGTGGCGCCTGAGAAAAAAGAAGGAGCCAAAGAACCTGTTAAGAAAAAGAAAAAGACTGTAGTCTTTAATCTTGGAAATTCTAGTTCAGGTGGTGGTCAAAGAAGACCAAGACCTGATGGAAAGCGACCTCATCAAGGGGGTCCTAGAAATGAACAAAGAAGAGGACCTATTAGAGTAAGAGATGGAGTAGAAGCACCATCTGTAATTAGAGCGCGTAAAGAAGCTGAAGAAGCAAGAAGACGTGAGAGAGAGGCTAGTGCTAATGCTTCTAGAGAAGAAAGTAAAGCACAGAATCGTACAGATAATAGAAATGCTAAGCCGGAAGGCAAATCTAATAGACCATCTCGTCCTGAGAGACCTAATGTATATAAGGATTCGCATCCTAAAAGAGATAAGATAGCTCAACAACAAGCCGCTCCTGAGTCTTCTAATAAACCTAATTCTAGAAGAGGTGGCAAGCCTAATAAGAAGAATCAAAGAGATAATGATAGACTTGGTAGAAAAGAAGAAAACTATCGTAATTTAGAGAAAAATGGTGGCGTTAAGCCTAAGAAGCCTCAGAAGAAAGCCTTTGAAAAGAGCGATGAAATAAGATCGGTTGCTATTCCTGAGAGATTAACAGTTAGAGAATTCGCAGATAGAATTAAAGTTCCTGCATCAGATATTATCAAGAAGTTGTTCATGAAGAATATTCTTGTTACTGTTAATCATGATATTGAATACGATATGGCAGAAGAAATAGCCCTTGAATACAATGTTATTACTGAAGTTGAAGAGAAAGTGGATGTTATTGCTGAACTTCTTAAAGAGGAAGAGGATGATCCAAAAACACTTAAGAGTCGTCCACCTGTAGTCTGCGTAATGGGTCACGTAGATCATGGTAAAACATCTCTTCTTGATGCTATAAGAGATACAAAGGTTACAGATAGAGAAGCTGGTGGTATCACACAGCATATTGGTGCTTATATGGTACCTATTAATGGACAAAAGATCACATTCTTAGATACTCCAGGTCATGAAGCATTTACAGCTATGCGTATGCGTGGTGCTAATTCTACAGATATTGCTATTCTTGTAGTAGCTGCAGATGATGGTGTTATGCCACAGACAATTGAAGCTATTAACCATGCTAAGGCTGCTGATATTGAGATAATTGTAGCAATTAATAAGATCGATAAGCCTAATGCTAATATTGAAAGAGTTAAGCAGGAGTTATCAGAATATGAACTTATTCCAGAAGATTGGGGCGGTTCAACAATATTCTGCCCTGTTTCAGCACATACAGGTGAAGGAATTGATAATCTACTTGAAATGATTCTTCTTACAGCTGAAGTTCTTGAACTTAAGGCTAATCCTAAGAGAAATGCTAGAGGTCTTGTTGTAGAGGCTCAGCTTGATAAAGGTAGAGGTACTGTAGCAACTGTACTTGTACAGAAGGGTACACTTAAAGTTGGTGATCCAATTGCTGCTGGTTCTGCTTTTGGTAAAGTTAGAGCAATGGTTGATGAGAACGGAAGAAGACTTAAAGCTGCAGGACCTTCAACTCCTGTAGAGATTATAGGTCTTTCTGAAGTGCCAAATGCTGGTGAAATATTTATGGCAATGGATTCCGAGAAGGAAGCTCATAGCTTTGCTGATACATTTGTAACAGAAAGCAAGAATAAGATGGTTGAAGATTCTAGAGTAAAAATGTCTCTTGATGACTTGTTCTCTCAGATTCAAACTGGTAACTTGAAAGAACTTAACCTTATTGTTAAGGCCGATGTTCAAGGTTCCGTTGAAGCTGTAAAGCAATCACTTGTTAAGCTAAGCAATGATGAAGTTGTAGTTAAGGTTATTCATGGTGGTGTTGGTGCTATTAATGAAAGTGATGTTATCTTAGCTTCTGCTAGTAACGCTATTATTATAGGATTTAACATTAGACCTGATGCTATGGCTAAAGAAACAGCTGATAGAGAAGGTGTTGAGATTAAGCTTTATAAAGTAATCTATAATGCTATTGAAGATGTTGAAGCTGCTATGAAGGGTATGCTTGATCCTGTATATGAGGAACAAGTTATTGGGCATGCTGAGATTCGTCAGATCTTTAAATCATCAGATGTTGGTAATATTGCAGGTTCTTATATCTTAGATGGTAGAATGGAGAGAGGCTGTAAAGTTAGAATTAACCGTGGTGATGATATGATATTTGAAGGTGACTTGGCTTCACTTAAGCGTTTCAAAGATGATGTCAAAGAAGTTAAGGCTGGATATGAATGTGGTCTTGTATTTGATGGCTTTGATGCAATTCAGGAAGAAGACATTGTGGAAGCTTATATGATGGTTGAAGTTCCTAGATAGGTATATGATATGAAGAAAAGAAGTATTAAAAATACGCGTATTAATGAAGAAGTAATGCGTGAGTTATCTAATATTATAAGAGGTGAAGTTAAAGATCCTAGGGTTAATCCTCTTACATCTGTTGTGGCTGTTGAAGTTGCTCCTGATCTTAAGACTGCTAAGGCATATATAAGTGTTCTCGGTGATGAAGAATCACAAAAAAAGACACTTGAAGGTCTTAAATCATCAGCAGGTTTTATTCGTCACAAATTAGCTGAAAATGTTAATCTTAGAAATACACCTGAAATTACATTTGTAATGGATCAATCAATTGAATATGGTGTTAGAATGAGTCATTTAATTGATGAAGTTAATAAGGAGAATTCAAATGATTGATTTGAATAAAGAATTACAAGACTTAAAATATGTTGCAATCCTAGGTCATATAAGACCAGATGGTGATTGTGTTGGTTCTTGTATGGGACTTTACAATTATATAATTAGTAACTATGAAGGGATTAAGGTGGATGTCTATCTTAATCCTATTCCATCATGTTTTGCTATTTTCAATAATTCTAAGAAGATAGTTAATTATATTGGATTTGATCTAAATGAGGATATTAATGAATTTCCTAAATGTATTCAGGGTTCATATGTAAGAAAAGATCCATATGATCTTGTATTTGCCCTTGATTGTAGTGATGCTAGAAGACTTGGACCTGCATATTCTATTTTTAAGAATGCAAAAAGAACAATATGTATTGATCATCATATGAATAGTGAAGGATTTGCAGACACGGATTATATTGTCCCAGATTATAGTTCTACTTGCGAACTTATTTATAATATTCTTGATTTTGATAAGGTTAATAAAGATGTGGCGGAATGTCTTTATACAGGTATTGTTACTGATACAGGTGTATTTCAATATGATTGTTGTAAAGCACATACTATGACAGCTGCTGGAAATCTCATGGAAAAGGGTATTGATTATTCATTTCTTATTGAACATACATTTTATGAAAAAAGTTTTAAGCAACAGAAGATTCTTGGCAAAGCTCTTCTTAAAGCTGAGAGAGTGTATGATGATAAGATAATTTATTCATATATGGATAAAGATGAAATGGAAGAAATTGATGCTTCCCCAAAGGATTTCGAAGGTGTATGCGAGAAACTTAGAGAGACAAAAGGTGTGTCAACTTCCTTCTTTATGTATAGACAGCCTGATGGTAAAATCAAAGGCTCTCTTCGTGGCACAGATGATAATGTTGATTTATCGAGAGTTGCAAATAATATTAATGGTGGTGGACATAAGAAGGCTGCCGGTTTTGGCTTATCAGATATTTCCATGGAAGAAGCAACTAGAATAGTAATAGAAGAATTGATTAAAGAATATGAAATCGGGAATAATTAATGTATATAAAGAAGCAGGCTATACCAGTTTTGATGTAGTAGCAAAACTTAGAGGAATTCTTCATATTAAAAAGATAGGTCATACTGGAACACTTGATCCTGATGCAACAGGAGTTTTGCCTGTCTGTATTGGAAAAGCAACAAAAGTGTGTGATTTGCTTACTAATAAGGATAAAACCTACACAGCAACTTTGTTGATGGGTAAATCAACTGACACATATGACATATCTGGTACTGTAACAAAGGAAAGTGAAGTAAATGTTACTGAAAAAGAAGTGCGAAAAGTTATTGATTCCTTTATAGGGGAGATTGAACAGGTCCCACCAATGTATTCTGCAATTAAAGTTAATGGTAAGAAATTATATGAACTTGCACGTGAAGGAAAAGTCATTGAAAGGAAGCCTAGAAAAGTTACCATATATAATATAGAAGTAATAGACATTTCTCTTCCTAGAGTAACCATGATAATTGACTGTTCTAAAGGAACATATATTAGAAGCCTTTGCAATGATATTGGTGAAAAGCTTGGATGCTGTGGCTGTATGGAAAGCCTAATTAGAAATAAGGTGGGAGATTTTTCTATTGATGATGCTATTATAATAGAAGAAATACAATCAGCTTGTAATGAAAATAGAATTGAAGAGCTGATATATCCTATTGATTACGTGTTTTCATCCTATCCTAAAGGAGTAATTAAAGAAGAATCTGAGAAATATGCTTTAAATGGTGGTAAATTAAGAATGCCTAATCTTGTTGATTCCAAAACCAACCTTGAATCCGGGAATAAAAATGATAAAATTGATAACAAATTACTTAGATTATATTTGCAAAATGGAAAGTTTGTAGGCTTGTATAGAAGAGAACAAGAAGAATTAATTCTTGAGAAGATGTTTTATGAAGATATTTAATTCGTTAGAAGATTTTGATCTACAATGTAATACAGCAATTACGATTGGTAAGTTTGATGGTCTTCACAGAGGACACAAAATTCTCTGTGAGAACCTTTTTTCTTATGAAAAGAAAGGGCTTAAGTCTCTTCTTATTTCTTTTGTTGACTCTAAAGATAATTCTGTTAATAAAACAGGTTCAAAACAAATTGTAACGCCAGAAGAAAGAAGACTTCTTGTTAAAGAAAGTGGTATTAGTATATTTGTTGAATGCCTTTTCGATGAGAAATTAATGAAGACTTCTCCTAGAGACTTTATTCTTAAGCTTGTTAATGATTTACATATGAAATGCCTAGTGGTAGGTACAGATTTTAGATTTGGATATAAAGGCGAAGGCGATATTGTACTCCTAAGAGAGTATGCAAGTGAATTTAGTTTTGAACTAAAAGTAATTAATAAGCTTAAGGAAGATAATGTTGATATTAGTTCTTCTCGTATTAGAGAGGAAATATCAAAGGGCAACATTACTAAAGCGAATTTACTCATGGGAAGAAACTATTTCATCTATGGTGAAGTTGTATATGGCAGACAGATTGGAAGAAAGATTGATTTTCCAACTATCAATATAATTCCATCAGAAAAGAAGCTTATTCCTGCTAATGGTGTATATATTACAGTTGTTCAAATTGATGATCGCATTTACCAAGGAATTACCAATGTCGGAATAAAACCAACTTTTGATGATGATAATACCCTTAGTATTGAGACACATATTTTTAATTTTGATTCAAATGTCTATGGCAAAGAGGTAAAAGTTGTATTCTTGCAAGAAATGAGAAAAGAAATAAAGTTTAGTAGTGCAGAAGAATTAAAAGAACAGCTTAGAAAAGATAAGAATAAGGGAATGGATTTCTTCGCAAATGAGCATATTGATTTCGGTGATTAACTAACAAATATCGAACTTGATAATCACATTATTTAGGACTTTTAAGTATTACGAAAAAAATCAAATGTTACAATAATATTACAAAAACTTGTTGACAACCCTCAGTTTCCTTGATATACTCGTTATCACTCGGAGCAAAAATCAAGCATTTTTCATTAGGAGGGGTCATGAAAAAGAGAATTATTAGTGCTGCAACAGTATTTGCATGCACAGCTTTGATGGTTTCAGGTTCTATAGTTGCCTATGAGAGCCAGGTAAAAGAAGATTCAATAACAGCAGGAGTATTTGCTTACACAGCTGTTGATAATATAAGCGATGACATGTCTGTGGCAGACGCATCAGTAGTTGCTACAGCAGCACCAGTTCAGAGGAATGCATTTGGATATAACAACCTTGGAGTATCAGTTGCAGAAGGTAAGCTTAATGTAAGAGAGCAACCTACAACAGAATCAGAGGTTGTTGGAATTATGCCAGATAATGCAGTGTGTGATGTTGTTGAGACTGATGGAGACTGGCTTCACATTAAGTCAGGTGATGTTGAAGGATATTGCTTAGGAAGTTATATAGCAACTGGCGAAGAAGCACAGAACATCGCTGATTCATCAATTTCTAAGAAGGCCACAGTTAATTGTGATTCATTGACTCTTAGAAGTGTTCCATCAACTGATGGTGATGTTGTTTCATCAATGAATCAGGGTAAGAAAGTACAGGTTCTTGAAGAACTTGATGGTTGGGTTAAAGTAAATTCAGATGGTAAAGAAGGATATTGTAGTGCAGAATATGTATCTGTTGCTGATGAAATCCCAACTGCTATGTCGAAGGAAGAACTTGCATCAACTGCTGGTGCTAGCGTAGTTTCTAACGCACTTCAATATGTTGGCGGTAGATATGTATGGGGTGGTGAGACCCTTGGTAAGGGTGTTGACTGCTCTGGATTTACTATGAAAATATTAGAGCAATATGGTGTATATCTTCCACACTCTGCTGATGCTCAGATGGATATGGGAACTAAGGTTAACAGCTTAGCGGAAGCACAACCGGGAGATCTTGTATTCTATGGAAGTGGCGGATATGCTAATCATGTAGGAATCTACATGGGAGATGGCCAGTTAGTACATGCATCTTCTGCAAAGACAGGTATCAAGATTAGTGACGCATCATATCGTACTCCTATTGGAATTAGAAGATACGTATAAAATGCTTTACAATGCACTTAGTGTGTGATAATATATTTTTTGGTGCGAAAAGCACATTTACCTATCTTCGGTATTTGGAAGACTCCAACCTTATACTGGAAATAGGCTATAAAGAATTAATGGAGGAAAGATAATGATTACAAAAGAGAAGAAGCAAAAGATTATTGATGAGTATGCTCTTACACCTGGAGATACAGGTTCTCCTGAAGTACAGGTAGCTGTTCTTACTGCTAGAATTGAAGAGCTTACAGAACATCTTAAGGACCATCCAAAGGATCACCATTCAAGACGTGGTCTTCTTAAAATGGTTGGTAAAAGACGTAATCTACTTGGTTATCTTAAGGAAAAAGATATCGAAAGATATCGTTCTTTAATTGACCGCTTAGGTTTAAGAAAGTAATAAGATAATTAGAGCGGTTTATTCCGCTCTTTTTTTCGTGAGGAGGATTGCGAGACCACTAAAAAGCACTCTTTTTATAAGAATTCTTTTTAGTAGTTTCGACTCCTTGCGAATATATATACAAACAAGGAGGAATACTTAAATGAAAACTTACACAATGGAACTTGCCGGTAGAACACTTCGTGTTGATATCGACAGAGTAGCAAAGCAGGCTAATGGTGCTGCCTTTATTCAGTATGGAGATACAACAGTTCTTTCAACTGCTACAGCATCTGATAAGCCTAGAGAAGGGATTGATTTCTTCCCTTTAAGCGTAGAATTTGAGGAAAAACAATACTCAGTAGGAAAAATCCCTGGTGGATTTAATAAAAGAGAGGGTAAGGCTTCAGAGAATTCTGTTCTTACAGCTCGTGTTATTGACAGACCTATGAGACCATTATTCCCAAAGGATTATCGTAATGATGTAACACTTAACAACCTAGTACTTTCTGTTGATCCAGAATGCAGACCTGAACTTGTTGCAATGCTTGGTACTACAATTGCAACATCTATTTCAGATATTCCATTTGATGGACCTTGTGCCATGACACAGGTTGGTATGATTGACGGTGAATTTGTTATTAATCCATCTCAGGAACAGTGGGCTAATGGTGACCTTAAGCTTACAGTAGCATCTACTTCTGAGAAAGTAATTATGATTGAAGCTGGTGCTAATGAAATTCAGGATGATAAAATGATTGAGGCTATTTATAAGGCTCATGATGTTAACCAGACAATTATTGAATTTATCAACAAGATGGTTGAAGAAGTTGGTAAAGCAAAGCATTCTTATACAAGCTGTGCTATTCCAGAAGAAATGTTTAATAAAATCAAGGAGATTGTACCTCCAGAAGAAATGGAAGAAGCAGTATTTACTGATGAGAAGCAGGTAAGAGAAGAAAACATCAAGAACATTACTGAGAAGCTTGAAGAAGCATTTGCTGAGAATGAAGAGTGGCTTGAAGTTCTTGGAGAGGCAATTTATCAATACCAGAAGAAGACAGTTCGTAAGATGATTCTTAAAGATCATAAACGCCCAGATGGTCGTGCAATAGATCAGATTCGTCCTCTTTCTGCAGAAGTTGACCTTATTCCTAGAGTTCATGGTAGTGCTATGTTTACTCGTGGACAAACGCAGATTTGCGATATTGTAACACTTGCACCTCTTTCTGAAGTTCAGAGAATAGATGGTCTTGATGGAAATGTTGTTGAGAAGAGATATATGCATCATTATAACTTCCCTTCATATTCAGTTGGTGAGACTAAGCCAAGTCGTGGACCAGGAAGACGTGAGATTGGACATGGAGCATTAGCTGAGAGAGCTCTTATTCCTGTTCTTCCATCAACAGAAGAATTCCCATATGCAATTCGTGCTGTGTCAGAGACATTTGAATCAAATGGTTCTACATCAATGGCTTCAACTTGTGCATCTTGTATGTCACTTATGGCTGCTGGTGTACCTATTAAGAAGATGGTTGCTGGTATTTCTTGTGGTCTTGTAACAGGAGATTCAGATGATGATTATCTTGTACTTACTGATATTCAGGGTCTGGAAGACTTCTTCGGAGATATGGACTTTAAGGTTACTGGTACAAAGGATGGTATTACAGCTATTCAGATGGATATTAAGATTCATGGACTTACTCGTCCTATCGTTGAAGAAGCAATTAGAAGAACTAGAGAAGCTAGATTCTTCATTATGGATACATGTATGAGCAAGGCTATTTCTGAGCCTAGAGCTAGTGTTAACGAATATGCTCCTAAGATTATTCAGATTACAATTGATCCTGAAAAGATTGGTGATGTTGTAGGACAGCGTGGTAAGACAATTAACGAGATTATCGAACGTACTGGTGTGAAGATTGATATTACTGATGAAGGAAATGTATCAATCTGTGGAACTGATCAGGCTAAGATGGATGAAGCAAAGAAGATGATTGAGACAATTACAACTGATTTCGAAGAAGGACAACTTTTCGAAGGTAAGGTTGTATCAATTAAGGACTTTGGAGCATTCATTGAGTTTGCACCAGGTAAAGAAGGAATGGTACATATCTCTAAGATTGCAAAAGAAAGAATTAATCGTGTAGAAGATGTTCTTACACTTGGCGACCATGTTAAAGTTAAATGCTTAGGCAAAGATAAGATGGGTAGAATTAGCTTTAGCATGAAGGATGCTGAATAAATTATCTAATTATCTCGCGGGGCGAGAAAACATACACACCGCTAAGATAATATATCAGCGGTGTGTTTTTATGTGTAAAAACGAAAAAATACTATATATTTAATAAAAAATTATACCAAACCACTAAATGTTGTATTTTTCTCTTGAAATAACACTATAATTTGTTATAATTATCAAGGTGGATTTTTAGGAGAATAAATTATGGATTTGAATTTTAAATTACAACAATTTGAAGGACCTCTTGACTTACTACTTCATCTTATTGATAAGAATAAGATGGATATATTCGATATTCCTATTGTTGAGATAACGGCTCAATATATGGAATACATAAGAGCTATGAAGGAAGCAAACTTAGATGTTATGAGTGAATTCCTTGTTATGGCTGCAACTCTTCTTAAGATTAAATCTAAGATGCTTCTTCCAATAGAAGAGACTGAAGATGAAGAAGAAGAGGATCCTAGAGCTGAGCTTGTAAAGCAACTTCTTGAATATAAGATGTACAAATGCATATCTTATGAACTTAGAGATAGACAGGTTGATGCTAACAATGTATATTTTAAGGTTCCTACTATACCTGATGAAGTGTCTAAGTATGAAGAACCTGTGGATTTAGAAGAACTTATGTCTGATATTACATTAACCAAGCTCAATGCAATATTTAATTCAGTAATTAAGAGGCAGGAGAATAGAGTAGATCCAGTAAGATCTAAGTTTGGTAAGATTGAGAAAGAAGAAGTTTCTCTTGATGATAAGATGAATTATATGCTAGAATTTGCTAGAAACAATCGTAATTTCAGTTTCAGACAACTTCTGGAAGGCCAGCGTAGCAAAATGGATACAATAGTAACATTTCTTGTTATCCTAGAGATGATGAAGGCTGGACAAATATATATTGTTCAAGAGAATACATTTGATGATATTAAGATTGAATCTAAGATGGTAGCATAGGAGATAAGACTAAATGGATATAAATACTATGGAATCTATTATTGAGGGCATTCTATTTACAATGGGTGATTCTGTAGAACCTGGTAAAATAGCGAAAGCTCTTGAAGTAGATAAATCAGAAGTAATTAAATGTCTTGATTCTATGATGAAGCGCTATGAAGAAGAGAATAGAGGCATAAGACTAATGAAATTAGATGATTCATATCAGATGTGTACATCTCCTGATATATATGAATATCTAATTAGAATTGCAAAACAACCTAAGAAATACGTTTTGACAGAAGTACTTCTTGAGACTTTGTCTATAATTGCATATAAGCAACCTGTTACAAAGTCAGAAATAGAGAAGATAAGAGGAGTATCATGTGGTCATTCTGTTAATAAACTTGTTGAGTATAATCTAGTAACTGAGCTAGGAAGGCTTGATGCACCAGGAAGACCAATGCTTTTTGGTACAACAGAAGATTTCCTTCGCTCATTTGGAGTATCTTCCATTGAAGAATTACCAGAGCTTAATCCTGTTCAGATTGAAGAGTTTAAGCAGGAAGCTGAAGAAGAGGCGAAGGTTGCGCTTAATATATAAAGACCTGCAATTAGGAGGAAATATATGGATAACAAAGCTAGAAATATAATAGAGAACTTGTTAGATGAGCATAGTTTCGTGGAATTTGGAAAGCTAATTACTGCAAAAAATACTGATTTTAATGGTAAAGAGCCTAAAAAGGAATCAGATGGAGTAATAACAGGTCATGGTCTTATTAATGACAGACTTGTATTTGTATATTCGCAGGATGTTAGTGTGCTCGGTGGTTCTATTGGTGAAATGCATGCTAAGAAGATTAGTGATCTATATAAGATGGCGCTTAAAGTAGGAGCTCCTGTTATAGGATTTATTAATTCTAACGGTGTTCGTTTGTATGAATCAATGGATGCTATAGAAGCAATAGGTGGTATTATTAAACAAGCATCTGTTGCATCAGGTGTTATTCCTCAAGTATTAGGTGTTGTTGGCAATTGTGGTGGATGCCTTAGCGTACTTGCATCTATGAATGATTATGTTGTTATGCTTGATGATGCTAAGATGTTTATTAATTCTCCTGATACAATTGAAGGTAATTTTGTTGATAAGGTAGATACATCTTCTGCAGAGTATCAATTCGATAATGGTAACGTGGATGTTATTGCGACAGAAGATAGTATGCCTGTTATTATTAGAAATTATATTGATATTGTACCTAATAACAATGCTGAATCTAATTTTGATGATATAAGCGATGATGATTTCAACAGAGCTATTTCTTATAATGGTATTGATAATGTACAGGAAGTTATTGAAGAAATTGCAGATGACAATATATTTGTTGAGGTTAAATGTGGTATCACTAATGTAGTATGTGGATTTATTAAGCTTGCTGGACAAACTATTGGTGTTGCTGCAAATTCAGAAACAGATGGAAAGTCATATCTTAATTTGGAAGGTACGACAAAACTCACTGATTTCGTTAATTATTGCGATGCATTTTCTATTCCAATTCTAACAATAACTAGTATTGATGGATTCGAATCTGATTTTAATACAGAGATTTCTATGGGAAATGCTTTATCAAAGCTTGCATTTGCATTTACAAGTGCAACTGTTCCAAAGATTAATCTTATTGTTGGCAAAGTATTAGGAAGCGGTTATATATTTATGAATTCCAAGTCTCTAGGCGCTGATATGGTTTTTGCATATCCAGATGCCAAGATGGCTATTATGGATGAAAATAAAGCTGCAAAGATTCTATGTAATGAAGGCGATGATATTAATGAATTAGCCAAGACTTATGAGAATACTAATACAGGTGTTGAAAATGGTGCTAAGAGAGGCTATATTGACAGGATAATAGAGCCGGTTGATACCAGAAAATACCTAATAGATGGTTTTGAAATTTTATATTCTAAGAATAGTTATTATGACATTAAGAAACATAATGCCAAATAGAAAGGACACGTATGAAGAAAATAGTTAGAACTATATGTCTCATGTCTTTGTGCGTTATTATTCTTGGTTTATGTGGCTGTGGTGCTTCGCAGGATAATGAAATCCTAACTAGAAAGACACAGTCTGCAGAGCAAGATATGAAGGCTTTTACTCATGAGTTGGAGAAATATAGAAACCTAAGTGATGCACAGATTCAGGAATATATTAATACAATAGAAGCTTATAAGAAGAATAATCAGATTACTGAAGAAAAAGCCAAGATGAATGAAGATGTTATTAAAGAATGGCATGAAATAGAGGGGCAGCTTGGTGAATTCAAAGAATTTGGAGAATTCGAATTTGATTCAGCAGGAAAGACTTATACAGCAACTCTTAATGTGAAGTATGCTAATAGAGATGTTCATCTTGTGTATGTTATTTCTAAGAAGGACTTTGAAGTGACAGGTGCTAATGTGGAAGTTGTATACACACTTGGCGAGAAGATGTCTAAAGCTGGTCTTAATACTGTAACAGGTATAGTGATTGTTTTCTTAATGCTTGTACTTATGTGTGTTGTAATATACGCATTTAATATAATTAATTATATTCAGGCAAAATACAAGAAAAAGAAAGAAGAGACCAAGATTGAGATTACTACATTAGATGGTGAAGAGACAAGTAGTGATACATCTGAGGTTGATGATAAGGAATTAATTGCTGTTATTGCTGCAGCGATTGCGGCATCAACTAATCAGTCAACTGATGATTTTGTTGTTAGAAGCATTAGAAGAAAGTCATAGATTTGTAAATATCATAAGTCGGAGGAATTTTAGATGAAGAATTATACAATAACTGTTAATGGAACAGCATATGATGTAACTGTAGAAGAAAAAGGAGGAAGTGTAACTAATAAGCCTTCTTCGAGGAAAAAAGAAGATAAGAAAGCAGCTGCGCCTATTGGAAGTGAAGGAAGTATTAGAATAGAAGCCGGTGCTGCTGGTAAAGTGTTCAAACTAGAAAAACATATAGGTGATTCTGTTAAAGCAGGTGAAACTGTAATGATCTTAGAGGTTATGAAGATGGAAACACCTGTTGTTGCACCACAAGATGGAGTTATTGCTACAATTGAAGTTCAAGAAGGACAGTCAATTGAAGCAAATGCTCTTCTTGCAACTATGAATGAGTAATACCTTTTAGGGAGGAATTATTAATGTCAGATATTTTAGAGACAGTATCTAATCTAATTCATCAGACTGCATTTTTTAATCTAACAGTCGGCAATTTTATAATGATTCTAGTTGCATGTGTGTTCTTGTATTTGGCTATAAGACGTGGTTATGAACCATTGCTTCTTATTCCAATTGCATTCGGTATGTTGCTAGTTAATATATATCCAGGTATTATTGCTGCTCCTGCAGAGACTAGTAATGGCGTTGGTGGATTACTATATTATTTCTATGCATTAGATGAATGGTCAATACTTCCATCACTTATTTTCCTTGGAGTAGGTGCAATGACTGATTTTGGACCACTTATTGCTAATCCAATAAGCTTTTTACTTGGAGCTGCTGCACAAATCGGTATTTTTATGGCTTATCTATTGGCTATATTACTTGGCTTTTCAGATGAAGCGGCTGCAGCTGTATCAATTATTGGTGGTGCAGATGGTCCTACGTCAATATTCTTGGCTGGTAAATTAGGGCAGAGTTCATTAATGGGTCCTATTGCCGTGGCAGCATATTCTTATATGTCACTTGTACCAATTATTCAGCCACCAATTATGAAGCTTCTTACTACTAAGAAGGAACGTTCTATTCATATGGAACAGCTTCGCGATGTGTCAAAATTAGAGAGAATACTATTCCCAATAGTTGTAACTATTATTGTGTGTCTTATTCTTCCTACAACTGCACCATTAGTTGGTATGCTTATGCTTGGTAATTTGTTTAGAGAAAGTGGAGTGGTTAGACAATTAACTGACACTGCTTCTAATGGACTTATGTATATTGTAGTTATATTACTTGGTACGTCTGTAGGCGCATCTACAAGTGCAGAAGCATTCCTAAATATTTCAACAATTAAGATTGTTGTACTTGGTCTTGTAGCTTTCGTTTGCGGTACTGCCGGAGGCGTACTCCTTGGTAAATTGTTATGCAAGATATCTAAGGGTAAGATTAATCCGCTTATTGGTTCAGCAGGTGTATCTGCAGTGCCTATGGCAGCGCGTGTTTCTCAGAAAGTTGGTGCAGAAGAAGATCCGACTAATTTCCTTCTTATGCATGCAATGGGACCTAACGTTGCTGGTGTAATTGGAACTGCCGTTGCTGCCGGTGTATTTATGGCCATTTTCGGCGTTTAATATGACTTAAGGAGGACAATATGAAACCTTTAAAAATAACTGAAACAATTCTTCGTGATGCACACCAATCCCTTATTGCAACAAGAATGCCTACTGAAGAGATGCTTCCTATTGTTGATAAGATGGATAAAGTTGGATATCATGCTGTTGAATGCTGGGGTGGAGCCACATTTGATGCATCCCTAAGATTCCTTAAGGAAGATCCATGGGATAGACTACGTAAGCTTCGCGATGGATTTAAGAATACAAAGCTTCAGATGCTGTTTCGTGGTCAGAATATCCTAGGTTATAAGCCATATGCTGATGATGTTGTGGAATATTTTGTTCAGAAATCAATTGCTAATGGTATTGATATAATTAGAATATTTGATTGCCTTAATGATGTTAGAAACCTGCAGACTGCAGTAGATGCATGTAATAAAGAGAAAGGCCATGCGCAGGTTGCATTGTCTTATACTCTTGGAGATGCATATACACTTGATTATTGGATGGATATGGCAAAGCGCATAGAAGATATGGGCGCAGATTCTTTGTGTATTAAAGATATGGCAGGTCTTCTTGTGCCTAAGAAAGCAGAAGAGCTTATTAAAGCTCTTAAGTCTGCTACAGATATTCCTATTGATTTACATACTCATTATACTTCTGGTGTAGCTTCTATGACATATATGAAGGCTGTTGAGGCAGGCTGTGACATTATAGATACAGCTATGAGCCCTCTTGCTCTTGGTACATCGCAGCCGGCAACAGAAGTTATGGTTGAAGCATTTAAGGGTACTGAGTTTGATACGGGTCTTGATCAGGACAAATTAGCAGAGATTGCTGATTATTTTAGGCCTTATAGAGAGCAGTGTCTTAAAGATGGACTTCTTAACCCTAAGGTTCTAGGCGTTAATATAAATACTCTTAGATATCAGGTTCCTGGTGGTATGTTATCTAATCTTCTTAGCCAGCTTACAGAACAGGGTAAAGAGGATAAATTCGAAGAAGTGCTTGCTGAAGTTCCTAGAGTACGTAAAGACTTGGGTGAGCCACCACTTGTAACTCCTTCTTCACAGATTGTAGGAACGCAGGCGGTTTTTAATGTACTAATGGGAGAGAGATACAAGGTTGCTACTAAAGAGACAAAGGATATTCTTCTAGGTAAATATGGTCAGACAGTTAAGCCATTTAACGAAGAAGTTGTAGATAAAGTTCTTGGAGAAGACAAGAAAAATGCCATTACATGCAGACCGGCTGATCTTTTAAAACCTCAACTACATGAAATTGAAGAGGAAATGAAAGAATATAAGTGGCAGGATGAGGATGTATTAAGCTATGCATTGTTCCCTCAAGTTGCTCTTGATTTCTTCAAATATAGAGAAGCGCAAAGAGATAAGATTGATTTATCAATTGCTGATTCAGAGAATAATGCTTATCCGGTTTAGATATGAATAAAGTAATTATAATAGGTGGTGGCGCGGCTGGCCTTATGGCGGCTGTCGCTGCTATTTTATATAACAACGATGTTACAATTTATGATGGTAATGAAAAGGTTGGTAAGAAGATATATATTACCGGTAAAGGTAGATGTAATCTTACCAATGCTTGCGATATTAGTGACTATTTTGATAATATAGTTTCAAATGATAAGTTCTTGTATTCAGCATTATATAGTTACACTAATGATGATGTGATTAAATTTTTTGAAGAAAATGGCTGTCCTATTAAGGTTGAACGGGGTAATAGAGCATTTCCAAGAAGTGATAAATCCTCTGACATTATTAAGACTCTTGAAAGATATATTAAGAAAAAGGGCGTTAGAATTGTTCTTAATAAGAAAGTAAATAAGATTCTTGTTAAAAACAACAAAGTGATTGGAGTGAAACTCTCTGATAATTCTGTTGATAAATCAGATAATGTTATAGTAGCAACAGGTGGATATTCTTACCAAACAACTGGTTCTACAGGAGACGGATATAGATTTGCTAAAGAACTTGGTATTAAAGTAACTAAGATTAGACCTGCTCTTGTGCCATTAGTAACAAAGGAAGATTATATAAGGGATATGCAGGGATTATCTCTTAGAAATGTTAATCTATCCATTTATAATGATAATAAGTGTATCTATAATGATTTTGGAGAAATGTTATTTACACATTTTGGTGTAAGTGGTCCTTTAGTTCTTAGTGCAAGCAGTAAAGTTGGAAGATTGCTTGAACAGGGATTACATCTTCAGGCTATGATTGATTTAAAACCTGCTCTTGATAAGAAAAAACTGAAAGAAAGAATAATTAGAGATATTGATTGCAACAAGAATAGGGAATTAAAATATTTATTATCTAGTCTGCTTCCTGCTAAGATGGTTGATTGTTTTATTGATATATTAAAGATTGATAAGCATCTTAAACTTAATGAATTTACTAAGGAAATGAGAGAACAATTAGTGGAGTTACTTAAAGGATTTCCATTTACAATAACTAATCTTAGAGGGTTTAATGAAGCTATTATTACACAAGGCGGCGTGGATGTATCTGAGATTAATCCATCTACAATGGAATCTAAGAAGTATAAGGGGCTTTATTTTGCAGGTGAAGTAATTGATATTGATGCTTTTACTGGAGGATTTAATCTTCAGCTTGCTTTTTCAACAGGATATTTAGCAGGCTTAAGTATATCTGGTGATAATTAATGTGAGAATATAATGATTATATATAATTTTCTAGAGGAGGAAGGAATATGAGCATGAATGTGGCAATAGATGGCCCGGCAGGAGCAGGAAAATCAACGATTGCGAAAAAAGTTGCAAAGGAAATGGGATTCATATACGTAGATACAGGAGCTATGTATAGAAGCCTTGCCCTTTATTTTATCAGACAGGGTATTGATAAAGATGATGAGAAAAGGATTAGTGAAGCTGTTAAGGATTGTAATGTAACTATTGACTATGTTAATGGTGAACAACAGGTTATTCTTAATGGTGAAAATGTTACTGGTTTAATTAGAACTGAAGAAGTAGGTAATATGGCTTCAGCATCTAGTGCTTTTAAAGATGTTAGAACTAAGCTTGTAAGCCTTCAACAAGATCTTGCAAAGTCTAAAGATGTTATTATGGATGGAAGAGATATAGGCACTTGTGTACTCCCAGAGGCGCAGGTAAAAGTGTTTCTTACTGCATCTGTAGATGAGAGAGCATCTAGAAGATATAAAGAGCTTGTAGAAAAGGGAGAAAAGCCTGATCTTGAGAAAATAAAAAAAGATATAGAAGAAAGAGATTACAGAGATTCCCATAGAGAGAATTCTCCATTAAGACAGGCTGAAGATGCAGTGCTTGTTGATTCTTCTAATATGACAATAGAAGAAGTTGTTAATGCTATTACTAAGCTATGTAAAGATAAAATGTAATTAGAGGTATAGTGTATTGAAGGTTAAAGTTGCTAAATCAGCAGGTTTTTGCTTTGGTGTAAAACGCGCTGTTGATATTGTAAAAGATGAAATTGCTAAAAATCCCAATAAGCCCATTTATACATATGGCCCTATAATTCACAACGAAGAAGTTGTAGAAGATTTTAAGAGGAAAGGGGTATATCCAATTGAAGAAGGAAAAGATATATCTTGTTATGAACCTGGAATTGTTATAATAAGGTCTCATGGAGTCGCTAGAAATGTTCAAAATATGCTTGAAAATGCTGGCTTTGATGTGATTGATGCATCTTGTCCTTTTGTTAAGAAAATTCATAGAATTGTGGAAGAGAAATCTAGAGAGGGCTATTATATAATAATAATAGGTAATCCTACACATCCAGAAGTTGAAGGCATTGTTGGATGGTCAGAAACTGAGGATGTTAAGGTGATTTCTGATATTGAACAAGCAAGAGATTTTGAGTACCATGGCCACAAGAAAATATGTATTGTGAGTCAGACAACTTTTAACTATAAGAAATTTCAAGAATTTGTTGAAATCATAGAGCAAAAAGGTTATGATATAATTGCTGTGAATACAATATGCAATGCAACTTTTGAACGTCAGAAAGAAGCGAAAGAGCTTTCGGCGTCTGTTGATATGATGTTGGTTATTGGCGGTAAGACTAGTTCTAATACACAGAAATTGTATGAAATATGTTGTAAAGAGTGTGACAAGACTTACTTTATTCAGACAAAAGAGGATTTAGATTTGTCGATTATGCAATCCATTAATTATGTCGGTATTACAGCAGGGGCATCAACCCCAAATAATATAATTGAGGAGGTTCAAAAACAATGTCAGAAATGAGTTTTGAACAAATGTTAAATGATTCTTTTAAAACAATAAAAAATGGAGATGTAGTCGAGGGAACTGTTATTAGTGTTAAACCTGATGAAATTGTTCTTAATATCGGATATAAATCTGATGGAATAATTACACGTCGTGAGTATACTAATGATGACAATCTAGATCTTACAACAGTCGTTAAAGAAGGTGATCCATTAGAAGCTATTGTTACTAAAGTAAATGATGGTGAAGGACAGGTTAATTTGTCTTATAAGAGACTTGCTCAGGTTAAAGGAAATGAAAAGCTTGAGAAGGCATATGAGAATCAGGAAGTTATTACAGCTGAGGTGACACAGATTCTTAATGGAGGACTTGGTGTTCTTGTTGATGAGACAAGAGTATTTATTCCTGCAAGCCTTGTATCTGATACATTTGTTAGAGATCTTAATCAATATAAAGGACAAGAGATTTCTTTTGTTATTACTGAATTCAATCCTCGTAAGAGAAGAATTATTGGTGACAGAAAGCAGCTTCTTGTTGCAGAGAAATCACAGAAGATGGAAGAATTGTTATCAACTCTTAAGGTTGGTGATGTTATTGAAGGTAAAGTCAAGAATCTTACTGATTTTGGCGCATTTATTGACCTTGGTGGTGTTGACGGATTACTTCATATCTCAGAAATATCTTGGACAAGAATTGAGAATCCTAAGAAGGTATTTAATGTAGGTGATGAAGTAAGAGTATTTGTAAAAGAGATTAATGGCAATAAGATTGCTTTAAGTGCAAAATTCCCAGATGAAGATCCTTGGGCTAATATAGAGAAAGATTTCCCTGTTGGTTCTGTTGTTAAGGGTAAAGTTGCTAGAATGACTGACTTTGGAGCTTTTGTTCAGATCGCAGAGAATGTTGATGCACTTCTTCATGTATCTCAGATCTCTAAAGATCATGTTGCAAAACCAGAAGATGTACTTGAAATTGGTCAGGAAATTGAAGCAAAGATTACTGATTATAAAGAAGATGGACATAAGATTTCACTTAGTATGAAAGCATTAATTGAAGATGAAGAATCTGATGATGATGCAGATGTTGCTGATGTTGATATCGAGAAGGTTGCAAATGAATTAGAGAACGAAGCAGCTAAGGAAGAAGAATAATAGGAATCTTGCTTATGGATAATTATGAAGATTTTAAAAAAGATGTATATAGCCTGACTAAGATTGATCTTAATGCATATAAAGAGAAGCAAATGAAACGTCGTATTGACAGTCTTATTTCAAAGCGTAGCGTTAGTAATTATAAAGATTACGTTAAACTTCTTAAAGATGATAAAGATGCATTTGAAGAATTTGTAGGCTTTCTTACCATTAATGTTTCTGAATTTTACAGAAATCCGGAACAGTGGGATTTATTTGTAGGTGAATTTGTCCCTGAGCTTATTAGTAAGTTTGGCAAAAGGCTTAAGATATGGAGTGCAGCTTGCTCCACAGGTGATGAACCATATTCATTAGTAATGGCTTTGTCTAAATACATTGATTTATCTCAGATTAAGATCATTGCAACAGATATTGATAAGCAGATTCTTGCTCAAGCTAAAGTTGGTCTTTATAGTGAGAAGAGTATTGCCAATGTTCCTGAAGAGTATAAGAAGAAATATTTTACTAAAGTAGGTCCATCTTATCAGATAGATGAGAAGATTAAGAATTGTGTTGAGTTTCGTCAACATAATCTGTTAAGAGATCAATACTTTGATGATTGTGATTTGATTGTATGTAGAAATGTTCTTATATACTTTACTGATGAAGCTAAGTTTGAAGTATATGGCAAATTTGCCAAATCTCTTAAGAAGAATGGAATCCTGTTTATTGGTAATACAGAGCAAATTATCGATTATGCAAAACTAGGATATAAGAGAAGATATTCATTCTATTATGAAAAAGATAAATAAGACTAAACACCCGCCTAAGTAGGCGGGTGTTTTTTATGAAAAAAATAAATTGAATTAATTTAATCTATATTTAATAATGTGAATAATGTATTTGTGGAGATAAATAGCATCACACATCTTAGAAGAGATATTAATAAATGACTCTTTGGAAGTTAAATCTTCTTTATAAAGCTTTTCCTCTTCGAAGAGTGTGCTATCATATATTGGCATGAATAATCCATCTGCCTCTACATAACAATTGTTTTTCTTTGCTGGCACAGCATTTTTTTTGTTATTATCATTTAAAAGTTGTTTGGGTATAATTATATCTTCATTTAATAAATACATATAATTTCTGTAGTCTTTTAAATAATATTTAAGCGTTCCACAAAAAGGCTTTAATATAATTTTGATTAAATTATTTTCGAATATGATATAATAAAATGTAGATTTAATAACAAATCTTTTTGGAATTTCGTAATCAGTCTTAATTGTGGCTGTAATTTCATTTTCATTATTTGTTATATTCTCGATAGTAGAGTTCTCTAAATTATCTGTTATATGAAGATATCGAAGAATTATTAGAAGATCTACCATTCCTTTAACATCTTCAAGGTTATGTGTTATGAGATTTTTGAGACATTCTTCGTCTTTGCATTTTTCGTATGATTTATACTGGCTAATTAATTCGCCGCCACTATATTCATCTTCTCTATCAATGCCGAGGAAGGCTTCGAAGGTTTTTTGCTTTAAGTTACTTAGGCATAGCATTTCCTTTAAATTTTTACATTCTTTATATATGTCTAAGTGCTCATATTGCATATAGTCATAATCAATATTGTAATGAATCATTCTCTTTGTTATAAATGGGAAATCAAAAGTTATTCCATTAAATGATATGAATCTCTGAATATCTTTAGAATAATTCATGAATTCATATAGAATGTCTTTTTCTTCAGTTCTTTTATCTGCAAATAGAAGAGTAATTTTTACCATGTCATTCTCTAACCTGGCAAGGCCAATCATATAAATGTGATTCGCCTCTCTAGAAAAACCAGTTGTCTCAATATCTAATAAGCAGGTGTTGTTATTAAGATATTTTAATTCCTCATTTGCTATTGGTTTGTCGTATATCTTGTTAATTATTTTCATATTTGATATTTTAACAAAAAAATCATCAAAATGTGTAAAAAATAATACAAAAAATGCAATAGTTATTTATTTAACGACTAATAAAGTGTTATAATAGATATTAACTGTGGAATATCCACAATTTTAATGAAAGAGAGGAAAACGAATTATGGGTATCATGACGTTTAAAGGTGGCGTCCATCCATATGATGGCAAGGAATTATCTAAGGCCAAGCCAGTTCGCAAATATCTCCCTAAAGGTGAATTAGTATTTCCTTTATCGCAGCATATTGGTGCGCCGGCGTCCCCAATTGTAAATGTGGGCGATATTGTTCTTCGTGGTCAAAAGATAGCTGAAGCAGGTGGATTTGTATCATCTCCAATTTATTCATCTGTATCAGGCACTGTCAAAGCTATTGAACCAAGAAGAGTTGCAATTGGTGATATGGTTAATTCAATTATTATTGAGAATGATGGCGCATACACTGAAACTGGTTTTGCCCCATGTGAAGATTATACTTCACTTTCTAACGAAGAGATAATCGGCAAGATTAAAGAAGCAGGTGTTGTAGGTATGGGAGGTGCTGGATTCCCAACCCATGTAAAACTATCGCCAAAGAATCCAGATGATATTGATCATATTATTGCTAACTGCGCAGAATGTGAACCATATCTTACAGCTGATTACAGAAGGATGATGGAGAATCCTGAGAAGCTCGTTGGTGGAATGAAGGTAGTACTTCAATTGTTCCCTGAAGCATTAGGTGTATTTGGTGTTGAGGATAATAAGCCTGATTGTATTGCAAAACTTAATAATCTAATTAAGGATGAAGAGAGAATGGTTGTTGTTCCTCTTAGAACAAAGTATCCACAAGGAGGGGAACGTCAATTAATATATGCATGTACAAAACGTGCTATTAACGCTAAGATGCTTCCAGCTGATGCAGGATGTATTGTTGATAATGTTGAGACAATGGTTGCAATATATAATGCTGTAGTTGAAGGAAAGCCTGTTATGAATCGTATATTTACAGTTACAGGTGGTGCTGTTACAGAGCCTAGAAACTATGATATGTATATGGGTACATCTTTTGAAGAATTCTTAGAAGAGTCTGGTGGCTTTATGAAGGATTGTAAGAAGATGGTTGCCGGCGGTCCTATGATGGGATTTGCTATAAAAGATGCCAAGATTCCTACAACAAAGACAACATCAGCTCTTGTTTGTCTTGATGTGGATGAAGCATCTATGTATAAGACTTCTAATTGTATTAATTGTGGTAGATGTGTAGAAGCCTGCCCTGAGAACTTGATACCATCTAAGCTTGCTAAGTTTGCTGAGACTGGTAGAAAAGAAGAATATGAGAAATGGTATGGCCTTGAATGTATTGAATGTGGAAGCTGTACATTTATGTGTCCGGCTAGAAAACATCTTGCTCAATCAATTAAGACTATGAAGAAGCAAATTCTAGCAGATAAGAGAAATAAGAAGTAAGGAGGTAATTATTTAAATGGATAAAATGTTTAATGTTTCATCATCTCCTCACGTAAGAGGAAGGATGGACACACAGAAAATAATGCTTTGTGTTCTTATTTCTTTATTACCAGCCACGTTATTTGGTATATATAATTTTGGATATAAAGCATTAATCTTAATTCTTGTTACTATTGCAAGTTGCGTATTATCTGAATGGTTATTTAATCTTATTGTTAAGAAGGATAATACAATAACAGATTTGAGTGCGGTTGTAACAGGTCTATTATTAGCACTTAACCTGCCACATACATTGCCATGGTGGCAAGCTGTAATTGGTGGTGTGTTTGCTATCGTTGTTGTTAAATGTTTATTTGGCGGTCTAGGTCAAAACTTTATGAATCCTGCCCTTGGTGCAAGAGTTTTTCTTGTGATTTCATTTGCGAGTCAAATGACTAGCTTTACATATGATGGAATTACAGAAGCTACACCTTTAGCATTACTTAAGGATGGCCAAAGTGTTGAGCCACTTAAGATGCTTCTTGGTACTGAAGCAGGAACAATAGGTGAGACCTCTGTTATTTGCCTACTTGTTGGAGCGATATTCTTAATTCTAATGGGTATAATTGATATAAGAATACCTGGTGCATATATTTTGACATTTGCATTATTTATCATGTTATTTGGAGGACATGGTTTTGATGTTACATTCTTAATTGAGCATTTATGTGGTGGTGGTTTAATTCTTGGCGCATTCTTCATGGCTACAGATTACGTAACAAGCCCGATTACGCCACTAGGTAAGATTATTTTTGGTATTTTACTTGGTATTCTTACTGGAATCTTCCGTATATTTGGTTCTTCTGCTGAGGGAGTATCATATGCAATTATTATTGGTAACCTTGTTGTTCCACTAATTGAGAAGATTACAATTCCTAGAGCTTTTGGTATTACTAAAGTAAAGGAGGTAAAAGAAGATGAATAAAATCGTTAAAGATGCACTTGTTTTAACTCTAATTACTTTAATAGCAGGCTGTGCTCTTGGTGTGGTATATGAAGTAACTAAAGAGCCAATAGCAGAAGCTAGTGAGAAAGCTAAGCAGGAAGCATACAAAGAAGTATTTGAAACAGCTGATTCATTCGTTGATTTAGAGAATTTCGATGCTGATAAGGCTAATGATATTATTAGCGCGAAGGGCTATACAGACGGAACAGTTACAACTTGTGAAGTTGTTAATTGTGTTAAAGCTGTTGATGCAAGTAATAATTTACTTGGTTATGTTGTTACAATGAAATCTAAAGCAGGTTACGGTGGTGATCTTGTGTTCTCTATGGGTGTCACAAAAGATGGAATTCTTAATGGATACTCAATTACTGAGATTAACGAAACCCCTGGCCTTGGTATGAAAGCTCAAGATGACAAGTTCAAAGATCAGTTTAAAGGCATAAAAGCAACTACATTAGAAGTATCAAAGACTGGTGGCGGAGAAGATAATACAATTCAGGCTATCTCTGGTGCTACAATTACTTCTAAAGCGATTACTTATGCTGTTGACGCAGGTCTTGTATATGTATCTAGCTTATTACAAGGAGGTGCAGCATAATGGGTAAATTAGGAGAACGTTTATTTAATGGTTTAATTAAAGAGAATCCAACATTCATTCTTATGCTTGGTATGTGTCCTACACTTGCTGTTACAACTTCAGCTATGAATGGTGTTGGTATGGGACTATCTACAACAGTAGTTCTTATTATGTCCAACTTATTTATTTCAGCACTTCGTAAGGTTATTCCTGATAAAGTAAGAATACCTGCGTTTATAGTAATTGTTGCTTCTTTCGTAACAATAGTACAATTCTTAGTTCAGGGATTTTTGCCTGATTTATATGATTCACTTGGAATTTATATTCCGCTTATAGTTGTTAACTGTATAATTCTTGGACGTGCTGAGAGTTATGCTTCTAAGAATCCTGTACTTCCATCAATATTTGATGCTATTGGTATGGGACTTGGATTTACAGCAGGTCTTACAATTATTGGCGCTGTAAGAGAGTTAATTGGTTCTGGAGCTATTTTTGGATATCAGTTACTTCCACTTGCTGATGAATCAACTGGACAAATGGGATATACTCCAATTTCTATATTCATTCTTGCACCAGGTGCTTTCCTTGTATTAGGATTCTTGGTTGCTATTATGAATAAGATTAGGGCTAATGCAGAGAAGAAAGGTGTTAAGATTGCACCTCCTCAAGGTTGCCTCGCAGGTGATTGTGCTTCATGTGCAAATAAGTGTGAAGCGCCAAATGTTGAAAAAGTAGCTAAAGTTGAAGATAAAAAAGAAGAAAAATCTGAGGAATAGGAGGGGAGCACATAAATGAAAACATTAATTATTATATTAATCGCATCATCTATTGTTAATAACGTAGTGCTTAGCCAATTCTTAGGACTTTGTCCATTCCTTGGTGTTTCTAAGAAGACTGAGACTGCTGCTGGTATGGGTGGCGCTGTAATATTTGTTATTACAATTTCATCACTTGTTGCAAGCTTGATATATAAATTCATTCTTGTACCAACAGGTTTTGAATATTTACAAACAATAGTATTTATTTTGGTAATTGCTGCATTAGTTCAATTTGTTGAAATGTTCTTGAGAAAGAAGGTTCCAAGTCTATATAAATCACTTGGTGTATATCTTCCTCTTATTACAACAAACTGTGCTGTTCTTGGTGTAGCTCTTAAAAATGTTACAAATGAATACGATATTCTAGAGTCAGTTGTTAATGGTTTTGGTACTGCAGTTGGTTTTGCAATTGCAATTATAATTATGGCTGGCATTAGAGAGAAAATTGAATACAATGATATTCCTAAGCCATTTAGAGGCTCGGCGCTTGTTCTTATAACTGCTGGTCTTATGGCAATGGCGTTCTTTGGATTCTCAGGTGTTATATAGGAGGTAAGTTATGATAGTAGGAATAATTTTAGCGGCTGTAATTGTAGGCGCTACAGGTTGTATACTAGGTTTCTTCCTTCGTTTCTCTGCTGAGAAATTCAAAGTTGAGGTTGATGAGAGAGAGACAGCAATACTTGATGTATTGCCTGGTAACAACTGTGGTGGTTGCGGATATGCTGGATGTTCTGGTCTTGCAGCTGCAATTGTTAAAGGCGAAGCGCCAGTAAATGGATGTCCTGTAGGTGGTAATCCTGTTGCTGCTAAAGTAGGTACAATAATGGGACAAGAAGTTGAAGAAGGTGCTAAGAAGGTTGCTTTTGTTAAATGTGCAGGAACATGTGAACAGGCAGCTGAAGATTATAAATACACAGGTGTGGAAGATTGTAATTCAATGTTTTTAGTTCCTGGTGGTGGACCAAAATCATGTAACTATGGTTGTATGGGATATGGTAGTTGTGTGGCTGCATGTCCATTCGATGCAATTCACATTGTTGATGGTGTAGCCAAAGTTGATCCTATGGCATGTAAGGCTTGTGGTAAATGTGTTGACACATGCCCTAAGAAGCTTATAGAATTAATACCTTATGATGCAACTCATATTGTACAATGTAGTTCAAAAGATAAGGGTAAAGAAGTTATGTCTGTTTGTAAGGTTGGATGTATTGGATGCAAGCTTTGCGAGAAGAATTGTGAAGCAGATGCTATTCATGTAGTAGACAATATTGCATACATTGATCAGGATAAGTGTACTGGATGTGGCGTTTGCGCAGAGAAATGTCCTAAGAAGATTATTAAATGAGCAGTACAATTATTACTAATCAAGGATTCATTTAAGATATAATTCTTATAATAATACTTAGGCATCTAAGCATTTGCTTAGATGCCTTTTTTAGATGTTTTTTTGTTTGGGAAACTATTTATTTTTTTATTGTTTTCAAATTTCTGAAACATCAATATTTTCTAAGGGTTTCTTGGAATAAAAGATAAACTATGTTAAAATCATAATATATATTTTAAGTATTGGGAGGTTTTTATATGAATAGAAGAAAGGGGAAAGCAATTGCTGTTATAACAGTACTTGCATTGGTTTTAAGTATGGTATTGGTAGGATGCGGTAATTCTAATAGTAATGCTCTTGATTCGCAGCAAGATGTATCAATTCATGCTGCTATTCAACATGAAACAGATTCACCTAATTGGGTTAAGAATCTTCCTGCAGCACAGGATACTAATAATAAACAATTATTTGTTGTTGCTGGTATGGGTATGGATAAGACAACAGCCTATATAACTATGCATGAGCGAGACAAGGATGGTAATTGGAAGCAGATTCTTTCTACTCCAGGTTATATAGGTAAGAATGGTATGTGTATGGATCAAGACCACGTTGAAGGTTGTAGTCAGACACCAATAGGTACATATCATTTTAATAAAGCATTTGGTATAGCTAAAGATCCTGGATGTTCAATTCCTTATACTAAGGTTACAGATGATACATATTGGTCAGGCGATCAGAATATTCAGTATAATCAAATGGTTAGTGGGAAAGAATACCCTAATCTTAATAAAGAAGATAGTGAGCACATAATTGATTATGAGTATCAATATCAATACTGCTTAAATATTAGTTTTAACGAGGAAGGAACACAAGGAAGAGGCTCGGCCATATTCTTACATTGCTTTGGACCGCAGAAGCCATTTACAGGAGGCTGTGTGGCTGTTCCTGAATATATCATGAAAACCATTATGCAGAAGGTAAAATCGGATTGTGTTGTTGTTATAGATACATTTGATAATTTACATTGCGAATTCTAACAATTCGTTATTGGGTTTTTAACATATTATCATCAACACCAGATGTCTTATGGATTTTTCCATCTTTACTTACAAAGATGGCTTCAGTATTAGGTATGGATTCAATGAAATCCATACCTTTTTTTAATCCATATGCAAAGGCAATAGTAGATAAAGCATCTCCATCAGTGGAAGAACTATTAATTATAGTTACGCTGTCTAATTCATTATCAACAGGATATCCTGTATTAATATCAATTATATGATGATATTTCTTGCCATTATATTCAAAATAACGTTGGTAGTCCCCAGAAGTTACAATAGATTTGTTAGATACGCTTAATGCACATAGGGGAGTGCCTGATTCATCAAAAGGTTTTTGTATTCCAATATTGTAATTTGTACTGCCATCTTTTTTGTCAAGGCAAAGAACATTGCCACCAAGGTTAATAACACCTTTATTAATGCCGTTTTCATTTAGATAATCTTTGATTTTATCAGCAATAAAGCCTTTAGCAATACCTCCAAGGTCTAATTGCTCCTTATCTGTCTTAAGTCTAACTTTGTTTTGGTCAATTTCTATATTATTATAGTTAAAACCCATTAAATTATTGATTTCTTCCTGAGTTGGAGGAACAGTTCTATTCTTAATATCCCATAGAGTTGTTAGTTTTCCAATAGAGATATCAAATGTATCATTTGAAATATCCCCATAATACTTTCCTTTATTAATAAGGTCTACAGTATCTTGGTTAACTTCAACAAACTCACAATTTGCATGGTTAATCTTATATATATCCGAGTTCTCCTTAGTATTACTAAGCATATCATCATATTTCTTAGCTATATTAAAACACTCATCAATATAATCCTTCGAATTATCTCCATACAGAGTAATAGTAATAATTGTATCAAGAGCAAAGCCGTTCTTGGTAACAGGCTTTTTAGAATTCATATTACATGAGCACGAGCAAAGCCCTATTATCATCATCAAGCACAACGCAATGCTTGTTATTCTAAAGTTATTTCTTAGTGACATTTTTTTCTCCTTGTTTGCGCAGAACATATTAAGCTACTTAATATTGCTATGTGATTGCATATTGATTATGTTCTGCACATTTTGCTTGATTTATGGTCATATTGCATATTATACCATCTAGATACGAGTAACAATTCGCTAACTATATGTAAGTAATTGATATTATGAATTTATCTATAATTGGGCGAAAATCGGTGCGAAATCCGTCATCCAGACGGTTCGCACCTATTTGCAACATCCTTGTCGCAAATTTTTCTCATGCAATCAATTACTAACATATACTAAGCTCTAGTTAAATTCGTATCTAGATAGTATAACATGCAATATACCTTAAGTAAGATTTATAGTGCAGAACATATTAAATTACTTATTTTGCTATATGATTGACTATATATTTATAGCATTAGTTCAAGCTTAGAATATGTTAGTAATTGAAAAATCAAGGAAAATTTTCGACATGGATGTCGAAAATAACGACAACTGAGCCTGGATGGCGAATTTGTCGCGGTTTCCGCCATGTTTTATAAATGAAACTAATTATCAATTACTTACATATTCTTAGTGAAGAACTACTAGATATAAATATATAGTCAATTATATAGCAAGTATAATAAACAACACGTTCTGCACTATATAACCATATATAAACTTAATAGTGTAGATCAGCAATATATATCAATTATATAGTGATTTTTCCTTTAAAATATGGTAAATTAATACTTTGGTAGGTTATATACATGAATATAATAACAAAGGATTTTTTATGTTACAAGAAATAGATTTTAAGAATAAAAAAAGAGTAGTTATAAAGATAGGTTCTAATTCATTGCTTCATAAGGATACTGCAAAAATTGATTATTTGAAAATTGAGAAGCTGATTAGAGAAATTGTAGACCTTAGAAATAGAGGAATTGACGTATGCCTTGTGTCATCTGGTGCAATTGCTGTTGGTAAAGATTCTGCATATTATAAAAGTGATCTTGATTCTAATTCAAAGAAACAAGCCCTTGCATCCATTGGGCAAGCTAGGTTAGTTAGCATTTATCAGAACATTTTTAGAGAATATAATCAAGAAGCCGGACAAGTACTTATGACTAAAAATACAATAACTGAGAATGTATCAAGGAAGAATGCACAGAATACTTTTGAAGCATTGTTTGAGATGGGTGTTGTCCCTATTGTTAATGAAAATGATACAATAAGTACCTTTGAGATTCAATTTGGAGATAATGATACATTATCAGCCCTAGTTTCTTATCTAATAGGTGCTGATTTGCTTATCCTCCTTTCGGATGTAGATGGTTTATATACAGCTAATCCAAGAACACACAAGGATGCTGAATTTGTCTCATACGTTGATAATATTGATGATGTAATTGATATGGGCTCAAGTAGTGCAGGTTCTAGTGTTGGTACAGGTGGAATGAGTACTAAGCTTATTGCAGGTAAAATAGCAACACTTTCCGGTGCTGATATGATTATTGCTAATAGCGATGATTTGTCTATTATACATAGAATATTTGATGGGGAGTTTAAAGGAACTGTATTTGAATCAAATTATGACGAATATTTTGATGTTCTAGGTTATATTGAAGATAATTATAGTTATTAAATACTTAAATAGAGGGAATAATAATGATTACTCAACAAACTATTGATAGAATTAATGAACTTGCCCATAAGTCTAAGAAAGAAGGCCTTACGCCTGCAGAAAAAGAAGAACAAAAGAAGCTTAGACAAGAGTATATTGAAGCAATTAGAGGAAATATCAGAAGTCAGCTTGATAATGTTGATATCTTAGAAGCTGATGGTACTACAACACATCTAAGTGATGTAAGAAAGAAGCATATGCATGAAAAGTAATAAAAGAATTAGAACTAAGATTCTTATGAAAAGAGCAAGGCTTTCTGATGAAGAAATACTTGAAGGCTCTAATAGGATTGCTAATATACTTGAAATAATTATTAATAGATCAGGAACGAAAGATATTTTATGCTTTTATCCTCTTGACAAAGAAGTAAACCTTCTTGGTTTATATGAGAAATTGCTTTCTAAAGGTCATAATCTGTTCTTTCCAGTATCTGGAGAAGAAGAGATTGACTTCTATAAGGTAAATGTTTTAAATGACTTTGAAAAAGGAAAATTCAATGTATATGAGCCAATTAGTAGAGACAATATATTCTTAGATAAAGAAGCAATTGTTATTTGCCCAGGGCTAGCCTTTGATAGAAAGAATAACAGAATTGGTTATGGCAAAGGTTATTATGATAAATTCTTGAAGAAACATCAAAAAACTACGCCCATAGGAGTATGCTTTGGGTTCCAAATGGTTGATGAACTTGATGTAAGCTTTTGGGATGTTCCTATGGAAATGATTGTTACTGATACAGTACTTAAGAGATAAATTGGAAGTTTTATTATAAGGAGAGGAATTATGGATTTAAAAGAATTATGTAAGAATGCAAAAGAATCGAAATACATTATTGCAAAGCTTGATACTAATACTAAGAATAAAGTTCTTTTTGAAACTGCTGCAAAGCTAATTGAAGATTCAGAGGATATAATTAAAGGTAATGAATTAGATCTTAAGAGAGCTAAAGAGAATAATATGCCAGAAAGCTTGCAAGATAGACTTCTCCTTAATGAAGAGAGGATTGAAGCAATTGCAGAGGGCATTAGACAGGTGGCATCTCTTGATGATCCAATTGGAGAGATTACTTCAATGAAGAAACGCCCTAATGGTCTTGAAATAGGAAAAAAACGTGTACCTATGGGGGTTGTTGGAGTTATCTATGAGGCGAGACCTAATGTTACGGCAGATGTATTCTCACTATGCTTCAAAACAGGTAATGTATGTATCCTAAAGGGTGGTTCAGATGCCCTTGATTCTAATAAAGCTATTGTTGAATCTATTCATAAAGTATTAAGAGCTAATAACATTCCTGAAAGTGCGTGTACAATTATTGAAGATACTAATAGAAAAACAACTACAGAGTTTATGAAAATGAAAGAATATGTAGATGTTCTAATTCCTCGTGGTGGTGCAGGACTTATTCGTTCAGTTGTTGAGAATGCGACTATACCTGTAATTGAGACTGGAACAGGAAATTGCCATGTATATGTAGATTCTACATGTGATCTTAATATGGCTCTAGATATTGTTGAAAATGCTAAGACACAACGTATTGGAGTATGTAATGCCTGTGAATCACTTGTTGTTCACAAGGATATTATTGATGAATTCCTTCCAGCTCTTGAGAAACGCCTTAATAATAGAGTTGAACTAAGATGCGATGAAAGGTCTTTAAATAAGATTGAAAGTGGCATCAAAGCAACAGAAGAGGATTATTCCACAGAATATCTAGATTATATAATGTCGATTAAGACTGTTGACAGCATTGATGAAGCTATTAGTCATATTAATAAGAATAATACAGGTCATTCTGAGTCCATTGTATCTAATAATTATAATAATGTTCAGAAATTCCTAAATGAAATAGATGCTGCATGTGTGTATGCTAATGCTTCAACAAGATTTACTGATGGCTTTGAATTCGGTTTTGGCGCTGAAATTGGAATAAGTACACAGAAGCTTCATGCTAGAGGCCCTATGGGACTTGAAGCTTTAACTAGTTCAAAATACGTAATATATGGTAATGGACAAATCAGATAGTTACTGGAGATATAATGAGTGATTTAACAGATATAAGACAAGATATAGAAGAGACTAACGTACAATATGAATATATTAACAAATTAAAAGAATTAGTTAGAGAAAAATCTAATAAGTTAAACAGAGAACTTACATATAATGTTACAACATTTGGCTGTCAGATGAATGCTAGAGATTCAGAGAAGCTTGTTGGAATTCTTGAAGAAGTGGGATATGTACCTGCTGATGATGAAAAAGCGGATTTCGTTATATATAATACATGTACAGTTAGGGAAAATGCTAATAATAAAGTATATGGCCGTCTTGGATATCTTCATTCCCTTAAGAAAAAGAATCCTGAAATGATAATTGCCCTTTGCGGATGTATGATGCAGGAAGAAGTAGTTATTAATAAACTTAAAGAGTCATATAAGTTTGTTAATCTTATTTTTGGAACTCATAACATATTTAAGTTTCCGGAGCTTCTATATAATACTTTTCAATCAGAGGATATGATTATTGATATATGGGAAGATACTAAGCGTATTGTTGAGAAACTTCCTGTTTCTAGAAAATACTCATTCAAATCTGGAGTTAATATAATGTTTGGCTGCAATAATTTCTGTAGCTATTGTATCGTTCCTTATGTTCGCGGAAGGGAGCGTTCTAGACTTCCTGAAGAAATCATAGATGAAATAAAGAGTTTAGTTGATGATGGTGTTAAAGAAGTAATGCTTCTTGGACAAAATGTTAATTCATATGGAAAAGGTTTAGATGAAGACATTAACTTTGCAAAACTTCTAAAGAAAGTTGATGAAATAGAAGGATTAGAGCGTATACGTTTTATGACGAGTCATCCTAAGGATTTGTCTGATGAATTAATTGAAGTTATGGCAAGTTCTAAGAATGTATGTAAGCATTTACATTTACCACTTCAATCTGGAAGTAGTGATATTCTAACTAAGATGAACAGACACTATACCAAGGATGATTATCTTAGATTAGTTGATAAAATAAGAGATAAAATCCCAGATATTGCCTTAACTACTGATATTATTGTGGGATTTCCAGGTGAGACAGAAGAAGATTTCCTTGAAACAATGGATGTTGTAAGACAAGTGGAATTTGATTCAGCATTTACATTTATATATTCTAAGAGAACGGGTACACCTGCTGCGGCAATGGATAACCAGGTTCCTGAAGATATTGTTAAGGATAGATTTGATAGGTTGTTAGAAGAAGTACAGTCAATTAGTCGAAAAAAGGCTAATGCATATACAGGAAGCGTTCAAAGTGTTCTTGTTGAAAATGTTAATGCTCAGGACAATACTCTTGTTAGCGGAAGGATGAGCAATAATTCTATTGTTCATTTTCCTGGCAATAAATCACTTATTGGAAGTATAGTTAATGTTAGATTAACAGAATGTAAAGGATTCTATTATATTGGAGAATTAGATGGGTAAGTGGCTTAGAAAGCGAGATATTATATTAATAATATCGTTGTTACTTGTGGGAGTAATTGTTCTTATAATATGGCATTTTATTTACTCTGAAGATGGCAAATATGTAACAATTGAGCAAAGGGATAATCTCATAGGAACATATCCATTAAGTGTCGATAGAGAAATAGAAATTGAGCATAGAGGCGAGATAGTTAATACAATTGTTATTGAAGATGGTTATTGTTATATGAAGGAGGCAAAGTGCCCAGATCATCTATGCATAAAGCAAGGGAAAGTGAATAAATCAGGCCAGACCATTGTATGTCTTCCTAACAGAGTTGTCGTTACTGTTGTGGATTCAGATAGTAGCGATTATGATAGTATTGTTAATTAATTTAGTACTAGATTTGGTTTGTGCTTATAATGTTAGGCACATTATCTACGAGAACTCCTTAGCCGCATTCTCAGCGGCGGGGAGTTACTCGTAGATAAATGTGCACAAATAGGAGTAGAATGAAGAAATCATTACCAGCACTTGCTGTTTTTTTAACATTCGCACTAGTGTGCAGTTATATAGAATCTTTAATCCCTATACCTTTTGGTGTACCGGGAATGAAGCTTGGACTTACTAATGTTGTAATAATTCTATTATTATATTTATTTGGCCCATTTGACGCCATTGTCGTATCGATTTTAAGGGTACTTCTTATTGGCTTTATGTTTGGAAATTTGTATTCCTTGTGTTATAGCTTAGCAGGTGGTTTGCTTAGCTTTATATGCATGTATCTTCTATACAGATTCTCTAAGTTCAAAATGATAACGGTATCTGTTGTAGGCGGCGTTATGCATAATGTAGGTCAACTTATTGTTGCTATATTTTTCTTTGATACAGGATATTTAATCTACTATCTTCCTGTTCTTTTAATATCAGGCGTTGTAACAGGTGCTTTAATCGGTGTTATTGCCCAGGCTGTTTATTCAAGAGTAGATAAATTTCTACATAAGGATAATTCTGTAGATATATTTATTCCCGGAAGATTCTGTATTCTTGGAGAACATTCTGATTGGGCATCTTCATATAGAGTTGATAATCCCGATATTGAGAAGGGTTATGCAATAGTAATAGGACTTAAAGAAGGAATCTATCTTAATGCTAAGAAAGCTGATACGTTTATTTATGAATTCGAAGATAAGAAGATTAATCTAACTAAAAAACAATTACTAGATGATAATAATGATGATGAATTCTTTAGTTATGTTATATCTAGTGCTAAGGTAATATTGGATAAATATAACGTCTATGGAATTACTGTTAATTGCACAAAATCAACGATTCCTTTAAAAAAAGGATTGTCTTCTTCTGCAGCAATTTGTGTTGGTATTATAAGAGCATTTAACAAAGTATATGGATTAAATATAAGTCTTGAAGAGGAGATGAATCTTGCATTTATAGCTGAGAATAATGCAGGTTCAATGTGTGGTAAGCTTGACCAGATATGTGCTTATGGAAGAGGAGTTCGACTTATTCAATTTGATGGTGATAATATTGATATAACTAGTATTAAAAGCTCTGGTAAATGGGCATTTTTAGCAATTGATTTAGAAAAAGGCAAGAATACGAAGAAGATTCTATCTGATTTGAATAGTCATTATCCTATTATCAATGATGAAAAAGATAGAAAACTTCATGATTTTCTTGGTGCTTATAATAAAGATATAATTAATATAGCAAAGAATTGTTTGGAAAATGAACAATATAATGAACTAGGCGAAATAATGTGTGAATATCAAGAAGGATTTGATACAAATGTTGCTATTTGTTCTGAGGAGTTGAAAGCACCATATCTTCATGAATTTTTTCATAATATCAAAGAACTTGATGGTGTGTTAGGATATAAGGGTGTTGGCTCTGGTGGAGATGGAATGGCGCAACTTCTCGTTGAATATGATAAGAAAGAATCTGTTAAGCAATATATTGAAGAGAAGTTTAAATTAGAATGCATATTAATTAAAATCTAAATTATGTAGAGGTTAAAGAAAATAGATTTTTAATAATATATAAAAGAAGACAGGAAGGATATGATATGATAGCATTTCTTAATGGGAGACTTGATAGTATAGATGATAGCTACGTATATATTGACTGCGGAGGCGTTGGATATAAAGTTATGATGCCTTCTCTTGATATAGTTGATATTGGAAATGTTGGAGAAAGCATTAAGATATATACACATTTTCATGTAACAGAGAACGAAATGTCTCTATATGGCTTTACTTCGAAGAAGAGCAAGGAGCTATTTGAAATGCTTATATCAGTTAGTGGTATTGGCCCTAAGGCTGGAATTGCTATTCTTAGCGAGCTTAGTGCTGATGAACTGATGAATGCCCTGATTACAGGTGATGTTAAGGCTATTTGTGCAGCCAAGGGTGTTGGAAAGAAAATTGCAGAAAGAGCTATTCTTGAGTTAGGCAATAAGCTTGATGCAAGTGAGCTTGTTAATGTCAATTCTCCTCGTAAAGAAAGTGCATTTGATTCTGATGTTGTTATGGCTCTTGAAGCCTTAGGATATTCTAAGACAGAGTCAAGAGAAGCCCTTAATAATGTAGATTATGTTGAGGGTATGACAGAAGAAGAACTGCTTAAAGAATGTCTTAAAGTTATGATATAACATTTAATGTATAGGTGAAATAATATGAAAAGAGTAATATCTACTGAATTAAAGAAGGAAGAGGCGTCTGTTGAAGCCACATTAAGACCTAAGACTCTTGAAGAATATATCGGACAGGAAAATGTTAAAGAAAATCTTAAGGTCTATATTGAAGCAGCAAAGAATCGTAGTGAGTCACTAGATCATGTCTTATTATATGGACCACCTGGACTTGGTAAGACAACACTCTCTAACATTATAGCTAATGAAATGGGAGTAAATATCAAGGTGACTTCTGGTCCTGCAATTGCAAAACCAGGAGAAATGGCTGCAATTCTTAATGGACTTAAGGAAAATGACATATTATTTATAGATGAAATTCATAGACTTAATAGACAAGTTGAAGAAGTTCTATATCCTGCAATGGAAGATTACTGTATTGATATTATGATTGGCAAGGGTCAAAGTGCCAAATCAATTAGACTAGACCTTCCGAGGTTTACATTAATTGGGGCCACAACAAGGGCTGGCCTTCTTAGCGCACCTCTTCGTGATAGATTTGGTGTAATATTTCATATGGAATTCTATAATCCAGAGGAGTTAGCTACAATAGTTAATGCGTCGGCTAAAGTATTAAATGTTAATATTGACAGTAAGGGTGCTTATGAAATCGCAAGAAGAAGTCGAGGAACCCCAAGACTTGCTAATCGTTTACTTAAAAGAGTAAGGGATTTCGCAGAGGTGGAATATGACGGAATAATTACTGAAGATATAGCCAAATCAGCGTTAGATAGACTTAATGTTGATACATTAGGCCTTGACGTTAATGACAGGAATATACTACTTACTATTATTGAGAAATATAATGGAGGTCCGGTAGGTCTTGATACTCTTGCAGCAACAATTGGTGAAGAAGCTGCAACAATAGAAGATGTATATGAGCCTTACCTTGTTAAAGAAGGCTTAATAACTAGAACACCTAAGGGAAGAGTTGCAACTGATATAGCTTTTTCACATTTTGGCATTAAGTGTCTTGAATAAAGGGATAATATATGGTTAAATAATGGTGTTAGGTTGATTTAGGAGGAATGTTATGTCTGCCAAAAAAAATACAGAAGTTCTAATCGGTGGAAAAAAATATACAATCTCTGGATATGAAGAGGAAGAATACTTACAAAGAGTTGCATCATATATTAATTCTAAGCTAAAAGAATTTGATGAAATAGATGGCTTTAGGAAATTGCCTGCAGATATGAAGGCTATTCTAACAGAAGTTAATATTGCTGACGATTATTTTAAGGCAAAAGAACAAATTGATAAGCTTGAAAGTGATTGTGAGAATAAAGATCAGGATATATTTAAATTCAAACACGATCTTATTAATCTCCAAGTTGAGAATGAAGAACTTAAGAAACGTATAGAAAGTTTAGATGAAGAAAAGAAGGAATTACTTCTTGCTAAGACTAAATTAGAAGCATCTCTTGAAGAATCACTTCTAGGACCATCTACAAGTAATTATAATTCATGATTATCATTTGAATATTATAGAATTCCCAGCCGCAGTGTTGGGAATTTTTGATGTAGAAAGGAATATTTATGCGTAATATGGAAGTTCTTGCACCTGCAGGAAATTTAGAAATATTTAAATCAGTTATTGATGCTGGTGCAGATGCTGTGTATTTTGGTGGAAAACATTTTTCTGCAAGAGCATTTGCTAATAATTTTGATTACAAAGAAAGCGAAGAAGCGCTTAATTATGCACATTTACATGGTAAAAAAGCTTATCTTACCCTTAATACATTAATAAAAAATAAAGAATTCAATGAGGATTTATATAACTACATATCATTCTATTATGAAAACGGATTAGATGGAATTATAGTACAAGATATAGGACTTATTAAGTATATTAGAGAAGAATTCCCGGATTTAAATGTTCATGGAAGCACTCAACTTGCAATATGTAATTCTTATGGCGTTAAGTTATTAGAAAAGCTTGGCGTAACTCGCATTGTTCCTGCAAGAGAATTGTCTCTTGAAGAAATTAGAAACATTTATGAAGAAACAGGAATGGAACTTGAGGTATTTGTGCATGGAGCTCTTTGCTATTGTTACTCTGGTGATTGCCTTATGAGTAGCTTAATTGGCAAAAGAAGCGGTAATAGAGGCAGGTGCGCTCAACCATGTCGTTTGCCTTATGAAGCATATTTGAATAATAAACCCCTTAAAACTAAAGGTAGCTATATTCTTAGCTTAAAGGATTTATGTGGCATTAATGACCTTCCTAGTCTATATAGAAGTGGTGTATCTTCCCTTAAGATAGAAGGTCGTATGAAACAAAAACAATATGCAACTAATGTTGTATACCTTTATAGGAAATATGTTGATATATTACTTGATAATGTGAATAAAGGAATTGATAATTATAAAGTTGAGGAAAATGATTACAAGTTCTTACTGGATTTAGGCAACAGATGTGGCTTTACTAATAGTTATTACTATGGAAATACAAGTGATATGGTTACATTTACAAAGCCAAGTCACGAAAACAAAGAGATTGATTATGGATTTGTTGAAGATAAATTAAAGGTTATTCTAGATATTAAAGCAAAAATAGATAATCCTATTAGTATAACGGCAAATTTCAAAGATTATTCTATTAATAGACAGGGGAATATTGTAGAAAAAGCCAGTAAACGACCTGTTACTAGAGAAGATATTTCGACAAGACTTAGAAAAAGTGGTTCAACTTCTTTTGATATAACAGATATTAAATACGAAATTGATGATAATATATTTATTCCTCTTGGTGAGATTAATAGATTACGAAGAGAAGTGTTAGAAGAACTTGAAGATTTAATTTTGTCAAAGTTTAAAAGAAATAAACCTATTATTTCTAAAGATAGTGTAGCTAAAATAAATAATACAATAAATAACAATATATCTTCCTTGCTGATTTCTGTTTCTTCAAATGAACAATTAGAAGCCATAGGAAATATATATAATGCAAAAGATTATAGCATAGATTTTGATCTAAGTATTCCGGTTAGTGAATATGAATTATTTGAAAAAATTGATGAAATAAAAGAAAAATATAAAGCTTCTAGAATATTTGTTGAACTACCATTAGTTATAAGAGATAAGGCCCTTAAACTTCTAGAAGATAATATTTCTTTGTTAACGAAATACGATGGATATATTGTGTCGAGTTATGATGGATTGTCTTTTGTAAAGGATAAAGGTTTAAAGGGAATAATAATAGCCGGCTCTCATCTTTATTCTTATAACAACAATGCTGTTAACACTATTAATAATTTGGGTATAGATTATAATATTTCTCCATTAGAGCTTAATTACAAAGAACTTATGCATAGAGATAATTCTAATAGCATTCTTACTGTGTATGGCAGATATCCTATGATGGTAAGTGCTAACTGTATTAATAAGAATTGTAATACTTGCGATAAGAAGGAGAAGAACATCAGAATAAAAGATAAAAAAGGCTATAGCTTTCCTGTGCGAAACAAGTGCAAGGTGTGTTATAATGTCATTTATAATGATTTGCCGACATGTTTACTTGATGAGACAGAATTAATTAATAAAGCTGGCTTTAAAAAGTATAAAATGGATTTTACACTCGAGAATAAGAATGAAACAATTGATGTTTTAAAAAGGTTTTATGGTAGTTTTATTGATAATATAGATTATTACATAGGAAGTGAATCAAATTATACGAAAGGTCACTTCAAAAGAGGAGTAGAATAATGGCTCATATAGTAGTCTACGTTAGTAGATTTATACTTGTATTTTTATTTGCAATTTATACATATGACTGTTTTGCTGCATTAAGAAGAAGTGTAAGCAAAGAAAGACAGAAGAGACTTTATCATCGTCAGGTGTTTATTATGTATACAATATTAATTGATTTGAATTTGTGTATATTTGTAAGCACCAACAATATGATGATTCTCTTATTTATGCTTGCGCAAATGATATTTTTTGGTGTTTGTATGCTTATTTACAAGAAAATATACAAACATGCAAGCTATGCTTTAATTAATAATATGTGCATGCTTATGACAATAAGCTTTTCAATTCTAGCAAGACTTGATATGGGAAATGCTATAAAACAGTTTGTAATTGCAGCTGTTGGTATGGTTGCAACGTGTTTTATACCAGCTCTTATTTCTAAATTGAAAATGTGGAACAGGTTAAAATGGATATATGCTATAGTTGGTATAGCAGGCTTACTATTAGTTCTTGTTGTGGGTTCACGTGTATATGGTGCTAAAATCAATATTAATCTTGGCCCAATTGCAATTCAGCCATCTGAATTTATCAAAATTATATTTGTATTCTTTGTAGCAGCAATGCTTTATGTACTTCCTGAAGATGATTTATCTAAGATGAAGATAGATTTTAAATCCTCTGATTTTAGGAAAGTACTTATTGCAACTCTTGTTGCCGGTGCTCATGTGCTTATTCTAGTTGCATCTAAGGATTTAGGTGGAGCAACAATATTCCTATTTACATATATTGTTATGCTTTATGTGGCAACTAGGAAGCCACTATATCTAATTATTTCATTTCTAGGTATGGCTGTAGGAGGCGTATTGATTTACCTATTATTTAACCATGTTAAAGTAAGAGTTGCGGCTTGGCTTGATCCTCTTGGAACTATTCAAGATCAAGGCTATCAGGTATCACAGTCCTTATTTGCCATAGGAACAGGTGGGTGGTTTGGCTCTGGCTTATGTCAAGGAATGCCAGATAAGATACCTGTTGTATCACAAGACTTTATATTCGCAGCAATATCAGAGGAATTAGGTGCTGTATTTGCGCTATGCTTAATATTTGTATGTATTAGTTGTATATTTATGTTCTTTAATATTGCTATGGAGATTAGAGATCAATTCTATAAACTTATAGCCCTAGGACTTGGAACGCTCTATGGTATACAGGTATTTATTACACTTGGTGGTGTAACCAAATTCATTCCATCTACTGGAGTAACTTTACCTCTTGTAAGTTATGGAGGAAGTTCTCTCTTAAGTACCATGGTATTATTTGCGATAATTCAAGGACTTTATTGTCGACAATTTGACAATATTTGAGGATGCTTGCATTCGAAAAAGAATTATGCTGAAAATCACTTTGGCGAGAGCCAAACAGTGAGGAAAAGCGAAGCTTTTTCGAACTTGGTTCTGAGAATAATTCTTTAAGGATGCTTGCATTCGAAAAAGAATTATGCTGAAAATCACTTTGGCGAGAGCCAAACAGTGAGGAAAAGCGAAGCTTTTTCGAACATCGAAGCTTTTTCGAACTTGGTACTGAGTATAGTATGTAGAAAAGAGATATATATGAGTAAAAAAGATTACAACATAGAAGTTATCGATTTGAATAATGATAAATCTAAGAAGGGCCGAAAGAAAAAGATTAGTGGACCATCGTCTAAGAAAAAAGGCGATAAAAAGATTAATGTTGAAAAAGTCGATATCAAAAAGAAGAATAATAATAGAAAAAGAAATAGAAGAGATGAGGATTCTGTTAATGATATAGAGCCTAATATTTCTAACAAATCAAGAAACGTACAATTTGCTGTTGTAATGTATTTCTTTTTGGCATTATTTATTGCTCTTTGCGTGTATTTTTGCTATTTTCTTATATTTAAAAGTGATGATTTTATTAACAGTCCCTACAATGCAAGACTAGATAAATTAGCAGAAAACATTATTAGAGGAGATATTGTTGATAGAAATGGTGTTGTTCTTGCATCATCTTCATCTGATAATGAGAGAAGTTATCCTTACAGCAATATGTATGCTCATGCTGTAGGTTATGATAGTAATGGTATGTCAGGAGTAGAACTTGATGGTAACTTCTATATGCTTAGAAGTCATGCCTTTTTCTTAGAACGTATTAAGAATGACCTTATGAACGTTAAGAATAAGGGTGATACAGTTGTTACTACATTAGATCACAAATTACAGGAAGTGGCATATGATAATATGGATTATGATGGTGCAGTTGTTGCTATTGAGCCTAAGACTGGCAAAATCCTTGTTATGACATCTAAACCTAATTTTAATCCTAATACCATAAGCGATAATTATAAGAAGTTATCACAAGGTGAAACTTCTGTTTTACTTAATAGAGCTACACAGGGTCTCTATGCTCCTGGTTCAACATTTAAGATAGTAACTGCTTTAGAATATTTACAAGAAAATGCTAATGCAGCCCAATCTACATTCGATTGTAAAGGAAAATTAACTGTTGATAATTACACAATTCGTTGTTATCATGGCGAAGTTCATGGTCATCAGACATTTATGGAAGCCTTTGGTAATTCATGTAATATAGCGTTTTCTGAGATTGGATTAGGTCTTAATAAGAATGGTTTTACTCAGATGTGTAATCAGCTTCTATTTAATACTAAACTACCTACAAGACTTAGTAATACAAGTACAAGTCAATTCAAAATTGACGATTCCACTAAAGATACACTTATGATGCAAACTGCAATTGGTCAGGGAGAGACACTTGTTACACCAATGCATATGTGTATGATTGCTAGTGCTATATGTAACGATGGTAAGCTTATGGAGCCTTATATATTAGATAGTGTCACTAATTATAAGGGAATTAATGTTAAAACATTCAGAAGTAAGACAGTTGATTCCATTCTAACACAAGCTCAGGCAGATCAAATAGAAGAGTATATGCGCTATGTTGTAACAGATGGTACTGCTACAGGATTAAATGGTAGCAATTATATGGCATATGGTAAGACTGGAACTGCAGAATTCAATGACAATAAAGATGAAGCTCATGCATGGTTTGTAGGTTATGCTAAGAAGGATGATAAAGAACTGGCTATAGCTGTATTACAAGAGAAGGGTGGCTCTGGTAGCAAAACGGCTGTTCCAATTGCTAAAGCTGTATTTGACACATATTTTAGCGAAAATGATAACACGCAAAAATAGTATATTTCACTTCTATTTTATAGCGTAAAACTTGAATAATTATTGTATTTAGTTTATACTTTTTTATGACTATAATCCACATCAAGGAGGTATTGCGTGTGATCGAGGCAATAAGTTGTGGTGGTGTGGTAATCTATCGTGGGAAGATTTTGCTTTTATACAAGAATATTCATCATCGTTATGAGGGATGGGTTCTTCCTAAAGGAACTGTTGAGGAAGGGGAAGACCATGAAACAACAGCACTTAGAGAAGTGAAAGAAGAATCTGGTGCTGATGCTAAAATCATCAAATATGTTGGCAAAAGTTCCTACAACTTTGTTGTCCCTGAAGGGGAAGTGAATAAAGATGTTCATTGGTTTTTAATGCGAAGTAATAGTTATCATAGCAAGCCACAACGCGAAGAGTTTTTTGTTGATTCCGGATATTACAAATATCACGAGGCTTATCATTTGTTAAAGTTTCCTAATGAGAAAGACATATTAGAGAAAGCTTATAACGAATATCTTGAATTAAAGAAAGCAAAACTATGGACAAATCGTAATTACTAAAAAGCAGTGTAAACTGCTTTTTTGTCTAGTCAATATGGAATTATCTATGGATGTATTAAATGTTTATCTTAGCGACAATATAATAGATGAATCAGTTGATATGCTACTTAGACTTGCTAATAGTAAAAGCATGCCTTTTAACTATTATGTGGTTGTTGTTAGCGATAAAGAAGATGAACTTCTTGTAATGTATAGCTACTCTGAAGTAAATACTGATAGATTTATAGATGCTAATTACAAGATAGTTGGTTTTGGCAAAGGCAAAAACGAAACCAAAAAACTTATACAATTTATGATAGAAGATGTACTCATTAATACGGGTGAAGTGAGTAAAAGTAAATTTATGACTATTAGGAATTAAAATATGGCTATTTTTCTTACGATTTTAAAAATCATAGGAATTGTCCTGCTTTGTATAATTGGTCTAATACTATTTATTATTCTTTATGTCCTCTTAGCACCATTTTGGTTTAAGATTCAAGGGAATATTGATAGAGAGATGAATTATAATGTCAAAATCAAAGCATGTACATTCCTGCATTTTATACAACTTCATGTAGATTATTTCAAGGACGAAGGACTTAATTACAATGTGAGTATATTAGGGACTCTTGTCAGGATTCTACCAAGAAAGAATAATGATGAGGAGTCTGAGGATAGTAATGAAGATGTGGTTTCAGAAGAAGAAATCGAAGATAAAACCACAATAGATGAAATAGAAAATGACGAAGCCGCTTTGAATGAAGATGTAACATCTGAAGCTGTTAAGCAAGAAGAAATAGTTGAAGATAATAAGGATGCTACAGATAAAACTCTTGATTTAGATGATATTCAGGATGTTGATGTGAATTCGCCTAATATAGTTGATACAGAAAGTGATGACTTTGAAGAAAGATTTAACGAAGATGATAGGAAGTTTTTCGTTAAGGTGAGAGAGTTCTTCGACAGATATAATCCTAAAAGGTTATATGAGAAGCTTAATAAGAAGATAGAAGAACTTAAGAAGAATGCTGATAAAATATATTCTGTGATTTTTGATGAAACAAATAAGGAATGGCTTAGCAAAGTAATAAAAGAGCTAAAAAAACTAATCAAAAGCTTAGGCCTTAATATGAGAGGCACAGACCTTGACTTTTCACTTGGCTCACCTGATACTACTGGAAAAGTTAGTGGAGTGTTGTCTTTATTCCCTCCAGTATATGATAAGAAGGTTAGAATTATTCCTGATTTTGTGGATGAAGAACTATATTTTGATGGAAACGTCTATATAAAAGGCAAGCTTCAATTAGTAAGTGTTGTTATTTTTGCATTAGTAATATTACTTGACTCTAACACAAAGAGAATAATAAATGAAATAAAACAGTTGAAGAACTAGAAAGAAACACATGAATTTATTTGTAAAACTAATACTAATATTATTATTTGATTCATATTCTATTATTTTTTTATTACCAAGCATTTTATATATTGTAGGTACCGCATTTGTATTTAAAAAATCTGGTATAAAATGGTATTTCGCTCTTATTCCTTGGGTTAGGGAATATCAACTTGCAAGATGTGCCTATCGCGAGCCTGAAGGAAGGGTATATAGTATACTGTCATTTTTGTATACATTAGCTGCAATGCTTGCTACTATATTTGATTTAGTTGATAATTATTATGAGTCATATACTGTTTTCACTTATTTATACGTAATATTTATAATTGCATTAATTTTAGCCCTTTTAATATTCAATATTAGGGTATATAATGGTCTAATTGAGTTATATGGTTTAAGCAAAAAGTGGATTTTGCTTTGCTTTTCTAGAGAAATTAGTTTTATTCCATTATTAATTTGGGGATTGTCTAAACGTTATCAACCAAAGTGGAAGGTTGAAGACATCAAAATAGAGCTGTCTAATATTGTAAAACGTGGTTCTTCTAGTGATATTAACGAGGGACTATCTGTTAATATTGCGTCTCGTTCTGTCATTGACTTCTTTAAGAAAAAATATCTATTAAAAGATATCCAGATGAAAATTCCTATTGGACATATGGTGTTGCTTTTAGGTGGCTCCGGTGCTGGCAAAACAACTTTTATTAACGCAGTTAATGGCTTTGAAAAGGCTGATGCAGAAATTATTCTTGATGGCAAAAACATGTACAAGGATTATAACAAGATGAAGCATAATGTTGGATTTGTCCCTCAGCCTCAAATGATGAGAGATAAAGACACTGTAAAGAAGACCTTATACGATGCAGCTGAGATAAGACTTGCCAGAGACATTCCCCGTAGTGACAAGATTGCCCGGGTTAACGAAGTAATGGATATTTTTGGCCTTCTTCCAATTCAGGATAGTTTAGTTGAAAAGTTATCTGGTGGACAGAAAAAACGTCTTTCTATTTGTATGGAACTATTGTCAAATCCTGCACTATTCATATTAGATGAACCTGATTCTGGACTTGATGGAGTCATGGCAAGAGAATTGTTTGCAAGATTAAGAACAATAGCTGATGATAATAAGATAGTTATTGTAATAACTCATAGTCCTGATAGAGTAGTTGATTTCTTTGATGACGTTATTGTATTAGCAAAAGACAGTAATAGAACAGGACGATTGGCTTTCTTTGGTACGATTGATGAAGCGAGAGAATTCTTTGAGAGAGATTCTATGGATGAAATCGTTAAAACTGTAAATCAACTTGAAGAAGGCGGAGATGGTAGAGCTGATGAATATATAGAAAAGTATGCAAGGATGATTCAAAATGGCTGATTCTAATAATAATGACTCAACTAATAAATTGAACATACGATACATGGGAAGATTTGGCCAGGCATTTATTTATTTTGGCAAACTTGTCAGAATATTTATATATCAAAATGATTGGATTACACTTCCTATGTCTGCTCTAATTGCAGGCCTTGTGTCATTGGCATTAGGCAAGGATTTTGGAATTACTAAAGAAGGCACTTTGATGGGTGTATTTGCGCTTGTGTGCGTATGCTTATGGAATGGAACATTTAATTCTATTCAGATAATATGTCGTGAGCGTGATGTCGTTAAGAGAGAACACAGATCAGGGCTGCATATATCTTCATATATTATGGCACATATGTTATTTCAGGCTATTATATGCCTTTTACAGTGCATAATAACATTACTTACAGCTTCTATTGTTGGAATGAAGATATCTGGAGAAGGTTTGTTTTCTCCTTATCTTATTGTAGATGTTTTAGTTACTTTGTTTTTAGTAACTTATGCTGCAGATACGTTGGCGTTATTTATTTCTGCTTTAGTTAGAACAACTACAATTGCTATGACAATTATGCCTTTTTTATTGATATTTCAAATGGTATTTTCGGGAGGCCTTTTCCCGTTACCTGATAATATTACTTTTATTTCTGCCACAACGGTTTCGGCACCTGGGTTTGACTCTTTGGCATCTCAGATGAATGTTAATAATCTATCATATAAAGCTGTTGATAGTATGATGAGCGCCTTAGAGAGTTCTGAGATGGATTTAGATGTTAAGGGTTCAGACATAATTAATATGCTCACAGATGAAAGCAATGAAAGTGTTAAACAGCTAAGGTCAATTAAGGTTGGTGGTCAAATGACTGCTGAAGAAGCCTGCAGGATGCTGTTAACTGATGATAAGTTTGCAGAGTTAAGAAAAAAACCGCTAATTAACAGAATTACCATTGGTAATGTATTAGACGAGATGTCGAGTAGCACAGAACCGAATATTGTGAGAATTAAGGAAACCACAATAGGCGGTGCAACTAGTATGCGTGATGCTATTAATAACATTTTGACAGATGAAGATTTTGCTGAAGTTCGAAATAGTGAACTTGTCAGAGGCGTTACTTTTGGTGGTTTACTGTCAGCTATTCTAGCTGCTGGTAATGATTTTGATTTTGTTGCAGAAATGCTTGATACAAGAGTGGAAGCATTTGTAAATATTGGAGAACTAATTGAATTTATTAGAACAGATGAGAAATTCAATGTCTTATATGATGTTACTTTATTAGATGATACATCTATTGGAGAAGCTCTTAGAATTATATTGAATACTAATAGTCTTAAAGACAATCTTAATACTGATTTGTCATATTACACTACAGTAGGAGAGATAATTGACTATCTTAACAATAATCCTGCTGGAGACGAGTATAAGGATACTACCATAGTGTATCATGTCAAATTCAAAGATGTATTGGATAAGCTTGGCAAAGACAAGCTGTCTAAAATAGTGGAAAAAGGTGCTACTACAGAACTATTTAGTAATGATTATGAGCATTCTAGAATAAATGTTGTATCTGATTGGGTACATCTTCTAATTATTATATTTATAAGTTCATTAGCGGCAATTATTGTATTGGAATTCATTGATAAGGATAAACGATAATTGGAGATATTAAATTATGAATAACGAAGATTATAATAAAAAAAGCAAAAATAGAAAAAGATATGCTGTTGGTATTGATGTAGGTTCAACAACAACTAAAATAATTCTTCTTGAGAATAATACTCCTTTGTTCTATAAGTATATTCGCCATTTTGCAAGACAGAAGGAAAGTATTCTTAAACTACTAGAAGAAATTAAAGAATATGTTGGTGATAAGAAATTTCGTATCTGTATGACTGGTAGTGGTGCAAGAGAACTTTCTAAAGCTATTAATATTCCTTTCACACAAGAAGTAGTTGCTAATTCTCTTGCTCTCAAGAAAAAATATCAAAATATTGGTACAGCCATTGAATTAGGCGGTCAAGACGCAAAGATTATTTTCTTTAAGGAAGATGAAAATGGTGAAAATGAAGTCTTCGATATGCGTATGAATGGAAGCTGTGCAGGTGGAACAGGTGCATTTATTGATGAGGTTGCTGCAGTGCTTGGAATTGAACCTTGTGATATGAATGAACTGGCTAAGGAAGGAAACAGTGTATATGATATATCGGGACGTTGTGGAGTGTTTGCCAAGACTGATATACAAGCATTGTTAAATCAAGGCGTTAGCAAAGCAGATATTGCCCTTTCAAGTTATCATGCTATTGCTAAGCAAACTATTGGTGGATTATCTCAAGGTCTTGATATTACTGCGCCTGTAGCATTTGAGGGCGGTCCACTAACATTTCATCCAATGCTGAGCAAGGTTTTTGCTAAAAGACTTAATCTTAAGAATGATGAAATCTTACTTCCAAAACACCCAGAGATGATGGTAGCATATGGTGCTGCTTTAAGTATCAAGAAACTTCATAGCGAAGCAGAATATTTTACATTTGATGATGTTATAAGCAAATTGAATTCTTATAGTGTAGAAGAAGACATAAATAAGAATTCATTATTGTATTTTGATACATTAGTAGAAAAAGAGGCATTTTACAAGCGACATCCTAAGAATAGTTTGCCTTCTTATACCCCTAATAAAGGTGAAGTAATAGAAGCTTTTCTTGGTATTGATGCAGGTAGTACCACAACTAAGCTTGTATTAATGGATGCTAAGAATGATGAGATAATTGATTGTTTCTATGCTTCTAATGAGGGAAGTCCTCTCGATGTTGCTAAGAAGGCAATTCTAGATATATATGACAAGTATAACAAAAATGATGCAAAGCTTGTTATAAAAGGTGCTGCGTCAACAGGTTATGGTGAGTTCCTATTCTCTAAGGCATTTCGTACTGAAGGCCACATTGTAGAAACAGTAGCCCATAGTATGGCTTCTTCAAAATATGTTGATAATCCCACATTTATTCTCGACATTGGTGGTCAGGATATGAAAGCTATTTGGCTAGAAAATGGAATTATCACTAATATTGTTGTAAATGAAGCTTGTTCATCAGGCTGTGGCTCGTTTTTAGAGAATTTTGCCAAGACACTTAATATTAAGACACAGGATATTGGTGATAGTGCGTTTTCATCAGATACACCTGCTAGTCTTGGTAGTCGTTGTACTGTTTTTATGAATAGTAGCATTATTACAGAACAACGAAACGGTAAGAAGCCTAATGACATTATGGCTGGGCTTTGCAGGTCTATAATTGAAAATGTGTTTACTAAGGTTATTCGTGTTCCTAATATAGACTCTCTTGGTGACAAAATAGTAGTTCAAGGCGGAACTTTTCAAAACGACGCCGTTCTTCGCGCAATGGAACAATATGTAGGAAGAGAAGTAATTAGAGCTCCTTATGCAGGGCTTATGGGAGCCATTGGCGCTGCCTTGAAAGCTAAAGAAGAAGCGGCTAAGGATGGATATGTAAGTACATTTCTAACAGAAGAAGAACTTAAGGAATTTAGTTATAAACAACTTAATAATGAACCTTGCCCATATTGTACTAATCATTGTAAAAGGGCAATTCTCACCTTCTCTACAGGAGGAAGTTTCGTAACAAACAATAGATGCGAAAAGGGTGAAGTAATTGGTGACCCTAAGGCAGATGATACGAAAGAGAAGATTAGACAGATTAATAGTAACAAGAATAAAACAGCTAATCTGTTTGATATAAGATATAAATTACAAAATAAGGATTATCCTTATGAAAAACTTCAAGAAGAACAAAAAGAAGTAATTGGTATTCCGAGAGCATTAGCTTTTTGGGAAGGTATGCCATTCTTTAGGACATTCTTTGGTTCTCTTGGATACAAACTCAAGATATCGCCATTAAGTACAAGAGATATTTACGAAAATGGTATTCAAGCTGTTGCATCAGATACAGAATGCTTCCCTGCAAAGCTTGTCCATGGACATATTAGAGAACTTATTAAGATGGGCGTAGACCGCGTATTTATGCCGTCTATTGTTGTTATGCCATCAGAAAATACAGAAAAGACAAGCTTTTCTCGATGTGCTCTTGTCAAAGGATATCCTATTGTAATTAATAATTCCGATAATCCACAAAACTATTCAAATGTTAAATTTGATGCCCCTTATTTTTATTGGTATTCTAATCAGGATATTGAGAAACAGCTATGTGATTTCATGAAGGACACTTTTAATACTGATGTAGCTATATGTAAGCAGGCAGTACAATTTGCTCTAAATGCTCAATCACAGTATGACAAGGAATTAAAAGAAGCAGGAAGTATAGTTATTAAACAAGTAGAAGATGACAATAGTTTTGCTGTTGTTATGGCAGGAAGACCATATCATAATGATCCTTTGATTAACCATGAACTTCCTAAATTGCTTACGGATATGGGGGTTGCAGTGCTTACTGCAGATTCGTTACCAGAACTTCCTAACGTTGAACTTCGTAAGTCTAGGGTTGATATTGTTAATAATTTCCATGCCAGAGTATTAGGAAGTAGTATTATTGCTGCAAAGAGTCCTAATCTTGAATTTATACAGATTGTAAGCTTTGGCTGTGGTCATGATGCAGTCCTTTCTGATGAAGTTGTTCGTTTAATGAAAGAGACAAGTAATAAAGCGCCTCTTATACTTAAAGTTGATGAAAGTGATGCTCAGGGACCTCTTAGAATAAGAGTTCGTTCATTTATCGAAACAATTAAGAGAAAGAGAATGCTTAATCAGGAACTTGAAGTTAAAGAGTTACCTGATCCATATGATGTTAAATTTACTAAGAAAGAGCGTAAAGAGAAGATTGTTCTAATTCCTAATAGTTCTCACGCATTTTGTATGATTATGTCAGCAGCATTCAGAGCCCAGGGTATTAAAGCAGTGCCACTTGATGTGGGGCGAGATGAAGCAATAAGACTTGGTAAGAAATACACACATAACGATATATGCTTCCCAGCCCAGATTGTTATAGGAGAGATTCTAGGCGAACTTACAAGTGGCAAATATGATAAGAGCGAAGTGGCAGTAGGAATGGCAAAGTATCTAGGTTGCTGTAGATTACCACATTATGCAACAATTCTAAGGAAAGCTCTTGATGATGCTGGCTTTGAAAATGTTGCTATTATGACTAATGATGATGTGGATTATCATGAAATGCATCCTGGCTTTAAGATTAGTGCAACAACAATGCTTCGTGTATCTATATCACTTCCAATGATTGATACATTAGAAGAGATACTAAGAAAGAAACGTCCTTACGAAAAGGTTAAGGGTTCTAGTGATAATGCTTTTGAAGAGGCTATTAATGTCTTATGTGATGCAATTGGTAAGTCAGGTACATTTGGTGCCATTTCAGGCTTTAAAAAAGCTCTTAAGATTATGGATGCTGTTGAATATGATGACAGTATTAAAAAACCGCAAGTACTTATAGTAGGAGAGTATTTGCTTAACTTCCATCCTGGTGCAAATAACGATATTGAACGTTACTTAGAAAGCAATAATTTCGAGATAATTGAAGCTAAGATGACAGATGTTATTCAAAAATCATATTTCTGTCAAGGTAAGCAAATAGAAGAATTCAAGGTTAAGCGTGACAAAGCAACTAAGTTCTGGTCGTTTATTGCTAATCATTTTTTTGATTTTGCTCATAAACTTACAGACAGACTAGCTAAGGATGAACCACTTCATGATAAGTCAGTTCTTCTTAATGATTTATCGAAGGAAAGTGATGAGGTCATTCATCATACATTTGATACGGGAGAAGGAATACTTATTCCAGCAGAAATAATCCATTATGCTTCTAAAGGATGTAAGAATTTCGTTATTTTACAGCCATTTGGATGCCTCCCAAATCACGTTATTGGAAGAGGAATATGCAAGAAGCTCAAGGAAATGTTCCCAGACATCGAGCTTCTTCCATTAGACTATGACCCTGATGTTAGCTTTGCTAATATAGAGAACCGCCTACAGATGTTAATAATGAATCAGAAATCTTCAGCTACTCGCAGTGAAATTAAGGAAGTTATTAATAATAGGGAAGTAAAAAGCGCATAAATATTAGCATAATATGGTTTATTCACTTCGCAAAAGGTATGTATAAAATGTAGAATTTGAATTATTTCTATGTTATACTTTATTTTAGTGGATTTTGAACGTAATAATTTAAGAAAAATAAATTTTTGGGAGGAGATATATTATGGAAAAGAATAATGAAGTATTTAAGACAACAATGGGTTCTATGTTTGATGGAATGGACGGATTTCTATCAACTAAGACTGTAGTGGGAGAGCCTATTAGAATCGATGATACAGTTATTTTACCACTTGTTGATGTATCCTTTGGTATGGCTGCTGGAGCACTTACTGATGATAAAAAGAATAATGGTGCTGGTGGTGTAGGAGGCAAACTCACACCTTCCGCTGTTATTGTAATTCATAATGGAACTACTAGACTTATGAATATATCTACACATTCAGGAATTGATAAGATTCTTGATATGGTTCCTGATTTTGTTGATAGATTTGCTAATAAGATAGCAGATAAGAAAGAAGCTAAGGCTAATGGTGACAAGGGTAAGGACCCTGAAGCAAGAGAAGCTGCTGCTGAAGAGATTAGAGATATGGTTAGCGATTCTGTTGCTGAAGGAGTTAAATAATGGAACTTGTATTAGATGTAATATTATGTTTATATTTCAATTCATCTAATTTTATTTCAATAATAATTATCAGTTTATTTATTATTGCTGCAGCTTTAATGCTGAAGAAATCAGGATCAAAATGGTGGATTGCGCTTATTCCTTGGTACAGGGAATATGAACTTGCTCGTTGTGCCAATTGTGAGTCTGACGGACGAGTATATGCTTTTTTAATGTTTATCAATGCTGTGGTAATGGCATTAGGAAATATTTTTAGGCATGTGTTATCTGCTGAAGATTACAGTTCAATTACGCCTATCTTTGTAGTTGTTGATGCAGTTCTTGTTATACCTTTCTTTGTTTATAATTGGCGTATATTTGAAGGCTATCGCGAATTATACGATGCAAGCAAGTGGTGGAGAATAGTATATGTAGCAGTTTCACCACGTTTTATTGTAATGTTCTATTGGGCGCTCAATAAGAATTGTCAACCAAGATACAGGGTTGATGACCTTCAAAAAGAAATGGAAAAGCTAGCTAGACACGGGTCTGTTGCTGTGATGAAAGAAGGTCTTACTGTTAACCTTAACGAGCGTGTTGCGAGTGGTTTGCTTAAGTCTAAGAAATACCTTCTAAAAGATATTCACTTGGCAATTCCTGCTGGTCACATGGTTCTTCTCCTTGGTGGTTCTGGAGCTGGTAAAACAACCTTCTTGAACGCTGTTAACGGTTACGAGAAAGCTGATGCTGAAGTTATTCTAGAAGGAAAGAATGTGTATTCTGAATATAAGAATATGATATATGAGCTTGGCTTTGTTCCTCAAAAGCAGATGATGAGAAATAAGGATAGCGTCATTAAGACTGTAAGAGATTACGCGGAACTTAGGCTTCCTAAGAACCTAAGCAAAGAAGAACGTAATAAACGCGCAGATGAAGTAATGGATATCTTCGGGCTTACTCCAGTTAAGGATAATCTAGTCGGCACCTTATCAGGTGGTCAGATTAAGAGACTTTCTATTGCTATTGAGTATTTATCTAATCCATCGCTATTTATCTTAGATGAGCCTGATTCAGGATTAGATGGTGTTATGGCAAGAGACTTGTTTGAAAGGTTAAGAAAAGTTGCCGATTCAGGAAGAATTGTTATTGTTATTACACATAGTCCTGATAGAGTAATTGATTTATTTGATGATGTTATTGTACTTGCAAAAGATAGTACAAGGACTGGTCGACTTGCATATTATGGAAGTGTAGAAGATGCAAGAAAATTCTTCGAAAGAGATCGTATGGAAGAAATAGTTAAGCGAATTAATCAAGTTGAAGAAGGTGGAGATGGCTTGGCTGACGATTATATATTAAAATATGCCGAGGTGACGAATAATGGATAGTAAAAATGATGTTAATGAAAGTATAGGACTAAAGATTCGCCACGCCGGCGGAATGGAACAAATCAAGATATATCTAGGTAAATGTATAAGAATGTTAAAGTACCAGAATGACTGGGTAATGATTGTAATGGCTGTTCTTGTTGCGCTTCTTGTTGGATTTGCTTTAGGCGGTGATTTTCGTGTTACAAGAGAAGGAACTTTAACTGGAGGATTTGCTCTTGTATGCGTATGCCTTTGGAATGGTTCTTTTAATTCAATTCAAGTAATATGTCGAGAGAGAGATGTTATCAAGAGAGAGCATCGTTCTGGAATGAAGATATACTCGTATATACTTGCACATATGATCTATCAGTTGCTTCTTTGCTTTTTACAGTCACTAGCATCTGTTATTACATTTTACTTGGTTGGATTTAACTTCGACGGAGAAGGAATTATAACACCATGGTTAATCGTTGATATTGGTATTACATTTTTATTGATTACATATGCTTCTGATATGTTGTCGCTATTTATTTCATCGTTAGTCAAGAATACAACAGCGGCTATGACAATAATGCCTTTTGTATTAATTTTTCAATTGATATTTTCTGGTGGTTTGTTCGCGCTTCCTAATGTAGTTAAGCCACTTACGTATCTTACAATATCAAGTCCAGGTTTTAAAGTAATATCGGCCGAAACAAATGTTAATGATTTACCATATCAAGCAATTACTGATATGCTTGATATGGTTGATGATGTTGAATTCGATATAACTCTTACAGGTGAAGAAATAATTGATATGTTATCTGATGAAAGTAACGAAAGCGTTAAAGAGTTAAGAGAAACTCAAGTTGGTAAGACAATGACAGTTCGTGAGATAACAGATATTGTTCAAAGCGATGATGAATTTGCTGATCTTAGAGGCGAGACTATAATTGACAGAATAACACTTGGCAAAGCCTTAAATGAAGCATCTAAGAGCTCTACAGCAAAAGAATACAATACAGCAGCTATTCCTAACACTCCAATTACAGTTGGTGATGTATTTAACTTTATTCAAAATGATGAAAGTCTTAGTGATGTAAGGAATACTACTTTAATTGAGCCTGTTACAATAGGCGCGGCGCTTAAGATGTTGAAGGATTCTAACAGTAATGTCTTGAATAAAGAGGTTAAATACTATACGACCATTGGTGAAGTATTAGATTCTCTTAAGGAGAGTGGCGATTTAGAGAATTATAAGGGTAAGACTATCGTATATCATACTAATCTGGGTAAAGTCTTAGACAAGGTTGGTAGAGATGAGACTATGATTCGTGTTGAGGATGAAGCAGCTAAATCAATGTATGATAAGGCATATGAACCAACCAAGCAAAACATTGCTATGAACTGGATTCATCTTGGTATATTCATATTACTATTTAGTATTGCATCTATGATTTCGTTATTATTCGTAGATAAGGATAAGAGATAGGTAGCATTAATTAATGGCAAAAAAATACTTCGAACAATTCTTTGAAGACATTTTAGTCGAAAAGAATTCGTTCGAAGTATTTTGATTTCTTATATTAAATTCTTAGTAAGAATTAAGCTCTTTCAACTGCTCCAGAACGTAAGCACTTAGCACATACATATTGTCTCTTAGGTGTTCCATTAACCATACACTTAACAGACTTGATGTTTGATTTCCACATTCTGTTAGACTTTCTATGTGAGTGACTTACATTATTTCCGAAATGAGCTCCCTTACCACAAACTGCACATTTAGCCATTTGTCTTTTCCTCCTTAAATCAAACTCGATTCGCATACATAAGCAAACCGCAACACGAACATCTTATCATAAGGTGTAGAAATTTACAAGAAAAATATGTACTTTTTTTGATTTTTCCATATATTAAAGTTTAGTATATAAAAATATACAATTAATTAATCATTTTTAGAATTTACTTGTTACTTTTTCTAAAAATATAAAAGTTCGTTGTTTTTTATTATAAAACGTATATAATTAGTAATAGTGTTATGCATTAAAATAAAGAACGTTTATGGAGGTTCATTATGCAAGGACAAATAGAAACAAAGCTTGGAAAAGTTGTTATTGATACTGATGTTATTGCAACTTATGCTGGTGCTGTAGCAGTTGAATGTTTTGGCATCGTAGGTATGGCTGCAGTTAATATGAAGGATGGTTTAGTAAAACTTCTCAAGAAGGATTATTTGAATCATGGAATCAACGTGGTAATTAACGGTGACAATGAGATTTCATTTGATTTTCACGTTATTGTATCTTATGGCGTAAGCATAATAACAGTTACTGATAATTTAAAGGAAACCGTAAAATACAGAATAGAAGAGTTTACCGGAATGAAAGTTAAAGAGATGAACGTGTTCGTTGAAGGCGTTCGTGTAATTGACTAAAGGAGGGCGAACAAGTGAAAGAAATCAATAAAATTACTGTTTCACAATTTGCCAATGCTTTTCTAGCTGGTGCAAATAATCTAGAATCTAAGAAAGAATGGATTAATGAACTTAATGTGTTCCCTGTACCTGATGGTGATACAGGAACTAATATGTGCATGACAATTATGTCAGCTGCTAAAGCTGTTAGTGAATTAGAAGATCCTACAATGAAGACCCTTGCAAAGGCTATTTCATCTGGTTCTCTTCGTGGTGCTAGAGGAAATTCTGGTGTAATACTATCTCAGTTATTTAGAGGATTTAGCAAAGTAATGGGAAAATGCGACGAAATTACAACAGATGTCCTTTGTGAAGCAATGCAAAAGTCTGTTGAGACTGCATATAAAGCTGTTATGAAGCCTAAAGAAGGAACAATTCTTACAGTTGCAAGAGGAGCTGCTGATAAGGCTTTAGAAATGGTTGAAGTAACAGATGATCTTGTATATTTTGTTGATGAAGTTATAAAAGAGGCAGAATTAGTATTATCTAAGACTCCTGATATGCTTCCTGTATTAAAGCAGGCTGGAGTTGTTGATTCAGGAGGACAAGGCCTTGTATGCGTACTTCAAGGTGGATATGATTATCTACTTGGCAAGGATGTTAAGCTTACAATAGGTGATGATGATTCTAAGAAAGAAGAATCTGCGCCTGAAGAAGAACAATATACATATCATACTGATTTTGTTATTAATCTTAAGAAGAAGTTTACTAATAAGAATGAACAGGAATTAAAGTCATTCTTAGAGTCTAAAGGTGGTCATGTTAGAGTTAATTGGAATGGTGATGAGATTTCAGTTAGTATCAGAACAGATGAGCTTGGTGTAGTAATTAATAAAGCTCTTGAACTTGGTGTTCTAACTAAAATTGATATTAAGAATATCCAGACTGAATATGATAAGACAATTAAAAGTATGTCTAGTAAGAAGGCAGCATCTGAAATTGCTGATGCTACAGACTCTATGAAGGAAGAAAAGCCTGCAAATAATGAACCTGCTAAAGAAATGGGATTTGTATCTGTTTCAATTGGCGATGGCATGAATTCTATATTTAAAGAGCTTGGTTGTGATTATATTATTGAAGGCGGTCAGACAATGAATCCTTCAACAGATGATGTACTTTCTGCAATCGATAAAGTAAATGCTAAGAATGTATTCGTTCTTCCTAATAATAAGAACATTATCTTAGCTGCTAATCAGGCTGCAACTTTATGTGAAGATAAGAATGTAATTGTTCTTCCAACTAAGACAATTCCACAGGGAATTACAGCTATTATTAACTTTATTCCAGATCAGTCTGTTGATGAGAATCTAAGTCGTATGGAAGAAGAGATTAAGAATGTTAAGACCGGTCAAGTAACATATGCTGTTAGAGATACTGTAATTGATGATAAAGAGATATCTCAAGGCGATTATATGGGAATTGGAGATTCTGGCATACTTGCCGTTGATAAGGATATGAATAAGGTATTTATTGATATGCTTAAAGAAATGGTTGATGATTCTACAGCTATTATTACCATTTATTATGGTGATGAAGTGAAAGAAAAGGATGCTATCAAGTTAGGTAAGCAGGTTGAAGAAGATTTTGATTCTCTTGAGGTTGAAGTTCAACCAGGTGGACAACCTGTATATTATTATGTTGCATCGGTAGAATAATACTATATACAGTTATAACTTAAGGAAATAATATGTATATTAATGAATCAGTAACATCAATTAAAGGAATAGGAGAAAGTAAGGCGAAGAGCCTTAATAAGTTAGGAGTATACACCGTTGGTGATATACTCCTTCGTTTTCCTAGAACATATTATATCTATAAAGAGCCACTTAAAGAAGAAGATTTATCTAAACATGTTGGAGAAAAAATAGCTATAACACTAGAACTTCGTTCTAATGCTATGCTAAAAAAAACAAAAAGATTTGATATAGTTCTAGCAAAAGGCTTTACGCCTAATCTTATAATAGAATTAGTGTGGTTTAGAACCCCATATATTAGAAATCAGTTATATACATATACGCCTCTTGTATTCTTTGGCAAATTAATAGAAGAGTATGGCACATATAAAATGGAGCAGCCTGAAATCTATCAACCTCGGGAATACGAGAACTTATGTAAGAAACCTTATCCAATTTATTCAGTTACTAAGGGGATATCTAATAAATTAATTATTAAAACTGTAGAAGAAGCTCTAAATAATGTTACTTTTGAAGAGTATTTGCCAGAAAAAATTATAAAAAATAATAATCTCTATGGCATTAATGATGCTCTAAAGCATATTCATAATCCAGATACTTTAGATGATTACTATAATGCAAGAAAAAGACTGGCATACGATGAGATATTTAAGTTTCTCCTTAGTCTTGAATATTATAATTCTAATGAGGTTAAGATAGATAACACATTTTCAATAACTAATGAAAAAATAGTTGAAAATGCCATAACTAAGTTACCATACGAACTAACAAATGGTCAGAAAATGGCCTTAAAAGATATATTAAATGATTTTAAATCCCCTTTTGTAACCCAAAGATTAATTCAAGGTGATGTTGGCTCTGGAAAAACCATTGTTGCTTTTCTTTCCATGCTTTATATGGTTTCAAACGGCTATCAGGCGGCAATTATGGCGCCAACAGAAGTGCTTGCCAGACAGCATTACAAGGATTTTATGGATTTAATTACATTATTTGGATTAGATTATAAAGTTGTATGTCTTACAGGCTCTACTAAAGCAAAGGAAAGAAGAGAAATACTTGAAGAAATAAATAACAATAATCAATTATTTGTTGTTGGAACACATGCTTTAATTGAAGACAAGGTGGAATTTGGTAGTATCGGGTTAGTAATTACTGATGAGCAGCATAGATTCGGTGTAAAACAAAGAGAAGCACTAAGTAACAAGGGTTATAATCCTTTTACTATTGTTATGTCTGCAACGCCTATTCCAAGAACCCTTTCTATGATTATTTATATGGGAATGAATATTTCTAATATAAAAGACGTCCCGAAGACGAAACTACCTATTAAGAACTGTGTTGTGAAAGAGAATATGCGTCCCAATTCTTACAAACACATTTTGTCTGAAATAAAAAAAGGCCATCAAGCATATATTATATGTCCTCTTGTGGAAGCAAAGGAGATTACAGAAGCAGAAAATGTTCTTGATTATAAAGAAAAACTTCTAGAATATATGCCTAATAATATAAGAATTGAAGTCCTTCATGGGAAAATGAAGCCAAATGAGAAAAATGACGTAATGGAGCGATTTATTAAAGGAGAAATTGATATTCTTATATCCACAACGGTAGTTGAGGTGGGAGTCAACAACCCTAACGCCACTACAATTATGATAGAAAATGCCAACAGATTTGGACTGGCACAACTTCACCAACTTAGAGGTAGAGTTGGAAGAGGTAGTTATCAAAGCTATTGTATATTTATAGATTCCTCTGAAGGCTCTGAAATTAATAAACGTCTATCAATAATGAATTCCAGCAATGATGGTTTCTTTATCGCAAATGAAGATTTAAAGCTTCGTGGACCTGGCGATATAATGGGAATTCGCCAATCCGGAGAAGCTAACTTTAAATTAGCAGATATTTATAATGATGCAGAGCTTTTTTCTCTAGCAAAGTCAGATATCGAGAAACTCATAGAAGATGGACATACTTTCGAAGAACTTGACAGAGCATATTTATAATAGTATCGAATATGGATATTAAACCAGCTTGACCTCTTCTAAACTAGGAGTTGCAACAATTGAATAATTTGTATAATATACTACGAAGCCAGGCACAGCTGTGTTTGGCTTTTTTATATGCTTTTTCTGTATATAGTCAATTTCTACTTTACTAGATTCGCGAGCAGAAGAATAGTATGCAGCAACATTAGCAGCGATTTCAAATATATGATCGGGTAGTTCTTCGTTATCCTTAACCTTTGCAATTACATGAGAGCCATGAATTTTCTTAGAATGGAACCACCAATCATTTCCTTTTGCAAAATCAAATGTCAATTCATCATTTTGAAGATTGTTTTTTCCAACATAAATGTGATATCCATCCTTGGTTACAAAGTGTAGAGGCTTTGATTTTACTTGCCTTTTCTTATTCTTGTAGTTCTTCTTAATATAACCATATTCAATTAATTCATCCTTAATTCCTTTGAGATCACCTTCGTTTTCGCATAGCATTATAGAAGCATCAATAGTTTTTAGATGCTCTAAAGCTTCCTGTGTTTGCTCAATTTGTGGGATGATAGCCTCTTTAGTGCGTTTACACTTATTGTATTTATTATAATATTTCTTGGAATTTTCTATTCCATTAAGTGTCGGATCTAATGAAATTGTTATTTCTTCGTTAGTATAATAGTTATTTACAGTAATTTTCTTTTCGCCAACAGGAAGATTTTGGGCATAAGTCATTAGAAGTTCACCATATAGCTTGAATTTGTCTGACTTTTCTGTGTCGTCAAGTTGTTTTTTTAGAATATCAAGCTTCTTGGCGTTTCTTTCTATATGAATTTGAACTATTTTTCTAATATCACTTGAACGTTGTTTGATATTAGTAATTCTATTTCTTTCTGAATAAAACTTTTCAAGAAGAGAAGACATATTGTCAAATCTAATAATATCATTATGTCCTTTAAGGATAACGGGAGCATAGTCTTTGGGAATATTATTTTCTAGTATAATATTAGGCTTATAATCATTGCTTGATATATCACTTATATACTCCGAAAAGCGTACATAAAGAAGATTTTTCATTCCAGAATCCAGAGAATCTGTTGAAAAATCTGCGTCTATATCAGCATTTTCACATATTCCAATTGCGATAAAAGGACTTATACCTATAAAAGACTTATATATTGCTTTAGAGACTGTAGTAGGTTTCTCTAATATTTTCATAAAATCGTCTCTAGTCACATTAAGAGGGCTTATTCTGTATTCTTGAGGCGGAATAAAGTAATCTCGTCCAGGAAGAACTTCCCTTACGGAACTAACAGCATAAGATATATGTTTTATACTATCAATAATTACATTATCACTATTGGTAAATATAATGTTAGAATGCTTGCCCATTATTTCCACATATAGATATTTCTTAGACAAATCTTTTAATTCATCTAAATGTTCGATTTCAATCTTAATTACACGTTCAAAATCAACTTGACTAATTGATTTAATCGTTCCGTTATTTATATATTTTCTAAGAACCATGCAGAAATTTGGTGCCTGCATAGGGCTTTCTTTTCTAGTGCTTGTAAGATAAATAAGAGGAAGAGAGGCATTTGAGGATATAAGTAGCCTATTAGTCTTGCCATTTCCCTTAATTGTAAGGAGAAGTTCTTCGCTTTCAGGTTGCGCAATTTTATTAATCTTACATCCAGATAACTCATTATTTAATTCGTATGCAAGCTCGTGAATTGTAGAACCATCAAATGACATATGTTGTTTCTCCTTTCTTAATAATATCTTACAAATTATAGTCTAATATTTACATAAAAATCAATAGTTTTATATTTGACGATATAGCCTAAAACATCTATAATATATTTATTATGTGTTTATATGCCTAAAAGTAGGAAATTTATTATTCTCGGAGACAAATATGATAAAAAGCATGACAGGCTTTGGACATGGAGAATGTTCATATAACAACAAAAAAATTATAGTAGAATTAAAAGCAGTAAATCATAGATATCTTGACCTTAGTATTAAGACTCCAAGAGGCTTTGCTAAATTTGAAGGACTTATTAGAAATTATCTAAGTGACCGCCTAGATAGAGGCAAGATTGATGTATTCGTTAATTATGAAGAAAATGCTGATTCTCAATATGAGATTATTTATAACGAGAATATAGCGAAGATGTATTACGATAAGATTCAACAGATTTCTAATGAGTTCGGAATTGATGGAAGTATTTCTGCAGCTAGTCTTTCAAGATACAATGAAGTATTAGAATTGCAAGAAGTAGAAGAGTCTACTGAAGAAATCGAGAAGCTTCTAACAGATGCTTTACAAAGTGCTTGCGATGAAATTATTGATAATAGAACAAGAGAAGGTGAAAGACTTAGAGAAGATTTACTTGCAAAGCTAGAGGATTTATCAAAAGATGTAAGCTTTGTCGAGAAGAAATCCCCTGAAATTGTTGAAGAATATAAGACAAAACTTCGTGAAAAGATAGCAGATTTATTAAATGATTCTAATATTGATGAAAATAGACTTGCTATGGAAGTTACAATATTTGCTGATAAAATCTGCATTGATGAAGAGATTGTAAGATTAAAAAGTCACATTAATGAAGTAAAAGATGCTTTAAACAGTGATGAGCCTGTTGGAAGAAAGCTTGATTTCGTAGCACAAGAATTAAACCGCGAAGCTAACACAATCCTCTCTAAATCAAGTGACGCAGAAGTTGCCAACACAGGCATTAACATGAAGACGCTAATCGAAAAAATCCGTGAGCAGATTCAGAATATTGAATAATTATAGTAATTAATTCAGACATATGAGAACTTCGAAGCGATTTTCTTATGAGCGAGAAGTTACTCATATGTATATACAATAAGCTTAGAAAGGAGCTGAATATTATGGAGAATGATAAGGGATTAATTGTTGTTTTATCGGGCTTTTCCGGCGCTGGCAAAGGGACAATAATGAAACATCTGCTTCAATCTCATCCAAATGAATATCATTTGTCAATTTCAGCAACTACTAGAAAAAAACGTCCTGGAGAACAGGAAGGAAGAGAATACTTCTTCAAATCAAAAGAAGAGTTCCAGGAAATGATTGATAATGACGAATTGCTCGAATATGCGACGTTTAATGACAGATCTTATGGAACGCCTAAGAGCTATGTGGAAAAACTAATCAATGAAGGAAAAGATGTTATTCTTGAAATAGAAGTACAAGGAGCATTACAAGTAAAGGAACAATTCCCAGAGGCTTTGCTTCTCTTTGTTACGCCACCAAGTGCCCAAATATTAAAAGAAAGACTTGTTGGCAGAGGAACAGAAGCTCACGATGTTATTGCTCAAAGAATGGCCATTTCCTCTAAAGAGTCATATCTTATGAATAATTATGATTATTTAATTATTAATGATGTGCTTGAAGATAGTGTTAATAAAGTTCATAATATTATTCAATGTGAACATGCAAGAACCGTTAGAAATAACGATTCAATAAAGAAAATGCAAGAAGAATTAAAAGAGTATTCGAAAGGAGAATAGAACAGATGATACATCCATCGTATGTTGAACTTATGAGAAAGGTAAATCAGGACGTTGTAGTTGGTGAGGAGCCTGTAGTAAATAGTAGATATAGTATAGTATGTGCAACAGCTAAGCGTGCCAGAGAAATTATTGATGGCGCAGAACCTATGAATGTTGAAAATGCTGATAAAAAGAAAGCACTTTCCATAGCTGTTGAAGAACTTTATAATGGCGACTTAAAGATTCTTTCTGATGAAGAAATCGAAGAAAAGAATCAGAAATTACAAGATTTAAAAGAAGATTTATCAAATGACAGATATGCTTATGAGAAGTATCTTAATACTGAGACAGAAAATGAGACAGTAACTGCTGTTGAGGAATAATTTCTTATGAAAATATTTTTTGCATCCCTTGGCTGTGACAAAAATCTAGTTGATTCTGAGAAGATGCTTGGGTTATTAGACGCTGCAGGACATACAATTATTGATGATGAAAATGAAGCAGATATTATTATTGTTAATACATGTTCGTTTATTCATGATGCTATGGAAGAGAGCATTAATTCAATAATTGAATATGGCAAATTGAAGAAAGAAGGCAAACTAAAAGCATTAATTGTAACTGGTTGCTTATCACAACGTTTTAGTAAAGAATTTAGTGAAGAACTTCCTGAAGTTGATGCAGTAATTGGAACTAATTCTTATGATGAAATAGTTAATGCAATTAATGATGTGTTATCTGGAAATAATAATAATTTCTATATAGATAGCCTTGATAAACTTGTTAATCCTAAGAAAAGATTATTGTCTACAGGAGGACATTTTGCATATCTTAAGATTGCAGAGGGGTGTAACAAGAGATGCACTTATTGTATTATTCCCACTCTTCGTGGTAATTACAGATCAGTTCCAATGGAAGATGTAATTACAGAAGCAAAAGATCTTGTTTCTATGGGAGTTAAGGAGATTATCCTTGTTGCACAGGAAACTACGGTTTATGGGATGGACATTTACAAGAAGAAAATGCTCCCAGAATTGTTAGATAAATTGCAAGAAATAGAAGAGTTAAAATGGATAAGGCTTCTATATTGCTATCCAGAAGAGATAGATGATAATTTAATTGCATCTATTAAGAGAAATAATAAGGTATGTCATTATATCGATATGCCAATTCAACATTGTAGTGATACAATTCTTAAGGCTATGGGAAGAAAAACCGACCTAAATAGCCTAAATAATATAATTAATAAGCTTCGCAGTGAAATACCAGATATTGTTATTAGAACTACGCTAATTGCTGGTTTTCCTGGTGAAACTGAAAAAGATTATAATGAATTATTAGAATTTGTTAAAAACAATCAATTTGAAAGACTAGGTGTATTTTCTTATTCTAGAGAAGAAGGAACCCAGGCATTTCATATGGATAATCAAATTGATGATGATATAAAAGACTCTAGAAGAGACAAGATAATGGAAATCCAACAAGAAATATCTTGTAATAACAACAAGAAGCTAATAGGACATGAATTTAATGTCTTTATTGAAGGTAAGCTTGTTGATGATGATGTATATATTGGAAGAACCTATATGGATGCTCCTGATGTAGATGGATTATTCTTCATTAAATCAATGAATACTCTTAATTCAGGAGACTTTGTAAAAGGAAAGGTTACTTCTTTTAATGAATATGATTTGATAGGAGAGATTGTTTAATGAATGTGCCTAACAAGTTAACACTTTTTCGGGTGATTCTAATTCCATTCTTTGTATTTTTTATGCTGTATGAGCCTGAAGACTTTACATTTAGAATTATTGCGGAAGTAATATTCTGTGTAGCTTCACTTACAGACTTACTTGATGGTAAAATCGCTAGAAAAGAAAATTTAGTTACAAATTTTGGTAAATTTATGGATCCTTTAGCAGATAAATTACTTGTATGTTCAGCATTAATTTGTCTAGTTGAATCTGATCAAATTGCTGCATGGATTGTAATTGTAATTATAGCTAGAGAGTTCATTATTAGTGGTTTTAGACTTATTGCTAGTGATAGCGGAGTTGTTATTGCAGCAAGTATGTGGGGTAAGGTTAAGACAACATTTCAGATGACTATGATAATTGTTCTTATCCTTAATGTATCATATTTCTTTGCTGGAACAACCCTTGGAACTATTGTATCTTATGTAGAACTTGTATTAATATATGCTTCGCTAGTACTTACAGTTGTATCATTAATTGATTATCTTGTTAAGAACAAGAACATTCTTACGGAGAATATTTAAGTATGGATGAATATAAATTAGCCAAGAAATGTGTTAGAAAACTCAAAAAATATGGTCTTTCTATTGCAACAGCTGAGTCTTTAACTGGTGGTATGATTGCCGAAAGAATTGTAAGTATTCCGGGAGCATCACTTGTGTATGAAGAAGGGTTTGTAACATATTCTAGCTTTTCTAAAGTTAAGAACTTACTAGTTGACCCTGTAATTATTGCTGAAAATGGTGTAGCATCTTATCCTGTTGCTAGAGAAATGGCAAAGGGTATATTGTATGTATCTAAAACCGACTATGCTCTTGCAACAACAGGTGTTGCTGGGCCGAAAAGTGATGATTACAATACAAAAGTTGGTACAGTATTTATTAGTTGTGCATCAAGAAAACGTGTTATTGTAAGAAAATACCATTTCAGAGGTAATAGAGATAAGATTAGACTTAAAGCAACAATAGCAGCATTTAAATTGTTACTATATGTTCTAAAGAATGATTTATAATATATGAGAGTTATTGCAGGAAAATGTAGACGTCTTAACCTTGAAACAATAAAAGGTGATAATACAAGACCAACTACAGATAGAATAAAAGAGACATTATTTAATATTATTAATGATGAAGTAGTAGATTGTGACTTTCTTGATTTATTTGCAGGAAGTGGACAAATCGGAATTGAAGCTTTATCTAGATATGCCGCTTCAGCAACATTTGTTGATAATTACAGAAAAGCTATTGAATGTATTAATAATAATATTGCCAAATGTCACCTTGAAGAATACTCTAATGTCATATGTGATAACGTATTAAGTGCAATTAAACGCTTTAAAGACAATAGTTTTGATATTATTTTCTTAGATCCCCCTTATAATCAAGGAATAGAGGAAAATATACTAGAATTTTTTGATAATTCTAATGTACTAAGAAAAAATGGTCTAATAATTGTTGAAGCTGATATTAATACTGATTTTTCTTATGTAGAAAAATATTCATTAGAACTTGTCAGAGAGAAAAAATATAAAACAAATAAGCATTTGTTTTTTAGAAAAACATTATAAGGAAGTGCTTTTATGAGAGCCGTTTATCCAGGTTGTTTTGATCCTATTACAAATGGGCATATTGATATAATCAAACGAGCATCGAAAATATGTGATGAATTAGTTATTCTAGTTATGGATAACAAGGACAAGAATGTGTCTTATTCTATTGAAGACAGGATTAAAATGATAAAGCTTGTGACAGAAGACATTGCTAATATCAAAGTAGATTCTTTTTCAGGCTTAACTACTGATTATATTGCTAATAATAATATTGATGTTATAATTAGAGGTGTTAGAAATACTATTGATTATGAATACGAAGCATCTCTAGCAGGTATTTACAGTACACAGGTAAAAGGTGTGGAATCAATATTTTTACCTTCAAATCCCAAATATGCGTACTTAAGTTCAACCGTTGTTAGACAACATGCTATGCTTTCAGGAGATTTGAGTGAATTTGTACCAGATATAATAGTCCCTATTATTAAATCTATATATTAAACATTAAGGAGAGGCAAGATTATGGCTAGTAAAATTGAAGATATGATTAACGAATTACAGGATTATGTTGATAGATGTAAGAATGCTCCATTTAAGACAGATTCTATTGTTGTTAATCGAGATGATTTAGAAAGCTATATTGAAGATTTACGAGCAACAGTTCCTGATGAAATAAGACAATATCAGAGAATTATTAATAATCAGGAACATATCATAGCTGCTGCAAGAAAGAAGGCAGATGCTATTATAAAAGAAGCTGAAATTCAGACAGATCAACTTGTAAGTGAGCATCAGATTATGCAACAAGCATACGCAAGAGCTAATGAAGTTGTTCTTGTTGCTTCAAAAGAAGCGGAACAGATTCTTAACAAAGCAACTCTTGAAGCTAATGATATTAAAGAAGGTGCAATCGCATATACAGATAATCAGCTTAAGATAGTACAAGATATAATGACTGCTACAATGGAACAGACAAGACAAAAGGCTGATGGTTATCTTAATCAGATGCAGGGCTATCTCGATATTGTGGTTTCTAACAGAAATGAACTAGCGCCTCCTGAAGCGGATACAGTAATTGCAGAGCAGGTTGCACAAGTCCCTTATTCAGAAGATGTGGCTGTTGAATCAATTAATACAGATGATAATACAAATGATAATACAAATAGCCAATCTGATGAGGGAGATAATAGTAAAGGAATAGATGTTCCTGATGTATTTTTTAACCAAGAATAATTACAAAGAGTGTGGAACACACACTCTTTTTTCTTTGATAGCAAAGGAGAATTTATGCTAAGTAATATTAAAGCAGCAATATTTGATATAGATGGTACACTTCTTGATTCAAATGGAGTATGGCAACAAATTGATATTGATTTTATGAAAGAAAGGAATATGACCCATCCAGATAACCTCCAGAACTGGCTTGATGGTCTTAGTTTTAATCAGGTAGCAGAATTCTTTCATGAGAACTTCAATACTAAGGAAACGCCTGAAGAACTTGTAGAAATATGGCATAACATGGCTTATGACGCATATAAAAACAAAATCAAGGCAAAGAAAGGCGCCAAAGAATTATTAAAGCATCTTAAAGAAAATAATATCAAAATAGCTATTGTTACAAGTAATTCACATGAATTAATAGAAGCAGGTCTTAAGAATAATGATTTATACGACTATATTGATCTTGTTATTACAGCCGATAGTTTAAGCACTAATAAAGACACTCCTTATATTTTTGAGGAGACAGCAAGAAGATTAGACGTTGAGCCAGAAAATATTATTGCTTTTGACGATTTGTGCCCGGTAATAAAGGCTATTAACGAAGCAAATATAAGAAGCGTGGCAGTATATGATAAGAGAAGTATTAAAGCTTATGGCGAAGAGCTGATGAGAGATACAGCAGATTACTTTATTAATGATTTCACTGAAGTTTTGGCATAGATTTATATAGATTTAAGGGATAATAATGAAAGAAATAGTTATTGATTCTTCAACACAAAATCAAAGGCTTGATAAATTCTTAAAGAAGTATTTTAGTGCTTCTTCTAGTGGCTTCATATATAAAATGCTAAGAAAAAAGAATATTGTTCTAAATGGGAAGAAAGATGATGGCAGTTCTATACTCCTAGAGGGGGACATAATTAAAGTTTTCTTTTCCGATGAAACATTTGACAAAATGAGAGGACTTGATAATAGTGCTGACGAATATAATTATTACAAAAAAATTGATTATAAAATAGATGTAATATATGAAGATGAGAACATAATCGCCTGCAATAAACCAGCAAATATATTATCACAAAAGAGTAAAGCCAATGATATATCAATTAATGAGTACATTATTTCATATCTTATTAATGAAAAAGGATACTCATTAGAAGATTATAGACTCTTTCATCCATCTATAAGTAATAGATTAGATTATAATACAACTGGTGTTATACTTGGGGCTAAGACTTTGAAAGGACAGCAGGAATTATCCTGTGCATTAAAAGAAAGAAATATTACAAAATATTATATCTGTATTGTTAAAGGGTATGTAAAAAAAGATATAAGGCTTAAAGGAACTCTCACAAAAGATAATAAGATAAATAAAGTTAGTGTTAGTAATACCGAAGAAAAATCTAATATTGAAACTGATATTAAAGTTATTGCAAATAGTGATAAAACAAGTCTTCTTAAGATTCATCTTATCACTGGTAAAACACATCAGATAAGAGCTCATCTTGCGTCTATTAATCATCCTATAATTGGAGATATAAAATATGGTGATGAAGAAATAAATAATCATTATAAAAGTTTATATAAGTTATCCACCCAGGCATTACATTCATATATAACTATTTATAATAACATTGAGATTAAAGCGCCGTTACCTAATGTAATTAATAGAATAATAGAGGAAGAATATGGCAACCTGGAATTCTAGAGGTCTAAGAGGATCGTTTCTTGAGGAAATGATTAATAAGACAAATGAAATATATAAAGAAAATGAATTAGCATTAATTCAGAAGATTCCAACTCCGATAACGCCTATTAATATTGATTCTTCAACAAAGCAGATAACACTTGCGTATTTTGAGAAGAAAAGTACAGTAGATTATATTGGAGCAGTACAGGGAATCCCTGTTTGTTTTGATGCAAAAGAGTGTAATACTGATACATTTCCTATGCATAATATTCATGAGCACCAGATTGAGTTTATGAGAGATTATAAGAATCAAGATGGAATATCTTTTATAATTATTTATTTTACTAAGAAGGAATTGTTCTATTATCTTACTTTTGAAGAGATTGATTATTATAATAACAGAGCTTTAGAAGGTGGTCGAAAGAGTATAAGATTTGATGAATTAAAGGAAAACCATTTTTTCAATAAAAAAGGAAATCTATTAGTTCCATATCTTGATATGATAAGCATGGAATTAGAAGAAAAAGATTGACAAAGTATATAATTTAATTTACTATGTTATTGTGTTAGTGCGGTGAAGCGCTAAAGTAAAATTTCTTAAATTATAAACAAATAAAGGAGACTAAATGAAAAAAACCATATTACATACTCCTGAAGGAGTACGAGATATTTATAATGAAGAAATAGAGAAAAGAGATGTTCTAATTAAAAAGCTTAAGGATTTGATTAGAACATACGGATATGACAATATTGAGACGCCAACTTTCGAGTACATGAGCGTATATTATAAAGATATTACACTTACGAAATCTAAAGATTTATATAAATTCTTTGATAAAGACGGAAACACCTTGGTTTTAAGACCAGATTTTACACCATCAATTGCAAGAGCCGTATCTAAATATTTTACAAAAGAAGAAATAATACGACTATTCTATGTTGGAAATGTATTCTCTAACAACAGAAGATACCAGGGAAGGCTTAAGGAATCATGTCAGTTTGGGGGTGAATTAATTGGAGAAGAATCAATTGATTCAGATGCTGAAATCCTTTCAATTATTGTAAATGCATTAAAATCATGTAAACTAGATAATTTCCAGATAAGTATAGGACATGCAGATGTATTTAAGGCTTTAATTGAAATTGGAAATTTTGATGAAGATGATACTGAGACAATTCGCGAATATATGCTTAATAGAAATATATTTGGCCTAGAAGAATTCTTAGAATCAAAAAATGCTTCAAAAAATCTAATAAAATTATTCTTAAACATTTGCAAAATGTATACTCCAGGTACTAAAGAATGGAAGAATCTTCTAGATGAAGCAAAAAGCTATGACACTTTATATAAATCCTTGAATTATCTTGATGATTTATACGAAGTATTAAAAAGCTATGGTGTAGAAAAATACATTTCCTTCGAAACAGGAAGCTTAAGTGAATACTATTATTATACAGGAATAATATTTGCAGGTTATACCTATGGAAATGGAGCCCCAATAGTTACAGGCGGAAGATATGATAACCTTCTTTCAAATTTTGGAGAAAGCAGACCTGCTATTGGATTTGGTATATTCGTGGATCAGCTTCAATTTGCTCTTGATAGACAGAATATTCTCTATACAAAGAAAAATAAGAAAATAATACTATGCTACAAAAATAATAATAGAAATACAGCAATTAATGAAGCTATTAAGCTTAGAGAACAAGGTAATATTGTAGAATTAATACCTTTAAAAGATGATTTTGATAAGACTAAATCATTATACGAAAATGACAATGTAACAATTATGGAGATTAAATAATGAATAACGAATATCTTACAATCGCTCTTGGGAAAGGTAGACTTGCAAAATCTACAATGGAGCTTTTTGAAAAAATAGGAATTACATGCATGGAAATGCAAGATAAGAAGACACGAAAACTTATATTTGTTAATGAAGAGTATAAGTTAAGATTCTTCCTTGCTAAAGGTCCAGATGTGCCAACATATGTAGAATACGGCGCTGCAGATATTGGTGTAGTTGGAAGAGATACAATTCTTGAAGAAAATAGAAATATTTTAGAAGTGTTAGATCTTGGATTTGGCAAATGTAAAATGTGCATTTGTGGTCCAAACGAGGCAAAAGAACTTCTTAAGAGTAAAGAATTAATATATGTGGCAACAAAATATCCTAGAATTGCAAAAGATTATTTCTATAACAAAAAACATCAGACAGTTGAAATAATTAAACTAAACGGTTCTATTGAGCTTGCTCCTATTGTTGAACTATCTGATGTAATATGTGATATAGTAGAGACTGGTTCAACTCTTCGTGAAAACGGACTTACAGTACTTGAAGAAGTATGTGACTTGTCTGCTAGAGTTGTTGTTAATCAGGTTAGTATGAGAATGCAAAATGAGAGAATAACCAAGCTAATATACGACTTAAAACAAGCATTACAAGAATAATTAATAAAGGTGTAGATATGAGAATACTTAATCTTAATAAAGAAAATACAGACAATTTATTAGAAAACCTACTTAAAAGAAGTCCAACTAGCTATGATTCTTATGAAAAAGACGTTAAGGCTATAATAGATAACGTAAAAGATAATGGAGACAAAGCTTTATTTGACTATACATTGAAGTTTGATAAGGCTAGTATTAACCAAGATAATATAATAGTTACAAAAGAAGAATTAGAAGAAGCATACAATGAAGTTGATGAGAAATTAATTAAGGTTATTAGAAAAGCCCTTGTTAATATTAAGTCATTTCATGAAAAGCAACTCCAAAACAGTTGGTTTGATAGTAATGATGGAATAATTCTTGGTCAAAAAGTAACACCCTTAAATAAAGTTGGAGTATATGTACCTGGTGGAAAGGCAGTATATCCATCAAGTGTTCTTATGAATGTTGTTCCTGCCAAAGTAGCAGGAGTTAATACTATCTATATGACAACTCCGCCAGATAAAGATGGTAAAATCTGTGCAAATACACTTGTGGCAGCTCATGAAGCTGGCGTTGACGTTATTTATAAAGCTGGTGGCGCTCAAGCCGTAGCAGCCCTTGCATTTGGAACAGAAACAATTACTAAAGTTGATAAAATTGTAGGCCCTGGTAATATATATGTTGCTCTAGCAAAAAAAGCTGTATTTGGCCATGTGAGTATTGATTCAATTGCTGGTCCTAGCGAAATCCTTGTTCTTGCTGACGAAACGGCTAATCCAAGATATGTGGCGGCTGATTTATTATCACAAGCGGAACATGATGAACTTGCATCAGCTATTTTAATAACTAACAGCAAGGATTTAGCTGAAAATGTATCAAAAGAAATTGACGCCTTTCTAGAAGTGTTATCAAGGCGAGATATAATAAGTAAATCTCTTGAAAATTACGGATATATATTAATTGCTGATAATATGGATGATGCAATATCGGCAGTTAATGAAATTGCATCAGAGCACTTAGAATTAGTGGTTAAAGATCCATTTGATACCATGACTAAGATTAAAAATGCCGGTGCTATATTCCTAGGGGAGTACTCATCTGAGCCTCTTGGTGACTATTTCGCCGGACCTAATCATGTACTTCCTACTAACGGAACAGCTAAATTCTTCTCCGCATTATCAGTAGATGATTTCATTAAGAAATCCTCAATAATATCATATTCTAGAGAAGCATTAGAAAGTATTCATGAAGACATTGAAACATTTGCGCAGTGTGAAGGTTTGACAGCACATGCAAATTCTATTAAAGTAAGATTTGAGGAATAAATATATGTAAGCATATTATTTATAGTAAAAAATACGAAGGAAAAATTATGGAAAGAAAAGCAAATATCAATAGAAAAACAAAAGAAACAGATATTAATCTTGAATTAAATATTGATGGAAAGGGCGAGTCTAATATATCTTCTGGCGTAGGCTTCTTAGATCACATGCTTGAAAGCTTTGCAAAACATGGATTATTTGATCTTAATGTCAAGTGCCAGGGGGATTTGGTTGTAGATTGTCACCACACCATTGAAGACATAGGAATTGTACTTGGTAGTGCAATTAAAGATGCATTAGGGGACAAGAAGCAAATTGTTAGATTTGGAAGTACAATAATTCCTATGGACGAAAGCCTTGTTCTTGTATCGCTTGATTTAAGTGGAAGACCATATCTTTCATTTGATTATAAATTCGACGTTGAAAGAGTTGGATACTTTGATACTGAGATGGTCAAAGAATTCTTCTATGCAATTAGTTATTCGGCCGGAATGAATTTACACATTAAAGTATTAGAAGGTGGCAATGCACATCACGTTATTGAAGCGATTTTTAAAGCATTTGCCAAGTCCTTAGATTATGCAACATTAAAAGATCCTCGTATCATAGATGTCCTATCAACTAAGGGTGATTTATAGAAAGGGAAAACAATAATGGGTCAGAAATCAATTATATCAACAATATATATTAAAGACGGCATGGCTGTAAAATCACCAGAAGGTCTTGAAGCACCTATTAATGCTGTAGAACTAGCTAACCAATTCAATGATTCAGGAGTAGACAAAATAGTTCTTTTTGACTTATCAGAAGATGATGAGGAACACGAGAAGAACATTATGACTATAAGAGAGATTAATAATAACTCTGAGATCAAATCCTGCGCTGGTGGTAATATTAAGAGACTTGAGGATGTTAAGAAATTCTTATATGCAGGCTGTAATGAAGTAGTGCTTAATGGTTCAAAGCCAGAGACAGCAGAGCTTGTAGTAGAAGCTGCTAATAGATTTGGCAAAGAAAAAATCTTGGTTTCTATTAAGAATATGGATTTTATCTTCAAAAACCAGGAGATTCTAGATGAATATGTACATGAAGTATTAATACTTAACAAAGAATTAATTGCAAATGATGGCTATGAAAGCAGTTGTAAAGTTCCATACATTGTATATGTTGATGAATATGATGAAGAATATCTTGTTAAGATTCTATCTTCACCACAAATAAGAGGTGTGGCAGGTCTTGTTGTTAACAGAATTCATAGATACGATATTATGGGGTTAAAGAGTAAGCTATCTGATAGAGGTATTTCTTTTGATAATTTTGAACCTCTTCTCAAATGGGAAGATTTAACACCTAATGACAAGGGCCTTATTCCTGTTATAGTACAAGACTATATAACCAAAGAGGTTCTTATGCTTGCTTATATGAATGAAGAAAGCTTTGAGGCAACTCTTCGTACTGGTAAGATGACATATTTCTCAAGAAGTCGTAATACGCTTTGGGTAAAGGGTGAGACTAGTGGTCACTATCAATTTGTTAAGAAATTAACTGCTGATTGTGATAAGGATACAATTCTTGCTCTTGTATCACAAGTTGGTGGTATTGCGTGTCATACAGGAGCTCCAAGCTGTTTCTTCAATGATATTGTAACGAAAGAATATATTGAGAAGAATCCCCTCAAAATATTCGAAACTATATATGATATTATTGTAGATAGAAGAAAGAATCCAAAAGAAGGCTCTTATACAAATTACTTATTCGACAAGGGAATTGATAAAATCCTTAAGAAAGTTGGAGAAGAAGCAACAGAAATTGTTATTGCTGCTAAGAATCCTAATAAAGAAGAGATTAAATATGAAATATCGGATTTTCTATATCATGTAATGGTACTAATGGTAGAATGCGGTATATCATGGGAAGAAGTTACTAAAGAATTGAGTAGAAGATAATATGCAAGAACTGGCTCTTAGCGACGAAATCCTTATGGCTGTAGAGAAACCTGCACGCTATATAGGTAATGAATTAAATATTATAAAAAAAGACTTATCTAAGGTTGATATTAGAATAGCTATGTGTTTCCCGGATGTGTATGAGATTGGCATGTCACATCTGGGAATTCAGATTTTATACGAAATGTTTAATCAACGTTCGGATACATATTGTGAGAGGGTATATTCTCCTTGGCCTGATTTACACAAAATCATGAAGGAAAGGAATATACCTTTATTTGCGTTAGAATCACAGGACAGTCTTAATAATTTTGATTTTCTTGGTATAACTCTTCAATATGAAATGTGTTATACAAACGTACTTCAGATTCTAGATTTATCACAAATTCCTATATGGGCCAAAGATAGAACAGATAATGATCCAATAGTTATGGGGGGCGGTCCTTGTACATATAACCCCGAACCAATTGCTGATTTCTTTGATTTTATTTATATTGGCGAGGGAGAGATTAGTTACGATGAACTCCTGGATTTATACAAAGATATGAGAAAAGCCAATAATTATTCAAGAGAACTATTCCTTCGTGCCATATCTAACATTGAGGGTATTTATGTTCCAAGTCTTTATGATGTGACATATAACGAGGATGGAACCATCAAAGAATTCTTTCCTAAAGTATTCAATGATAATACGGATATTGACTTTATATGTGCATCAGGAAATGTAATAAAAATTCCTAGTAAAGCTAGACAAGTAGTTAATCGCGTTGTACTAACAGATTTTGATAATGGTCCATATCCTACAAAGCCAATTATTCCTTATATAAGAGCAACTCAAGACAGAGTAGTTCTTGAAATCCAAAGAGGTTGTATAAGAGGCTGTAGATTCTGTCAGGCTGGTATGATTTATCGCCCTAATCGCGAGAAAAGTGTTGAATTATTAAAAAAGCAGGCGTTAGAAATGATTGAAGCTACTGGACACGAAGAGATATCTCTATGTTCTTTATCATCAAGTGATTATTCTGATTTGCCTGAACTTATAGATTATTTAATTGAGATTTGTAAGGAAAGGTATGTCAATATATCTCTTCCTTCACTTAGAATTGATGCATTTTCTCTTGATGTTATGAGTAAAGTGCAGGATGTAAAGAAAAGCTCTCTTACCTTTGCACCGGAAGCTGGTTCTCAGCGTATGAGAAATGTAATCAACAAGGGGCTTACAAAGGAAGACATCATTAACGGCTCTAATATGGCCTTTAAAGGCGGTTGGAACAAGGTTAAGCTTTATTTTATGCTTGGACTTCCATTTGAGGAAGAAGAGGATATTAAGGCCATTCCTGAACTAGGGAATGAAATAGCCGCAAATTACTACGATATACTCCCTAAGGAGGAGCGAAATGGCAGGTGTCAGATTACAATGTCAACATCCTTCTTTATTCCTAAGCCATTCACACCTCTTCAATGGGCAAGAATGTATCCAAAGGAAGAATATCTAAGAAGAGCACATCTTGTTAAAGATACCATGAATGAACAGCTTAATAAGAAGAGCCTTCGTTATCACTACCACGAAGCTGACGTATCTGTTCTAGAAGGTGTATTTGCAAGAGGCGATAGGAAGCTATCTAAAGCTATATATTATGCTTATGAACATGGTGCATTATTCGATGCCTGGTCTGAATTCTATGATGATAATATATGGCAAGAAGCTTTCGACAAATGTGGTATATGTCTTGATTTCTATGCATATAGAGAGCGTAGTATAGATGAGATACTCCCATGGGATCATATAAATGTTAATGTATCTAAGAAATTCTTAATTAGAGAATGGGAGAATGCAAAGAAAGGCAATGTAACCCCAAACTGTCGACAAAAGTGTTCAGGATGTGGTTCAGCCATTTATAAAGGTGGAGTTTGTTTTAATAGGGAATAAAATCTATGAAAGTTAGAGTTCGATTCGAAAAAAAAGGTGTATTAAAATATGTAGGACACCTTGATATGATGAGATATTTTCAGAAAGCAATAAGCCGTGCCAATCTTCCTATTGCTTATTCAGAAGGCTTTAATCCACACCAGATTATGTCCTTTGGAAATCCTTTAGGCCTTGGTATGACTTCAAGTGCAGAATATATGGATATAGAATTATTAGAAGAAGTACCATCCTTAGACGGGATTAATCGTCTTAATAAACAGATGGTGTCTGGAATTAAGATTCTCTCCTTTAGATACCTGCCAGACAAGGCTAAGAATGCTATGTCTGCAACTTGGGCTTCCTCCTATAAGATTGAATTAAACGACAAAATAGAGGATGTAATAGGAGATATGTCAGACATTTCCCAAAGAATAGATGAATTCATGTCACAAAAAGAATGTATAATCACTAAGAAGACTAAGAAATCAACAAGAGAACTTGACATATTGCCACTTATATATAAATTCAAATACAGAGATAAGTATTTCTATATCAAATGCTCGTCAAGTTCTGGCGATAACATTAAGCCTGAAGTTATTATGAATGAATTCTTCAAATACCTAGGCTACGAATTTGAACTAGACAGAGTAAATCTTAGTATCGAACGACTAGATATATATACACTTGAGGATGAAAGCCTAATATCATTAGATGACATTGGAATTAATAAGTAATTTATTATTGTTTCTAAAATTAGTATTAAAACACCAAAAAACCATATAGGCTTTTTGGTGTTTTTTATGAAATCACTAACAACAACCGAATAGACACAAATAACAACCGAATAAACATTTAATATATATTTTTTATTTAACATTTATAATAATATTAAATGTTTGTCGTAATAATAATAGTAAGGATTATATATGAGAAAAATATTTAATAAATTTTTAATTAAAGCTTTGCTTGGGGCTCTTATGGGGCTTGCAATTTGCATTACAATATATGGATTTGGCGGATATGATGATGTTATAATCAGCAATAAACCATTTATGATAGCACAATTTATTGGAAGTGCTGTGCTTGGCATTATTGGAATGGGTGGTTCAGTTGTATATGAAGTTGAAAAATGGAGTCTAACTGCAGTTACAATGATGCATTATATATTTGTTGTTATAGCATTTGTATGTTGTTGCGTTTTCCTTAAATGGTTTGAAATTAGAGCATTGCCTATTGTTTTGATAATTTTTACTATTACATATTTTATAATATGGCTTATAAATTACCTCATAAGTAAGAATGAGATTAAAAAGATTAATGAAGGGCTTGAAATATTAAAACAGAAAGACATAAAAGGTGATAGCCATGAATAATATGGTAGATATAGATGTAATAATTGATGAAAATTACATAGAACCAAAGGTAAATATTCTCACAAAATCAAAAACAAAGCAGGTTGAAAGTATAATTAATTCAATTGAAAATGCTCAAGAAAATGAATATCCATATCTAACAGGTTATATTGATGGTAAAGCAGAGTTTATTTCTCAAAGAGATATTGTAAGAGTTTATATAGAAAACAGAAAAATCATTATTGAAACTGCTGAAAAACTGTATTATACAAAGAAAAATCTAACCATGCTTGAAAGTATTCTAAATCCAAGTAGATTTGTTAGAATTTCTCAATCCGAAATTATAAATCTATATAAAGTTATACATTTTGAATTTAATATTGCAGGAACTATTGGTGTTGAAATGGAAAATTCCAAGAAAACCTGGGTTGCAAGAAGTAGAGTAAAATCAATAAAAAATATTATTAATAACGGAAACTGACATGTATAATATTTATTTTGAAGTTGCGGCAGTAGGATTTATGGGAATCCTGCTATTATATCTATATATTGAATATCCTAAGGCTTCGGAGAGTAATATACGTTATCGACAATGGGTAACATGGATTCTCCTTAGCCTTATTATTGATGTTGTTGCGACTCGTATGACTGATTATGGTTATATGATACCACCATTTGTTAATATTCTTACTAGCACATTCTATTTTATTATAACATCAGGCTCTTTCTGGGGGCTTGCTAGATATCTACATTCTATTATCAAAGGCAGATTCTCGAATTTCTACATGAATTTCATCAATGTTCTTGCTATTGTATACAGCATTTTCATGCTTATTAATATATACACCGGCTGGGTATTTACATTTAATGAAAATGGAGAGTACCTTCATGGCCCGTATTATGCAGCTATATTTATATTCCAGGCATTGTGTCATATATTATCAATAACACTTCTTATATCAGATAGGAAAAAGCTAGAGAAGAGACAATTAGCATCTATCTGGTTATTTATGATATTTATTCTGGCAGGATACGTATTACAAGTTGTATTCTTCCAGAAGACTCTAATAGTATTCTATATGTTCTCACTTGCAGCTATGACTTCATTATTTGTAATAGAGACACCAGATTATCTTAAACTTTCTGAAGCTCTAAAAGAGGTAGAAGAACAAAAAAGACGTGCTGATTTTGCCAACAAAGCCAAGTCTGAATTCTTAGCTAAGATGTCCCATGAGATTCGTACACCTATTAATGCTGTAATAGGTATGGATGAAATGATACTTCGTGATTCCAAAGAAAAAGAGATTAAGGGTTATGCATTTGACATAAAAAATGCTGCAGAAGCTCTTCTTTCGACAATTAACGACATTCTAGATTTATCTAAAGTTGAATCCGGCAAAATGGAAATTGTTCCAGTTGAATATGATGTATCATCCATGCTTCATGATGTCTCTAATATGATTGAATTTCGTGCGAAAGAGAAAGGATTAGATTTTATTGTAGACATTGACAAGAATATACCATCAAGACTATACGGCGATGATATTAGAATTAGACAGATTATGGTTAATCTTCTTACTAACGCAGTAAAATACACAGACAAAGGTAGCGTTACATATAAAGTATCTGCGAATACAGATGGTAGTAAGTCACTTCTTCATGTAAGTGTTAAAGATACTGGAATGGGGATAAAAGAAGAAGACTTAGGGAAACTCTTCGAACAGTACCAAAGACTTGATATTGACAAAAACAGGAACATTGAAGGTACAGGACTTGGAATGAGCATAACATTGCAGCTTCTTAAACTCATGGATTCAGAGCTCAAGGTAAAAAGTGTGTATGGAGAAGGCTCTGAATTCTATTTCGATATAAATCAGGAAGTAAGAGATATTACGCCAATAGGAAGTCTTCAAGAAAGAATCAAAGAACAAAGTAGCACATATGACTATGGTGTATCTTTTATTGCGCCTAATGCCAAAGTACTTCTTGTTGATGATAATTATATGAACAGGAAAGTTGCACGATCCCTTCTTCGTGATACTAGAATAAGAATTGACGAAGCCGCTGGTGGTTATGAATGTCTAGAATGTGTTAAAGAAACTCATTATGATGTTATATTACTTGATCATATGATGCCTGATCTTGATGGAATTAAGACTCTTCGCATTATGCGAGAGAATAATATGTATAAATGCGAAAATACACCTGTAGTTGCACTTACAGCTAATATGGTGGCTGGCGCCAAAGAAATGTATGAAAAAGAAGGATTCGATAGTTTCCTTGGAAAACCTATAAGACCAGAGCGGTTAGAGGAAATGCTAAGAGAATTACTTCCAGATGATTTGATAGAAGATGTAGTTATAAAAAGTAATAATGACACTATAAATGATGTATATGATTACAATTCTTCCAAATCAAGTGAAGATAATTATACACTTCCTGAAGTAGAAGGTATTAATATTGAAAATGCCATAAGACATCTTGGAAATAAGGATTTGATTATAGAGACGATAAAAGATTTCATTCATCAATCACCTAAAGATTCTTCTAAGCTAAATTCATATTATGAGGCATTAAAAGATATTGAGGATAACAAAGACTTAATGAAACAATATCAGATTCTTGTTCATAGTATGAAAAATAGTGCTGCTATGATTGGGGCTGTAACTATATCAGAACTTGCTAAAGTACTTGAATATTCTGCAAGGGATAATCGATTAGATATAATTAATCGAATGCACACAGTCTATATTGAAGAATTAAATAGACTTATAGAAAGACTTAAGAATGCTTATTCCAGTTTAGAAAAAAATGATAAAGAGCAAACAAATGATTTGAATTTCAATGTAATAACAAATAAGAAAAGTGTACTTGTAGTTGATGATAGTTCTTCAATGCTTAGTGCAATTAAAGGGCTTCTTAAAGATAAATACAAGGTTACTATTGTAACAAGCGGTTCACAGGCAATACGATTCTTAGAAAAGAAAAAGCCTGATATAATTCTTCTAGATTATTTAATGCCAGAAATGGATGGAATAATGACATTAAAAGAGATAAGACAGATGTCTCAGTGTGTTGATATTCCTATACTTTTCTTAACAGGTGCTGATGATAATTCTATTAACAATTTATCTGAACTTGATGTAAGTGGAGTAGTAAAGAAACCACCTGTGTTAGAAGATTTATTAGAAAAAATAGAAAACAATATAAAGGAGTAAAATCATATGTCTTTTAGATTAAAAATACTTGTGACAGGTAAAAACAAAAGAATCGTCAAAGATATCTGTGAACATTGTGAAGATGACAGAGGCTATATTACAACAAAATGTCGTCCTGAAAGAGAGCCAATATTTGATATTATTCATTCTGAAATGCCTAATGTTGTAATTATATGTATGAATGACGAAACTTCATCTGAAATAAAAACATACAATATTCTTTGCGAAGCAATAAAAAGTGGTGCAATGTCCCTTTTTGTAATTGCTAATGAGGAAGATAAAAGAATGTTTTCTAAGTATTCTGAAATAAGCAAATTATATTTCTTATCTAGGCCTGTCTCTCTATTTACACTATATGAGAAACTTATATACATAGAAACTGAATTAAAAGAAATGAAGAAAGACAGTTCAGCATTTATTGAAGAGTATGTAAATCCTAACGCAAATAGAAAACATCCTAGAAGAAGAATACTAGTTGTAGATGATGACACACAACAACTTATGCAGATTAAGGATTTATTAGATGAATTCTATGATGTTACAGTTGTGAAATCAGGCAATGCAGCATTTAAATTCTTAAGAAAAAAGACCTGTGATCTAATTCTTCTAGATTATCTTATGCCGGAAATGGATGGACCTGATGTCCTTAGAGCATTAAGAGATAATGAAGAGACTGCTGATATACCTATAATATTCTTAACTGGTGTTACAGAGAAAATGATTGTTATAGAGACATTAACTGAACTTATGCCACAAGGATATGTTGTTAAACCTGCCAAAAAGAGTGAACTTGTTGCTAAGATTATAGATGTACTTGGTTAGGAGGCATTATGGAATATGATTTAACTTATCTAAATAACCTAGGTCTTGATACTTCTAAGGGCTTAGAATATACGAGAAGTGAAGACAAATATCTATCAGCTATACAAAGATATTACAAAAGCTATAATAATAATCTATCTAAACTAACAGAGTTCTACAACAATAAGGATTATAAAAACTATTGTATAGTTGTTCATTCATTAAAGAGTAATTCAAAGATGATTGGCGCAAATGAACTTGCAAAGTCTTTTGAAGAATTAGAAATAGCAGCAAACGACGGTGATTATATTACAATAAATAAAAATCACTCTATTGTCTTAGAAGAGTGGGGTAAATTCATATCGAAATTAAAGCCAATAGGTGAATTGAAGTTAAAAAAGCCAGAAGATGAAATAACTTCATCTGAAGCAAAAGAAATTACAAGAGAACTTCTAATTGCCTTAGATGATTTCGATGACGAATTATCTGGTGAATTAATTCACAAATTATCTGGATATCCCTTTAGATTAACCCAAAGGGAACTGCTTGATAAAGCAATAGAATATGTAGAAGACTTCTTATATGATGATGCTGCAACAATTATTAAAGATATAGAGAAAACTATTGAATAGTAGGTAATATTACACAGATTAGACATAGAAATCAACCGAGTAATCATTTTGCATAGAAACAGAAACAATTAATTGTTAGAATGTGATTATTAATTTCTAGAGCGTGAAAAAAGGAGGATTTTTATGGTTAAACGAAATGAGAAAAAAGTTGTAGTAGCATTGTCAATAGCGCTTTTGCTTGCATTTTCTTTGGTTGCAAGTCTAATACCAGGTATTAATAGTAAGGCGGCTACGCCTATTGTTAATGGAACTATCAGTGTAACAATACCACCTGTTAGTTCTACTTTAGACCAAAATACATTTGGTAATTATATTGCAAGTTCAAGCACACCTGCTGATGCTGATGCTTATATTGTTGCAGCAAGTCGACCACCATCACTTGATGAAGTGAATGCATGGCTTTTAGAAGCAATTAATGCAGGTGGTTATGTGACACCTAGTTGGGGATATCCTTCAGATTATAAAACAACTGTAGAAGCTGGAAAAGAATATTACTTTGTATATGTTTTCTATTCAAGTAGCTTATTAAATATGGATTCTACAGTTACTGTTAATGGAGCGAGCGATCAAGAGTTTTTAGGCGTAAGAATTAATTCTACTCCAACTGGTCAGCTTGGTATGATGGCTGGATGGGTTAAAGTATCTATTCCAGGAGAACCTTCAACTGATCCTGTTGACCCAGTTAATCCTGGTTCTTCTAGCACACCTGCAAATACAGATGCTAATACAGTACCTACATCTAATCAGGTAACTCCTAGTGCAGATACAACCAGTAATACAACTAAAGCTACTGCACCTAAGACAGAAGATGCACTTCCAATAGTTCTAGTTCTATCGATTATTGGAGCTGGTGCATTAACATCAGTAATAACTATTGTTAGTCGCAAGAGACAGTAGGAATATATTACAACTAGAAATTAAATCCTATGACCCATGTAACAATATATTTTGATACATGGGTTTTTTGTAATTTGAAACAAAATACAATTTATTATTAAAAATCCCTATTTTATTACGAAAAAGCCTTATTAATATTCAAAAAATATTGACAAATGTGTATAAACTCTGTATTATATTAGAGTATGTGCCGCTCGGAACAGGTAATAAAGTAATAATTTGTATTCACAATGAGTCTCGCCTCATTTTAGTTTTCCCTATGGGAAAAGAGGCTCGACGTGTAGTCAATCGTCTACGACGATTAACAACATTATTCACCTCTACCGGCGAGTAATGATAAAAAGGAGGAAAGCTTATGTACGCAATTATTGCAACAGGTGGTAAACAGTACAAAGTATCTGAAGGCGATATCATTACAATTGAGAAGCTTGGCGTTGAAGCTGGTAAGAAAGTAAAATTCGACCAAGTACTTGCAATTGGTGGCGATTCACTTAAGGTTGGTGATCCAACTGTAAAAGGTGCCTCAGTTGAAGCTTCTGTAGTTCGCGAAGGCAGAGCTAAGAAGGTTATCGTTTATAAGTATAAGCCAAAGACTGGTTATCATAAGAAGAATGGTCATAGACAACCATTTACTCAAGTTAAGATTGAGAAGATCAACGGTTAATCAATTATGATTAAAGTTACAATTTACAAAGAACATAATGATTTTGTAAGAATTACTACTGATGGACATGCCAATTTCGATGAATATGGTCGTGATATAGTATGTTCTGGAGTATCATCACTAGTGATTAATACAATTAATTCTATTGATAGACTTACAGATACTACATTAAATGTTGAATCTAATGATGATGAGGGTTATATTAATTGTATAATTAATAATCCTGGACATGATAGTAATTTGCTTATGAAATCACTAGTTCTTGGATTAGAAGGAATAAGAGATTCTTATTCTAAAAAGTATTTACAGATTATTATAAGGGAGGTGTAGAAAATGATGAAAATGAACCTTCAATTTTTCGCTCATAAAAAGGGAATGGGTTCCACAAAGAACGGTCGTGACTCTGAGTCTAAGAGATTAGGCGCTAAAAGAGCTGATGGACAGTTTGTTAAAGCTGGAAACATATTATACAGACAACGTGGTACTAGAATTCATCCTGGTACAAATGTAGGAATCGGAGGAGATGATACACTTTTTGCTAAGGTTGATGGTGTATTACATTTCGAAAGAAAGGGAAGAGACAAGAAAGTTGCTTCTGTATATCCTGTAGAGAAATAGTTTTAAAGCCCTTCTAATAGAAATATAGTTTAGAAGGGCTTTTTATTTGTTATATTACAAATTGATTTGTAATGAAAGGTGAGATAAATGTTCGCTGATAGAGCAAGAATAATAATTAAATCAGGTCGCGGTGGCGATGGTCATGTAAGCTTTAGACGCGAAAAGTATGTTCCCAATGGCGGCCCCGATGGTGGCGATGGCGGAAAAGGCGGCGATGTAATATTCGAAGTGGATTCCGGTGTAAATACCCTTGCCGACTATCGTCATAGAAGAAAATTTGCAGCAACTCCAGGAGAAGAAGGCAAGAAAAAGAATTGCCATGGTAAAAATGGTGAAGATATCATACTTAAAGTGCCAGAAGGAACAGTTGTATATGATGCTGAAACCAAAAAGGTTATATGCGATTTATCAGGTGATACGAAAAGAGTCGTAGTTCTTGAAGGCGGTCGTGGAGGACTAGGCAATCAGCATTTTGCCACTTCTAAAATGCAGGCTCCTAAATATGCAAAACCAGGTGGAGACGCAATTGAGATAGAGGTTATTCTTGAACTTAAAGTTATAGCAGATGTTGGACTTGTTGGATTCCCTAATGTGGGTAAATCTACATTTCTGTCACGAGTAACAAATGCTAATCCTAAGATTGCTAATTATCACTTTACAACCCTTAATCCTAATCTTGGGGTAGTTGATCTTGATAGTTCTAATAGCTTTGTTATAGCTGATATTCCTGGTCTTATTGAAGGAGCATCAGAAGGCGTGGGACTAGGATATGAATTTCTTCGTCATATTGAGAGAACTAAAGTTATTGTTCATATAATTGATGGCGCATCTGTAGAAGGAAGAGATCCAATAGAAGATATTAATGCTATCAACAAGGAAATGCAACAATATGATGAGAATTTACTTAAGAAACCACAAGTTATTGTTGCAAATAAGATGGATGTCTGTCCAGACAGAGAAGAAGAAATTCTAGAAAAAATAAAAAATAACATCAATTTGGATAAAGTAAATGTACTTGGTATGTCAGCAGTAAGCGGAAAAGGTGTAAAAGAAGTGCTTTGGCATATAAAAAGCTTACTTGATTCCTGTGATGATGATATAATTACATACGAAAAAGAATTTAATCCAATGGATTTAGTAGATAAAGAAGAACCTTATACAATAGAAATTGATAAAGAAGGAAGATTCGTTGTAGAAGGTCCGAAAATTGAAAAAATGTTATCTTATACTAATCTTGAATCTGAAAAAGGTTTTTTATTCTTTCAAAAGTTTATAAAAGAGCAAAAAATTGATGAAAGACTTGAAGAAATGGGCATAGAAGAAGGCGACACTGTTAAAATGTATGGACTTTTGTTTGAGTATTACAAATAATATTATTTAAGGAGTGTTTTTTATGCTTAATTCAAAACAAAGAAAATATCTTTATTCTATGACAAATGATATGCAACCTGTTGTTAATATAGGTAAATCTTCATTAACACCAGAAATAATAACAAGTGTTGATGAAGCACTTGAAGCAAGGGAATTAATCAAGGTTTCTATCTTGAAGAATTGTCCTGATGTTACAAGTCAAATTGCTATAACAATATCTGAGAGAACTCATAGTGAAGTTGTAAGGATTATTGGCAAAAAAATTGTTCTATATAGAGCTGCAAAAAAGCCAAAAATTCAGTTGCCAGATTAAATCAGAGGTTATATATGAATCATACAAACAAACTAAATGATGGCAAAAAAGTAGGTATTCTTGGCGGTACATTTAATCCAATTCATAGTGGTCATATTAATATTGCAAGAAGTGCCCTAAATGAGTGCAAATTAGACGAAATATGGTTTGTTCCTAATGGATGCCCACCTCATAAAAGCATTGATGATAAAGTATCTGCAATTTCAAGATTTAAAATGGTATCTAAAACCATTGCTAATGAAGATAAATTCTATATAAATGATATTGAACTAAGTTCTATAGAATACAACTATACTCATGTAACTCTAAAAAAGCTTCATGAACAATTTCCTAATAACAAGTTCTATTTTATTATGGGCGAAGATTCCTTAAAGAGTTTCGACACATGGAAAAAACCAGAACTAATATGCCAATACGCATCAATTATTGTGGCTGTAAGAAGCAATAACAATGATTTATCCAAAGTAATTGCAGATTATGCCAGAAAATTTAATGGTGAGTTCATATTATTAAATTGTAACTATATTGATGTATCTTCTACAGAACTCAGGAATAATATCAAATCAAAAGGCTTATCAAATCTTTCGAGTATTGAAGAGAATACAACAAAATATATTAACGAACATATGCTATATGAAGAAAATGACAATTCCTCTTTTGATAGTGTAGAAGATATAAAAGATGAATTATCAAAGATTCTTAAGCCAAAAAGATATAATCATACTCTAGGCGTTATGGATACTGCAATAAATCTTGGCATGAGGTATGATATTCCACTTTATTTATGCCAATATTCCGGTTTGTTGCATGATTGTGCAAAAAGCTACTCAAAAGAAGAATTAATTAATTTCTGCGAAGAGAAAAATATTGAAATAACTGATTCTGAATATAAAGCACCACATCTACTACATTGTAAAGTTGGTGCTTATATGGCAAAGAATGATTTCTCTATAAATGACGACAGAATAATTAATGCCATATTGTACCATACTACTGGAAGGCCTAATATGTCTCTTCTTGAACAAATAGTTTTTGTAGCCGATTATATTGAGCCTAATAGAAGCAAGGCTAATAGATTAAACGAGATTAGAGCAATGGCATATTATAATATAGATATTGCAACTGCAATGATATTGCAAGATACAATAAGCTATCTAAAAGATATAGATGCATTTATTGATGATAAAACAATAAAAACATATGAATATTATTGCGATTTAATTAAAGGAATTGACTAATGAATGAAATAAAAGAAAACGTTAAAAATGTATATAAAGCGATAAATGATAAAAAAGCAATAGATATAAAGGTAATAGATATATCTAATGTATCTATTGTCGCTGATTACTTCATTATTGCATCTGCTAGTAATCCAAATCAATTAGAAGCTCTAGAGGATGCTGCAGATAAGGTTATGTATGAGAAGAATATATTGCCAAAGCAAATAGAAGGTGGCAAGAATTCTCCATGGATTCTAATGGATTATGGTGATATTATCGTACATCTCTTTACTGAAGAAGGTCGTGACTTCTACGATCTCGAACGTATATGGAGAGATGGAGTAGAAGTAAATATAGAAGAACTATAATCCTTGTATTCAAGCATAAAAAATTAATAAAATCTACTTAAATACCGGTATAATGTAGTCTAATAATCTATTTGCATACCGGTATTACTATATATTCACCTGCGTGAATCATATCATTTTTACTTAAATGATTAAGAGAACGTATCTCATTAATATAGTCATCAAAATCCCCATATTCAACAGAATAGTTTGTTGTAGCTATATCCCATAATGTTGTACCTGATTCAACGCATATAGTAGAATAACAGGTATTATAGTTATATGTATTTTTTGCTGATGATGTAACATTAAATAGTAGTATTAAAGAAATAACGGCTATTATTACACATCCAGCAATTATTAATTTCTTCAATATTTTCTTATTGATTCTTCCAATATCCCACAAATTAAGTACTTTAACACTTCTTGTTCTCATAAAATAACCTCTTTCTATTATAACTAACCCGAAATTAACGAATAAATGTTCGTAAACATTTGTTCTGGTAGTATAATAACAAGCGAACAATTGTTTGTCAAGAACTTTTTCGAACAAATTTTCGCAAATATATGTTCCGAAAATTTGTTTGCGAAAATACATTCGGTATGTTACAATAGAGTCAAACCTAAAGGAGGATATAATATGGAATACGGTAAAATATCACCAAAACAACAGGAAATACTTGATTATCTTAAGAATACAATTCTTAGCACTGGTTATCCGCCAACAGTCAGAGAGATTTGTGAAGCTGTTAATTTGAAGTCAACTTCCTCAGTATTTCAACATTTAGAAAAGTTGGAGAAAAATGGATATATTAAAAGAGACGAAAGCAAACCACGTGCAATAGAAATCATAGATGATAATTACAATATGCTTAGAAGAGAGACGGTTTCAGTTCCATTGGTAGGACAAGTTGCTGCCGGACAACCTCTTCTTGCTGTACAGAATATCGAGAGTTATTTTCCAATTCCTTCAGAATATATGCCTAATGAGCAGTCATTTATGCTTAGAGTTAAAGGCGATAGCATGATTAACATTGGAATTCTTAACAATGACACTATTATTGTAAAACAATGTAAAGAAGCAAAGAATGGTGATGTTGTTGTTGCATTAGTTGATGATTCAGCAACAGTTAAGACATTTTATAAGGAAGATGGACATATTAGATTACAGCCTGAGAATGATAATATGGATCCAATTATAGTTGAAGATTGCCTTATTCTAGGTAAAGTATTTGGGGTAATGAGGTTTTTCTAAGTATAAAAATGCACGATTTATTAAGTGTGGGACATAATCTCGTTTCTCTTGAAAAATATAGCCTATAATACTATAATTTTATTGTAAAATCTTAATTTCATTTCAATATTTTAAAGAATCGAGGATATAAATGTTTCGCTTTTTATATGTTCTCTTTGCGAATATGTTTAGAGCGCCATATCTAGTTACAAAGCTCAGAAGAATGGCTGCTAATCCAGACAAATATTCGCCTGAGATGCGTTATTTAATGGCAAAAAAAACATTTAAATATGTTAGAGATACAGGTCATATTAAGACCGAATGCTATGGCATGGAGAATCTGCCTAAAGAAGGTGGATATATGATGTTCCCCAATCACCAGGGCAAATACGATGTTCTAGCTATAGTATGCGGCCACGAAAAGCCTTGTTCTTTTGTAATGGATAAGAAGAAGTCATATATGTTCATGGTTAGAGAACTAGTTAATCTCATGGATGCTAAGAGAATGGAGATTGACAATGTAAGACAAGCGCTAACAGTAATTAATGACCTAGTTAACGAAGTAAAGAACGGGAAACGCTATATTATATTCCCTGAGGGTGGATACAATAACAACCGCAATACATTACAGGAATTTAAGCCAGGTAGCTTCAAGAGTGCGACAAAAGCCAAGGTTCCGGTCGTTCCTGTGTGCTTAATCGATACATATAAAGCATTTAATTCATTCTCAATTAAACCTGTTAAGAATAAGGTAATATTCTTAGAACCAATTATGCCGGAAGAATATGCCGATATGAATACACAGCAGCTTGCTGAAGAAGTAAAATCAAGAATAATTGCGAAGATGGAAGAATTCGGAGTAGAACAGCAAAAGCAATTTATCTTCAATAAGGAACAAAAAGAGCAAAAAGAACAATAAAATAATACGTTTGTTTGTTAATTGGATAATAATTATTGGGGGAGTTAGTTATGAAGACAAGTAATAAGACAAGCAATAATAAGTTATACGGGATAATAGGGATTCTATTATCCCTTGTTTTAGTTATAGGGCTGATTCCTGTATGGAGTATGAAGGTTAATGCATCGCCGGTAGGTGACCCGATAGATTCTATTGGAGATTTAGTAACAAAACAAAGTGGTAAATACTATCTGACGCAAGATATTGGTGAAGATGCTCAAAGAATATGGCAAATACATGACGGCGAAAACATTACCCTTGATCTTAATGGTAAAACAATTAAAAATCTTAGATTTGATCTAACGTGTGTCTCTTCTACATTTACATTAAATGATTCCGTTGGTACCGGAAAGATTGATAATAATGATGTGGATGGTCCAACTATATATATTTATAATCAAAATACGTTTATTATGAATAATGGGACACTATGCAATAATAATTATGGTTGTGTAAATAACAAAGGCGAATTCATCATGAACGGAGGTTCCATTTATGGTAATAAAGTGAGCGAAACGTATTATGGCGCAGTATATAATGATGGTATATTTACTATGGAAAATGGCTCTATTTCTGAAAATACACTTAAAAGTACTAGTGGTGGATGCCGTGGTGGTGGTGTTTATAACAATGGCAAATTTACTATGAAAAATGGCTCTATTTCAAATAATATAGTGGATTCTTCTTTTGTGAGTACCGGTGGTGGAGTTTATAATTATAATACTGGTACTTTTGAGATGTATGGTGGCTCCATCGAATATAATGAGTCAAGAGGAGATGGTGGCGGTGTATATAATGCGGGCACATTTACTATGGAAAATGGTTCTATTGATTATAATAGAGCGAAAGAACAAGGTGGTGGTGTTTTTAATGATAAGAAATCTTTTAATATGTATGGTGGCTCTATTTCTAATAATATAGCTGAAGAATCCGTTGGTGGCGGCGTTGTAAACACCGGTTCTTTTACTTTGACTAATGCTACTATTAAAGATAATTTAGCAAAAAAACATGGTGGTGGTATATCTACTATTGAAGCCTTATCAATTAATGGCGGAGCCATAAATAATAATAAGCTATCAAGCAATAATGCTCCTGAAGATATATATTTTGGATATAATTGGCCTATTTGTGTAAATAAACTTTCTAATTCACCCAATATAGGAGTAATTACATTTAATTGTGTATATAATAAGCATGCTTTAATTACACTACTTGATCCACTTACTAATACAACACCAATCGGAGTAGGAATAGATTTTGAAGGCAATGTTACTGTGCCTTTAACATTTACAAAGAAATCTGATGACGGTCCAAATCCCAGTGATTATGCATTTAATTTTAAGAGTGTTAACCCTAATTATGGGATAGGTATAGATGGTAATGAACTTAAGCTTGATACAGCAGCTCCGGAACCTACGATTTCTTTAACTCCTGTAGATATAAAGGGACAATATGGATATGATATTAGAGTGCCATTAAGCGTAGATGTGATACCTGCCGGTAATAGTGAAATAATAGGCTATCAATGGTATAAGAACACTACTAATTCTAATACAGGCGGAACACCTATTGCCGGAGCTACTGAAAATTCATATAGAATTCCGAACGGTTTCGACGCAGGAAAATATTATTACTATTGTATGATTAAAACAAGAAGTACAGATAATAATGTTTTTCGCCAAGATCCAAGCAATGTAGGAACACTTATCGTATCAAAAGGAGATGCAAGATATACAACTGATGTTACAGCTAAAAACGGCCTTACAGAAGAAAAAACGCCACAAGAACTAGTTAATCCCGGAGCAACTAACTTTGGCAACATACAATATGCCTTAGGAGAAAATGATACAACGGCGCCTACAACCGGATGGAGTACAAGCATTCCAACAGGAACTAATGCAGGATTGTATCATGTATGGTATAAGGTGGCCAGAACAAGTAATTATAACGGAATTGAGCCTAAGTGTGTTAATGTTACGATTAATTACAAGCCGGGCACATATTCGTCAATTCCTGTAACTCCGGGCAAGATTAAGAATATAACAGGAAGTAAAGACGCCTATCAAGAATCTAACATATATAATACAATAATCGAAAATGAAGATGAATTAGCGACTCTCCTTAATATTACAGATGAAGAGAAAGCACAAGGCGTAAATGTTTGGTTTGACGTATGCGATGCAACAGATTCAACATTAGACGCCGATAAAGCGATAATAGACGCTGCAAAAGGTGATTATCAAGTAGGTAATTACCTAAAAATCAACGTATATAAGAAGGTGGGAAATGGTTTTTCATACAGTAAAGTGAAAGAAACAAACGGAAAACTTAAGATGAAGCTAACATTTTCTGATAGACTAAAAAAACAAGGCAGAAGCTTTGCGATAGTTGGTGTCCATAATTTGAAGGGAACACTGATTGGGGGCAGTTATAATTACGACGCAAATACATTCTCATTTGCAAATAACGAATTCTCACCATATGCATTTGTATACAAAGATGTATCAACCGACGTCACAACCAAGGTTGCGGTGGCTCCAAAAACAAAAATTAAGTAGACTAAGCTTCTGCAACTACAGAAACTCCCAAGCGATTTTCTCATGAGCGGGGAGTTCTCTGTAGTTGTAGAAGCACAATTAATCTTTCCTTTGAAAATTCACCGCATTGGCTGCTTGACGCTTGTGTTCGTCTTCAATGGCTGCATAATAATCAATAGTAGTATTAACGTTTTCATGGCCCAGAACATCTGCTACAAGCCTTATATCGCCTGTTTCGCGATATAGGGCAGTACCGTAGGTGCTTCTAAGCTTATGAGGCGTTATTTTTTTGTTTGGAACAGCCATTCTGGCATATTTTTTAACAAGATTTTCTATGGCATTAACGCTAATTCGCTTGCCCTGAAGGGAATAAAATAAGGCTTTATCATGGCCTTCAACAGGATTAATAAGTTTTCTTTCTGTCTCTACATAGTCATATAACGCGTTATGAACGTCATTTCCGAAGTAGATTACATCCTGACCGCCACCTTTCCTAACTATTGTTAAAGAATTAACAATAAAATCAACATCTGTAAGATCCAGTCCATTGCATTCGCTGACACGAATACCCGTATTAAGCATTAATGTGAGAATTGCCAGATCACGTTTTTGTGTTTTTTTCACGTATTTTCGCTGTCTTTCAGTCATATTGGCATTTCCCATTTCTATAGCCTGTAATATGGATTGTACCTCGTAATTATTCATACGAACGATGTTTTTATCCTTTTTTATATGAGGAAGAGGCACAAGAAGCATTGGATTCTCGGAAATGTTCTTATGCATATAATGATACTCATAAAGGCCACGTAAACTTGTCATTTTACGAGCAATTGCCTTTTTACCGTTCTCGTGAAGCTCTCCATCAACATTTAACTCTAAATAACGCTGATATTCAATAATATCTTCAGAAGTAATAGATTCTAGCAATTTAAAGTCGAAATTGATGATTTCAGTATTCTTAAGGCTAGGATTGTTACTTTGAAGAAATCTAAAGAACGTTAAGAGATCATAACAATAACTAATTAAAGTGCTTGTTTGAGCTGTAACTTCCTTGCTATGTATGTAATCACGACCAAAACCTGGAAGTTCATTTATTAGAGAGCGTAATTTAATTTTCTTATTTTTATTCTTATTTTTATAAAACTCTGAATCTTTTCCCATGATTTCTCCTTTGTAGTTTATTATTATAAAATTTATATTAATTCAGATAGAAGCTCTGTATGGCGTTTTTAGGACCTAATATTGATATAATTATAGAATCAAGCCGCCATTTTTTATATACATAAGCTTGGTATGAGATTATTAGCGTGTAACTATGTAACTAAATATAATAATATATCTACGACATTTAATTCGAGCTTAGGATTTATTAGAAATTGTTCTAAGTAAGAAATTTCCAACATGGATGTTGGAAATAGGTCCGAATCGCCTGGACGGCGAATCGAGGACCGGTTCGTATTAATTATTAACAAAACTATAATAACAATTTCTTATAAATACTTAGCGAAGAATCATTAAGTAGATATATTATTATATTTAGTTACATAATAAAACTCAACACAAGCTTACGTCTAATAGCAATTAAAACCAAAGCAATATACCATATATTGTACTTTTAACATACTATCTATATGATAAACTGATATTTATCATATAGATATATATTAGCCTATTACTTCTATTTTGTCAAAATAATTCATCTGAATCTAAGCAAATTGTAAAGGGACCATCGTTAATTAGACTGATTTTCATATCAGCTCCAAACTCGCCAGATGCAACTTTAATCCCTTCACTTATTATTCTTTCAATTACATATTCATATAATTCACTTGCCATATCAGGTGAACCGGCTTCAATAAATGAAGGTCTGTTTCCTTTTTTACAATTTGCATATAATGTAAACTGTGAAATAATCATAATTTCACCATTAATCTTATCAATTGAAAGGTTTGTTTTACCGTTTTCATCTTCAAATATACGTAAATTTAGAAGTTTACGAATCATTTTATCCGCAATTTCCTTATTATCATCATTAGATACGCCTAGAAGAACCATGTATCCTTGATTTATTGAAGATTTAACCTCATTATCTATAATACATGTTGCTTCTTTGACTCTTTGTACCACTAATCTCATATTTCACCTCTATAAAGCACCTAGTTAAATTCACTAGACATCATAAATTCCTGCAAAAACATATTGCTTCCACTTCTTTCAAATGTAAAAGAAGCCTTTGCATTTGGCTTGCCATCAACACTAAAATTAACAATTGCAGTCATTATATTAGGCTTCTCATTTGCAATAGATACAGCAAGATTATTTGCTTTAGTTTCCATATCTTGTCTTACAGTTTCCATATTGTCACTACTTGGTTTGAGTGTAAGATCTAGAATTACATTTACATTTTCAGACTGATTCGAATCATTTGTATCTCGATTAACTCCAGAATTGTTAGAATTATTATTCCCGTTATTGCTATTAGCGTTATTAACATTGTTTTCAATATTATTGTAAGTTGATTCTTGATTCAATGAGCTTGCGGAAGATGCAGTGGATGCTTTATATATCTTAATGCTATCTACTTTAACATTATCTAAGTTCTTAGCATATCCCACTATTTTGGCGGATAATTCATCGTTGACTTTAGAGTCAACAAGCTCGCTTTTCTCTATTTTTTCTTTTTTGTTTACATTATTATTAGTATTATTCATTTCAGCAATATACGCTGGATTGTTCATGTCATCTGTTGAATTCTTAGTATTATTATTAACAAATGCCAGATAATAATACAATCCTGCAGCAATTATTACAGCAATAATTCCAGATACAATTACAAAGATTATTTTCTTTTTTTCATTCATTTACACTCTCCTATTTAAAGCTATTCGAGTTCAAGTTTTTTAATAAGAGTTTCCATATAAGTTGGAATGGGTGCCTCGATTTCAATATAACTATTATCACTCGGAAGATTAAATCCAATAGTTTTAGCATGAAGACATTGACCAATTAAATTTACTCCGCAAATAGACTTTTGAGTATTTTTTGCCCCATATACCCCATCCCCCAGGAGCGGGTGATTAATACTCGACATATGAACTCTAATTTGATGAGTTCTTCCAGTTTTAAGGGTAAATTCTACTAGTGAATACTTTTCATTTTGAGAAATAACCCTATATAAAGTACATGCTTCTTTGCTATTTTTCGCATTTACACACATTTTCTTTCTATCACTTGAAGATCTGCCAATAGGTTTGTCAATTACTCCTTCAGGCGTACTAAAGTGGCCATAACATATGCCAATATACCGCCTCAAAATGCTATGATTCTTGATTTGTTCAGCCACAAAATTATGCGCTTTATCGTTCTTACAGACAATCAAAGAACCTGTGGTATCTTTGTCTATTCTATGTACAATTCCAGGCCTAATTTCACCATTTATCCCGGATAAATCACCTTTACAATGGTACATAATTGCATTTACCAAAGTATTATCATAATGACCAGGCGCTGGATGTACAACCATATCTTTAGGCTTATTAACTACAAGTACATCACTATCCTCATAAAGGATATCTAGAGGGATATTTTGAGCTTTCAATTCTATTTCTTTAGGCTCAATATCAAGAACGCTAATAACATCGCCAGTTTTTAGGCTGTATCCCGCTTTAACTTTCTTATCATTTACAAGGATATCCCCTGAAACAATGCAATTTTTGATATGATTTCTTGACAAATCTGGATAATAATCATTCAAAAACTTATCAATTCTAATATTAGATTGTTCTTCTCTGATTGTAATATTATCCAAAGCTATTTACCTTTAAATCTAAATATAAACTCAAAATCTTTGTCTTTATATCTAAAAAATATAAGAATCACAAGGATTACAAGGCCCACGCAGACACAAATATCCGCAAAATTAAACACCGGAAAATCAATAAATTCAAGCATAATAAAATCAATTACATACCCTCTAAATATTCTGTCGTATAAATTGCCAATAGCTCCTGCAACTATAACGGATAAAGTAATAGAAAATGGCATATAATATAGGGTTTTTGGTGTTTTTATAAGAACATATAATAAGCAAATCAAAATAATGGTTGTAATTACAATAATAAGTGCCATTTTAGAATTAAGCATAGAGAAAGAAATGCCAGTATTTTCCACGTAATAAAAGGAAAATACAGCATTTTTTATTGTAGATGCATTGCCATTTACAGCCAAAGTATTATATGCAATAACTTTAGAAATCTGATCTATAACAACAAGCAAAGCTATAATTAAAGCCGATATTAAAGGTCTTATTTTAATAGTCTTATCACTCATATTTACTCCATTACTCCAGAATATAATCTATAGCATCAAGAAGCATTTCATCAGAGATATCTCTTCTAATTCCAGCTTTACCGATTTCTTCTAAAACAACAAATTTAATGTGATTATTATCCATTTTCTTGTCGGATTTTGTGGCATTTAATATCTCTTTTTTGTCAAAATCATTACTATTCACAGAGGTTTTTAAGCCAAAATATTCTAATATATCTTTTGTATTATGCATTTCTTCTTCGCTTATATAACCAAGTTGATTAGATATATAAAGCGCTGACATCATTCCAAGAGAAACACATTCTCCATGAAACAGGCTGTAATTACTAAGTTTTTCTATTGCATGGCCTATTGTATGACCAAAGTTAAGATAGGCTCTAATTCCCTTTTCTTTGGGATCTTCTTCTACTACCCTACTTTTTATTAGACAACTGCCATAAATTAGCTCTATGAGGCTATTAGACGTGTTATTTCGTATATCAGCCTTATTAGCAATTATATAATCATAATAGTCCTCATCTTGTATTAAGCCATGCTTTATTACTTCACCCATTCCAGAGCTAAATTGCTTAGAATCTAAGGTTTTAAGGGTATTAACGTTAATATATACAAGACGAGGCATATAAAAAGCCCCAACCATATTCTTATATTTCATGAAATCTACAGCAGTTTTACCACCAATACTAGAATCCACTTGGGATAGAAGTGTTGTGGGAACCTGAATATAGTCAATTCCTCGAAGATATGTTGCAGCACAAAATCCTGTCAAATCACCTACAACGCCTCCGCCCAAAGCAACAAGTAGGTCATTTCTGTCCATTCTAAATTTAATTAAATCCTCATATAACTTTGATAATGTATCAAGGTTTTTAGAAGCTTCTCCTGCTTCAAACACATGTATATAAATTGTAGAATCAAGCTCATTTAAAAGACTATTTACCTCATCCGAATAAAACTTTGCCACGTTTGAGTCCGTCACAATACAAATTTTAGCATATTTCTTATTTGATTCTTTAGACAAAAACTCAAGCAAACCATCAAAGCTTTCGTTTATTGAAATATTATATTCTGTCTCAACATCGCCTTTATTAACAACTAGTAATTTATTCATGATTTAACTTTCCTCAAATTCTATAATTAAAATAAACCTGTGACATTAATCACAGGTTATTCTTATAACATCTTCTTAAAATCCTGTCTGTACACCTGAGAAATCAAATGCATCCATTATTCCAGCAAGATCTCCAGAAATATCAACTGAAGCAGGTGTAACAACAAAGATATAATTACTTACCTTCTGTAAAGTTCCACCCACAGCAAAACTTGCTCCAGAAGTAAAATCAATAATTCTTTGCGCAACGCCTATATCTAATCCTTCAATATTAAGAAGAACAGTTCTTTCAGATAATATTGTATTAACAACATCTTTAGAATCTTCAAAACTCGTTGGTTTAATAATACATACTTCCATTGGAGTACCACTTCCTTTTTTATTATTTCTAATCGGAGTAAATTTAGGTGGCGACTTCTTCTCAACAGTTGAATTATCTAATTCAGTATCATCTTTCTTCTTGAATAGCGACTTCTTCTTCTTAGGTTCTTCCTCATAGTCTTCTTCGTAAAGATCATCGTCATCATAATACTCATCATCGTCATCTAAGCCAAGAAATTTATCAAAAAAACTCATCTCTTTCTCCTATCTAACTTAATTCTTTGAATAATCCCTTTTACCAAATAGATTAGAACCAATTCTAACCATAGTTGCTCCTTCTTCAATGGCAACCTGGTAATCATTAGACATCCCCATTGATAAAATACTCATAGATACATTATCTATGTTTTCGCTCATAATGTCAACAGATAAATCCTTTATTTTGTGAAAAAGTGGACGATTTTCTTCAGAATCCACAACATATGGGGCTACACACATTAATCCTTTGATGGAAACATTCTCTAATTTGGCTATATCTTTGACTAGCCCAATTACATCCTCAGTACTAATGCCAAATTTACTATCTTCATTACCAATATTAACTTCAACAAGAATATCTGCATTTACATTATTCTTTATAGCCTGTTTACTTATTTCTTCAGCAAGTCTAAGGGAATCAACGGAATGAATGAGTTTTACTTTACCTATAATGTACTTAACCTTATTTCTTTGTAAATGTCCTATCATATGCCATTTTATATCCTCTGGCATTACTTCTATCTTGTCCTTAAGCTCTTGAACCTTATTCTCGCCAAAATCCCTTATATTAAGGTCATAAACAGCTTGTAAGTCCTCTACAGGCTTAGTCTTACTTACAGCAATTAAAGTGACTTCATCACGACTTCTTCCTGCTTTCTTACAAGCATTACATATATTTTCTTCTATAATCTCTAAATTCTTCTTAAAATCTTCCATAATGCCTCCTGAAATATATGTTTATAATAATTTCATTATTTTCTCTATGAAAACTTCTAAGGGATTTTTTCATGAGCGTGAAGTTCTTCATAGAGAAAATGGATACTATATCATATCATTTTCTTTAACAGTAGAACCGTCAAGAGCAATTCTATCATATAATGATATTCCATAATTTGTGTTTTTATCTACAATTGCATATTCTTTATTCTGATTAAGAATTACTATTTGCTTAAAGACAGCATACCCTTTATTAACATTATATACACCTTGTAATTCATCTGTCTTAGTATCAACTCTATATTCTTCATTAGAATTAGGCTTTAATATATAATCTTTAGAATCTATTAATTCATTATCAATATAATATGCATCATCTGTTTCATAATAGATAGTTGGATTAATGAATTCGTTGCCACCACTCTTCTTAACCATCAATCCTTGCTTATTAGAATCATTTCCTTTCATAAAATAATTCTTAGGAATAACGAAGAATTCTTTTGTGGTAATTGCAGAATTAGGAATTTTAAGTCCTTTTTTATTATTAAGTAATAATTCAATAGTTAAAAATCTATTATCAGCATATCTTTCAATAGAATCATCAAATTCGAGACTCATATAATCTTTTGTACCCTGTTTTATAATCTTAGACTGAGCATAGGTAGTATAATCATCCTGCATAAATCTAATATTAATGTATTCTTCGTCTTTTAATGTATTAATCTCAGAATCGCTTACAGGAAATAACAGATTCCATCTGTCCCCAGTAATAATCTTATATATAGGATCTTTCTCTTTTACACTGGTATTACTAGAAAATGTGACTTTATTCATTTTATTAACATCAAAACTATCCATATCAAAGTTATCTATGTTAACATCCTCAAAACCATCAATAGTAGTCATGAAAAGTCCAGCTTTAGGCGCGTAATATAAAGAATACTGTCCACTTTTTATAGCTGCATCAATATCTGCATCTAATGTATCTAAGGCATTATCATTCTGTATCTGTTCAAGTTCTGAAGAAATATTATCCTTTAGAATACCAGCGCGAATAAAATTACTGTCTGAATATCCTTCCACAAAGGAATCTAATTCATTAAATACTCCATTTAACATAGAGTTATTAAGCTTATCTGTATTAGGAGTTATATTATTAATCTTATTAGTTATTTCTCCTGTTGTGTCAATAGAATAAATAATTGATTTAATTCCTACCCTAGATGAATTCTTCTTAAAATACTTGATTGTACCATTTTTCTCAGAATAATATACTTCTTCATCTCTTAATGCTAATGCATCTTTTTGAATTGAATCGCTTATTGTTCCTTCTTTTACTTCATATACTTTAATATTCTTATCAGTTAGAAATGAAAATACATGAAATAATACATAGATAAAAATAATAATAACAATAACAATACTAATATTAAATTTGAAATCTTTTTGAAATTTAATTGTGTTACTACTTTTGTTTCTATCTTTCTTCAAAACAAGCCTCTCATATAAAAAGAGTTCGCATTGCGAACTCTTTCTTTAATAGTTATTTTACAAAGAAACCACAACTTTACTTTGCACTTCGCTTGGGAGATCATCCTTTGTCTGGGATATACTAATAATAAATTTTACATTGAAGCAATCTGAAATCTTCTCTAATTCTTCAATTGATGATAATAGACCATTATTAGTATCAATAAATGCAATTGTCAAAAATGAATCTAAGAATATCTCTTCAATATCATTATTCTGCGAGATAACTCCACTTAGAAAACCTAAGAATTCACCTGTAGTATTAACAGGATATTCTGTAATGTTAATAAGTCTTACTTTAGAATCCAAATCATACATGTGCTTTGAACTCTTGTCAACAAAAATACTGCTTCCACTAATGTTCTTAATATCTTCATTACATCTGTCAAGTAGAATTTTTGTCTTGCCTTTTCCCTTTTCTCCTGAAACAATTTCAATCATATGTAATCCCCCTTTAGTCCAAAAGATTTATAACTAAATTATATTATAACAGTATTAAAATAACAACTATTATATTAAGTTATGAACCATATGTATCTAGTATCTGATTCATTAAATAATAAAGATTCTGACGACAATCCGCATTATATACAATTGATATCAATTCTTCATTCTTACTATTCCTGCTAAGAAGAACAAGACAATAGCCCGCAGGATTAGTTGTACCAGTTTTACCACCAAGAACAGTTATTCCAATAGGTTGTCTAACCTGATTAGTTAAGTATAGATTAGTATTAGCCCACTTCTGTTGAACTGGGTTACCCGCTGCATCTGTGTATGCAACGTCATAATTAGTAGTAGTTACAATATCATATATTAGTTTATAATCTAGTGCTGCCTCGAACAACAAATACATATCATATACTGTAGTATAATGATTATCATTATGAAGTCCATTGGCATTAACGAAGTTAGAATGGGTAGCACCGGCAAGTTTTGCTTCATTATTCATTGCTTTTGCAAATTCTTCCTGACTACCATACATCCCTTCTGCTATTGCTATAGCTGCATCATTACCACTTCTAAGTAAAAGCCCATAAAGCAAATCACGATAAGTAATTCTATCTCCTGGTTTTAGGCCACACACAGAAGAATCCGATGTTTGATTGCAAGCATTCTGGGATACAGTAACAGTATCATTTAAATTAGCGTATTTTACACATACAAGGGCTGTAAGTATCTTGGTAGTACTAGCTGGAAACATCTGTTGGAAAATGTTCTGAGAATAGTTAATCTCCTTCGTTGCACGATTAGCAAGAATAGCGCCACCAGCCACTTGAGATTCTACACTTTCAGTACCCTTATTTACTCCATTAGTTACACACAAATCCTTTGCAAACAAATTATTGTCTGTAATAGATTCCCCTTCTATAATATTATACCCCATGGAATTATCATATATATCATATACAACATCTTCATCATTAGAGCATCCACACAGGGACAGAATAACTACCGAAATAACAATTATACAAGATATAACTTTTTTGGCTTTATTTGTACATATCACGCCACTCAAGGTCTCCTCTGTCAAGTGATTTAATAAGTAATTCAGCTGTTGCAAGATTAGTTGCTAAAGGAATGTTATTAGCATCACAGATCTTAACAATATTATTTACATCAGGCTCATGAGATTTTGCTGTAAGCGGATCTCTTAAGAAAATAACAAGATCCATCTCATTATGCTCTATCTGTGCGCCAAGTTGCTGACATCCCCCTAGATGTCCTGCAAGATACTTATGCACCGAAAGATTAGTCGCTTCTTCAATTAAACGACCTGTTGTGCCTGTTGCAAATAATTCATTTTTACTTAAAATCCCCCTATAAGCTATGCAAAAATTCTGCATAAGCTTCTTTTTTGAATCATGAGCCACAAACCCAATATTCATAGTAAAATACCTCCATTTGTAATACTATTTATATAAAATTATTACAATTTATTATAAATTCTAATATATTCTTCTTTGTCAATACTTCTTCGATTGCAGACCAACATTTAACACCAGTCCAATTCCAATGTATAAAGTAACAAGACTCGTAAGGCCATAACTTAAGAAAGGAAGTGGAAGTCCTGTGTTAGGCATAAGTCCGGTAACAACACATATATTAACGAAACTTTGATATCCAACAAAGCATGCCATACCTATACAAATAAGCTTACCTGATAAATCTTTAGCTTTTCTTCCAATGGCAATACATTCAATAACTATTGCTAATAATAATAATACTATAAGTACCGATCCAATAAAACCTAATTCTTCACCAGATACAGCAAAAATAAAATCTGTTTGGGGTTCAGATATATAATTACCATTTTTTACAGAATCAACACTATTATTATATAAGCCTTTACCAAGGAACTGTCCAGAACCTATCGCCATTATAGAATTCTGTTGTTGATAAGCACTTTCAGGATAATCTTCAGGCCTTAGCCAGGCTAAGATACGAAGACCTTGATATTCACTAAGAATTGTTTGGCCTTTTCTCATAATAAGAAGAAGTAGTATTCCAATAGATGGTATTGTAACTCCAAAGAATATAGCCACAATCTTAGCACTAAGTCCTGAAATAAACATAAGTGTAAATATAATTAAAAAAGTAACAATCGTAGTTGAAAGGTCAGGTTCCCTAAGTATTAAGAATAAAGGAACTGCCGCAAGTGCAACTGTTATAATTAATCTCTTAGGTTTATTAATATCATCCTCATAAATCATAAGATATCTAGCAAAAAACAATATCAAAAGTATCTTACATAACTCTGATGGTTGAAAGCGAATACCTAGATCAATCCATCTTGTTGCACCACCTACAGTTGTACCAAATATCAAAACAAGAACAAGAAGAAAACAGCTAATTCCATAATACACCCAATGGAAATTAAGTATAAAATCATAGTCCACCAAGGATACAACAACCATAACAACAATACCAATAACAAAGCCTAGTATCTGCTTCGATTGGTAATCCTGATTAGCTGACCCAATTACTAGAATTCCAATAATTGTAAGTATTACAACATATATTATAAGTTTTATTCTATAATTCTTAAATTTATAGTTTCTTAAATAAGATAACATTTACTCTCCTACTTTATATGCTTTAAAATACCTGATCTTAAGGGTTCTATTAATAATTCATTATCATTCCAAACAATTACGCCAAGTGGCTCAGTGTCTTTATTAGAAGTACGTTGATACCACTTCTTATGCATCTCCGGCTTACGTGTTATTCCACCTATTGTAACAACATCACTTAAGAATTCCTGTGCAACAACATACATTGTCTTATCTTCAGGATAACCGGCATAAGCCTCTCCTTCAAGAGTACCAATAACTATAATATTACCACTAGCTTCTACTTTTGCACCCTTTTTTACATCACCTAGAATAACAATGCTGCTATCAGATGTGATTTTAGCATTTCTTTTAATGCTGCCTTTAATGATTTTGGCATTAACATAGATATCATCATGAAAATATTTATCAATCTTATCTTTCATTCTAATATCTCTAATAACATTCTTATCCTCAATAAGAATAATCTTAACATCTGAATTAAGTTCAATAGCATCTACAATACACTGAGTCTCTTCTGGCGACAAGTCTCTTCCTTCAAGGGAAATTATCATTCTAGCATTGCCCCAGAACTTTCTTGACTCAGCAAATTTAGTACATATATCTTTGACTAATTCTTCAAAACTAACATTTTCGTCTAACAAAATTAGAATTCCATATTTAGTTGATTTAATTATGACAGAACTTCGCATAATAACTCCTATACTAATCTGCTCTAGCTGTACTAGCAGCAACATTGGTTGCTTCACCATTTATCATTTGCAGATATTCAGGCAAGTTATAATAACAACCAATAATGCATTTCGATACATCAGCAGCATTATGAGATGTATATCCAAATGCTATTCTAGTAGCAATAGATATCTCAGGATTATCATATGGTGCATAACCAATAAACAAGGCATGGTTAGGTTTATCATAAGATTGTTGAGCTGTTCCTGTCTTACCTGCAACAGGAATAGGGAATCCAGCAAATCCTTCATACGCTTCAACCATCATTCTCATTCCAGAGTGAATAGAATTCCAACCATTTACGTCAACTGCATCAACATGATCGTCCAGAGTTGGTGAGTATTTCTCAACAACATTTCCATCCTGATCTGCTACATGATCTAGCAAAGTAAGATTATAGATATTTCCCGAATTAGAAATAGCATTAGAATACCTTGCAAGAGCAATCGTAGTTAAGTTGTGATTAGACTGACCAATTGCTGCCATAACAGGGAATTCTGTAGCAAGATTAGATGTACTCTCTTCTACTTCAACCCCAGTTTTTCTATCAAGTCCAAATAGACTTGCATATTTTGTAATCTTTTTAATACCTATAGCATCGTTATAATTTGGCCCACCTGCAAGTCTGTCACCTACTTCATAGAAGAAATAGTTACAAGAATCACGTATGGCCTGTGCCACATTTATAGAGCCATGATTTCCTGGATAAATCCAGCATTTAGGCTTATTAGATACATTCTCATATACGCCCAAATCCGTAATAATAGTACCTGTATCAATTACTCCTTCACCAAGTCCAGCAGCTGTACTTACAATCTTAAATGTTGAACCAGGTGCAGTCTTTTGTTGTGTTGCATAATTATACATTGGTTTAGAATTATTAAGACTAATAAATGTATAATAAGACGAATCCTTTGGATTAGATAAAATGTTACTATTATATCCAGGATAAGATACACAAGCAAGTATTTCTCCTGTTTTAGAATCCATAACAACTGAAGATCCAGAACATAGGTCAAGCCCAAGCTGTCCAGGAGTTATCTCTAAGGATTTAATCTTAGATAATAGGAAGCCATATGGTGCAAGAGAACCTCTTGCAAGTGCATTTCTAGTATTATCATCCTGCGGCAAGAATCCTTGATCATACAATGCTGCACACAAATCATTAGGAGATATATAATCATCCAAAATAGCATATTTATATACTGACTTAGTAAATTCCTTATCACTATAAATTTCATTAAGAATGTAATCAACAAGTGCTTCATACAACTCATCTGTATCATTATATTTACTAGAAGTATTAAGAACGGAAATATCAATCCAATTTTCTTCAATAGCGTATTTTAGATATTCATTAACACTAATCTGCATTGCTGCCCATTTAAGATAAGTATCATCTTCTTTATCAATTTTGTCATCAACTAAGACATTATCTGATTTCAATGATCTAATAATAAATGTAATATAATTCTGATATTCATCCGGTAAATCTTTGTAAGCAACTGGATTAGGATCTAATAAAATACCCCTTAAAGTATTATGAACCTCTTCCTCTTTAGCTTTAAAAGCGTTATAAATATTCTTCTCACAATCACTAGCATCGCTATCGTTTAGCTTTGATGAATCAACAAGATTATTACTAATTAAAGCATAATATACATCATATATAGGAATAAGAATATCTGATCCATTTGTATTCTCATTAGTAGGAAAATCTTTAATATTAGCAATTTTAGAGCATAATATACCTGCTATTTCCTGTTCTAACAGTTTATATGTATTAATCTGTAAATTCTTATCAATAGAAAGATATACATCCTTTCCAGACTCAGGTTCTTTCGTCTTAGTTGAAGAAATTGGATTACCAAGAGAATCAACATAAATTGTTTCTGAGCCTTTCTTACCTGTAAGATATGTATTCATGTATTTTTCAATACCTACTTTACCTGTAGAATCCGTAAGCTCAGCATCTCCAAATTCATCTTTTAATTCTTCTAATTCATCTGTAGATACTTTACCAACATAACCCACAATAGACGAAAATGCTTCTGCTTCATCATATTTTCTAATAGACTTCTCTTCTATCTGTACACCTGTTAATTCATTCTTATTCTCTTCGACGTAAGCAACTGTCTTATCATTAACATCATTAGCAATAGTTGTAGAGATATATTTCTGATATGAATTAAGTCCCATACTATATCTTATAATGGCAATTTTATATTGCATTTCTTTAGGTAAATCACTTGATATATTATATCTATTAGAACTACACAAATATTCCATTATTTGATCTGCAGATGCAGTTGCTTCATCAAAATTCATCTTCTTATTGTAAGTCAAATCACTAGGATCAGCATAACCAAAAACATCAGCTCTAAAACGCTGTAATTTGGTGCCTTCGCTATCAATAAACTGATAATTACCATTAGAATCTATTGTAATTCCAAAATCATTAATAATAGAATCTCCATTTTTCTCAATATTAACGATTAAATCATAAGCAATTGCATTAAGCTTCTCATTCTTCTCTTTCGTAGTCTCGTAATCGCCAACATCTTGAATTGTTACAGCATAGGCAAGATCATTATATGCAATTAAATTACCATTTCTATCATATATATTGCCTCTTGTAGCATCTATAGTCTGAGTCTTTTCAACCTTAAGGTCATAATTTTCCTGATAACTAGAGCCAAGGATAATCTGTAACACAAAAAGACGTATTAATAATATGATACTAAATACGACAAATATAGCTACTATAACGTTCGTTCTACTAGCAAATATTTTATTTTTTAATGATATTAACCAATCAAACAAACCTACTACGGCTCCTTTTATCTTCTTTGTCTATAAATACATTGAGCTTATATAAGATCAAATATAGAAAAATACTTACAAGTATTGTATATACAACCTCTGGAAGAATTAATGCTCTAAGATAGAATAAAAAGTCAAATTTTCCTTTTACCAGGAAAAGAACAATATATACTACAAAAGAATAAAGCAAATCACTTACAGCTATTAAAACAATAGGAAGCTTAATATCATCACCATAGAATAGTTTAGAAAAAAGTCCATTCAAATAGCCAATAAGCAAGAAAATAAGAGCATACATTCCAAAATATGTGCCTGCACTTAAATCAAGCAACAAACCACAGAAAAAGCCAACAAACATGCCATCTTTTCTACCACGCATAAATCCAAAGGCGGATGTAACAACAATAAGTAAATTAGGTGTTACATTTGCAAGAGCAAGATGGGAAAAGATACATGTCTGGAGCAAATAACATACAATTATTACTAATGCGATTATTACAATTTTCTTAATTAGAGGTTTCCACTCCAACATCGCCAGTCTCCTTCTTTGTCGTAATAACTAATACATCCTGGAGGTGTTTGAAATCAACTACAGGTGTAATCTTACCCGACTTTGTAAGATGATTATCATCATCACTAATACTTGTTACATAACCAATAAGAAGTCCTGGCAAATACTTGTCAGAAATATTAGATGTAACAACCGAATCTCCTGCTTTAACAGCATTATTAACATCTTCTAAATTGCTAAGAAGAATCATATTGTCATTAGTCATATCCTTCAAAGAACCAGATACAATACAATTATCATTAGTAGAAGTAATTAGACTAGAAACAGATGATGTATCATCAATAATTGCACGAACAACGGAATAATGCGTTCCAACATCAGTAACAATACCTACAAGTCCTGAACCTGCAATTACATTCATATCTACTTCAATTCCATCTGAACTACCCTTATTAATAGTAAATGAGTTAAACCAGTTACTTGTATTCTTCGCAATAATACGAGCACCAGTTTTTTCATAATTGCCGTAAAGCTGGTCTAATTTATATAAAGTCTGAAGCTGATCTAATTCATTTTGAGAAAGCTCCATATTATTGACCTGATCAGTAAGTTCATTTACCTTAGTTCTTAGTTCTTCATTCTCAGCAAGAAGCTCTTCTTTTGTCTTACTCTCTTCTGAATTAAGGAACAAAGTATTACCAACATAATCGATACCCTTTTGCATAGGCACAAATAAGTAGTTGGCAATAGTATGAATAGGTCCGCTTGTAAAATTCACAACATAACTTGTAAATAAAAGTATTATACAAACAAGTACCATTACAGCTAATATTATTTTGCTAGGTATTTTATTACGATTTTTTCTTCTCATAATTATCCTTTAACCAAATATTTTAGTATGCATTTCAAAACCAAATTTAGAATATTTTGGTTCTGAGTGAACTGCATTAAGTCCTTTAGCAACTGTTTCAGAACTATTCTCACAAACAATTACATCTATATTCGTCTCTTCATTAAAGAATTCTGCAAGAGAATCAAGATTAGAGCCACCACCAGTAAGATAAATACCAGAATGAACAATATCTTTTGCAAGTTCAGGAGGAACCTTCTCTAGAGCTCTCTTTACAGCAGAACAAATATTAGAAAGATCTGTCTTAATTCCTTCAAACACTGTATCAGAATCAACTTCAAATTCAACCGGAAGACCACTAACAACATTTCTTCCAACAATTGTCATTTTCTGGTCTTTTCCTTTTTTTGCACAGCCAATATTCTCTTTTAATTGCCTTGCTGTCTTCTTACCAATAAGAAGATTATATTTTCTCTTAAGATGAGTAACAATAGATTCATCAAGAAGGTTACCACCAAACTCAAGTAGTTGAGTCTGAACAAGTCCTCCTAGAGAAATAACAGATATCTCTGTTGTATCACCACCTATATCAACTACCATTACACCCGTTGGTTCTGTAACATCAAGACCAATTCCAAGGGCATCAGCAATTGGTTTCTCGCATAATTTGACATTTTTTACTTTAGTCTTGGATTTTAAGAACAAATCCTGAAAAGCTTTCTTCTCAACTTCCGTAATGTCAGTTGGTACTGCAATAGTAATATCAGAATTCTTAAGTCTCGCTCCAAGATCAGATTCTAGTATCTTGAAAATCATAGTCTGCATATTATCAAAATCAGCAATAACACCGCATGATATTGGAAATGAAACATCAATATTATCCGGTGCTTTCTCATACATAGAATATGCATCATCACCATAAGAATACATCTGATTACCTTCAACTACAGCAATAGTATTACTAACATTTAATATGGTATCTGATGAATTATCATATATTTTCAAATAGCTTGTTCCCAAATCTATTCCATATGCATTTCCCATTTTTATTAATCTCCCTTCAAAAGACGTGGACACTTATATAAATGCACACAAACTTACGTTAAATTGTATCACAACCTGCTATCTATAACAAGATTGGCATCATGTAATTTTTGTAAAGAATTAATAATTCCAAATCTAACATGAGGCCAGGTCAGACCACCTTGAAAATAAACATTATATGGTGGTTTTAAAGGACCATCTGCGCTAAGTTCAATGGAAGAACCTGATATAAATGCGCCTGCAGCCATAATAACCTTAGAATCATATCCTGGCATGTCCCAGGGTTCTGGTGTTACAAAGCTATCTACAGGTGCTGCATACTGAATTCCTTTACAAAATTCTAATAAAGCCTTTTCTTCTTTTAATTCTATAGCCTGAATAATATCGTGACGTATATCATCTGCCTTAGGAAAAACATTATATCCCAGTCTTTCATACACATTTGCCGCAAAAATAGCTCCTTTAAGAGCACTTGCAGTAACTGTTGGAGCTAGGAATAGCCCCTGATACATGGAAGTAATAACATTAAGAGATGCACCAACCTCTTTTCCAAGTCCTGGAGATGTAAGACGATAAGCAGCATTCTGTACGCATTCTTTCTTACCTACAATATAACCACCAATAGGAGCAAGTCCACCACCAGGGTTTTTTATTAAGGAGCCTACAATCATATCAGCCCCAACTTCAAGAGGTTCTTTATCTTCTACAAATTCACCATAGCAATTATCAACCATAACTATGATTTCTGGTTTAATATCTTTAATGAATTTTATTAACTTTCCTAATTCATCTACGCCAAAACTAGGTCTTGTAGCATAACCTTTACTTCTTTGTATTGTAACAAGTTTTGTCTTGTCATTTATAGCATTTCTTATTCCTTCATAGTCAAATTCTTTATCATCTATAAGATCTACCTGTTTATAAGAAATGTTGTATTCAGAAAGGGAGCCCTTTGACTTTCTTATTCCTATTACCTCTTCTAATGTATCATATGGTTTTCCAACAGGACTTAGAAGCTCATCTCCAGGTCTTAGATTACTCATAAGAGCAAGTGCTAAAGCATGTGTTCCACATGTAATCTGCGGTCTAACTAATGCATCTTCTCCTTTGAAAACATTTCTATATACTTCTTCAAGCTTATCTCTACCTATATCACCATATCCATAACCAGTAGATGAATTAAAGCATTCTACAGAAACTCTTGCATCCTGCATTGCTTTTAACACTTTAAGCTGATTATACTCTGCAGTTTTGTCAATGGCTTTAAATCTTTCTTCAAGAGAATCCAGAACATTCTCGCAATACTTAAAAACATTTTCAGTAATACCAAATTCTTTATATTGTTTATACAAATCAGTCATTTTTATAAATTTCTATCATTTCAGATAGAATCCTTTCTTCATCATAGTTATATTTATCTTTATCTATCCAATTAACATTTTTTTCTCTTCTAAACCAGGTCAATTGCCTCTTTGCAAAATGTCTAGTGTTTTTCTTAATATTTAAAATAGCATTTTCTAGAGTACATTCACCATTAATATATTCTAGTATTTCTTTATAGCCAATGCCCTGCATAGAGTTATAAGAGGAATCAAGGCCGCTATCCACTAAATCCTTAACCTCTTTTACAAGGCCAAGTTCTATCATCTCATCAACTCTTTTATCAATTCTTTCATAAAGCAATTCTCTCTTATCATTAAGAACAAAATATTTCGCATTATAGACTGCTTTCTTAGTTGATTCTTCTTCGTTATGTTGAGAAATAGGCTTATTATTAAGTTTGTAAAACTCTATTGCCCTAATAACCCGTTTAACATTATTAGGATGTATCTTGTCAGCAGATTCTTTATCGATTTTCTTTAATTCATTATGCAGATATATATTGCCCTTCTCTTTTGCAATTTCTTCAAGTTCTTTTCTTACAATTGAATTATCTTCTTCATTAAAATCAATATCATATATAACAGACTGAATATAGAAGCCTGTTCCACCAACAATAATAGGCATCTTTCCTTTGTTAAGAATTTCACTAATAGCATTATTTGCCATTTCCTTGAAAATATATACATTAAAGTCTTCTTTAGGATCTAACACATCCACAAGATAATGTTTAACACCTTGCATTTCTTCTTTCGTAATCTTGGCACTTCCTATATCTAATTTCTTATATACCTGAATAGAATCTGCAGATATAATCTCACCATTAATACTTTTTGCAAGCTCTATTGATAGTTTAGTTTTACCTACAGCAGTAGGACCGGTTAATATGACTATTTTATCCATAATTACACAATTCTTCTGAATTTCTTTTCTAATTCCTGTTTTGTCATTTTAATAATCGTAGGTCTTCCATGAGGGCAATGAAATGGATTATCTAATTTCATCAAATCATCAATTAATTCACATGATTCTTCGTAAGATAATTTCATATTCCCTTTAACAGCAGCTTTACAGGACATAGATGCAATTTTTTCAAGCATTATTTGCGGGCTTTTAGCATTATTAATATCTGAGCACTCAGCAATCATATTAAGAAACAGTGCTTTCTCGTCAATTCCAAATATATTATATGGAATTGCAGATATGGCATATTCTTTGCCCCCAAAATGTTCTATCTTATATCCCAAATCACTAAAAGCATCTATGTTTTCATTAAGAAATGTTTCTTCTTTCGAGGACAAAGTAACAACCACTGGCGGTGAAATAGTTTGAGAAGACATCTCCTTTTCTTTAAGAAGCTTTAAAGTTTTCTCATATAGTACCTTTTCATGAGCAGCATGCTGATCAATAATATAAAGACTATCATCAAATTCCACAAGCCAATATGTATCAAAAAGCTGTCCAATTATTCTATGATTCTTTTTCGCTTCTTCTGAAAGAAATGAAAGTTGATCATATTTTTCTACTTCTTTAGCCTCTTTTTCTTTGACAATTCCGTTAATTGCATCAGTAATCTTTTGCTTTACTTCTTCATACTTTCTTTCTTCATATGGTTCTAAAATTGATGGTTCTTTAATTGGTAGTTCTTTTATTGATGGCTCTTTAATTAAGCACTTTTTAATTAAAGGGTTTATATTCGAAGACTCTTCAAGGGATACATCTTTTGATTTTTCTTTTGGTATCAATAATGGTTCTTCTACTGAATCATTATATGAAGATATATCATCAATAGTTTCCTCTCTTATATCTTCAACACCATTTAATGCATTATATATACTTTCAGTAATTAAATCAGATAGGACTTTCGGCTCATCTATTCTTACTTCTAGTTTTGTAGGATGTACATTTACATCAACAACATTAGTATCTACATCAACAAAAAGAACACAGAAAGGATACTGATGTTGCATTAGATATCCTTTATAACCTTCTTCTATAGCCGAGCAAAGTATCTTACTTTTTACAAATCTATCATTAATAAATGTTATTTCAAAACTTCTATTACCCTTTGATATAATAGAATCACCTATAAATCCATGAATTTTATAATCACCATTAGAATTATCGATTTCTAACAAATTACTTGTAATAGTTTTTCCAAATATCTGGTAGATAGAATCTTTTAACTTAGAACTCCCCACAGTAGATACTTTAGTTTTACCATCAATTGACAATTGAAATGCAATTTCTGGATGTGATAAAGCAAGTTTTTCTACAATATCATGAATATAATTAGACTCGGTCTTATCACTTTTTAAGAATTTTTGACGAGGTAATGTATTATAGAAAAGATTTCTTACAATAAAGGTTGTTCCATTGGGAGCACCAATTTCTTCAATACTTTTTTCTACTCCACCTTCTATAACATATCTTGTACCTAGAACATCTTCTTTGGTCTTAGTAATTAGTTCAACCTGGCTTACAGCAGCAATACTTGATAGGGCTTCACCTCTAAACCCAAGGGATTTTAAATAACTTAAATCAGATACATCTCTAATCTTACTTGTAGAATGACGCAGAAATGCCTTTGATACTTGATTACTCATAATACCAATTCCATTATCAGACACACGTATCTTAGACACACCGCCTTTTTTTATTTCAATAGTAATAATACTTGCTTTAGCATCTATTGCATTTTCAACAAGCTCTTTTACTACTGATGCAGGTCTCTCAACCACTTCACCTGCAGCTATCTTATCAATTGTTTCTTGACTTAATAATAAAATATCAGACATATCACCATCTATTCCTTACTTTATTCGATAATTCATCTAATTTATTCATTGCTTCTACCGGCGTAAGATTATTTACATTTATCTCTCTAAGTTCATTAATAATATCTTCATCTTTAACAGTATCGAACATAGACATTTGCGACATATCTATTTCAGTTACTTTTTCTATTTTAGGAGCTTTGGATTTTACTGTAATGGATTTGGCAATATCAGCAATATCATTTTCGATTAGTTCTTCTATAATTTCTTTTGCTCTGTCTATTACAGAATCAGGAACACCAGCAAGTTTTGCTACTTGAATACCATAACTCTTATCTGCCCCTCCCTTAACAATTTTTCTAATAAATACAATATTATCCCCATTTTCTTTTACTGCAATACAATAATTATTTACACCATTTAATTTACCTTCTAACTCAGTTAGCTCATGATAGTGTGTAGCAAATAAAGTCTTAGCACCAATAAGTTTTGGATTAGCAATATGTTCAACAACAGCCCATGCTATTGACAAACCATCAAATGTAGATGTTCCTCGTCCAATTTCATCAAGAATAAGAAGGGAATTAGATGTTGCATTTCTTAGAATATTAGCAACTTCGTTCATTTCAACCATGAAAGTAGACTGACCTGATGCCAAATCATCTGAAGCCCCAACTCTTGTAAATATTCTATCAACAATACTAATATTTGCTGATTCTGCAGGAACAAAACAACCAATTTGCGCCATCAATGTTATTAGAGCAACCTGTCGCATATATGTTGACTTACCAGCCATGTTAGGACCTGTAATAATAGATACTCTGTTATTTTTAAGATCAAGATATGTATCATTATCAACAAATGAATTATCATCCATCATTTTCTCAACAACAGGATGACGACCACCTTTAATATTAATAAAACCTTTACTATTTAAGGTTGGTCTTACATAATGATTCTTTTCAGAGACGTAAGACAATGAGGTAAATACGTCAATATAAGCAAGAATTCTAGCAGAATCCTGAATTCTTACAATATTATCATTTATTGTCTTAATAACATCTTTATAAATATCATATTCAATATTTACAAGCTTATCTTGAGAATTTAATATCTTGTTCTCTAAGTCTTTTAACTCAGGTGTGAAGAATCTCTCGCTATTTGCTAATGTTTGTTTTCTAATAAAATAATCAGGTACTAAATCAAGATAAGAATTAGTAACATCAAGATAATACCCAAAGACTTTATTATATTTAATCTTAAGATTCTTTATACCTGTCTTTTCCTGTTCCTTTTCAGCAAGCTGCATAAGCCAAGACTTTCCATCAGTCTTAGCTTTTCTAAGCATGTCAATTTCCTCGCTGTATCCATCTTTTATAATATCACCGTCTCTTACAGAAATAGGTGGTTCATCTTCATCAATAGTTTCATCAATAAGCTTGTAAATATCATTTAATTCATCAAGATTATTGTACATTTTCTTGAATAATTCAGATTTATAATCACTAATTAATGATTTAATGCTAGGAATTACTTTAATAGTATTCTTAAGTGCAATTAAGTCTCTAGGATTAGCTGTTTCATAAGATACTCTTGTTATGAGACGTTCTAGATCATATACTGCATTAAGATATTCCCTAATCTCTTCACGATTAATAATATCTGCACTAAGTTCAGATATAACATCAAGACGATTATTAATATCTCTAGGATTAATAAGTGGTTGTTCTATAAAGCGCCTTAAGGTTCTTGCTCCCATAGCCGACTTAGTCTTATCAAGAACCCAAAGCAAAGAGCCTTTCTTTTCTTTATCTCTTAAAGTCTCACAGAGTTCAAGATTTCTTCTTGTTGAAGTATCAAGAAGCATATAGTTGCCACATATATATGTCTTGATATTATTTAATTGATTAAGATTAGATTTCTGAGTCTCTACAAGATAAGAAATTAATCCACCGGCACTTACACTACCAACCTGAAAATCAGATAATCCAAGAGACTTAACACTATCAACCTTGAAATGATTTGTTAATGCCTGATTTGAGGAATGTTCCTCAAAATAATGATTATTAAGAGGCGAAATTGATGTATTATAATGATACTTAATATCATCAAAATCAATAGAACTTAACATAAATGCTTCATTACAAATCATTTCACTTGGGGAGAATTTATTAATCTCATCAAGTAAGCTTCTTTCATCATCTACTTCAGTAACAAGGAAATCCCCAGTTGTTACATCGCATACTGATACACCATATTGATTATCAATATTAACAACACTCATAATATAATTATTCCTGGTTTCATCAAGGGATGCACAGTCAATATTAGTTCCTGGTGTTACAATTCTAACAACCTCTCTTTTAACCATACCTTTTGCTTCTTTTGGATCTTCAACCTGCTCGCAAATAGCAACTTTATATCCCTTCTTAACAAGACGAGTTAAATAAGTCTCAGCAGCATGATATGGCACTCCACACATAGGAGCTTTCTCTTCAAGTCCACATGCTTTGGCTGTTAAAGTTATTTCTAATTCTTTTGATACAACTTTTGCATCTTCAAAGAACATTTCATAGAAATCCCCTAACCTATAGAAAATAATACAATCCTTGTATTCATTTTTTGTATCAATATAATGTTGCATCATTGGTGTAAGTTCACCCATTATAAATAACCTCTCTAACTATTAATGTCATAATGCATCTTATCTATCATTGCTTCTGCAACTTTCATTCCATCCATAGCAGCAGACATGATTCCACCTGCATAGCCTGCTCCTTCCCCACAAGGAAATAGATTATCAATATTACTAATCATTTCTTTACTCCGAAGAATTCTAACAGGGGAAGATGTTCTACTTTCAACTCCAGATAATAATGCATCATCATTATCAAAACCCTGGATTTTTCTACCAAATTCTTCAATGCCTTCAATAAGACTATTATTAATGTCATCAGAGAATAATTCTCTTAGATTAGCAAAACTTGTTTTACACTTGCCTACGGGCTTAACACTGCCTAATTTATCAGAAATTGTATTATTCTTATAATCTCTATAAAGCTGTACGGGTATATTACCTTTGCCAATCTTATAAGCTTTCCTCTCTAATTCTCGCTGAAATTCAATGGCAGCCATAGGATTATTTATATCAAAATCTTTTTCTCCAACAGTAACTATAATAGCCGAATTAGAATTAATTGAATCTCTTGCATTATCAGACATTCCATTTATAGCAAGCATACCTTCTTCAGAAGAAGCATTTATTACATAACCACCAGGACACATGCAGAAGGAAAATACTCCTCTTCCATTATCCAGATTAGCAGTAACTTTATATGCACAAGGCTCTATACCTTCATATTCTTCCTTATAATTAAATCCATATTGAACTTTGTTGATTTCATCCTGTAAATGCTCAATTCTAAGACCTACTGCAAATTGTTTTCCAGTCATATTAACATTAGAATCATATAACATTTTAAAAGTATCTCTTGCTGAATGACCTATTGCAAGGCAAATATAATCGCAATTAAATATTCCCTCTTTAGCCCCTGAAAGTCTAATGCTATCTATTTTATTAAATTTATAGTTAATTTCTTCTAGTTTTGTATCAAACAGGAATTTTCCACCATATTTTATTATTTCTTCTCGCATATTATGGATTACATCAACTAATATATCAGTACCTATATGGGGTTTTGCATCATATAGAATATCCTTATTAGCACCATTTGCCACAAAAGTTTCTAGTACATATCTATTGCGTCCCATCTTGTCTTTTACTAATGTATTAAGTTTTCCATCAGAGAAAGTTCCAGCGCCACCTTCTCCAAACTGAACATTAGAATCAGGATTTAGCTTACCTGTATTCCAAAAATCAATAACGTCAGTTTTTCTCTTTTCAACAGAAGATCCGCGCTCAACTATTATTGGATTCAAACCGGCTTTTGCAAGAATTAACCCGCAGAATAATCCTGCAGGTCCAGCTCCAATAATATATATATCATTTTCATTTTTGCCTTTAAACTTAGGCTCATTATAAACAACTTCTTTATACTTAGCTATTTTATTATTCTTATTCTTCTTTAATATACTATCTTCGTTATTTGTTTTAACAAGCACCTGATAATTATAGAATAACTCCGGTTTCTTTCTAGCATCAATAGAACGTTTGAGAATATTAATTTCTATAATATCAGTTGGCTTAATTCTCATAAGTGATGCACTTTTCTTAAGAAGTAATTCATGCTGATAAGTTGAATCATTATTTAATTTTACTTTAATATCTCTAATTATAATCATTATCTTATCTTAACAAGTGCATTTTCTCTACAACATCAACTATCTTATCACCCATTGGCAATCTAAGTAAATCATATCTTGTTATACCCCTTAGAAGAAGCATAACAATTGCATATACAATTCCACCCATTAAAACTGAAATAATTACAGCTAAAAGATTAGAATTTGAAAGCATCATTAATAATTTATATACTAAGTATACAACCACTCCCATTATGGCAGAAGATATACCAGGTATCAAATAGGTACTTCTTATATTCTGCTTAGCTCTAGTACTCTTCCTTAATGGAATAGCATTAAGTATACACATAAGAAGCGCGTAGAATGCATTAGCAATAACAACAGCATATATGTTCAAATAGAAGAATTCCATCAATACAAGTAGCAGCACTACGTGAAGTACTAATGCTATTAATGCATTAATAACAGGAATTCTCATCTTATCAATTCCTTGTAATAATCCGTTAGATAGACTTGATATTGAATAGAATATTACAGCTGCAGAGCCTACAATAAGCATCATACCACTTGTTGGATCAGTATCAGCAAATAATAGTTCCATAATAGGTGCAGCTAGAACCATTAGTCCTATTGTGCATGGAAATGCAAATATCATTATAAATCTATTAGAAGAATGGATTTGACTTCGAAGAGTCTTCCTATCTCTTCTTTCATAAGCCATCGTAAGTGCTGGTACAGCAGATGCTCTTTATACTGTCCTGTGAACACTCCCCACCATTCTGAGATCTGATCAGAACTATATCCCTGGGCTACAGCAATATTTTTAAATATTCCCTGATCTATTATTGCACTAATATTAAATAACGTAGTACTAAGAAGAACAGGTACTATTGTTAGAATTAGAATCTTAATTACTTCAGGATATGATTCTATATTTCTACTTTTATCTCTTCTAATTCTCTTCCTAAATCTTTTGAAATATACGAAAAACACAAATAGCATAAATATAAGAGCAATAATAGCACCACTAAGGGTTCCAAGAGTACCTCCAGCTGCTCCATATGCTGCTTTATATCCTTCTACATCATTAAGCACACCACCAACTTTAGCGCCATATCCAACTAAAGCAATTGCCGCTACAACAGATACAATAGCATTAACAATCTGCTCTGCTATCTGAGATATAGCAGAAGGCATTGTGGTATTAAGTCCCTGGAAAAAACCACGAAATACACCTACTATAGCTACAACAAATAGCGTAGGTGCAAGAACTTTAAGCGCAATTATTGAATATGGTGTCTTTAATAATGTACCAGTAAAAAAGTCAGCAAAATAATAGACAATAAAGGCTGCGGCTCCTCCTGAAAATACAGAGAAAATCAAGGAGCCTATCAAAACCCTATTGGCATTCTTTGCTTCACCATTAGCAATCCTAGCCGCCACTAATTTAGAGACGGCTAAAGGAATACTAAATGATGAAATAATAAGTATTATATTGTAAACTTCAAAAGCAGTGCCATAATAGTCATTACCACGCTTACCAATTATTGCAGTAAGGGGTATCCTATATACAAGTCCAACTATCTTACTAATAATCTGTGCAATAGCAAGTATTGAGCCTTGAAGCAAAAAATTATGGTCACTTTTTTTTGCATTACTCATTAATTATTAGTCCTTATTATTTTTTTGTGTTTGCAGCATTATACTCTTCAATTGTTGCATAATACTGATTCTTATCTTTGTACTTATTCTCTGTTGTACATACCCATGTTCTACCTTGATTAATTACAATTTCATTTCCTTGCATATCATAGTACTTTGTAACATCATTTTCAGTAGGACGAGACCATGTAATATCAATCATCTTACCCTTTGTGAAATATTTACCAGTACCCTTACCAGTAGTCTCACACCAGATATATGGACTATTAGCAGTATCATGCTCTTCTAAGTCATGACTATCAACATCCTGGAAGATAATATTATCACATACTATTTGAGAATTGTCATTTCCATCAATTTGTTCTTTACCGAACTGGAATCTCTTATACTTCTGTGTTGCAGGATCATATTCAAATCTTGGTAGATTTACAAAGAAATATGGCTTAATAACCATACAATCAGTTGCCCCCTCTACAGCAAGTGTGTTAGGTTGATCTGCTTCTTCTGTAAATGTAAATTTCTTAGGCTTATTAGTATCAAGAGTTGTTCTATAATTCATCTGTTGAACACCCTGCATAATCATACCACGATTAGTATAGATATTACTTGGTGATGGATGATCATTAGTCTTAAAGAAACATACTGTATCTAGTTTTGCATTAATTACACCACTTAGATTATCTATATAATCAGTTGCTAAGATATCAATAGCACGAACTGAAGCACCCCAGTTAACATATAAAGCATCAAATTCATGTGCAAAATATATATAATAAGGTCTGCTAGAACGTACATTTCCAAGCTTTAAATTGTCATCTATATTATTATCATATATGACCATAAATCTTGTAGAACTTCCTTCAACAGGACATTCATAGATTACGCCAGATGAATTAAGTCCAAATAATGGATGATTATGCTTTTCATTCTCCATCATTATTGCAATTGGACGCTGACTTTGGATATTCTTATCAATCCATTGACCTGTTAGAATACTTTGTGCCTGATTAGGATGCTTATCTACAACTACTTCTTGTTTTGTTTCTTCTGGCGAACGAAGCAAAAAGAATGCTGTAACACCACCGCCAATTAAAACAACGGCAGACACAATAATTGCAATTATTGCTTTTTTACTCATATAAAATCCTCCCTCTTAATATGAATATATATTATAAATCTCTAGTTATACTTAGAGATTCTAATATCTGATTTTGTTTATTCTCCATAATAATTCTTTCATCATCTTCAATATGGTCATATCCCAATAAATGAAGCATTGAATGAGCAATTAAAAATGCATATTCTCTTAAAATACTATGATTATATTCCTGCGCCTGCATTATTATAACAGGAATGCATAGAACTATATCTCCAAGAATGATTTCATCTGTGTCAGGATTCTTAATATCTATTCTATCATTAATAAAATCATATAATTCCTCTTCCCTATCAGAAATCCTTGAGTAATCAGAATCATATTCTATCATAGGAAATGACAAAACATCTGTGGATTTATCTATATCCCTAAATTCCTTGTTAATCTCTCTAATGTTTTCTTCATCTACAAATGTAATACTAACTTCTACATCATAATTAAAATGTTCTAAAAGAAGGGTTTTACTAATAACATCATTTGCAGTTTTCTTATAGTCAAAATCAAATTCATAATCAGTTTGATTCTCATAATAAATTGTCATATAAAGCTTTCCTCATTAACAAGTCTTTGTCTAACTCTAAGAAACTGATTCATACTAAGTCCAGAATTATCATAGAAGCCTTGCTGTGAATAATCATTTAAGGTCTGGTAAATCACCATATCCTGATTCCATGAAGAAGACATAGTTTCTTCATCAAGTAGTTCTATCTTAGTAACTAGAACATCAACCATATGAACAATAGCAGATTCTGGCGAACTTGGCTTTTCTATTATTCCACCATATTCTGAGAGAATGGTTATAACATCTCTTGGGAAACAATTATTAGTTGCAAGTTTAATTGCATTATCAATTTCAGGCTCACCTTCCATTTTACCAAGCCTATAATAAAAACCACCGCAAGCAGCACAAAGTTCATTTGCTCCTATTTCATTAGCACATTTTCTAGATAATTCAGATACTTTAATCGCATGTGTATATTCTGCAAGCGAGTATTTTTTTATATCTTTTACAAGGCTATAGTTCTTGTCTAATATAATATGATATTTATTAGTAAAATCTTTTCTTGATTTATCAAGAAGTAGATTAAACAAGAGTCCGAAGAACAAAGCTGATAGTGTTCCAAGTGAAATAGCATAAATAACAATTAACCATGTCATATGATAATTAGCTAGGTAATAGCATATAAGAGTTATTATTACATTAGATGAAAATATAATAATAATCACATCTGCTCTCATTCTGTCTTCGCTTGACTTCATATAGGAAGATACTGCTTGGGATATTAAAACCAACAATATGTAACAAATAATAACAAGGTTATTAGAATGATGAACATAACACAGGCATACAACCATATAGAGAGATGCCATAAGAGAAACCATATCATCACATACAGTTGTAAGTATTATAGGTAGTAAAAATACTGGAACAAAAAATTCAGGAATAAAATTACCAACTATAATAATTGCCCAACAATATAGTATTCTAAGACAAAGTCTACTATAAGATGTATCAAAATCAACAAGTTCTTTCTTACTTCGTTTATGCATAATTGATATACTTATAACAACAGAGAAAACTATTGTTATAAATACAGTGCAAAGAGTTTGATCTATAAGTAAATTATTAAGTAAAGAAATTGCAACAACACTTACCAAACTAATTACAAAGCACAAAAGGAGGTATAATACTCTTATTCTAGCAATATATTCTCTTTTCTTAATTTTTTGCTTTGAACTTTTCATATCATTCTTTCTTAAATAATTAAATTATTTTTTATCCTTCTTACTCTCATAAGATTCATAGGCATTTACAATCTTTTGCACAAGTGGATGTCTTACAACGTCTACACCTGTAAGGGTACAAATACCAATATCATCAATATTAGACAAAATCTTAGTAGCATTATTAAGCCCCGATGCAACACCTTTTGGCAAATCAATCTGAGTATTATCACCTGTAATAACAGCTTTAGAGCCAAATCCAATTCTTGTAAGAAACATTTTCATCTGAGAACTTGTAGTATTCTGTGCTTCATCAAGAATTATATAGGAATTATCCAAAGTCCTTCCCCTCATATATGCAAGTGGAGCAACTTCTATTAAGCCCTTCTCCATATTACGAAGAAAATTCTCAGCACCCATAATTTGATAAAGAGCATCGTATAAAGGTCTAAGATAAGGATCAACTTTACTTTGCAAATCTCCAGGCAAAAATCCCAGCTTTTCACCAGCTTCAATTGCAGGTCTTGTAAGAATAATCTTACCAACTTCTTCTCTCTGGAAAGCAGAAATAGCCATTGCCATTGCAAGATAAGTCTTACCTGTTCCAGCAGGTCCAATACCAAATGTAATCATATTATTCTTAATTGAATCTATATATTTTTTTTGACCAATAGTCTTAGGTTTGATAGGTTTACCATAAATAGTATGACAAATAATATCATCTAATTTTTGAAAAGAATTATTCTTATCTATTCCAAGGCTAATAGCATAATTAACTGATTGTTCATTAATCTCATTACCTTTTTTATAAGATTCAATAAGATTATATATAACACGTTCGCAACTAATTACGTTGTCTTTATTTCCAACAATTTTAACGTAATCATCTCTAGGAATAATTGCAATATCAAGAGATTTTTCAATCATCTTGGCATATACATCAAGTTCTCCAAATATAACAGATATTTCATTGTCAGATACATTTATTTTACTTGTATATTTATCCATATAACCTCTAAAACTATTCAATAATATCTATAATCATCTCAGGTTTATTAATCTTTTTTCCATCTATCTCATATGCAGAAATAATTTCTTTATATGCAGCCTCAACTTTACTTTCGTCATTTCCGTATATATACGCAATAACCTGACCAGTCTTAACAGAATCGGCAACTTTTTTATTAATAACTATACCAACACTATAATCAATTTCATCTTCTATTTCTTCTCTTCCACCACCTAGGATAAGAGATGCATTACCAATCTTTAAAGCATTAATCTTCTGAACATAACCACTTTTTTCAGATTTGACTTCTCGTATAATGGATGCATTTATTAAAGAATCATAGTTTCTTACATAAGAAGAATCTCCACCTTGCTTCTCAACAAATTCTATAAATTTATTATATGCACTACCATTATCAATAACTGATTTAATTAATTCTTTTGCTTCATCAATATCCTTAGTCTTCTTAGCTGCAATAAGCATGTATTCAGCTATAGTATATACCACTTCCATAAGATCATCAGGTCCATATCCCTTAAGGGCCTGAACAGCTTCAGCTACCTCTAAAGCATTTCCAACAGCATTTCCAAGAGGTTCATCCATATTAGTAACAACAGCAATGGTCTTTTTACCAAGGGAATTACCAATATTAACCATTTTCTTGGATAGTTCTATTGCATCTTCTGTTCTATTCATGAAAGCACCGCTTCCAGTTGTAACATCAAGAACAACTGCGTCACAACCACATGCAAGCTTTTTGCTCATAATAGAACTTGCAATTAAAGATATATTATCTACAGTTCCTGTAACATCTCTAAGGGCATATAGTTTTTTATCTGCAGGTGCCAAATCAGATGTTTGACCTGCTATTGCAACATTAATTGATTTAATATTATCAATGAATTCATCAACAGTTAGATTAGTCTTAAATCCAGGAATACTTTCTAACTTGTCAATTGTTCCACCAGTATGTCCTAATCCTCTTCCACTCATTTTCGCAAATGGAACGCCAATAGCTCCAATTATTCCAATAAGCACAAGACTTACCTTATCGCCAACACCACCTGAAGAATGCTTATCAACTATCGTTCCTTCTATAGAGGACAAATCAATAATATCACCTGAATCTCTCATAGCCAGAGTCAAATCAACAGTTTCTCTATCACTAAGTCCATTAAAACATACAGCCATAAGAAGAGCAGACATATGATAATCACGAATTTTCCCATTAATATAATTATCAATAATCCAATTAATCTCTTCAGTGGTTAGTTCTTTATTCAGTTTCTTCTTAATTATGAGATGTGATATTCTCATATATTACCTCCAAAATCACTTATGATAAGGCTCATTATTATTAATACGAAATGCTCTATAAATCTGTTCTAGTAGAATCACTCTCATTAGTTGATGTGGAAATGTCATATCAGAGAAGCTAAGCTTCATGTTAGCCTTCTTTAATACATCATCACTAAGTCCAAGTGAACCTCCAATTATAAAGCAAATATTAGAATGAGAATGAATTCCCAAATCATTGATTTTATTAGCAAATTCTATAGAATCCAGTTTTTTCCCATTTATAGCAAGTACAATAATATATTCATTATTATTAATTGATTTTAATATTCGTTCTCCTTCTTTTCTAAGAACAATATTAACCTCATTAACAGATGCATTTTCTTTAGTCATTTCATCATTAACTTCTATAATATTAAGCTTACAATATGAAGACAGTCGTTTAGAATATTCTAAAATTGCATCTCTATAAAACTTTTCTTTAATTTTACCAACTGTTATTATCTTAATATTCATATGTCACCTTATAGTTTACGGAGTATATTCATAATTGGCTCTAAATACATTAGATGACATACCATGTTTATCTACTACAATTACAGATAACACATTGTTTCCTTCAGGAATATCAATTGGTCCATAATACATCTCGGAGCTAGGCGTTGGAATCGAACCATCCCATGTATAGAATATCTTGGCTCCTTCAACTCCCGTAGTTATTCTAATAGTTGTAGGAGTATCATAATGTCCACTTCCTGGTGATACAGTGGGATAATCAGGAGCTTCGTAATCTATCTGATATTTCTCAGTTGTAACAATGCTTTTTTCTGCATCCTTATTGTAGGCAATCGCTTTAAGAGTAGTATTACCGCCTTCTATTTTGATAGGACCAGAATATAATTTGCCTGATACTTTATCAGGAGTTGTACCATCAAGAGTATAATAAATTGTTGAATCATCATCACATACTAACTTTACTTCTTGATCTTCACCATATTTACCACCCTTTACAGATGCCTTAGGAGCTGTGACAACTGTTGTATCAAATAATTTCTTTATAGTGGAATTAGGAGCATTATTCTCAAGTTCCTGAAGCTTTTCAGTATCATTAGTTGCAGTATATAATACAATTAATGCCTTATATACATCTATAGATTCTTTATCAAGATTTAGAGCTTCTAGGAGAATCTCTTCTGCTTTATCATATTGTTCTGTAATTATATAATCTTTACCTAGTGCAACACGAGCTTCGACAGAATCTTTCCTCTTTTCTAAAGCCTCTTTATATACTTCAATTGCACTATCATATTTTGCTTTAGAATCAAGATTACTACCTTGAATCATTTTGAACCTAAAGGAAGTAAAGAAAATAATTGCAGCAATAAAAAGTACCAGAACAACACAGGCAACAATAAATATTATCCTGTTCTTCTTGACATTCCATATTTTATCAAGGAATGCATTACCTGTTTTATTAGGTTCATCATTTTCTTTTTCTGCATTTTGTTTATCAATTTCTTCTTGTTTTCTTTTGAGAGCAGCCTGTCTTTTGGCAAATGCATCATCATCTTCTAGAAGAGACTGTAATACTTCGTCTTCTAGTACATTGTAATCAGATACAATCATTGCTTCTTTGCCACAGTGCTCGCAATATACACTTCCTACGCGTATTTCTTTTCCACAATTAGAACATTTCATATATTACTCCGTATATATATATTACTTTAAACTTGAGTTAATTCAGCTGATTTAACGCAATTATACATTAACATTGCTATTGTCATTGGGCCTACGCCACCAGGGACTGGTGTAATTGCGCTACAATGAGGTGCTACATCATCATAATCAACGTCTCCTGATAGTTTATTATTTTCATCTCTATGAATTCCAACATCGATAACTACAGCACCTTCTTTTACATATTCAGAAGTAATAAAACCTTTTTGTCCAAGTCCAACAATAAGAATATCAGCTGTCTTACATATTTCTTTAAGATTCTTGGTGTGAGAATGTGTTATTGTAACTGTTGCATTATTATTAAGCATTAAAGAAGCCATTGGTTTACCTACTATATTACTTCTTCCAACAATAACACAATGCTGGCCATCTATTTCAATATTGCTTCTCTTAAGAAGTTCTACAATTCCTGCAGGTGTACAAGATAAGAAGCCTTTAACACCAAGATTCAGGCATCCAACACTATAAGGGCTGAATCCATCAACGTCCTTTTCTGGAGATATAGCATTAATAACATTCATTGGTTTAATATAATCTGGAACAGGCAATTGTACAAGTATACCATTAACAGCAGAATCATTATTTAATTTATCAATTAATTCAAGTAATTCTTCTTCTGATGTATCTCCAGGAAGCTCATAAGACTGTGAGTTAATACCAATATATTCACATGCCTTTTTCTTATTTCTTACATATACAGTACTTGCAGGATCATCACCAATTTGAATAACAGCAAGTGTTATTTCTATTCCTTTAGCTTTATAATCTGCAACTTTTTTCTTTAATTCATCTTTAATATCCTTAGATATTTTTTTACCATCAATAATATATGGTTCCATTTCTCTATCCTTTCTATCTAGAATAAACCTGTAATAACACCATCATCAGTAACATCGATACTAAGTGCAGCAGGCTTCTTAGGAAGTCCCGGCATTGTCATAATTTGACCAGTAATTGCTACAACAAATCCAGCACCAGCAGATACATACATTTCTCTTATATTAAGTGTAAAATCAGTAGGTCTTCCAAGAAGTGTTGCATCATCAGAAAGTGAGTACTGAGTCTTTGCCATACATACAGGCATATTATCAAAGCCTAATTTCTTTAATCTATTAAGCTCTCTTTGAGCAGCTTTCGAATAAGATACGTCTTTCGCTCCATAGATTTCAGTTGCGACTTTCTCAATCTTCTCTTCAATTGTCAAGTCATTATTATATAATGGAGCAAAATTACTCTCTTTATTATTAATAGAATCAATAACCTTATTGGCCAATTCTATTCCACCTTCGCCACCTAATTCCCATACCTTAGAAAGTGCAAATTCACATCCTCTTTCTTCGCAGAAATTCTTAACGAATTCTACTTCTTTATCAGTATCTGATATAAAAGCATTAAGAGTAACTACAATTGGAACATTATACTTCTGTAGATTCTCAATATGCTTCTCAAGATTACATATACCTTTCTTAAGAGCATCAACATTTTCATTTGTAAGTTCATCTTTAGGAACGCCACCGTTATACTTAAGTGCTCTTACAGTAGCAACAAGGACAACACAATCTGGCTTGAGGCCTGCCATATTACATTTGATATCGAAGAACTTCTCTGCACCAAGATCAGCACCAAATCCAGCTTCTGTAATAGTATAATCAGCTAACTTCATAGCCATCTTAGTAGCTCTTACAGAATTACAGCCATGTGCAATATTAGCAAATGGTCCACCATGAACAAGTGCAGGTGTGTGCTCTAGAGTTTGAATCATATTAGGCTTTAATGCATCTTTAAGAAGTGCAGCCATTGAGCCTGTAGCACCAACATCTTCAGCAGTAACAGGATCACCATTAAAATTATAAGCTACAATAATTTTACCAAGCCTCTTCTTCAAATCATTCATATCATTAGCAAGGCAAAGGATAGCCATAATCTCGGAAGCAACTGTTATTACAAAATGATCTTCTCTTACCATACCATCAGCTTTAGCTCCAAGACCAACTACAATATTACGAAGATTTCTATCATTAATATCAAGGCATCTCTTCCATACTACCATTCTTGGATCAATTCCCAGTTCATTACCTTGTTGAATATGATTATCAACCATAGCAGCAAGCAAGTTATTTGCTGTTGTTATAGCATGAAAATCTCCTGTAAAATGAAGATTTAAATCTTCCATTGGCACTACTTGCGCATTACCACCACCTGCAGCACCGCCCTTCATACCAAAGCATGGTCCTAGTGAAGGTTCACGAAGAGCAAGACAAGCTTTTTTGCCAAGTTTTCCAAAGGCCTGACCAAGTCCAACACTTGTAGTTGTTTTTCCTTCGCCAGCAGGTGTAGGATTAATTGCAGTAACAAGGATTAATTTTCCATCCTCATTCTGTTCAGCTTTCTTCATACATTCATCAGAAAGCTTTGCTTTATATTTTCCATATAATTCAAGGTCATCTTCTTCAAGTCCCAGACTTTTTGCTACTTCTTTAATTGGTTGAAGTTGTGCTTCTTGTGCAATTTCAATATCACTTTTCATGAATTTAATCCTCCTAGAAATATAATATATTATAACTATTTAATCATTTGCTCGAATTCATCTAGTGTAACAAGTACCCTACGGGGTTTCGTTCCTTCTTCAGGTCCAACAACCCCCATATCTTCTAACTGATCCATAATTCTTGCTGCTCTATTAAATCCAATTTTGAAATTACGTTGTAACATTCCAATAGAGCCCTTTTCTTTTTCAATAATTAACCTTCCACAATCAGCAAAATACTGATCTCTGTCATCTTCATCATCTACATTACTAATTGCATTAGAGGAAGTACTCTGACTAATCTTCTCAACAATTTCATCTGACTCAGTATTATCAAAGTTATTATTATTAATAATATATTCTGTCACTCTATGAATCTCATCATCAGATACCCAAGCACCTTGAACTCTTACAGGCCCTGTGGCTCCCTGAGGAAAATAAAGCATATCACCTTTACCAAGAAGTCTCTCAGCTCCTGTTTCATCAAGAATAACTCTTGAGTCTATTGCAGATGATACTGCAAATGAAATACGTGAAGGGATATTAGCTTTGATTAATCCTGTAACAATATCTGCAGATGGCCTCTGTGTTGCAACTATCAAGTGAATACCTGCAGCTCTTGCAAGTTGAGCAATACGACAAATTGCAGCTTCTACTTCATTAGAGGCAACCATCATTAAGTCAGCTAACTCATCTATGATAATTACCATCTGATACATCTTCTCATTAACAATTACTTCAGAGCCATCCTCAGCTGAAACTTTAATCTCACCTGCTTTTATTTTCTCATTGTATCCTTCGATATTTCTAACTTTTGCTTTTTCAAACTTGGCATATCTGTCCATCATTTCGGACACCGCCCAGTTAAGTGCCATAGAAGCCTTCTTAGGATCTGTAACAACCGGAATAAGAAGATGAGGAATCCCATTATAGTTACTAAGTTCAACTACCTTAGGATCAACCATTATAAGCTTAACTTCATCAGGACTTGCTTTATAAAGAATACTCATTATTATTGTATTAATACATACAGACTTACCAGAACCTGTAGCACCTGCAATTAACATATGTGGCATCTTAGCAATATCAGCAATAACAATATCACCTGCTATGTCTCTTCCTGCAGCAAAAGCTATCTTAGACTTTGTATTCTTAAACTCTTTATCACGCATCAAATCAGAAAATGCAACAGCAGTATTTTTCTCATTAGGTATCTCAATACCTACTGATGATTTGCCTGGAATAGGAGCTTCAATTCTTATATCTTTTGCAGCAAGGTTAAGCTTAATATCATCAGCAAGGTTAACAATCTTACTTACCTTTGTACCCATCTTAGGTGAAATCTCATATCTAGTTACTGTCGGACCACATGTAATATCACCAAGTTCTGCTTCCACACCAAATATCTCAAGAACATGAATAAGCTTTTGCGCCTGTTCTTTAATATACTGTTTTGAATCTCTAGAAGATGACTTTGCAGGTTCTAGAAGATTAAGTGGTGGATATTTATAATTGTAGCTTTTCTTCTTAGCTGATTTACTATTAAGTTCATTCATTAAGTTTTTCTCGTCAGCACTAGATACATCTGTTATAACCGGTTCACTAGATAATGAATCATTTAATTCTTGAGAATTAGTAATTGGTTCAATACCTTCATTATCACTAAACTTTGATTCATCATTATAAGATTCAGTAACAGGCTCATTTGATGAATCATTATATGAATTATCATTTGCAAAATGTATCTTAGAAATAGAACTTGAATCAGACTTTAATGGAACCCTCTTAATATCACTAGGTTCAACATTTTCATCAGTTTTCTCATCATACATGTTAATGCTGATTTCATTCATACCATCAACTTCAGCAACATTAACATTATTATTACTTGTTTCGTTAGGCTTAACTTCTACTTCTCTAAGGGATGTAGAAGACAAATCAACACCATGAACTTTATGACTAAACCTGTCATTTGCGGTATCACTTATATTTCTATCAATATCATGTTGTCTTTTTCTGCTGGCAACTTCTCTTCTATTCTGTGCTCTTCTTCTATTGTCTCTATTTCTATCAACAGCATTCTTAGATGAATCACCTAATTTGCCAAACAAACTCTGAAAACTCGACTTCTTAACATGTAATATTAGAAGAATGATTAGAAGGACTATATCAATTATAAGTGCACCTATTTCACCAAAGCCTGTACAAAAAGCTCCTGAAATAGCACCACCGAAGAAACCTCCACCAACTTTATTATCAAAGCCTTCATTAAAGGCTTGTACTGGACCAATTACATTATCACCATTTATAATTATCTCTATAAATGCTGCAAAACAAATATAGAAAAGGAAAATATATACCATTTTAATAATTGCCACAGTTCTATTCTCAGTAAACATCTTATAGAAAACTGCAACATAGAATACACCTAGTAATAATAGAATTGGAAATGCATAAGCAATAACACCAAATACCCCGAAAAAGAATCCAGCAAGTACGTCACCAACTTTTCCACAAAGTCCAAAGTTACTTAGGAAAAGAAGAATACAAAAACCTATAGTTATAAAGAGGAAAATATCTTTTTTTAAATCTTTATTTACTGTTTTACTGTTGGCATTTTTATTTTTAGCCGACATAGCTTTAATTTCATCTCCTTTATAGCCATTATACAACTACTATATAATACCATATTTTGTTGTCTGTGTCACAGATTTTACTAAAAATATGCTATAAATTGTGGTTGATAATTAAGTAGAATTTCGTATGTTATGACTATATATATCTTTCTAAGTAATATTTTGCTAAAAATATAAGAAAATCCCCGCCACAAGTGGCGGGGATAAATACTTATCGCCTAAAGAACAAATTCTTTATTATATTTTCATTGCAACATCCCATGCACCCCAGATAACACTTCTAAGGTTTCCAACCTTCTTAGCATCACCTATTAAATGAACATTTTTAGATGCATTCTCAAGAGGCATACTATGATATCCAACTGACATAATTACAGAATCAGCAGGAAGTTTTGTCTGCTTCTTATTCTTCTCTTCAACTAAGACGTAATCTTTGCCAATTTCTTTGACACCACTTTCAAGAAATACAGGAACCTTATTAGTTTTGAAGAAATCACGTAAATAACTTGAATTAGCAAGACAAAGGTTCGGTACAGCCATAAGATCGTTCTTCATCTCAATAATAACAGGCTTTTTACCCTTATTATATAAATCAAGTGCCATCTCACAACCTGTAAGTCCACCACCTATAATAACAACATTTTTGCCAACCTTCTTCTTCTCTAATAAGTAATCACATGCATCCATAGCGTACTCATCAGCGCCTGGAACAGGAATATGATTAGCTTCAGCACCAGTTGCAATAACATATTCATCTGCATCAATATCAGAGAGACTCTTTACTTCGGTATTAAGCTTAACTTCAATACCTCTCTTCTTAACCTGACGCTTGTACCACTCAATCAGTTCCTTATCATTCTCTTTAAATGAAGGAGCTGCAGCTGCAATAAATATACCACCTAGTTTGTCTGATTTCTCGTAAATTGTTGGTATATGACCTCTTATAGAAAGTATTCTAGCAGCTTCCATACCACCGATACCACCGCCAATAATAGCTACCTTCTTAGGATTGTTAGTCTTCTTAAGTCTATAATGCTTAGAATTCATCGATACAGGATTTACTGCACAACGGCACATATGAATTGTATCATTGAAATCCTGGTCATTTCCTGTACCTTCATGCTTAGACAAATTAAAGCATGCAGCATGACAGCAAATACATGGTCTAATATCTTCTTCTCTACCCTGCTCAAGCTTCTTAACCCAAGTAGGATCAGCTAGGAATTGACGACCAACTACCATAGCATCAATATCGCCATTCTTTACAGCTTTGGCACCAGCATCTGGTTGCATACGTCCAGCACATGTAACAGGTATATCAACAAATTTCTTAATATGAGATACATCATCAAGATTACAATTAAGAGGCATATATTGTGGTGGATGAGCCCAATACCATGCATCGTATGTTCCATTATCGCAGTTAAGCATATCATATCCAGCATCCTGTAGATATTTAGCAGCCTTTTCAGACTCTTCCATATCACGACCAATCTCAATATAATCTTCCCCAGGCATAGCACCTTCTCTAAATGCTTTCGTCTTAGAAAGAACTGAATAACGTAGAGATACAGGATAATCTTCTCCACAGGAAGCTTTAATAGCCTGTACAATTTCTACTGGGAAACGATATCTATTCTCAAATGATCCACCATACTCATCTGTTCTTTGATTAGTATATTTTAATGTAAATTGATCTAATAGATATCCTTCATGAACAGCATGAACTTCTACTCCATCAACTCCAGCAGCTTTACAAAGTCTTGCTGTCTCAGCAAAAGCATAGATAATATCATCAATTTCTTTTTTAGTAATAGCTCTTGTTGTTACATCATCAGCCCATCTATTAGGAAGTACTGATGGTGCAGCAGTTAGATACTCAGCATCAATAACAGGTTTAGCAAGAGTATTAAGCACTTTATTCTTAGCAAGTAGTGCTAATGAATCTGAAAGCGCCATAGAACGTCCAAATCCAGCAGTAAGCTGTACGAATAGCTTAGCTCCAGTCTTATGAACTTCATCCATAAACTCAGCAAGTTGAGCAAACTTCCTCTTGTTCTTGTACAACCACTGTCTACCTAACACATCACGAACTGGCGCAATACCAGGAATAATAAGACCACAATCATTATCTGCTATCTTCTTAAGAAGTATAGCAGCTTCCTTATCAAAATGGTTAGGCTCCATCCAACCAAATAGACAAGTACCACCCATAGGTGCAAGCACAATTCTGTTCTTGATTGTGAGATCTCTTATTTTCCATTCAGTAAATAATGGCTCATAATCTTTGTTCATTGGCATATAATCCCCCCTTTATTATAACTTATAACATTTTAATTATTATGATGTTATCTTCTAGGTCAATATGTGATATTTCTCCTTTAATCTTTTTTTCACCCCCAAAAAGATCTGTAAGTATCACAGTATCTCCTGATACATCAATGGTTTTCGTGTTCTCCATTAGAAGCGTTTTATTCTTTTCTGCATAAGCATTAGCAAGGCACATAGTATATTCTCCTACTTCTTATTCTTCTTATATATTTCTCTAGCTTCTTTAAGTTTTTCAACTGCATTCTCAACATCTTTAGCTGCATCTTTTGCAAGATTTGAAGCATCAGTCTCTCCTGCCTTCTCTAAATCATTAGCAAGGTTTATAAAATCCTCTGCGTGATGTTCATTATGATGTATTGTATGATCCATTAAAATTATAATTTTATCATCTTCCATTATTACTAAGATCTCCTAACATATTATTTCTTTTTATTAGCCATGCCAAGATGCATTTCTTTCATACCTTCAACTTCATCACATACTTTCTTAAAATCACAATGACCACAATCTGTTGCAAGTCCATCTAGAATATGAGTAAGTGATTTAGTAATGTCATCTGCAGTTTTGGCATAGGGACTAAGGCTTTCAACAAGTTCTTTATTAGTAATAAATATAATTCTTGCATTCTTAACGTGTTTTATCGCCTTATACTTCTCAATATAAGCCTTACCAATACTAGAGAAGTTGATACCACTTTGTTTTGCTTCTTTACTTATTCGAACCTGTTCCTGATTACTAAGGGAAGACACCCGCACCATGTATCCCTTAGGGAATACATGGTAACGAGCAAACTCCATATTTCTAATTGCATCATAAGCATCTTCTGCTTCGCCAATCTCATCTGTTTCTAAGATTACAATTCTAGCAAAGGCACAATCAGAATCAATATTCTTGATATCATCTCCCACAAGGAAGATTCCATCTTCTTCTACAAAATTCTCAGTAGAAACAAGTGTAAAATTAACAGAAGGATTAGTGCCTCCTCCAAGTTCAAATGCACTATCTCTTTGCATAACCAGTTCACTACTTTTTGTTACTGGCCATGCTGATTTTGCATCATCCGTAATTTCAATAACACCTGCTTTTTTTGTTTCTTCAAGAACAGTTTTAATAATACTATCGTATAATTTCATATATTCTTATTCTTTCTTTTATTATTTATAGTTAGAAATTAATATCGGCTTTTTTCCTATCAAATATTTCATTCACACGACGATAAGCCCATTCCATAAGCTTCTGATCCATGTTCCAAAAATATACAATAAAAAGTGCTCCGATTGCTATAAAAAGAAAGGTTACTAATTTCTTAATTACCTTCATTAATGTTTCACCGATCCTTTCTGACGCGCATATTCAGCTGCACCAAGAGCACCCATAAGTTGTGGATCAGTTTTAAGATTAACAACCTTTAATTTGAGAACCTGCTCTATAGCTTTCTTAAGCCCATCATTTTTTGCACAACCTCCTGTTAAAGTAACAGAATCTGTTGCACCAGATTTCTTAGCCATAACGAAACATCTCTTAGCAACTGACATCTCAATACCAGCAGCTATCTCATCCATAGCTTTTCCTTCACCAACAAGGGTTATAACCTCTGATTCAGCAAATACAGTACACTGAGCAGATATAGGTACAACATTTTTGGCAGAAAGAGATAACTTAGAAAAGTCAGAAAGTGACATTTCAAAAGATCTTGCCATTGCTTCGAAGAAACGTCCTGTACCTGCAGAACATTTATCATTCATAGCAAAGTTCTTAACTGTTCCATCATCATCAATTGCTATACCTTTAATATCTTGACCACCAATATCAATAATCGCTTTAGCATTAGGATCTGTTACATGTACGCCCATAGCATGACATGAAATCTCCGAAATATTCTCATCTGCAAATGGAACTTTATTACGACCATAACCTGTACCAATAAGATAAGTAAGGTCTTTAGAAGTCTTTAAATCATCAACCTTTCCTATAACTTCTTCCATAGCCGCTTTAGCTGATTCTTCTGCATTAATCTTAGATTTAATAGTAGTATCAGCAACAATCTTTCCATTTTCATCAATAATAACAGCCTTTGTGTAGGTACTTCCTACATCACATCCTCCAAAATATTTCATTTTAACCCTCCTATACATAATTATTATCTGTATTAATTATAAACTAATCACCTTAAACAACACACAATTTACCAGCTTGCATCATCTTCAAAATCAACTAATGAAGGATCAATAGGTTCTTCACGCATAACTGTTCTCATGTATTCATTAACCTTTGAACGCATATCTTTTCTAGATACTGTACGTGGATCCATAAGGTCATGTTCAATCCAGATTAGACGCACACCATGCTCTCTAGCCTGGTCTTCAAAAAGTCCATTAAGTGTTGCCATATTCTTACAAGATACATGTTGATACATAATTACAATATCAGGTTTCCAGATCTCAACTTGTCTCCATAATTCTGTAAGAACGTGATCATAACCACCATTAGTATGACGTCTCATAACCATACGTTCATATAGTCTAGCCATATCTTTGAGAGCTTCTTCTTTATCTTCTGTCTCAAGAGGTCTTGTATAATTAAGACTTTCCATCTCAACTAGTACATTGATGCCCCAGCAATTAGCAAGCCAATTAGAGAAATTAGCATAATAATGAGCAGGAACAGACCATACAATAGCACGATGTCTCATCTTGCCTCTCCATGGTTCTTCACGATTCTCATAAGCTTCCATCATAAGCTCATCAACCTTCTCGAAGGTCTTCATGATTCGTGGATCAATACCACCGTCCATCTCATAATTCCATTTTCTAAATAGCTCATAACAAGGACCAATAAGTTGAGGATATGGTGTCTGGTTAACTTCCCATTTCTGCAACTCATATTGAGTCTCTTTGTTAAATCTCTTCATTGCTGAAAAGTAAGCATCCCAGCTCCATTTTGCACCAGTCTGTTCTTCAATAAATTTGATACAACCTTTAATATCCTGCACCGCCGAATTCATTATTGATTCGTCTTCATAACGAACAGGGAATGTAAGATGATATGTAGGAAGGTCCTTAAACCTTCTTGATGTATAACTTGATGCCATAACTGAACCATCACAAGGCATAGAACTTGATATAAAGCAAGCTCCCATGTGTGGAAGTGCATCAATAACACAAGCACCACATTCTGAAGTTGGAACAGGACAAGTGTCAGATGGAAGTCCGTAAGATTCAACTGCATCAATATATGGCATACATGCCAACTGATCAATCTCAGAAAGCAAGAATACTGGCATAAGCTGATAAGGAATTCCAACAAGATCTGGGAATCCTGCCATAATTTGTGCCATAGTCATTTCATCAAGAAGAACTACCTTCTTAGAAAGCTCTTCACAATTTCCACCTTTTCTATCAGCCTTCATAAGGAATACAAGGTTCTCAGCTACATAACGAAAGATTGCATAGATAAGTTCATGATGCATCTTAAGTGCTCTACCACGAAGTCCTAATGTATTCTTATCCATAAAACTATGACAGCAGAAATATGAAATCATCCAGCGATAATGAAGTGCTCCATTAAGTGCAGGAACAAGATCTTTACTAAATGTTGTAAGAAGCATTCCCCACATCTTCATCCATTCATAGAAATCAGCTGCTGTATCTTTAATGCCTCTAAATTCACGTCTAGCAGTAGCCATTTTCCCACTTTGATAAAGCTTACCTAGTTGCTTCTCTCCATTAATAAGAAAATCCTTCCACTCATCAATGCTCATATTCTTAGCAATATTAGCTTCTTTCTTAAGTCTTTTCTTTGTTGCATTGAAATCAGACTTAATATGCTTTCCTACTTCTTTCCAATCTGTCTCTTTAATCATATCTCCGATAATACCGGAAACTTCTTTAATATTTTCTGCTTGAAGTTTGAAATTCATATGATCCTTCATGCGGAAAAATTTGGAATCAGGATATCCACTCACGCTACACTACCCCCTTTCCCTTTTTGAATTTTCTTAATCTCTAATGCTTCAACAAATGCCTGGAATCTTGTTCGAAGTTGTCCAGAGCTCCTTACATTATAAGGTCTGTCAATAGAGAGCACTGGCCAATTATACTCCTCTTGTAAGATATGAGAAGCAAGTGGTCTCTCAAACGCCCAGAAATCACAGAATTTCATTTGTTCATAAATGATTCCATCAGCCTTATACTCTGTAGCATACTTGTCAACAGTCTCTCTTCTCTGTGCAATCTTCTCTTCACTCATATATCTTGCACATTCAGATGTTCTCATGTAATGTTCAACAATCTGAGTTAAGATATCTTTCTTCTTATCAATCTTAATCTCTTCTCTACCAGGCTTTGAACCGTAACAATAACGATCAAATACTACCATGGCACCAGCCTCTTCTATAAGTCTTGTAAGATCAAGATCATCAACCTCTGAACCAACAAGAGCAACTCTTGCACGATACCAAGGCTTGCTATCCACTTTACGCTTCTTAATTTCTTCTAAAGTTTCTTCAAGCTTTGGAAGAATAAGAGATGTAGGACAACAATATGACACAAGACATAGAACATGATATTCATATCCTGTGATTGGTGGATTAACTTTCTTTCTCATATCACCAATCTTAGTCATAACTTTACACATCTTATTATGCTCTTCAACAGCTTTAAGAAGAGCTTCATCTGATGTATCAGTGTTGTGCTTCTCTTTCAAGACATCAAGAAGACGATGACGCATCTGGGTCGTCATTGCTTCAACTGTGTAGTCCTCAATCTTATACGGGATGTCACAATGAGTAACGAAGAAATCTTTCTTGTTATTAATCTCAAGAATCTCCATATGCTCATAACATCTGTTCATTGCAGAGCAAGCGTCAACTCCAGCAATACCATCAAGGAATTGATAACCCCCTTCAATACCTCTCTCAAGTAGTGACCTCGCAAATTCACAGGTATAATTACTCATATAATAAGTAGATATATCTATGGATGTACTACGAGGTGCACGAAGTCGGACCGAAAAGCAATTATCAACATTAAGAAGTACCTCCGGCATGTGATAACAAGTGTAACCAATGGCTTTCTGCCCGTCTTTCTGAGCCTGCTTTACAAGATCATTGTCCGCATCCTGCAATAGATTTTCGAACTCGATCATGTACTTTAAATCTTTCACGCTCTTCCCCCCTCTCTTTAATTAGAAACTACCTTCACCTACTATTAAATAATTATTTAGATAACGCCAAGTTTACTAAGGGCATCTCTTGCACCTTGTAGAATCTTTGCATCATTAGGTAATTCAAAAGAACTCATTCCTTCGATATCATTTTCTACAAGAACATCATCTGCACCAATAACTGATAGAAGTGGTATTCCATCAAGAATACTTTCATCTAAAGTCTCAGGATGAAGAATTCTATTAAGGATAGCACCACTTTTCTCAGCCATCACTAATTCCTTAGATACATTATCTATTGTTTTAATAATTTCAATACCTTTTCTACTTTGATCAGATACAAGAAGTAAATGTGTAACCTTCTCCATAACACGTCTGTTAATCTGTTCAATACCTGCTTCACCATCAATTACAACATAATCAAATTCATCTGCAAGCATACTGATTACCTGACGAAGATATGTATTGATTGCGCAATAACATCCAGCAGCTTCTGGTCTTCCTATTGCCAGAAAAGCAAAGCCCCTATCCTCATTCATAGCATCAAGTAATCTAAATTTTGCTTCAGCAAGAATATCCTGAGTCTCAGATAAACCTTCCGTTACATCCTTTGCAACTTGAAGACGAATATCATCAAGTGTCTCTGCCACATCAACACCTAATGCAACTGATAAACCAATTGCAGGATCTGCATCAATAGCAAGAATTTTTTTGTCTTTTTTCTCTTCTGTAAGAATACGAACAATTGCTGCTGAAAGAGATGTCTTACCAACTCCACCTTTACCGGCAAGTGCAATCACTGTAGATTTGTCACTCATTTTCAATTACTCCTTTATTTTATTGCTCTCTTCTCCACCTCAGAATCAGACATAACATTATCTTTCTTCTTGTATGGTGTCTTAAGATTATCTTTTCTCTTCATCTTGTCATACCTTGTTACCGCATTAGGCTCCCAGATGTAATATAAAAATTTTCCATCTAAATCGAAGTAGAATACAATAAATAGTATAACATATGAAATACCACATATTTTTAATAAAGTAATAATGAATTTTTTCATAATATATACTCCTCCAAATATACACGTTTACCAACTCTCATCATCATCAAAATCAAGTAGTGATGGATCAAGAGGTTCTTCATTCATAACTGTAATCATATAATTATTAATTATTGAACGTATCTCTTTTCTAGAAACAGTACGTTTATCAGGTAGTGCATGAGGAACCCATATAGCATGAATATTTCTCTTTCTAAATTCATCCTCGAACATACCCTTAATACCCTGCATTCCTTTACACTGCAACTGATCATACATAATAACCATATCACAATTGAATTTCTCCATGTATTCCCAGAGTTGGAATATATGTTCATGTCCACCAACAGCCATAGAACGCATAGGTGCAAGCTCGTTATATCTAGCAAGATCATCTAATGCATGTTCATATGTATCAGTACGGATTGTCTGGTCAAACATAAGAGAATCCATATTAATAACAGTATTAATTCCCCAACAGTTGTATGCCCATGTACACCAGTTAGAATAATAAAGAGGTGCGCATGACCATGCAATGGCACGATGACGTGTATTTGGAAATGTTTCGATTTTTTGTTCTACACATTTCTCCATTATCTTCTTAACATGTGCGTCAGTTTCATGCCAGATTTCTCTATCACCATCTTGTGAATAGTAGATACGATAAAGAGCCTGTGCAACACCATTAATAGGATAATATGGTGTATTAGCTGCAACATCCCACTTCTCACGTTCAAATAATGTAAGTTCATTCTGAGCTTCGGCATGTTTCTTAAATACTTCCCAATTAAATGGTTCGCCTGTCTCTTTCTCAATAAACTTCCAGCACTCTTCTATCTCTTCCATACAATGCTTATGTACTAAAGGATCATCAAATCTCATAGGCTGAGGCATTGCAAAAAGTGGTCTATCCAAAAACCAATCAGTAATAATTGAAGTTGCAACAGAACCATCACAAGCTTCATTACTTGTTACCATTACAGGACTATAATCTGGGTAATCATCAAGAACGAATATACCAGACTCTGCCTGACACATTGGACATGGATCAGCAGGAAGTCCTATAGACTGCATTGCATCAATATAATTAAGAACAGTCTTATTATTTACATGGCATGATACGAAATAAGGTATCATCTGAAGAGCTACATCATCAAATCTATCTCTCCAACCATAGAAGATATTACCAGATACTGTCTCATCATGAGCAATTGTCTTATACCAATACTCGTTAGCCTCACCAAGATGTAATTTCTTATCAGATGAGAACATTCTCATAAACTGTCGAATAGTCTCACTTACCATAGCACGATAATGCCATGCAGAAGCTTTAAGTGCCTCACCACGAAGACCTTCCAGACCTCTGTCGAACCAATGCATAACAGAAAGGTATGTCTGTCCCAACCAACGATAACGAAGTACTCCTTTGAAGAAAGTAAGTGGCTCATCACCTTTAAAAATATCTTTAACCATATTAATATAGTTATATAGCCAAATCATATTAAAATAATACATAGTATCTTTGACACCACGCCATTCACGATGCTTATATAGACCTGTATTACCAATATATAAATCTCCAAGACGTCTCTCGCCGTGAGGTTTACCATACCAAAAATCTCGAAGAGTCTTCTTCAAATCGAAGTCTTTTCTCTTGTCACTTATTGATGAATGTAACTCATCTCTTTTATCTGAAATAACGCCTGATTTTGCATCTTTTACAACTTTCTTGCCAGCTTGTACACCGGTGAATTGATTCAAAAAACCCTTAACATTGAAATTCTTCATATCACACCTCCTACGTCTCAGAATCTGCATGAAGTTGTTTCAACTCTATGCTTTCAATAAATGCCTGGAAACGTGTTCTAAGCTGTCCAACTGCATTATTAACATATTCCTTCTCAATTGAACAGGTAGGAACTCCATAGTCTCTTGGGAATATAAGAGTATCAATAGTTCTTTCATAACTCCAATATTCACAGAACTTCATTGATTCAACAATAATTCCATCTGCTTTATATTCCTTTACCAGATTAGCAATATAATCTTTTCTCTCTCTCATTGTATGCTGTTCCATAAATCTACAACACTCATTATATTCTAAGTAATGTCTAGCAACAGCTCTAAGAGGTGTCTCGCCTTCTCTAATATCTATTTCTTCTCGTCCTGGAAGTGAGCCATAGCAATGACGATCTGCTACAACAAGGGCACCACATTCTTCAATCAGTTTTGTAAAATCAGGATCATCATTCTCAGAACCTGCAAATACAACTCTTACTCTATATGGATTCTTTTCATCTGGAACTCTCGTCTTAAGATCTTCTAATACTTCCTTAATCTTAGGAATAATAAGATATTTAGGACAACATAATGATACAAGCATAATTAACTGGAATTCATAACCAGTAATTACAGGATTCTCTTTCTTTCTGTATTCTCCTATTTCTTTAATTAGACGGCATAGTTCATTATGCTCATTAATAGATTTCATTATAGCTTCATCAGAAACATCAATACCGAAATGCTCTTTTAAAGGATTAAGAACATGTTCCTTAAGCTGTGTCTCGAAATGATCTATAGAATTCTTATTCTTCTTAAATGGAACATCAGTAAATTCACAGAAGAAATCTGGACTTTGAATAACATCCATCATCTGTAAATGTTCCTGAAAACGACAAGTAACCGTACAAGTCTCAGTAGCCATCTGCGCATCTAGAAAGTTGAAACCACCTTCTAGGGCACGCTCTAACAGACAGCGACCATACATACATGTACGATTACTCATATAATACGTTGCAATATCGGGACTAGTACTTCGTGGAGCACGAAGTCTCACAGAAAAACATCCTGGAAGATCAAGTAATACTTCCGGCATAAAATAACAGGTATAACCAAGTGCGCGTTTGCCATCTTTTTTAGCCTGTTGTACAAGTTCGTTATTTGCCTCTTGAAGCAAATCTTCAAACCAAATCAAATGCTTAAGATCTCGCATGTTCACTCCCCCCTTTTTAACTTGTTAAAAAAATAACCTTCCCCTATAACATATAATATAGCACATTCTTACTAATAATTAAACATTTATCCTTTATTTATTGTGAAAATACACAAATCCCGCCATAAAGACGGGATTTACACACTTAAGCACCTATTAAATGATTATATAGGCCTTCATAATTAAATTTAGACGCATTCCAAGAATAATCTTTATTCATACCGCGCTCAACCATCTTATTCCATTGAACTTTCTTATCAAAGAAAATATGTTTTGAATAATTGATAGTATTAAGAAGTTCATCACCATTATAATTAGTAAATGAAAATCCATCACCAGTATGTTCATATTCGTTGTATGCTTCAACAGTATCTTTGAGTCCACCTGTCTCTCTTACAATTGGAACCGTTCCATATCTAAATGATATTAACTGAGTAAGTCCACAAGGCTCAAATCTTGAAGGCATAAGAAATGCATCTGCACTTGCATAAAGTTTTCTGGCTAAATCTTCGTTATAACAAATATTAGCAGAAATCCTATCAGGATATTTCCATGCATAATGACGGAACATATTCTCATAACGAGACTCACCTGTTCCTATAATTACAAATTGTGTAAATTCATCAACTATACCTTCAATCGCATAATTAATAAGATCTAGACCTTTTTGATCAGTAAGTCTTGATATAAGACCTATCATATACTTCTTCTTATCAACAGTAAGTCCTAGTTCTTCCTGTAACTTCTCTTTGTTCTCTTTCTTATTTGTTCTGAAATTATCAACATTGAAATTCTTATAGATACGATTATCTGTATCTGGATTATACATCTCATAATCAATACCATTAAGAATACCCTGCATATCAAAATGTCTTGCAGAAAGAAGTCCATCAAGTCCTTCACCATAATAAGGCATCTGAATTTCATCTGCATAAGTCTTACTTACAGTAGTAATATAGTCGGCATATACAAGACCACCTTTAAGCATATTACCACCTTTATTAAACTCTAATTTATCAGCAGTAAAGAGATCTGCTGAAAGTCCAGAAAGACCTTGTAATGTCTCAACATCCCATACACCCTGGAATTTAAGATTATGAATAGTCATAATTGACTTAATACCCCAGAAGAATTGATTGCTCTGGAACTCATTCTTAAGATACACTGGAATTAGACCTGTCTGCCAATCATGGCAATGAATAAGGTCAGGCTTAAAATCAATAACAGGAAGCATTGAAAGAACAGCCTTATCAAAGTAAGTGAATTTCTCCATATCATATCTAACATCACCATATGGATAGAAGCATTCAAAATACTCTAGGTTATCAATAAAATAATATGTTATATTCTGGTATTCATATTTAAAGATACCAACATATTTCTCACCAATAAGATGACCCATTCCCATATAGAAATTAGTTACATATTCGAACTTATCTCTAAACTCTGGTGGAATACAAGTATAATTAGGAAGTACAACTCTTATATCCCAATCCTTCTTATCGAATTCTTTAGGCAGCGCTCCAACAACGTCTGCAAGTCCCCCAGTTTTTACGAATGGTACGCATTCGCTAGCAGCATACAAAATCTTTCTCATAGTAATTCTCCTTCTGCTGTTTATTTAGAATAAATCTATTCTTCTGTAACGAAATTATGAAATACTTCCTGGACATCATCTTCCTCATCTAACAATTCAAGAATCTTATTGATATCCCAAAGTTCTTCTTCTGTAGTTAATGTAACATAGTTTTGTGGAATCATACTAACATTAGCATCAGCCATCTTGATTCCTTCCTTCTCTAAAGCCTCTCTTACACTAGAGAAATCATTAGGTGCAGTAAATATCTCGAAGCTATCATCTTCTTCATTAAAGTCTTCTGCCCCAGCATCAAGTGCAAGCATCATAAGATCATCTGCATCCATATCACATTCTTCTTTATCAATTAGAATCTGACCTTTCTCATCAAACATAAATGATACACAACCTTGTGTGCCTATGCTTCCATGACCTTTTGTGAAAGCATTCCTTACATTTGCAGCAGTACGATTCTTATTATCTGTAAGACACTTTACAATAATCGCTGTACCACTAGGACCATATCCTTCATAAGTACATGATTCATAATTAACTGCATTACCATCACCAGCTGCCTTCTTAATACCTCTCTCTATTGTATCATTAGGCATATTATTAGCTTTGGCTTTCGCAATAACATCTCTTAATTTATTATTATTTGCTGGGTCTGGTCCACCTTCCTTAACTGCAACTGCTATTTCTCTTCCTATAACTGTAAATATTTTGCCTTTTGCAGCATCATTCTTTTCTTTTTTGTGCTTAATATTAGAAAATTTAGAATGTCCTGACATTTAATCTATTACCTCTTTTCACATTTATACATAAAATATTATCATTTATCGCTACTCTTATCAAGTTTTGATACTTTAACATCTTGAATAACTTTGTTTTTTACATCAATCACCTGGAATTTATATCCATATGCCTTAACAAGAAATGTTGAATTGTCAGATGGAATTTTGCCATTCATATATGTTAGGAAACCATTAAGGGTCTCAAATTCACCATCAATTTGAATGCCAAGTAATTCTTCTACATCTTCAATACTTGTTATTCCTTCTATCCTATATTCACCTTCTTTAAGTTCAACAATATTAGCCTTCTCCGTATCATTCTCATCTATAATATTACCAACAATTTCTTCTAGAATATCTTCCATTGTAATAATACCTGAAGTCTGACCATATTCATCTACAACAATAGCAATGTGATTCTTCTTAATCTTCATTCTATTAAATAGAGAATAAATAGTATTAGTCTCTGGCACAAAATCAATTTCTCTAATAAGACCATCAACATCCTGAAGTCTTTTATTAAGATTCTTAGAATCATCTACATACTTAAGTAGTTGTTTTATATGGACGCTACCAATAATATCATCAATATCATCAAGATAGACAGGATATCTGGAAAAGCTATTCTCATTAATAAATTCAATTGTTTCTATAATTGTCATTTTACCATCAAGGGCAACAACATTTTTTCTATGAACCATAACATCCTTCGCATCTTTATTACGAAGTTCAACAATGTTTTGGATCATATCAGCTTCATTTGTATTAAGCACACCCTTCTCATGGCTCTCGTTAACGACTTCTATTAATTCTTCTGAACTATTATCGTCTCTTTTTAATAGTTTAAATAATTTCTTACCCTTAGCCAATGCAAACTCCTATCCTATATATTCTCTAGGTATTCTCTTGCCAATATCGCATGCAAATTCATAATTAAATCTGCCAGACAATTCTCCAAGTTCTTCCATTGTAATTGACAAATCTCCATCTGTTCCAAGAAGTGTAACTTCATCAAGGACATTCACTTCTACATCTGTAACATCAACCATAAATTGATCCATACACACTCTGCCAAGTATAGGCGCCTTATGTCCATTTATAAGGACATATCCCTTGTTAGACAACCCTCTAGAATAGCCATCACCATATCCCACAGGAATTGTAGCGACTTTCATCTTCTTAGGTGCAACAAAAGTCCCACCATAACTTATAGAATCACCCTTCTCTATTTCTTTAACAAATACAACATGACTTTTTATGGACATAATAGGTCTAATATCAATAAGATGAGACACCTCATCTGAAGGCCATAATCCGTATAGAATAATTCCAGCTCTAACCATATCAAAAGCTGCTTCTTTAAATTGAATAATTGAAGCTGAATTAGCTGCATGAACTATATCAAATTGTATCCCTCTATCAGATAGTTTATTAACAACATCATGAAAGGTATCAAGTTGTTTCTTAGCATAAGTAAGATCTGTTTCATCCGCCTTAGCAAAATGAGTAAATATTCCTTGTAAATGAAGATTAGAAAGTTCATTTATTCTAGAAATCTCAGACAAATCTTTTTCATTATCTCTGTATCCTATTCGTCCCATTCCTGTATCAATCTTAATATGAACATTTATGGTGGAATTCATTTTAACGCATTCATCATTAAAATCTTTAGCCATATCATAAGATATTATTGTTGGCATAATAGAATAAGTAATCATACTATGATATGATGATTTGAATGTATAACCAAGTACAAGAATTGGTTTTCTAATACCATTAATTCTAAGTTCAATACCTTCATCACATGTAGCAACGGCAAATCCATATACATAATCATACTTCTCAAGAATCTTAGCAAATTCTACTGAGCCATGGCCATAAGCATCTGCTTTAATAACACACATTATGTCAGCATTAGGATTACATTTATGTATTTCTTCAATGTTATGTCTTAGATTGTTAAGATCAATATAAGCACATACTCTTTCTTTGTTCATTTACTAAAAACCTTCTTTCAAAACAACGCTTATCATTTCTATTATATCAGAAGCATTAACAAAGTGTGCACCTAATTTCTCACTTGCTTTATCACCACATAGTCCATGTAAATATACTCCCAGAACAGCAGCATATTCAGGATTAATATTATTAGCAATAAGGCCAGTAATTATTCCTGTCAGAACATCACCACTTCCTGCAGTTGCCATACCATTATTACCAGATGTATTAATAAATGTATTATCCTTTAATGATATAACTGTTGCCGCTGATTTAAGTACAGTTATAACATTATATTCCTTTGTACAATCAGATGCTTTGTTAATCATATCATTTTTAATATCTGGTATTTCTCCACCTATTAATCGTTTCATTTCACCAAGATGAGGTGTAATAATTATCTGATTATTATGATTCTTTAAGATTGATTTGTTATTACTAATTATATTAATTGCATCTGCATCTATAACAAGGGGCTTGTCATATCTTCTAACAACATAATCAACTATATTTTTTGCAATATCACTTTTGGAAATGCCTGGACCAATAGCACAGACGGTAGACCATTCCATCTCCTTTATAAGAGACATTTCATCAAATGTATCATAACAAGAAACTATAGCCTCCGGAAATTGTGACTGTAATATAGTCCTATTATCGCTTGTAGTATATATCTTAACAAGACCGGCACCAGTTCGAAGAGCAGCTTTAGCACAAAGATATGCTGCACCACTCATTCCATTTGAACCTGCTATAACAAGTACCTTACCATAATCTCCTTTGTTAGTATCTTCATTTCGATTATCAAGTATTTTAATATCTTCCTCATCAACACAATAAAGGCATGGATCAATATCATCTAAGAAACTTCTTCTATTAATACCAATATCACATATAAATGTATTGCCAGCATATTCTCTTCCTGGATATAGCAGATGACCTGGCTTTCTATAATTAAATGATACAGTAGCATTTACCTTACAAGCAACACCCATAACACTTCCATTATCAGTATTAATACCGCTAGGAATATCTATTGCCATTTTAAAACCATTTGCTTTGTTAAATGCTGTTACAAATCTTGCATATTCACCAGTAACATCCTTAGATAAACCAATTCCCAGAATTGCATCAATAAAAACATCATATTCATCAATGCAATCTACATCAACTTCTTTGATGTCATATTTTCTACTAATTTCTAATTGTTCTATCAAATCAGGAGAGAACTTATCTTCATCGCCGCACAAAAGAATAGATACATTGAAATCATAATTATGAAGGAGTCTTGCAAGACATACACCATCACCACCATTATTACCCGTTCCAACAAATACTAGAATCTTATTATTATAATTAATAAAATCACTTAATACAGAGAAAACACTTAAAGATGCTCTCTCCATAAGAGTAGATGATTTGATGCCATAATAATTAATAGTATTATAATCACATTTTTTCATTTCTTCTGCACTTAGAATTGTTTTCATATTGACGCCTCTCTTCTATAGAGTATATAAAAATACATCCATAAAATGGATGTATTTAATTAATATATTAATCAGCCTTTATATCTTCTAATTTCTTAGCTTTTTCTTCCTCTTCTTTAGCCTTCTCTAATGCCTTTTCTTTTGCCTTTGCAATAGCCATTTCGTTAGCTTTAAGATTCTGCTCGTAATCTTCATACTTAACATCAAAGAGATTCATAACATCTTTGCCAAATATATCATTCATATAGACATAAATCTCTCTATTATTAATTTCGCGATTTTGCTTTCTAATTAAGTTCTTCTTAAGCTCGATTCTCATCTCTGTAATCCAGCCACTAATCTCTTCTATCTCTTTGCTGTTAGTTCTTAATTTCTCATAACAAAATGACATAGTATCAAGCATAAGCTTTTCATTAACAATCTTTATCTGTTTTGGAAGTTCAAGAAGCCTGTCTTCAATCTCTTCAATCTTCTTCTTAGATTCTTCCATAAGCCGACGATTGTCATTTAAATTCTGAGCCTCCTCCGTATGAGTAGTACTATCTACACCTTCCATATTCTGAACAATACCATGCATAAGATTACTTTTAACTTTCTTGTATTCTTTTAACTCTGTAGTAAGCTTACCTTGTTCAGCGAGAAGTGCTTTAAGAGCTGCTTCATTTTCAATTATTTCTTTTGGCTTGCCACTTACTGCAAAAAGCCTGTGCCATTTTTGATCAAGTACAAGTATTGGTACTTTAACACCTTTAAGTGCAGCAAGAAAACCTTGTTCGTTCATATAATCACTTCCTCGTTATATTATATGATAATTGCATCAAACTATCAGACAAATGAACATTTTCTACAACAACATCTTCATCATCAAATTCCAAATCAACATGAGCAAAATTCCATATTGACTTTACTCCAAGACCAACAAGCTTATTAGCAGCATCGATGGCATTTTGCTTTGGTAGCGTAAGTGCTGCAATATCAACTTTATTCTCTCTAACAAATGTCTCTAATTCATCAAGAGAATATACTTTGATTCCATTAATTGTTGTTCCAAATAATTCAGGATTAACATCAAACATAGCAAGAGTTGGAAAACCAAGTCTCTCGAATTTATCATATCTTACAATTGCTTTAGCAAGATTACCTGCACCTATAATTATCATATTATGGACTTTATCAAGGCCAAGAATCTTACCTATTTCTTCATGAAGGTATTTTACATTATAACCATATCCCTGTTGTCCGAAGCCTCCAAAATTATTAAGATCCTGTCTTATCTGAGAGGCTGTTGAATTCATCTTCACACTTAATTCATTAGAAGATATTCTTTCAGTTCCCTGCATTAACAAATCTCCCAGATATCTGTAATATCTTGGCAAACGTCTTATTACTGCTTGTGATATTTGTTCATTCATATTTGTTTCCTCGTCACTCCATTTTCAAACTAAGTTCTTCCCACTTATCATATAAGGGTTCTAGTTTAAGATTAATTTCATTTTTATTATTAGTAAGCTCATTAAGCTTTGCAGAATTAGTAGCATTATCTGGATTCAATAGTTCTTCATCAATCTTAGTTATTTCTTCTTCAAGCTTTTCAATTTGACTTTCAATATTATTAAATTCTTTTTTTAACTTGTTCTTTTTTGCTGCAATTTCTTTCTGCTTCTTCCAGTCATCTTTGCCACTTGATTCTTTCGTACTATCTTCTTTACTAGAAAACGTAAATTTATTACTAACAGAATCTTTCTTATCTATGTAGTAATCGTAATTGCCAAGATACTCATTAACTCCATTATCAGTAAGTTCTAACACCTTAGTGGCAACTTTATTAACAAAATATCTATCATGACTTACGAATAATAAAGTACCTTCATATTCATTAAGAGCATGTTCTAATATATCCTTCGACTCCATATCTAAATGATTCGTAGGCTCATCGAGAATAAGAAAATTAGCATTACTAAGCATTAGTTTACATAGAGACACGCGTCCTTTTTCTCCACCAGAAAGTGACTTTATAAACTTATTAACATCATCCTGCATAAACCCCACTGCAGCAAGAGCATTTCTCACTTTAGTATTATTCATACTAGGATACATATTATGAATCTCTTGAAAAATAGTATTATCTTCAGTTAGATTCATCTGCGCCTGGTCGTAATATGCTACTTCAACATTAGTACCTATTCTAATTGTTCCGGATGTAGCTTCTTTACTTCCAGTTATCATTTTAAGGATTGTTGATTTACCAGTTCCATTATCGCCAAGAAGCGCAACTCTATCCAAGCGATTTAGAGAAAAAGAAACATTTTCAAAAATCTTACCATCATCATATATACATGATATTTCATTGACTTTTAGTACATCATCACCACTTCTTGTTCTTACATCAAATGAAAGTCTAATATCAGTTTTATTATCTGAAATCTTATCAATTACTTCCATTTTATCAAGTGTTTTTATACGGCTTTCTGCTCTCTTTATAGACTTTTCACGATTAAATGATTGAAGCTTTTCTATTACTTCTTTCTGATGTGAGATTTCTTTGTTTTGCTTCTCTACTTCCCTCTCATTAGTAAGTAAAAGATTTTCTTTCTGAGACATAAAAGCACTATAATTGCCCTTATAAGTCCTAGCAGGTGTAGTATTTAAATCAAGTACGTGATCAACAACTTTATCAAGAAAATATCTATCATGAGCAACTATAATTAAAGGTTTGTTATAGGAGGACAAGAAATTTTCTAACCAACTAATAGCATTAATGTCAAGATGGTTAATTGGTTCATCAAGAATTAATAAATCATTGTCTTCTACAAGAATTCTTGCAAGATATACCCTTGTAAGCTCGCCACCAGACAACATATCCAAAGTCTTAGAGAATTCATCATTAGTAAATCCAAGACCTTTAAGCACAGATTCAGCTAAGCTTTTATAATATAAACCACCTTTATCTTGAAACTCTTTAAGAAGTTTCTCATGATTATCTATTGCTTCTTTGTCAGTCATATTCTGCTCAAGCATGGATAATTCATTTTCCATATGAATCAAATCTTCTCTTGCATTAATAACTGTATTAAGAATTGTATCATTAGAAGAATTATCATTATATTGAGCTAGATATCCAATCTTAATATTCTTTGCTATATGAACTTCACCCACGTCAGGAGTTAGTTCATTAATAAGTATTTTTAATAAGGTTGATTTACCTGTCCCATTACTGCCACATATTGCATATCGCTCATCTTTATTTATTTGTATGCTAACATCACTAAGGACTTTATCTTCTCCAAAATACTTAGTAATATTGTTTGCAGAAATAATCATATATGAGCTCCATTAAAACTAATTTTGGCAACTAGATTACCCAAGCCATCTTTGATTGTGCTTTCGTAGAAGCAGAATCTCTTGCCTTCTTTCATACAGATGCATTCTGCAATCAGCTTATCATCTTTGGGCTGACTATAATAACTGATATTACCATTAGTGGTAACAGTAAGACTATCTGGTGTATTAGTTGCAACAGCAAATGAGAAATCACCAATAGTATAGAACACACCTCCCATTACATGGTCACCGGCTGCCTTATGATGATCCTGTAATTGCAGACTAACTTTAGAATATCTATCACCTATCTCATCAATTACAATTCCAGTGGCCTTCGTTGCATATCTATCTTGCGCAAAAAACTCTCTAGCTTCTTCTAATGTCATTATAGTCTCCGTCCTAACAATTTATTATTATTTATAGTAATCCCTCAAGTGTCTCTCTAACAGCCACAATGAAATCACGACTATTTAAAACAGTAGGATTCTTCTCATCTGTAAGAAGTGCTAAATCCTTAGTCATCTTACCAGATTCAATAGTATCGATACATGCTTTTTCTAACTTGTTAGCGAAATCAACAAGTTCATCAATACCATCAAGTTCTCCACGTTTTCTAAGGGCTCCAGTCCAAGCGAAAATTGTTGCAACTGAATTTGTTGAAGTCTCTTCACCCTTAAGATGCTTATAATAATGACGTTGTACAGTACCATGTGCTGCTTCATATTCAAAGTATCCATCAGGAGAACAAAGAACAGATGTCATCATGGCAAGTGAACCAAATGCAGATGAGACCATATCAGACATTACATCACCATCATAATTCTTACAAGCCCAGATATATCCACCTTCTGACTTCATTACACGCGCAACTGCATCATCAATTAATGTATAGAAATATACTATTCCTGCTTCATCAAATCTAGTCTTAAATTCATTATCAAATATTTCCTGGAATATATCTTTAAATGTGTGATCGTATTTCTTAGAAATAGTATCCTTTGTTGCAAACCATAAATCCTGCTTTGTATCAAGTGCAAAATTAAAGCATGAACGTGCAAAACTTTCAATTGACTTATCAATATTATGTTGACCTTGAAGTACACCAGGTCCATCAAATTCATGTATTGTTTCTTCTAGTACATTACCATCTTCACCTTCAAAAACTAATTTAGCTTTACCAGAACCTGGAACATCAATTTCAACTGATTTGTATACATCGCCGTAAGCATGTCTTGCAATTGTTATAGGCTTCTTCCAGCTTCTTACATTAGGCTTTATATTGCTTACAACAATTGGAGCACGAAATACAGTACCATCAAGAATTGCTCTAATTGTACCATTAGGGCTCTTCCACATTTCCTTAAGATCATATTCTTCCATTCTTGCTGCGTTAGGAGTAATAGTTGCACATTTAACAGCAACTCCATACTTCTTAGTAGCATTAGCAGAATCTATTGTAATCTGATCGTTAGTCTCATTACGCTTCTTAAGTCCTAAGTCATAGTACTCTGTCTTAAGATCAATGTAAGGAAGTAATAATTCATCCTTAATCATCTGCCACAATATTCTTGTCATCTCATCTCCATCCATCTCAACAAGTGGAGTTGTCATTTGTATCTTGCTCATTCTAATCTCCTTTACTTAGCAACAATATTAATAATTCTACCTGGTACATATATCTCTTTAATGATATTACCTTGTAATCTGTCACCTAGTGCTTCTTTACCAGCGGCAATAGCACTATCCTTATCAATATCTTTTGCAATCTTAATAGTTGTTCTTGTCTTACCATTAACCTGAACTGCAATCTCTATCTCATCATCAATAGTCTTTGCCTCATCGAACTCTGGCCATTTCTCAAATGCAATAGTGTCATCATGACCCATTAACTGCCATATCTCTTCACCAACATGAGGACAGATACAAGAGAACATCTTAATAAAGTTATCAGCATATTCTCTAGGGCATTTCCCAACTTTATATACTTCATTTACAAAAATCATCATCTGAGAAATTGCAGTATTATATGCAAGTTGTTCAAAGTCATTAGTTACTTTCTTAACTGTCTTATGATAAATCTTCTCTAATGATCCATAATTATCATCTACTAGATTTCCTTCTTCAGTAAAGAAATTATATACTCTAGTAATAAATCTTCTTGCACCTTGAACATTATTAGAATTCCAAGGTTTAGATACTTCAAGAGGTCCCATAAACATTTCGTATAACCTAAGTGTATCAGCACCATAATCTCTAACAATATCACTAGGATTAATAACAAATTCAGGGAATCTCTTACCCATCTTAATTCCATTTTCACCAAGAATCATTCCTTGATGAACAAGCTTCTTGAATGGCTCCTTAACAGGTGATAAACCTTTGTCATAAAGGAATCTGTTCCAGATTCTTGAATACATAAGATGACCTACTGCATGTTCCGGTCCACCTACATATAAATCAACAGGAAGCCAATGCTTAAGTAACTCTTGATTAGCAAATTCCTTATCATTATCAGGGTCAATATATCTCATAAAATACCATGAAGAACCAGCAGAACCTGGCATTGTAGATGTCTCTCTAATACCCTTTACGCCATTTCTATCATACTGCTTCCACTCAGTAGCATTTTCAAGAGGAGCCTTACCATTCTTGCCCTTATAATCTTCAAGCTCAGGAAGAACAAGTGGAAGTTCTTCATCTGGGATAAAATAAATCTTACCATCTTCTAAATGAACACAAGGCACAGGCTCTCCCCAATAACGCTGGCGGGCAAAAATCCATTCATGGAATCTATAATTAACCATACGTCTTGCAACGCCCATTTTCTCAAGTTTAACAGTAATTGCTTCTTTAGCTTCTTCAACAGTAAGGCCATCAAACTCTTCTGAGTTCATAAGCTTGCAACCTTTACCAAGATAATCCTGCTTCTCAAATGCACATTCACTAACATCTCTACCATCAATAACCTGAATCATATCAATGTTATGAACCTGTGCATATTCAAAGTCACGTTGATCATGACTTGGAACTGCCATAACTGCACCTGTACCATAATTAGCAAGTACGAAATCGCCTATATAAAGAGGAACTTTCTTACCATTAACAGGATTAATTGCATACAATCCCTTAAGAGGACAACCAGACTTAGTCTTATTAAGCTCAGTTCTATCCATATCAGACTTAGTCATTGTTTCTTTTATGTAAGCTTCTACATCATCTCTATTCTCAACTCTGTCAAGAAGACTCTTAACAATATCACCTTCAGGAGCAAGAACCATGAATGTAATACCATATATGGTCTCAATACATGTTGTAAATATTGAGAATTTGCCACCACCTTCGATTTCAAAATCAACTTCTACACCTTCGGATTTACCAATCCAGTTTCTCTGAATCTGCTTAGTTGATTCTGGCCAATCAATTTCCTCTAAGCCTTCTAATAGCTTCTCTGCGAATGCAGCCTGATCAATTACCCATTGCTTCATATTCTTTCTAACAACAGGATATCCGCCACGCTCAGACTTACCATCAATAACCTCGTCATTAGATAGAACTGTACCTAATTCTTCACACCAGTTAACCGGCATATCGATATATTTTGCATAGCCATCCTCATATAGCTTCTTGAATATCCATTGAGTCCATTTATAGAACTTAGGATCACTAGTTGCAACCATTTTAGACCAATCATAATCAAAGCCAAGCTCTTTAAGTTGACCTGAAAATGTCTCGATATTCTTCATTGTAAATTCTGCTGGATGGTTACCAGTTGTAACTGCATATTGCTCTGCAGGAAGTCCAAAAGAATCATATCCCATTGGATGAAGTACATTATATCCTTGCATTCTCTTCATTCTAGACATAATATCTGTCGCTGTATATCCTTCAGGATGACCTGCATGAAGACCTACTCCTGATGGATAAGGGAACATATCAAGAGCATAATATTTAGGTTTATCAAAATCCCATACATCCGTCTTAAATGTATCGTTTTCTTCCCAGTATTTTTGCCATTTCTTCTCAATGGATTTATGGTTATAAGTATTAGCCATTTTAAGAACACTCCTTCTATAACACTTTACGGCACAAAATATGCCTTTTTACCATAAATAATTCTAACACAAGCCCTTGTTTTGTCAAGTTTTTAACAAGTTTATAACATATATATTTTAAGTAATAAAAAACAGCTGGTTCCGTAAAGAAACCAGCTGTCAGAATGCCCTAAACAGTATAGTTTTTTAATTCTATTCAAATATCAAGTAAAAAATCCCCTTAAATAACTTAGCAAATCAAATCCTGTTGGCAAAGGAATTGTAATCATAAATATTGTATCAAAAACCAGAAAACATATCGCAAGTACAACTACCGCCACCCTATTAGGAAAATTCTTAAATATTGCAGCTATACCAAGAAGAAATAATACAATAGAATAAATAACTGTCACAAGTCCATATGTATCACCTCTTTGATTATCCTGCTTCCCCTCTTCTAGCTTAGCATTGGCCATGTCTATCGCCTGCTTAGTTTCTGCAAAATATGATTCTACAAAGCCTTCCTTCTCAAAGGGTGACTTCTCATTGTCAATTGCCCACTTAACAGCTTCTGCGAACTCATCAGAAACTCCTTCTCGAAGAGCCATTACCTTCTTTTCTAAGACTTCCATCTTCTTGGTATCACCCTGTTCCTCTGCAAGTTCTGCATCAAATACATAGTTTTGAATAGTATTCCAGGTCATCATATCCTGCAATAGCAATTGCGAGGATTGATTATACATAGCAGATACCTTTGATGAAATGTTATTACTCTCTGTAAAATGTATTGCCTGCAAACCAGCATGAAGAGAACCTATCCATGTAGCCCAAGCTGTCAGAAATGCAGTGATACCCAAAAATACAGCAATAACTATTTCAAGAACCTTATCTTTTCTTTCTTCACTCATAATCACTCACTCATTTAGACAAATAACTGTAATATGAAATCAATTAGTCTGTCTCCTGTCTTAGGAACTACCGGCACTTTAGTTGAAGTACCATCTTGTCCTGAAGCAGCATTCTTTGATGCATAATGATTGTTAATAATATTGTTCAATAACTCAAAATTACGGAAGTTAGTGTAATCAGTTGTTCCATCATCATTCTTCCTTGTAATGTCATAATCAGGAGTTGCTCCTGCTTCTAAGTCACCACCACGCATATAATTAAATGTTCTAAATGCTGACATAGAATATTGACTACCTAAATCCATCTTGAAGAATACAAGATTACATGTTCCGCCGGCACTCTGTTCGCCGATTATAGGAATTCCTGCTTCCTGACAGAGACACGGGAATATGTTACCGCTTGAGTAGGAACCTTGAGAACACATAACAGCGTAGTTAAAGTCATAGTTAAAGTCTTCGTTATCTCCTTCAAAAACACCATCCTGGTCCATATCATAATCTAATTTCTCATATGTCTGATTGCCTGTCATTGTTCCTTCATAGTAGAACTCATCACGCTTATCCTTAGTTATCGCATTAAGCATATACATACAAGACTCTGTAGAACCACCGCCATTATCCGAATCATCAAATAAAAAATTCTTCATTCCATGTTCTTTGGCAATATCAAGTGCCTTCTTAAAGTATCTTACAACATTTTCATCATAGTTAGAATATACAAATATTCCGGTATCGCCGTATTCATAGTAACGATAACGATTACCATCTTCCATCTGTTCATCAAAGATAGCCTGATATTTATCAAACTCCCTATCGTACTCTTTAATCTTCTGCTTAGCACCCATCTTGCTTTGAGAACCGTTAAACCACTTATTAAAGAGAACAACTGTTGGATTATCAGGTTGTTCTTTCACCATATTTTTAAGCGCATCATAAGCCGGTGTTCCTTCAAGATCCGTTGAAATATCCATAAACAGATCTGTATGACCGCCATCATATAGCATAGATGACAGAATTGCTATACCAAACAGAAAGTCAACAGTATTATCAGAATTAAGAAGCTCTTTTACCTTTCTTGTCTCATCACTGTAACTTTCAAGTGTCGCATCAAGACCATTATTCTTAATAGAATCAGCTAATATACAATGTGGTGGATCACCGTAAATCTTATCGAACACAAAGCAAAGCTCTCCATATGTATATGCTTTCTCACCGGCATCTCTAGCGTCCGGATATTTATAATTAGCCTGCCAATTACATCCCGGTTTACCTGAACTATAATTCAAATAAATATGATCCTCACAAAACACGGTATTAGTATATGAAACACCTGTTAAGTCAGCGATAGTTGTAAGTGGCATAAAAACTCTGCCACCTTCTTCTAAAATATCAATTCCATATTCTCCAAAATTAATATCAAGTGCATTAGGTGCCGCTCTGTATTCTGTGCCTACAATATGCTCATACACATACTCTAAATCATTACCCGGTTTTTGTTTCTGGTCATTATATAAGAACTGCTCTATCTTATCTGAATGTAATGTATTATTTGTTGCATCTAGTGTCATAGAGCCTTTGGCATTACTTATCTTATATACACTATTGCCTTGAGCTTCCAAAGAAAATTGATTATTCTCGGCGTATACCTTATTCATATACTCTACAACATCGACATATGGAACGGGTACATTATCTGTCTTAAAACCATTAAGTGTTGTAGCATTATTATCTTGATCGGTTGTTTCGATACGTGCAACATTATAAGCATTTGCATCAAAAGGAATAACAGATGCAATTACAAGTGTTAGCACCAATACAATACCAACTACTCTCTTAAGTTCCTTCTTCATTAGCGTTTCCTCCTAAATAAATTATCACTTGTCTTCGGGGCCTTATTAACCTTAACTGTATCAGTCGTCTGAGTATTGTCAAGATTTGCCTCTACCACGTATGCTTTGATACTGAAGTTATCTATAACATAATGTTCTCCGTCTTCTAAACTTGCCTTGACAGCTGGTATCACTTGTGTCCAATCTTTCCAACTACCGGCGTTGTAATAGAAGCTCTCGCCCGGATTAACTACAGACACATAATAACATGGTGAATCTAATTCTTTACTTTTTTCCTCATCAGTTCCGCTGTTAACATTTAATCCATATTTCTTCTGCCCGTCTATTATAGCTGACTCCTCTGCAACTATAGATATAGTCTCACCGGGCTGAATAACAATACTTCCGTCAAGCTTCTCACGATGGAATCCCTTGTATTCATATGTTCCGCTAAACTGTCCTAAAAGAGTTCCCTCTTCAGGGTTTGCAGTATTATCATTCACACGATAAATACTATAATCTACAGTTGAATTCGGAGCAGACGTCTTAGTAGACACACTATATAACTTCTGAGGTTTATCAGAGTCATTCTTGAATACATTGGAAGTCTTAATCACTTCTGTCGTATGTACAGTTGTATCTATCTGAGGACTACATATAGAAGGCATATAGTCGTATGCCCACACATCAAAGTGCGCAGGAAATTCTCCTTGTGCATTGGCGGTTGCCGGAACAAATGCAACTGTGCCGATAACCATTGCCGTAACAATGACAACACTTATTACTCTCTTAAACCATGAATTGTTCATGCATTATTACCTCACCAAAATAGGAAAACGCTTCATATAATTGTAATCGTAAATCGAGTAAACTATCACCAGTCTTAGGAACCTTTGGTACCTTAGTATTATCCTGGGAAGAATCAGATGCTGCATTATTCGTTGCATAATGCGAATCCATAATATAGTCAAGTAATGCAAAATTATAAAAGTCTGTATAATCTACGGTGCCATCTGCGTTCCTCTTAGTAATGTCATAATCAGGTGCAGCGCCCTTTTCAACATTTTCACCGCTCTTATAGCACACCTCTTTAAATGCCGAAGCGGTATATATATTACCGAGTGGCATTCTAAAGAAACATAGCGTGTCTGTTCCGCCACCGCTTGTCTCTCCTATAATAGGAATGCCTTCCTCTTTACAAAGACAAGGGAAGAGATTACCACAAGAGAATGAACGTCTAGAACACATTACACCATAATTGAAGTCATAATTAAAGTCTTCCTTATCACCTTCAAATACGCCGTCCTGGTCCATATCGAACTCTAAGACCTCTGCCACTCTGTTACCTGTCATTGTTCCGTTAGAATAAAACTCCTTATAGTTAAGCCTGGTTACCGCATTCATCATATACATAAGTGACTCTGATGAACCACCACCATTATTAGAAACATTAAGTATGAAATTCTTCATGCCATGTTCTTTGGCAGTATCTAACGCCCTCTTAAATAGTCTTACTACATTTTCATCAAAATTGGTAAAAACAAATATTCCCGTATCATCATACTCAAAGTAGCGATACCTCTCACTACCTTCCTCAACATCAAATATTGGAGTGTATTGATCAAACAAGTCTTCGTAATTACGTATAGCTTTTCTTACTGCATCCTTTTCCGCTGCTTTTGAGATATATTTATCAATAAGAATTGTTCTCTCATCAGTAGGACTATTTTTGTAAGTGTCGTTAAACTGCTTTACAGCCTCAGTGTCTGAAAGTGCATTCATCATTGGCTCGAACATATTAGTATGACCAGCATCATATAACATTTTGCTTAATGTTCCTACACCAAATACAAAGTCAACAGTATTGTTAGATAAAAGTAACTGCTTTACCTTCTGAGTATCTTCATTGTAATTCGAAAGAAAACCGTCAAGTCCACTTGCCTTAATTACATCTGCGAATTCACAATTGGAAGGACAACCATACAATGTATCAATTAAGAAGCAAAGTTCATCATATGTATAGTTTATTTCACCTTGTGTTCTCACTATTTCATCAAAATTAGTCTCCAAATTAACGAACTGTTGGTTACTAGAATAGTTAAAGGAAATCTTGCCATCAGCATATACAGCATTACAATATGTTACACCGGCAAGATCAGATATCGTCGTAAGAGGCATAAACACTTTGTCGCCCTCTGCTTTAACAACATCGATATTGTTATTTCCAAAGAATTCTTTGAAGTCTATATCTACACCAATAGGCTCTGACTTGTTTTCAACATGAGTTGTTCTTTCGTAGACTCTGTCTACTGTGCTAGTTGTGTCATACCTTTCATTGTTGTATAAAAATATCTCAGGCTCATCAACATGAACAATATCATTAGCAGGATCAAGAACCATTGAGCCTTTGCCATTCTCTATCACATATGTTCCATCCCCCTGCTTTGATACGGTAAATGGAATAGTATATACATTATTAAAATATTCATCTACTGCCACATATGGTACAGGCATGTTAGGATCATCAATACATGACATCTGAATTGTATTGTTCTCTGAATACAAATATGCTGTCTTTGGCACTACAACATCAGCATCCGCCTGCAACGGAATAATCGTTGTCACCACTAGTGCTAATACAGTAATGATTCCCACTAACCTCTTAAGTTCCTTATTCATCTTGTTTCCCTTCTAACATATAACAAAAATCTCTCAATACATATGCTTTGTATTATAAAAACAATTGTAATAGTAAATCGAGTAAACTATCACCTGTCTTTGGTGCCTTAGCAACCTTAACTGTATCAGTCGTCTGAGCATTGTCAAGATTTGCCTCTACCATGTATGCTTTGATACTGAAGTTATCTATAACATAATGTTCTCCATCCGGCAAACTTGCTTTGAGATCAGGTATCACTTGTGTCCAATCTTTCCAACTACCGGCGTTGTAATAGAAGCTCTCGCCCGGATTAACTACAGACACACAATAACTTGGTGCACCAATAGCCTTACTAATCTCCGCATCACCTCCGGAATTAACATTACATCCGTATTTCTTCTCACCATCTATTATAGCTGATTCTTCAGCAACTATAGAAAAAGACTCTCCCGGCATTATAACGATACTACCGTCAAGCTTCTCTCTGTGGAAGCCTTTGTATTCATATGTTCCGCTTAACTGTCCTAAAAGAGTTCCTTCTTCAGGGTTTGAAGTGTTATCATTCACACGATAAATACTGTAATTTACAGTAGAATTTGGAGCAGATGTCTTAGCAGACACACTATATAACTTCTGAGGTTTATCTGAGTCATTCTTGAATACATTGGCTGTCTTAATTTCCATTGTAGTATGTATAGTTGTATCTTCTTGAGGGCTTACTATAGAAGGCATATAGTCATAAGCCCATACACTAAAGTTGCCGTCAACATTTGCAAAGTCAGTATCAAATACAACAGTTTCCGGATTCATTACTGACCTATCATAATAAGAAAGATAGAAATAACCTGTGTGTTTACCTTCTTCGTTCTTTACACCCCAATTATTCTTATTAATAGTAGCTCCCGTACCGTTATCATACCAATCAGTCTCAGAGCCCCAAGAGTTCTTAACAATCCAAGCACCATTTGACGGAGGTTGATGTCCATCATTAAAATTAGTTGCAGAATAGTTATCATCCCAACCAACTATACATACTGCATGAGTAGGCTGAGAATCTTCATAAGTATAATGTGCCCAATTATCAAGATTAATATATTTTCCGGTACCAACTTCTCCCGGCTTTGATGTGTCTCCACGGAATCCAATAGATACACCATGTCCTTTCATGAGCTCTGATTTAACAGCATTAATACCTTCTTGAGAAGTACTTTGATATTTTTTGTCCGCACCTTTAACAACAATATCCGGAAGTGTATTACCGTCTAACAGTGTAAAGCCGGAATATATATCACGATTGGCATTGCCCTGTTCATTTGCTTCAGGAATTGTCCAGTCATCAAGCGCAGAATACTCTGAATTACCAGTTTTATTCCTTATTTCATCTAAGTAAAACTTATATAAGATCTGTTCAAACTGTTCTTGTGTTAAATCCTTAGGATCCGGATATCCTTCTAAATATCCATTGTTCTTAAGATAATCAACCATCGGCTGTGTTTCCGCATTATAAGGCGGATTCTTTAATTCATTGTAAACAGTTTCAAACGATCTCCCACTGAACAAAGCTGCCTTTGCATATTCAATAACTTTAGGCATAGCTTTTACAGGATACTTCTCAGCATATTGTAAAGTTGTCAGCCCCTCTTTTCCTCGATAAGGAAAGAATGATTCCAATACAGGACCTACGCCTGATGAGAACAATGTAGATACCATTACATTTAATCCACCGTTATCATATACCGCTTGTGGATTAGTATCAGCTTTGAAAGTATGAATACCTTCGCCTACTTGAGTAGGATTAGTCAAAGCTGTAATAGGCTGCTCTGCAAACCATGCCAAATGTTTTTCGGATAAATCAAAATTCTCACCATAAGCTGCTTTATACTCTTCATTAGTCATTCCAAGTAACGATAATATACTTGTCTCCGCAGCAGCTGTACCGGAGAAAGACCAGCAATCCTGCCAAGGATTTTGGAGTTTGACAGGTGTTACAACACCTTTATCTCTTAGATCAAATGAAGACGGAAATTCTCCATCCGCATTTGCTGTAACAGGCGAAGAAACTACTCCACCTATAACCATTGCCATTACAATGACAAGACTGATTACTTTCTTAAAGCATGTTTTTTTCATATATTTACCCCGCGCTGAAACTAGTTAAAAACTACGTATAATATTTTTTGAAAAAAGAAAGGCATCCTTATGATATACCTTTATGATACATATAAGAATGCCTAAATCATGTCATACTAAAATCTCAAATAGGTATTATGCTTCATTCTTAGCTCTGCTTAAGAATGAAAGATACATGAAGAATGATATAAGGTCAAGAACTACATCAAGAATAGTAAGTACGATTACTACGATACCTACTATTGCAGATGCTGTGCCTCCACCTAAGATACCACAGATAATAAGACCGATTGTTACAACAATATCAAGAATGATAACAGTAAGTACAGTCTTCCATGTGCTTGCAGCCTTATCTGCTAATGCAGAATTAAGATTAGCACCACCAAATAATACATGATGCATAATTACAAGACTGATAATCGCATTAAGAAGATTAACAATACTTGCAATCCATGTTGCAGAAGGGAATATTGCACCTAATATACCACCAACTACACCAAGAATTAATGAGAAGATAGCTAATGCAAAAGCTGACTTGATTAGCTCCTCATCCTTTCCTGCCTGATTAAGACCTACAAGCTGCATAATATAGGCAATTAAGCCAAGAATTGCAATTGCTGCACCAGCAATAATAGGTCCTATTCCAGGAATAAGTGTAAGCAATGAACAAAATGCTGCAATTATTCCTAATACTTGTGCTGTAAATAGTTTACCAAAACCCGCACGTGCATTTTCGTGTACCATAATTATGTCTCCTTTCAAAAAATATTATGAAAATATTATATATATATATATATATACATGTCAAGGATAATGGGGCAAAAATAGTTATTAAATCTCCATCTTTGAAATAACATCTGTTAATTAATGCTTTTACCATTAATTGTAATCTTGCCAAAATCAGTATCTAAATTAAGCCTCATTTCAGTTTGTGACTTCTTAGAATTAATATTTATGTCTCCTGAATCAGTTTCTGCTTTAACAATATATACATTGCCTGCAAGATTAACATTTCCAGAATCTGCATTAGCTTCTATACTTTCTATGTCGCCATCTTCAGTAATATTACCTGAATCTACTTTGGCAACAAGTTTCTTAGCATTATTATTATTCATAGTAAAATTACCAGAATCAAGTTCACAATTAATTTGTTCACTAGTAATATTATTAATGCTAATGTTACCTGAATCACTCTTTGTTGTAATAACGGATAATTGTTTATCTTTAGGAATAGTAATTTTCACTTCACTATTACCGCCACTAGAAAATAATGATACACCATTTTTCCCTTTAAGTGTCACTTTACCATTCTCATATGAATAATCTACATTAACATTCTTAGGAAAAGAGTAAGTAATCAATGCTTCTTCACCTTGTTCAATTAACACATTAGCAGAATCAACATCAATATCTATCTCATTAATCCCATCTTTTAGAGACTGCGAATTAGTCACTAATTCATCATTCCTAAAGCAACCACTTAGGGAAAAAGAAACGAATAATCCAATAACAAGAATTGGAATTATCTTCTTAAACTTATGCATATACAACCTCCACATCTTAAAAACTAGCTAAAAATATTACATAAGAATTATTCTTCTTCACCTTCAAGTTGTTTTGCTCTAGCTTCTACTTCTTTCTCTTGAACATCGTGTGGTGTCTGCTCATATCTTAGGAATTCGTAAGAATACTCACCAGAACCAGCTGTCATGGAACGAAGTGTTGTACCATAGCCATATAGTTCAGCATAAGGAATCTCAGCTTCTACTTCTGTCTTCTCATTATCAAGAGCGTTCATTCCCATTACGCGACCTCTTCTCTTATTAAGGTCACCCATTACATCACCAGTATAATCATTGTCAACTACAACCTTCATACTAGCAATAGGCTCTAAGAGAACTGGTCTTGCTTCCATTATTCCTTTCTTAAATGCACCTTTAGATGCAATCTTAAATGCATTCTCAGAAGAATCTACTGGATGGAAAGAGCCATCATATAATGTAATCTTAACACCAACAACAGGATAAGCAGCAAGCGGACCTGCAAGAACTCCCTCTGCAAGACCTTTGTCAACCGCTGGGAAATAATTCTTAGGAACTGAACCACCAACAACTACCTGTTCAAATTCATAATCTTTGCTAGTATCTCCTAGTGGCTCAAATCTCATTTTGACATGACCATATTGACCATGACCACCAGATTGTTTCTTATGCTTATATTCAACATCTGAATTACCAAGTATTGTTTCTTTATATGCAATTCTTGGCTTCTTAAGTTCAATATCGACTTTGTAATTATCTTTAAGTCTTTCTACAATAAGTTCTAATTGCTGTTCAGATACACCATAGATTAAAGTCTGATGATTAAGAGGATCATTCTCTGTCTTAATAGTTAAATCTTCCTGCATAATCTTAGATAATGCCTGAGAAGCTTTATCTTCTTCACCCTTCTTAGTAACTTTATATCTCATATATGTATAAGGAGTTGATATTGTTGTTCTAATATATACAATAGGATTAGCCTTCGTAGATAGAGAATCTGTTGTTGCAACTTTATTAAGCTTACTTAATGCTCCAATATCTCCTGCATGAAGTTCAGACACTTCCTCTGCTTTCGAGCCACGAAGCACATATAGTTTACCTGCTTTCTCTTCTACATCTTTATGATGATTAAATAATGCATCATCAGTCTTTATTACACCGGAATTAACCTTGATAAATGAGTATTTACCAACAAAAGGATCAACCATTGTCTTAAATACATAAGCAGATTTTGGTTTAGAGAAATCATAATTTGCTGGATAAACTTCATTAGTCTTAGCATTGATTCCAGAACATTCTCTTTTGTCTGGACTAGGAAGGTATTTCACAATATCAACCATAAGAGTGTACATACCCTTAGCTTCAAGGTTAGAACCCATAAGAACAGGAACAATAGAGCACTCTGATACATTTACACGAAGAGCCTGTCTAATCTCATCGTCAGAGAACTCATCTCCATCAAAATATCTCTCCATGTATTCTTCAGAAGTTTCAGCCACTGCTTCAATTAATAATTCTCTATATTTCTCAAGATATTCATTAGAATAATCTGGAATATCGCATTTTGAAACTGTACCATCACTATTCCACTTCTTAGCACGTTGTTGAAGTACATTAACATATCCAGTAAACGCACCATTCTCACGCATAGGCAAATGGAATGGAGCAATTTTTTTGCCATATAAATCTGACAAGCCTTCTACAACTTCTCTATAGCTGGCATCATCAACATCCATCTCAGTAACAAAGAACATTCTTGGAAGCTTATATTTCTCGCACATATCCCAAGCCTTCTTCGTTCCAACTTCTATACCATTCTTACCTGACACAACAATTATTGCTGCATCAGCTGCTGAAATTGCTTCTTCAGCTTCACCAATGAAATCATTAGACCCTGGTGTATCAAGAATATTAATCTTACAATCTTCCCATTCAATAGGAATAAGAGATGTATGAATTGAGAATCCCTTCTTAATCTCCTGCTTGTCAAAGTCACTAATTGTATTACCATCCTCGACTTTTCCCATCTTAGAAGTGATACCAGATAGATAAGCCATTGCTTCTACAAGGCTTGTCTTGCCGGCCCCTCCATGACCAAGTAATACTACGTTTCTGATTTTTTCTGTTGTGTAAACTTTCATAGTACTTCCCCTCCGTACATTATATTTAGAACAACACAAAACATTTTCATAACGAAAATGTTTTGTAATTCTCCCACTTATATAATATTTTACTAAATGATAATACAATTCTCAATATATTTTTAATTTGTCAGAATTGTGCGAACAATTCAAAATATTTAAATTTTGTGATTTTAATCCATAGCTACTATAAATTCTGTACCACCATTACTATTTCTAGCTGTAACTTCAAATCCATGTAACTTAAAAATTTCTTTCGAAAGAGCAAGGCCTATACCAGTATTTCCTTTGCTACTTGTATAGAATCTGTCAAATACATGTTTTATTTCATCATCAGATAGAGTTGTTCCATCATTCCATATTGTTAGACGATCGTTAGAATATGTAATATTGATTTTAGTATCTGCATACTTTATTGCATTAGTAATAAGATTAGATATTGCATGTTCAAGCTTATCTGGATCAGCATTAATATAGCCTTCATTAAGATTAATGCCTACATCAATACCTTTATTCATAACAACACCTTCAAATGGCATAAGAATGTCCTGAATATAAGAATCTACTTCTATTTTTTCTTTTGACAAAGTAACCATTCCACTTTCCACTTTGGAAATGTATAGAATATCCTCAATAAGACTACTCATGCGTCTTGTCTGAGAATTAATAATATGACCTGTCTTCTTATAATCAGTAACAACACCCTTTTCTAATCCTTCAGCATAACCACTTATTGTCATAAGTGGTGTCTTAAGTTCATGGGATGTATTCTCAAAAAATGTCCTCTTTGCTATTTCATTTTCTTCGATTTTTCTTCCCAGATTATATCCTATAACACTGCCAATCACTCCTATAAGAATTGCTGTAATAATCATCACAATATTGATTTCAAAAATCAGTTCTGGCTCGCCACTAACATTTACATAAGCAAGAAGAACATAAGCCCCATCATCATATGTAATATAAAATGACTTAATATAATAAGAGGCACTGCCAATTACAGCAAACTGCATCTTCGAAGATGGATGCATCTCATACCATTCAACAATCTTCTCTTCCTTCTTAGATATTGTATATTCACTATCTGCATCTTCATAATCAGTTAAATATATAAGTTCAGCATAATAAGTAGATTGAGTTTCATCTTCATATACAAATCCCTTAGAATCTTTGGACTCTACAGAATCATCATATATATACTCAGTATTAATACTTATTACTTCATCTATAGCTTCTTCGGCTTTACTTTCTAATTGACTATTTCTAGCAATATTAAAAAAAATCAACACAATTAATATGGTGGCTGTAACTGTTCCACCAACAAGAAGTGCTATTTTAAATTTAGTGCTCATCTTTTATCTCCAATTTATATCCATATCCCCATACAGCAGAGATTACAACACTACTACTACATCCTTTTAACTTCTGTCTTATTCTTCTTATTGTCTCATCAACAACTCTTGTCTCCACATCATCTGTATCTATCCCCCATACTTTATCTAATATATCATTTCTCGATATAGCTGTTCCTGCATCTGTTATAAGACATTCAAGAAGAGAGAACTCCGTCATTGTAAGGCCAATATCTTTATTATTGCAGGTCGCAGTATGATTCTTCTCAGAAAAAACAATATCACCAAAAGTAACATTGCTATCAGTCTTATTCATATTAGCCCTTCGAAGAAGTGCATTTACTCTAAGGACAAGAAGTGATGGTGAAAATGGTTTGATTAGATAATCATCGCTTCCATGCATAAAACCTTTCATCTGATCTGCTTCAGTTTCTTTCGCTGTAAGAATTATAATTGGGACCTGAGATATCTCTCTTATCATCTTACAAATTGTAAGTCCATCATTCCCAGGCATCATAACATCTAATATAACAAGGTCACATTCCTCTAAAGTAAAGGCATTATAAAGTTCATCACCCGTAGCAAAACCTTTCACATTGTATCCAGCGTTTCCTAGAAATTCTACTAAAATATCTCTAATATCCTGTTCATCATCTGCCAAATATATTGTACTATTCATATTATCTCCTAAAAATTGCCACTTGTTTAATAATTAAATATTATCAAACTAAGTGGCAATTTATCAATAAATATTTAGTAATTTAATTAAAGAATAAATCTATTCTTCTAGAAATCCTGCTCTTGTCTCTAAAGCAATTGCTTCTTCATCAAGTTGATTATACTCTGCTTCATACTTAGCAAATCTTGCATCAAATTCTTCGTCTGTTAACTCTTCGTCTTCGCCATATACTTCATCAATTATTGCATCCATTCTATCGTAGATGTCATATAAACGATTTATTTCTTCTTTACTAAGGTCACCATACCATCCTGCTTTGATTTCTAAATCAAATGCTTCGTTGTCAAGATTGTTATATTCTTCTTCAAACTTAGCAAATCTAGCATCGAATTCTTCATCAGTTAATTCTTCATCTTCACCATATACTTCATCAACTATAGCATCTAAACGATCGTATATAGCATTAAGTCTATTAATCTCATCTTGGTTAAGTGTTCCATAATCAATTTCTTCTTCATAGCAACATTCTTCATATACTTCTTCTGAAGCACCAGCATCTGTATTATTTGCCGCAAATACTGTTACTCCACCTACTAGTAATGTTGAAAGTGCAACTGCTGTAATTGTTCCTGTTAATAATTTCTTCTTATTCATAATATCATCCTCCTTTTTGATTGTTTGTTTAGTCATATCTTCTTGACTTGTCTATATAATAATATGTTTTAAAAAATAAATATCCGTAAAAGTACAATAAAATTGTCACAAAAGTGTAACAAAAATAAATATTCATTTACTTTGTATTATTTAACAAATAGTCTATAATATGTATTGTTACGAACTTGAATCAAATGACATATAGAATGGAGACTTATATGTATAAGAAAATTGGATTTATTGGACTAGGATTGATTGGTGGCTCAATAGCGCGCGCCATCCGTAGAGAATATAAAGATCTAAGTATTGTTGCACTTGATGGTACTAAGGAATCTATTGTAAATGCATATAACGATAAAACAATTGATAATAATGACGTTTTACAACTAGATGAACTAGGAGACTGCGATATCATCTTCCTATGTGCCCCAGTTATGATTAATATATCTTATCTTCCTAAGTTAAAAGGAATTATAAATAAGGACACAATAATAACTGATGTAGGCTCAGTAAAAGGTGAAATGGAACAAGCTGTAATTGACAATAATCTAGAAGAATACTTTATTGGTGGTCATCCAATGTGTGGCTCAGAGAAAACTGGCTATTCTAATTCTAATGATAGATTACTTGAAAACGCATATTATTTAATAACAAATAATAATATTATAAACCAAGATAAAATTTCAGCATTTAAAGAATTCATTAGTTCAATTGGTTCCTTACCACTTGAACTTACTCCAGACGAACATGATTATGTTACTGCATCAATATCACATGTTCCTCATATTATTGCATCAAGTCTTGTTAATTTCGTTATGAATAATGATAGTAATAAGAAAACAATGAGAACTGTAGCTGCTGGCGGATTCAAAGACATTACAAGAATAGCTTCATCATCACCTACTATGTGGCAAAACATCTGTCTTACTAACAAGGATAAGATTCTAAAACTTCTTGATTCTTATTTACTTGAAATAGACAAGTTCAAAGATTCCATTAATAAAGGTAATGGAGAGGAAATAAAAGAATTATTCTCAGAAGCTAAGGAATACAGAGATTCAATCAGTACTGGTAAAGGTCTTATTGAAAATGTATATGAATTCTACGTAGATATTTGTGATGAAACTGGAGTAATTGCTAGAATTGCAACAATACTTGCAAATGAAAATCTTAATATCAAAAACATTGGAATAATTAATAACAGAGAATTCCAGGAAGGCGCTCTTAGAATTGAAATGTATGATGAATTCTCAATGTTCAAAGCAATTAATGTATTAAAGGCTAATAAATATAGTATCTATTCTTAATATACATTTGCACATTATTAATACATAAAGGAATACACAATGAAAAAAGTACTAAAAGAAGGAATACAAAAAGAATTAAAAGGTGAAATAACTGTACCTGGGGATAAATCAATATCTCACAGAGCTATTATGCTAGGATCAATTTCTCATGGAGTCACAGAAATAGATAACTTCCTTATGGGAGAAGATTGTATATCAACTATAAACTGTTTTAGAAAAATGGGAGTTGATATTAATGTATCTAATAACAAAGTAATCGTTACAGGGGTTGGGCTAAATGGCCTAAAAGAGCCTAGTGGTATTCTAGATGCTGGAAACAGCGGCACTACTACTCGATTAATATCTGGAATACTTGCAGGTCAAGTATTTGAATCAACAATTACAGGTGATGATTCCCTTAAGACGCGTCCTATGAAAAGAATAATTGAACCCTTAAGTAAAATGGGTGCCAAATTTCTATGCATGAATAATGATGGTTATCTTCCATTTACAATATCAGGAGGCAGTTTAAAAGGAATTACATATAATTCGAATGTTGCATCTGCACAAGTTAAATCAGCAATTCTTCTTGCTGGACTATATGCAGACTGTCCCACTACTATTATTGAGCCAAGTCAGTCAAGAAATCATTCAGAACTAATGCTTGAATATTTTGGTGCTAATCTAAAATGTCATAGCACAACCGAAGTCTCAATTAAGCCTAATCCAAGACTTATGGGGCAACATGTAATTGTACCTTCTGATATATCATCTGCAGCATATTTTATGGTTGCAGGACTAATATGTGAGGGCTCTGATATTCTTATTAAAGATGTAAATATCAATTCAACTCGTGCTGGTATTATAAGAGTAATCCAGGACATGAATGGTAATATATCACTAGAAAACATTAGAAAACAATCAAATGAAGATGTAGCTGATATCCATGTATCCTATTCTCCTAACATGAAGGGTACAACAATAGGGGGAGATATCATCCCTACTCTTATAGATGAAATTCCTATAATTGCTATACTTGCAACACAGGCAAATGGCAAAACAATTATTAAAGATGCAGCAGAACTTAAAGTAAAAGAATCTAATCGTATAGATACTATTGTAAATGGACTTAATAATATGGGAGCAAATATTAAAGCATGCCAAGATGGTATGGTAATCAATGGAGGTGTCCCATTATTCGGAGCAGAAATCGCAACAAAAAAAGACCATAGAATTGCTATGGCCTTTGCTATTGCTAATCTTATATGTAAAGGAAGTGTGATATTAGACGATGGCGATTGTGTTGCCATCTCCTTCCCTGACTTCTACGATAAGCTAGACATAATTAGTTAATCTAATTATACCGCTAATTAATACCTAAAGTTTCCTTATCAGCTGTTTTTATATTATTCTTCTCAATTGAACGAGACATAATAACAACATCTTTTGCACTAATAATCATATATGCTTTACCCTCTTTGAAAGCAAATACAGAATACATATATTGAATATCTACTCCATCTGCAGCAAGTAGTTCTAATAGGTTCTCAAGTCCACCTGGCTCATCTGGAACTTCTATTGCACATACCTGTATCTCAGATACAAGATATTCATTTGCTTTAAGGACTTTCATAGTCTTCTCAATATCATCTGGAATAATTCTTAAGATTCCATAATCTTCATTCTCAGCAACATTAAGGGCTCTTAAGTTAATCTTTTCTTCTGAAAGAATCCCAAGAATCTCTCTTAGCATTCCTGGTCTATTCTCAATAAATGCGCTAACTTGACTAATTGTATTCATATGACTTCCCTCCTATATCCTACGATTGTCAATTACTCTCTTGGCTTTGCCTTCGCTTCGTTCGATTGAGCGAGGTGCTACTAGGCGGACTTTGACTTTGATGCCAAGCATATTCTTAATAGCATCTGAAAGTTCTTTCTCCATTCTATTAAGCTTAGTAAGTTCACCAGTAAATTTCTCTGAAGGCATCTCAACTCTAACTTCACATACATCAGAGTTTTTAACTCTATCAACAACAATTTGATAATTAGGTTGATATCCCTGTTCAATAAGAACACTTTCAATCTGTGATGGGAATACGTTGACACCTTTAATAATAAGCATGTCATCACTTCTTCCCATAGGCTTACTCATTCTAATGTGAGTTCTACCGCAAGAACATTTCTCTTCATTAAGAATACAGATATCTTTCGTTCTGTATCTAAGAAGTGGAAATGCTTCTTTCGTAATTGAAGTAAATACAAGTTCACCTTTACTTCCCATTGGAAGAGGCTCAAGTGTCTCTGGATCAACTATTTCTGCAATAAAATGATCCTCATTAATATGCATTCCCTCTTGAGCACTACATTCATATGACACACCAGGACCAGATAATTCTGTAAGACCATATATATCAAATGCCTTGATACCAAGCATTTCCTCAATAGTCTCTCTCATACCTTCAGACCATGCTTCTGCACCAAATATTCCTGATTTTAATTTAATCTTATCTCTAATTCCAGCTTCATGAATTGATTCCGCAAGGTATGCAGCATAACTAGGTGTACAACAAATAATTGTAGAACCAAGATCAGTCATAAATTGCAATTGTCTAGATGTATTACCTGATGACATAGGAATTGTAAGACAACCAACTTTATGACTTCCACCATCTAGTCCAGCACCACCAGTAAAGAGACCATAGCCATAGCATACCTGAACCACATCATCTTTTGTTGCACCAGCAGCAACAAGTGCACGAGATGTACAGTCATTCCAAAGGTCAATATCATGCTGTGTATATCCAGCAACAACTCTTCTACCTGTAGTTCCAGAAGTTGAATGAATTCTAACACAATCCTTAAGTGGTCTTGCAAAAAGGCCATAAGGATATGTTTCTCTTAAGTCATCTTTGGTTATAAATGGTAATTTATGAAGGTCGTCTAAACTCTTAATATCGCTAGGTGTTAGGCCTGCATCCTTCATTTTCTTCTTATAATATGGCACATTGTCCCATACATTCTGTACCTGTTTAAGAAATCTTTCATTCTGTAATTCCTTAAGTTTGTCGCGCTTCATGCATTCGATTTCTTCTTGAAAATACCTTTCCATAATAACCTTCTTTCTTTTAGTAATCTTTTTGTGTTACAACTTAGGACATAACATTTGTGAAGAAATCACCAATACGATTTAATACTGTATAGCCACCTCTTCTACCAAGTTCAAATGCCTTAATATTCATATCAACAAATTTCTCTTTGACACAACTTCTAATTGCTTCATGCCATTCTTCCTCAGTAAAGTCAAAATGATGAGAAAGATGTCCCAATAATACTATATTAACACATTTAGGAGAACCAACTTCTTCAGCAAGTGAAAGTGCATCAAATCCTTCAACCTGGACACCCATATCCATTAACTTCTTCTTAATATCCTTTGGATACTTTGAAGCACCAGTAATAACAGGCATTGGATTAATCTGCTGAGTATTAGTAATTAATACACCATCCTTCTTAATGTATTCAACCCATCTTGCAGCTTCTAATAGTTCAAATGATATTATTATATCAGCTTCACCTTTATCAACAATTGGAGAATAAACTTTATCACCATATCTTACATAAGTAACAACACTTCCACCACGTTGACTCATTCCATGAACTTCTGAAACCTTTACATCATAATCTTTTGTAAGAAATAATTTACCAAGAATCTTGCTGGCAAGTAGTGTTCCTTGACCACCCACACCAACAATCATTATATTTTTAGTCATTTGATAACTCCTTTCTAAGAGGCAAAGCACCCATTTTACACATCTGTGAACATACACCACAACCAACACATAAGGTTTCATCAATAAATGCTTTATCCTTAACCATGCTAATTGCAGGACAGCCAATTCTCATACATGCTTTACAGCCAACACACTTCTCAGTATCACACTGAATTGGGCCAGGATGCTTAACATTCTTAAGAAGCGCACATGGTCTTCTAGAAATAATAACAGATGGTTCCTCTGCATCAAGTTCATCAATAATAACCTGCTCACTCTTCTTAAGATCATAAGGGTCAATAACTCTAACTCTATTAATTCCAATACTTTTACACAAATCTTCTAGGCAAACCTTGCCAGCAGGTTCTCCCTTAAGATTAATACCTGTAGTAGGATTCTGCTGATGACCTGTCATACCAGTAATTGAATTATCAAGAATAATTACAGTAGAGTTAGATTCATTATATGCAATATTAATAAGTCCTGTTACACCAGAATGCATAAATGTTGAATCACCAATAACAGCAACTGTATTCTTAGCCTTGTCTGGAGCAACCTTATTAAATCCATGAAGTCCTGATACACTAGCTCCCATACATACTGTAGAATCAAGTGCATTAAGAGGTGGCATTGCACCAAGTGTATAACATCCTATATCGCCATGAACAGTTATATTTCTGTTATGAAGAATATAGAATATACCTCTATGAGGACATCCAGCACAAAGTGCAGGTGGACGTGCAGGAAGTTCTTCATTAAATGTAAATGGAACTTCTTTCTTAATACCAAATGCATTAGCAACAATTGTTTGAGAGAACTCACCTAGATTAGTAAACTTATCTTTACCAATTGGTTTAAGTCCAAGTGTATGACAATGAGTTTCAATAATTCCATCAAGTTCTTCAACAACAACCAGGTTGTTTACCTTACTTGCGAAATTAAGAATTGTATTATTAGGAAGTGGATTAATAAGTCCGATTTTTAGGACAGGATATTTATCACCAAATACTTCCTTAACGTAATTGTAGCTTGTTGAACTTGTAATAAATCCATATTCATTAGAAGTTCCTTCTTCAATTCTATTAATATCAGAGTTTTCAGCCCACTCACGAAGCTTATTAAGTCTCTCCTCTACTAATGGATGCTTCTTAATAGCATTTGCAGGTGTCATAATATACTTCTGTGGATCTTTAACATATTCAACATCTTCTACAGCATCTCTATCTTCTAATTCAACAATACCTTGACAATGGGCAACTCTTGTACACATCTTAAGTATTACAGGAGTATCGAATTTCTCAGATAATTCGAATGCTAACTTCGTAAACTCTTTACTTTCTGCAGAATCAGATGGTTCAAGCATTGGCACTTTAGATGCAATAGCATAATGTCTTGAATCCTGTTCATTCTGAGATGAATGCATTCCAGGATCATCTGCAACTCCAATAATCATACCAGCATTTACACCAGTATAACTCAATGTAAATAGTGGGTCTGCAGCAACGTTTAATCCTACATGTTTCATACCACAAAATGAACGTTTGCCAGCAAAACTTGCACCAAAAGTAGACTCCATAGCAACTTTCTCGTTAGGTGCCCACTCTGCATAAATATCATCATATTTTGCAGCAAATTCTGTAATCTCCGTACTTGGTGTTCCAGGATAACTTGATACAAATTCACATCCTGCTTCGTATAAACCGCGGGCAGCAGCTTCATTTCCAAGCATTAAACATTTTGACATAATTTATTTCCTCCAATTTAGTTATATTCTTAGTTGCACTTTACCGGTAACTATATATTTTAGCTGATAGTTCTTCGTTAAGAATATGTAAGTAATTGATATTTATTGTCCTAAACACATCTGACGGTAACCGGTGTTCAACTCGGCTCAGCCGATGAACACCTATTTGTGCCATCCCTGGCACAAATTTACCTTAATGTATCAATTACTAACATATTCTAAACTTGAACTAAGGCTATAAATATATATTTACCAGTAAAGTACAAGCGAAAACTACTTAACTTTACTTCTAGCTAATTTGTTAATAAATAATACTACATTGTACATTAATAGACTAGCTACGAATCTGCGCTTCAACAAGCGGCATGTCACAATAGCGCTCTCGAAGTACAGGCTTTTCTATTTTACCTGTTGGATTTCTTGGTATATCTGCAAAGATAATCTTTCTTGGTCTCTTATACCTAGGAAGTTCTAGGCAGAATTTATTGATTTCATCTTCTGTTGCCTTAGCATTAGGCTTAAGTTCTATAATAGCTGTGGCAATCTCTCCCAGACGAGAATCAGGAAGTCCTATAACAGCAACATCCTTAATCTTATCATTAGAACGAAGGAAATCTTCTATCTGAACTGGATAGATATTTTCTCCTCCAGAAATAATAACATCCTTCTTTCTATCAACTAGATATATGAAACCATCTTCATCTTCTTTTGCCATGTCACCTGTCCATAGCCAATCACCCTTTAGGATTTCATCAGTAGCTTCTTTATTCTTATAATAACCAAGCATAACCCCTGGTCCTTTTACAGCAAGTTCTCCGACTTCACCTTTCTCAACTTCAGTTCCATCTTCACTTACAATCTTAGCTTCCCAATGATATCCTGGCTTTCCAATAGCGCCCACCTTATCAATGTTATCAACACCAAGATGCACACAACCAGGTCCAAGAGATTCTGATAGTCCATAATTAGTATCATATTGATGATTAGGGAAATACTTCTTCCATCTCTTAATTAGACTTGGTGGAACAGGCTGTGCCCCTATATGCATAAGTCTCCATTGATCTGTTAGATAATGTTCAAGATCAATTCTTCCATCATCAATAGCATCTAATATATCCTGGGCCCAAGGAACAAGAAGCCATACAATAGTACATTTCTCTTCTGTAACAGTTCTAAGAATCCATTCAGGCTTAACGCCCTTAAGAATTACTGCCTTAGAACCTGTTATAAGAGAGCCAAACCAATGCATCTTAGCTCCTGTATGATATAGAGGTGGGATACATAAGAATACATCCTCTTCTGTCTGTCCATGATGATTAGCCTCTGTCTCACAAGATGCAACTAAAGCACTGTGTTTATGAAGAATCGCTTTAGGAAATCCTGTTGTTCCAGATGAAAAATAAATTGCAGCAACATCGTCTTCTTTTAACTCAATAGGAAGTCTCTCCGTTGAAGCATAAGCAGCAAGTTTAGTTAAATCTTCTGCATAATCTGGGCAATCCTCTTCAAAGCCAACATAGAATTGAAGCTTAGTTTTCTCTAGAGAATCGTGTATTGGATTCATTCTCTCAACAAACTCAGGTCCAAAAATAAGAATTTCAATATCAGCAAGATCACAGCAATATTCAATTTCATCACTGGCATATCTAAAATTAAGAGGTACAACAACACATCCTGCTTTAAGAATACCAAAATAGATTGGTAGCCATTCTAGACAATTCATCATAAGAATACCTACCTTAGTTCCTCTCTTAACATTTCTTGTAAGAAGGAAATTACCAACTCTATTGGCCATTCTATCGAATCTACGCCATGTCATAGATCGTCTGTATGGCATATCAGGAAGAGCAAGCTCAATTAGACTTGCTTCACGCCAAGTCTCGGCATTATCCCTTTCTTCAGTTGGATTTATTTCTACTAATGCCTCTTCGTGTGAACGATATCTGGCATTTCTTTCTAGAAAATCTGTAATTACCATAGTTTAACCTCATTTATATTTATTAAAAACATACTTTATTATTTTACTATAATTAATAACTAATATCAAAATTTTTTTATCTAAACACCCTGGTTATAACCTTTTTTTAATAAAAATAAACCAGGATAAACTTCCTGGCTTAATATAGTTGCAAAGTTACTCTAACAAATCTTTCATATCACAATGTAAAGCTTCACTTAAACGAAACAGCGTATCTGCTTGAGTCTTATTAATATCTCTATTCCGCTGTTCAAATAGTTGTATCTGCCTAAGCGCAACACCAGACTGTTTTGCTAGTCCCGATTGAGAAAGATTATGATATTCTCTAAGACGTTTAAGTCTTGTCTTCTTCTGTTCTTCTTCATACAAACTATCTATATGATCAACAAATTGCATTATATCCATTTCATGATATTTATAATACAAATCTGCAATCTGTATAAGAGATATAGCATTAAGAATATGCGAAAAAGAATATGCGCTATACCATTGATAAAAAGCCAGCGAAAACCCACACCAATATTCTTTAGATTTATCTAAATACATTATGTCTGATATCCCAGATAAGTCATGTCCATTCTCACATGCAATCATACGAAATAATTCACAGCCTGTGACTCCAGCTATATATTTACAATTACCATTCTGAAACTGAATAACAACTTTAGAATTAAGAAACATTTTTTGTAATTCTTCTAACGTAAAGCCACAAGTATTAACTGCAAAATCCACAGTATCCCCCATTATTCTCTGACTCAATCTAAGATAATCATAAGAATAAGCGCGAATCTCCATCTCGAATCTCCTCTCTCATAATATCAAGCATATATAGATCATTAATATCAGCTTCTTCTTCTCTTATTCTTGTATAATCTTTTCTAGCTAAACTATCACGTTTCGCTCTCTTATAATAATATTCACTAGAAGAAGCTAAAGTATTATCAATAAACTTTATTCTATCAAATGACCTTTCACTAATAAGAACAACTTGTTCTCCCAGGCTCCCAAGCCTCATGGCTTTTGACAACTGATTTAGAGATATAACTCCACTTACAAAATCCTGCGCAAAAGAAAAATAAGAATCATCAGCTCTATATCCAATTACAACATCATATTCAGAAATATCTATCAAAAAATTGTCTTCAATATATTTCTTCGCATTAAAAGAAATACTACCATTTTGCCAATATGTTCTATTCTTTGCTAATAATGCAAGCCAATTAAGAATATTATATGAATCACTATTGAGATCAAGTACATTAAGTCCTTTAATATCAAATTCGTATTTATTAGCCCAACCATCTCTGTTATCACCACAGGCCCACTCTTTAGCCATATCAACATCTTTCGTGCAGTAAAATCCTCTACCATAATCGTTGGTTCTCTTACCACATCCATATATTGGCTTCTCTATAACATTCTCTGAACCATGATAAAGTATCATATTAATCCTCCTAGTATAATTATATCGCTGTAGCGATATAGTGTCAATTCAATTTTAAATATAACTTTGAATTCTAAAAATAAAAATGGCGCCGTCTACTGACGGCGCTACATAGTATAGAATTAATTCTGTTCTTCTTTACGAATCTCCTTGGTACGAATCTCTTCTGTAATCTGAGAGATAAATTCGTCTAATGGCTTAACACCTTCATCTCCTGCAAAGCGACTTCGAACAGATACTGTTCTATCATCGCGTTCTTTCTCGCCTACTACAAGCATATATGGAATCTTCTCAAGTCTAGCTTCACGAATCTTAAATCCAATCTTCTCTGCTCTATTGTCCATTGTAGTGAGAATACCATTCTTCTTAAGCTCTGCTTCAACTTCTGAAGCATAATCTGCATATTTCTCAGAAATAGGAAGTACTCTAACCTGTTCAGGACATAGCCATGTAGGGAATTTGCCTGCGTATTTCTCAATAAGCCAAGCAAGGGTTCTCTCATAGCATCCCATTGAAGTTCTATGAATAATATATGGGCGAATCTTGTCACCATTTTCATCAATGTAATACATATCAAATTGTTCAGCAATTAAAGCATCCCATTGAATAGTAATCATTGTATCTTCTTTACCATAGACATTCTTAGCATTAATATCAACTTTAGGACCATAGAATGCAGCTTCACCAACATCCTCAGAGAATTCCACTCCAAGTTCATTAAGAATATCTCTGATATGACCTTCAGTCTCTTCCCAAACTTCTTTGTCACCAATGTATTTCTCTCTGTTATCAGGATCCCATTTAGACAGATGATATGTTACATCTTCTTCCACACCAAGAGTCTCAAGACAATATTTTGCAAGAGCAAGACAACGCTTGAACTCATCTACCATCTGGTCTGGTCTTACAATTAAATGTCCTTCAGTAATTGTAAATTGACGAACTCTAGTTAGTCCATGCATCTCACCTGAATCTTCATTTCTAAATAGAGTCGAAGTCTCTGAATATCTGCATGGTAAATCTTTATATGAATGCTGAGTTGCCTTATATACATAATATTGGAAAGGACAAGTCATTGGACGAAGTGCCATAACATCCTTATCATCACGACCTTCATTGAGAACGAACATACCCTCCTTGTAATGATCCCAGTGACCTGATATCTTATATAGATCTGACTTAGCCATAAGAGGTGTTCTTGTTCTTGTATAGCCCCATTCATTGTCTTCTAAGTCTTCAATCCAGCGCTGTAATGTCTGAATCATCTTAGTTCCCTTAGGCATAAAGAGAGGAAGTCCTTGTCCAATTACATCTACTGTCGTAAATAGCTGCATCTCACGACCAAGCTTATTATGATCTCTCTTCTTAATATCTTCTAAATGTTCTAAATGTGCTTTCAGCTCATCCTTACTTGCAAATGCTGTTCCATATATACGAGTAAGCATCTTATTATGCTCATCACCTCTCCAATATGCACCTGAAGAAGAAAGGAGTTTAAATCCTTTAATAAGTTTAGTGTTAATAAGATGTGGTCCTGCACAAAGATCAACAAAGTCATCTTCACCCTGACGATAGAATGAAATTGTTGAGCCTTCAGGAAGATCATTAATTAATTCAACCTTGTATGGTTCATTTCTATCTTCCATAAACTTAACAGCCTCTGCTCTATCAAGCTCAAATCTCTCAAACTTAGGCTTAGACTTAATAATCTTCTTCATCTCTGCTTCTATACTATCTAAGTCCTCTCTTGAAAAAGGCTCTGTATCAAAATCATAATAGAAGCCATCCTCAATTGATGGACCAATGGCAAGCTTAGCATCTGGTCTAATCTTCTTAACAGCTTCAGCCATAATATGAGAACAAGTATGTCTAAGAGCAGAAAGTCCTTCTTTATCTCTAGATGTAAGAATAGAAAGATTACAGTCAGAGTCAATTGTAGTTCGAAGATCTTTCACCTCTCCATCAACTTCTATTGCACATGCATTTCTAGCAAGACCTTCGCTAATATCCATTGCAATATCAAAACCAGTCATCTTTCCTTCGTATTCTTTTTTTGTTCCATCTTTTAATGTAATAATCATTTCGTATCTCCCTTCCGGTGACTCACCACACAAACGGCATAGTCTTATTATTCTATTGTATTATACATACCTATATATAATATCATATTTATTATGTTATTGCATAAATAATTATAGTGTAATTCATTATGTAATTCATAATTAATTTTCTTTTATAATTATGTCGTAAATAGTACAAAACACTCATGTCCCAGATTTTGTATTATTTACAGAATTAATAAAAAGTTAATAATTTGTTCGTATGCGTTTGTGTTATACTTATTTCAGTTCCACTTCTACCATGTCATAGATATGGAGGTATTTATGACAATAGATTTAAAATTAAATAAAGAGGAATGGAGACATGCGAATGGCAAAATAGCGTATGGCATGACTAATGACTATATGTTTCGCATGGTACTCCAGTCAAACAATAATGTATTAAAAGGAATTATCAGTTCTATGATGCATGTTCCTTCGGATACAATTACTACAGTTGAGATTGCTAATCCAATAGAATTAGGTAAATACATAGAGGACAAAGACTAT
>ONAZ01000003.1:0-458 GCA_900315945.1 uncultured Lachnospiraceae bacterium | reverse complement strand
TTAGGCAACTGGCAGAATAGATCTCTTTCTTATTTGTGTAGAACATTTGAGAACGTACAAAAGGGAGAAGATTATAATTCTGTCATGCCTGTTACACACATCGGATTTCTTGATTATGACCTATTCCCAGAAGAGAAGGAATTTTATAGTAAAAACATGCTCCAAAATGTTAAGACAGGAACAATTTACAATAGAAATTTCTGTCTTCGCGTGTTATCATTAAATCAGATAGAACTTGCCACTGAAGAGGATAAGAGATGGCACATCGATGAATGGGCCAGGCTATTCAAAGCTACCACATGGGAGGAACTGAAGATGATTGCTGAGAAAGACAAGGTATATTCAGAAGCCGCCAATTCCATATACGAGCAGAATTCTGATGAGACTGTAAGAATGATGTGTGAAGCAAGAAAAGAAGCCATCTTCCATGAGCAATACGTACAGAACAAGATGGAAAG
>ONAZ01000005.1 GCA_900315945.1 uncultured Lachnospiraceae bacterium | reverse complement strand
GATTTAGAGATAAAGGAGAGAGACTAATTATGAGAATGTTTGAGGAACACGTTGAATCAAAAGATATTGAAAAAGATCCTTTTGAAGAATACATAATTCAAACCGAGCCATCGCAGAAAGAATTGGGTTATGCATGGTATACTGCAATGGGACTGCAAGCCGTTGACGGACTTCAACCATCGGAATATCTACAGAGTCTAGCTATAGATAATATTGAAGGCAAGATATCTTTGGGGGAAGCAAATAGGCTTATAGAAAGATATTATGAGGAGTCATCAGATAGAGACATAGGTAGAGAAAAAGAAGCGGATATAGTATCTAGTCGTATAGCGATGGTTCTTTCGGAAAACCAGTTTGCAGGAAAACTACGTGATTATAATATATCTAAAAGAGAATGGGTACTTGATGGAGCATCAGTGAATTATGGTAATGCTAATGAATTAGAAGAACTTTTAGAGTATGATTTGAAAAAAGAAAAGGTCTACGACTATTCTTCGCTAGATAAAGAGGATATTATACAGCACTTTGCTGTATTTATTTCTGACTTGTGGCAAATACATGCATTTGGAGAAGGGAATACTAGAACAACAGCTGTATTCTTTATTAAGTATTTGAGGACACTTGGTTTTGATGTGAGTAATGACCTTTTTGCAAAAAACTCATGGTACTTTAGGAATTCTCTTGTCAGAGCGAATTATAATAATTATACGAAAGACATTCATGTGCCACAACGAAGTACATAGAATTGTTCTTACGTAATCTCTTATATGGTGAGAAAAATGTGTTGAAGAACAGATATATGCACATTAGATGGAATGATGTTGAACAAGACATTCGAAACGAAAAACAGGACATTGGAATACAAAAACAGGACATTAAAGGCGCAAAACAGGACATAGACCTTCCATCAGAACTTACTAATAAGACAAAACAGCATATAATTAATCTAAATAATGCCATAGGATTTGATAAATGCTTTGGTAGGACAGACGTAATGACTATTCTTAATCTTACAGCATCTCCAGCCTCTGCACTGATAAAAAGGATGTTAACAATGGAGTTGATAGTGCCTGTTAAGGGTAAAGGTAAAGGGAAGTATGTGTTTAGTAAGAAGAGTTGAGAACGAACGGAGGGGAGAAATTATGAAAAAGAAAATAATCGCCATATCGCTTTGTTTAATTCTTGTTGCAGCAGTATTAACAGGTTGTGGCAAAACTACTAAAGTGAGTAGCAAGAATCCAGTTATTGCAGACGGACTGTGTAAGATTAATGTTACGGGAGAGACTAACCTACCAGGTAATTTCTTCTTGTCCTTTGTATTTAGTCGTAATCTGATTATGCTTGATGGCAAAGGTAACATTGTGTGGTCAAAGCATGAGGAACAACCATACGAAGGAGCAACCACAGGGTTCTGGGATTTCAAGAAGCATGTAATTGATGGGAAGACATACTACAGTTATCATGATCAGACAGGTAAGTTTGATGATTATGGACTTACTGGATATGCACCTGGTGAACGCGTTATATTAGATGAAAATTTTAATGAGGTTAAGAGGATAACAGCAGAAGAGTCGTCTGTTACACCGAAGGGTCAGGGAATTGATGGCCATGACTTTTACATGTTTGACCTAGACCATTACATTTGTTCTGTATATATTAAGGACAATGTTAAGAATATTCCAGGTTACCCTGAAGGGTCTAATGTTATCTATTCATATTTACAAGAGGTTCAAAATGGCAAGGTTGTATGGGAGTTCAAGAGCATAGATTATCCTGAGATATACGATATTGTTGCAACGGATGCAACACCTAATGCCAATGACTTTGCTAATAAGACAATTGATGCACCTGATATTAATCACTTTAATGCAATGCGTGTGGATAATGATGGCAATCTTATCTGCTCCTTTAGACACCTTGATACGATAATGTGTCTTGATAGAACAAGGGGCGATAATCAGATAAGATGGAAAATGTCAGGAAAGCAGGACGAGTTTGGATTAACCGAATTGCAGAAGACTTCAGGACAACATTATGTTACGGTGGATGAAAATAAAATCACAGTATTCGATAATAACAACCGGGACAAGCAGACAGAAGTAAGGTCTTATGTGCTTGATATACCTAACAGGAAGGTTAATCTTGTTAAGAGTATAGGATTCAACAACAAGTTCTCCCAGGCCTGTGGTTCAATTCAGATGTTAGACAATAATATGTATGTAATCGGCTGGGGTTGGGCCACAACCGATAATGAGTGCATGTCTGTATACAACAACAATAAGGATGACAGGAATGAGAAGAAGGGCGAGAATGACAAGGTGATGAGTGTCACCTTAGATAACCCGAAGGATATTACATATAGAGCAGTGTATTATGATTAAAGAAAATACGACTGCAATAGACGCTCTATTAATTATATTATTTCCAACAAATTTGGTTCAACATGACATTTTAAAAATAGGATTTCAACACCTGCCGCCTTGGCTTCTGCCAGGGCGGTTCCAAATTCTGGATGGGTCTTAGTGTTAGGTACACACCATCCATCTGAATTACAAATGCCAGTATGGATTTGTATCCTTCCTTTGTTGCTTTGGTTAATTCACGAAGGTGCTTCACACCTCTCTCAGTTGGAGCATCTGGGAAATACCCGATACCATCGACTTCAAGAGTGCATCCCTTAACTTCCATTAAGAACTCCTCGCTACCTTGAGTCATATAGAAATCAATTCTTGAATTGCCGTACGTATATTCGGACACAACAGTATCATAGTCCTGACTTTGTAGCCATTCCTTAACAACTTTATTAGGGGCCTGACTATCGATGTTAAATAGAATACCATTGTCTTTTCTTACAGCTACCAAATCATACGTTGTCTTTCTGTTTGGCGTTCCAGGTGCATTAAGCCATACTTCACAACCAGGAATTAATAGTTCCTTACACCTGCCGGTATTTTTAACATGAACAGTTTCTCTATGTCCGTTTATATCCACATTTGCAATAAATCGATTAGGGCGGTCTATGAAAACCGCCTGAGTAATATTGTTGTATTTCATATTGTAATAATACCCTTAATACCCAAAAAACGCAATGGAACAAAGAAGGGGTAAGGGAAAATACAAGTTCTGCCGAAATAATAAATAGAATAATCACAAGGATGTGACTTAACGCAAAGGAATGCTGCATATCAGGAGATAATTATGCAGATAAACGATATTAATAATCTAGAGGTTGGTGTACAAGATAAGACAAAAGGAATAGGCATGGATATTGCTTCCTTTAAAGACAAGGTTCAAACCAACCATTCTAACAGACAAGAAGATATCACTAAGCTAGATAAGGATAAGCTTGGTGTTATTAATATGTCTAATTCAACATATAACAATCCTAGTAACAATACAATAATAGATGAAATTGATAAAGACTTGGGCGCTGATGGCAAGGCTAATACAGCATCTACCCTTAATCAGAGAAATTTTGATGCCATTGAAAAGCTTGGCTTCGATTCTAAAGACATAGATGAGAAAGAATTCGTTGATATTGCGGACAAGATTCGTATAGCTATGGCTAAGGGTGGAGCAGACATATCAATGATGGGTGATGTATCTGATGCAGCTATTAAGCAGGCTGGTTCTTACCCTGAACTTATGGAAAATGTGCTAGAGAAAGCGCAGCTTCCGGCAGATGATAAAGCAGTAGAAGATAGCGTTATTGCACTTAGAAAAGTTGATGATATTAAAACCCATATGGTAAGCAATGTACAAAGCGAAGTGGTTAACACAGCTTCAGAAGAGACGATGTCTTTGTCTGAGGAAACAATCAAGTACATGCTACTTAATGAACTTGAGGCGACTATTGACAATGTATATAAGGCAAGTACACACAGTAATGATTTGGCAACGGCGAGACCTGTTGATATTCAAGGCAATATGAATGTAATGGAGTCTCAGTTCGAAGAATTATTAACAAGGGCGGGACTTGAGGTAAATGATGATAATTTGCAAGATTGCTACTGGATGGTAAGTAACAGAATAAATGTTACACCGGGTCAGCTTGTTAATCTTCAAGAGCTTCGTAATCTTAGTATTGATGACGCACAAACAATCATAAAAGCAATTACAAATGCGATATCAGAAGGAGCAAGTGCAGGTGATGCATATCTTGTACCGGGTCACTCGGTTCTTGCAGAATCTAATGCAATTACAGAAGGTGTTATGTCAGCAGATGCTAATACTGTTGCAAAAGTAATTGAGAACGAAGAGCCGCTAACACTTGGTAATATTGCAAGACAGTCACTTTCGGATTCAAACAATGATAATAGCAGTCCTGATAATGGGACACCATTTAATGAAGTAACTGCAAAGAAACAACTTGTACAAGTTCAACTTATGATGTCAACAGAGGCTAACTTTGCACTACTTAAGAGAGGAATCTCTCTTGACACGTTAAAGCTTAATGAATATGTTAACGCATTAGAAGAATTAGAGCAGCAGTTCTTAGAAACTATGATTGGTGACAAAGCGACACCAGAAGCTGTGAAGAACTTAAGCGACACAATGGATGCTGTCCAAACGTCGAAACAGCTTCCTGATTATGCTATGCCACTCAATGCATCAACAATGACACTCAGAAGTTATGCAAGTGTGAGCATTTCTTATAGCGAAGAAACAATTACTCAGAGCACAACAAATCAAGATGTGTCGTCACAGAAAGTTGTAACAGAGACATCTATTGAAGCTAGCTTCTCAAGAAGATTTAACCAGGCAGCAGATTATTATGAAGCATCTGCAACAGAAGTTCGTCGTGATTTGGGAGACAGTCTTAGAAAAGCATTTGGTAATGTTGATAACATTCTTAGGGATATGAATTTATCAGCATCAGAAGAGAATAGAAGAGCTGTCCGTATATTGGGATACAACCAGATGGAGATTACTAATGAGTCTGTTAAAGAAGTAAAGGCTACTGACCTAACGGTTAGTCGTGCATTAGAGAATCTTAAGCCGGGTGTAGTATGTGAGATGATTAAAGCCGGACTTAATCCTCTTGATATGACAATGGAAGAATTGCTACAGTCTTCACAGGAAATAATAGATACAATGGAAGTATCAAGTGAAGAAGAGAAATACTATGAATTCTTATGGAGACTTGAGCAGGAGAATGGAATAACAGAAGAAGAGCGTGAAGGATTTATAGGTGTATTTCGTCTAATTCATCAGGTCAACAAGTCAGATGGAGCAGCTATAGGTATGCTACTTGATCAGGGTGTAGATGTAACTATGAGAAATCTTCTTATGGCTACAAGAAATGCTAAGCATACTAATAAAGAATATACTATAGATGATGATTTTGGTGGAATTGAAGGATTCAACAAAGACAGTCTTAACATTGAACAACAGATAGATATGTCAATTCAATCTGTAAGTATGAGAAATGTTGAATCTAAGATTACGCCTCAGAAGATGATGCAGTTTAATAGCGAGAGCGAGTATATGTCTCTTACTCCAGAACAGTTATCTAATAGATTAGATGCAATGGAAAGTAACTCTGATTTGTCCACGAAAGAACAACAACTTAATGAGACATATGCCAAGATGAGACGCGAAGAAGTACTTGAATCATTTAAGGCAGATAGGCAAGTTGTAGAATATCTAGAGGCAAATGATATTCCATTAACTTCTAATAATCTTAATGCAATTACTCAGCTTATGACAGATAGAAACAGTATGTATCGCACCTTGCTTAATAAAGCGGCAAGAAGACAGGTTGGTCTTGATAGAGATGGTTCCTATGCATCAGAAGTTGGTATGGAAGCAGAAGATAGACCTAAGACTCTTGAAGAAGAAGTAGATGATATTATTGCCAATCTTATTCATGAATATGGGGAGTCTGTTAAGACACCTGAAGATATGGCAGAGGCAGAGAGACGTCTGGAAGAAATTGCTGAAAATGTTATGAAGAACATGATAGTTGAAGAAGATGTAAGTACTATTGATGTAAGAGGAATGCATCTTATTCAGACTCAGCTTACTACTCTTGGAGAAGTATCGAGAAGAAGTGAGAACTATGTTGTGCCTATTATGGTTGCTGACGAAGTTGGTAATCTCAATCTCAAGATAGTTCGTGGTAAAGAAGAGAAAGGCCTTGTTGATATCGCATTTAACATGGAAAAGACTGGAACAGTCACTGCATCATTTAGATACGAAGCAGGAGGGTTCATTGGAGAAGTTAATTGTGACAGAGAGAATACAAGAGAGTTACTAGAGAGACATCACGACGCACTTAATAGATCAATTTCAAGTAATACAAACGCTAATTCTAATATTAGATTTGCATGGTCTAAGAAAATAGATGCTAATAATTTCGCATTTTCAGAGAGAGAGACAGACTTTGAAGTTATTAGTAAATCTGAAGCTTTAGATGGCGAAAATGAAGTGCAGACTATTTTAACAAAGAATCTCTATGGCATGGCAAGGGCATTTATTGAAGAACTTGGTAATATATAAGAACTTTTTCTAATACAAATTCTATAACAAACTAGTATATTTTCTATAATTGTGTTATATTATTACTCGTGGGATTAGCCATAATACACAGTTATAGGAGATATACTGATGAAAGATTTTATTATCGCAACTGCTTCAACGGCAGATCTAACAAGAGAATATCTAGATGAGCATGATGTGCCATTTATAAGTTATTCATATACAATTGGCGACGATTTATATGAAGATGATTGTAGAGAAGAGACTAGACAATCAACTTATGAAAAGATGCGTCAAGGCTCTATTCTTACAACATCCGCAATTAATACATTTTCATATCATGAGTTTTTTGAACCATTTGTAAAAGAAGGAAAGAATGTAATATTCCTTGATATGTGTCGTCCGCTATCATCTTCTTATCGATTTTGTGATGAGGCAATTGAAGAATTAAAGGATGAATATCCAAATGCTACTATTGTAAATGTGGATACATGTTGTGTATCTGGTGGACTAGGAATGTTGGTAAAACATGTAGTTGACCTTTACGAAAACGATAAGAGTTTTGATGAAATTTTAAATTGGATTGAAGAGAATAAATTAAAGATAGCACACAGATTTACAGTAGATGATCTTAACTGGCTTAAGAGAGGCGGAAGAGTAAGTAATGCTTCAGCCCTTGTTGGAACACTTCTTTCAATCAAGCCAGTATTATATGTACCAGATGCCGGAACACTTGATGTTGTTGCTAAGATTCGTGGAAGAAAGAATGCTCTTAATTCTATTATAGATGCAATAAAGAAAGATGTTCCTGCAGGAGAAAAAATTGAATTTAATATTAACCATGCAGATTGCCTAAAAGATGCTGAATATGTAAGAGATGAACTTCTTAAGACATATCCAGAGGCAGAGATTACAATTACAGGTCTAGGAGTCGTAATAGGGGCTCATTGTGGACCGGGGTTATTTACTATATTCTACATGACAGACAAGAGAACTCCACAATAATAGTTAAATTATGAAGCTCTGTTCTTGTCAGAACAGAGCTTTTGTTATAAAAAAGGAAAAGATTATGAGTAAAGATAGTAGGCTTGATGAAGCGAGAAAAAAGATAAGTGAAGTAGATTCTAAGATGGCAGCTCTCTTTGAAGAGAGAATGGAAGCAGCGGCAATGATTGCTGACTACAAGAAAGAGAACGGGCTTCAGATCTATGATTCACAAAGAGAAAAAGAATTAATTAATAATAATGTAGACCTTATTCTTGATGAGAATTTGAAAGATTATTATATAGAATTTTTAAAAAATACATTAGATGTTTCAAAACAATATCAACGAAGATGTATAAAGGGAGCACGAATAGCCTATTGTGGAAATGAAGGAGCATTTGCACAAATAGCAACAAAAAATATTTTCCCAGAAGGTGAGGCTGTACCATATAAGAGTTTTCAAGATGCATATGAAGCTGTTGAAAATGGAGAATGTGATGTTGCCGTTCTTCCTATTGAGAATAGCTATGCTGGAGAAGTTGGAGCCGTAATGGATATAATGTTCTCAGGAAGCTTGTATATCAATGGATTATATACATTTCAGATTGAGCAATGTCTTCTTGGAACAGACGATGCTAGCCTAGAAGATATTAAGACTGTTGTTAGTCATCCTCAAGCCCTTGCACAATGTGATAATTATATTAAGAAAATTGGTGCAAAAAAAGAGGAAGTTGGTAACACTTCTTTTGCAGCGAAGATGGTTGCAAAGGAGAAGGATAAGACTATGGCGGCAATAGCAAGTCGAGAGGCAGCAAGTGTCTATAATCTCAAAGTACTAGATGCGAATATCGCAGAAAGCGGTGACAATAGTACAAGGTTTGCAGTATTTGCAAGAAACATGTCAAGATACATTGGTGGCGCGAAGAACAATCATATTATAATGATGTTTACTGTAAAAAATGAAGCAGGAGCTCTTGCTAAAGCCATGAATGTAATAGGAGCATATGGATATAATATGAGTGCTGTAAGAAGTAGGCCACGTAAGTCTCTTAGTTGGTCATACTATTTCTATGTAGAGGCTGATGGAGATGGCAATATCGATAATGAGAAGAGAATGCTTAAGGCACTTGGTGCTACATGTGATAAATTAAGAGTTATAGGTAATATGGAAGGGAGAATAGACTAATGATGGACACACTTTTTGAGAGAAAACTTGCACTACCTATGGAAGTTAAGGAAATGTATCCTTTAACCGGAACAATGGGTGAGGTAGTAGATAATACAATTAATGAATTAAAGAACATTTTCAACGGAAAATCAGACAAGCTTGTTATGGTAATTGGTCCATGTTCTGCAGATAATGAAGATAGTGTTATTGATTATATAGATAAGCTTCGTCCTATTCAGGAAGATGTAAAGGATAAAATTCTAATTATTCCTCGAATCTATACTAATAAACCGCGTACAACTGGTGAAGGATATAAAGGTATACTGCATCAACCTGATCCAACTAAGAAACCGGATTTGTTTAAAGGAATAATCGCAACAAGAGAGCTTCACATGCGCGCAGTTAAGGAAACAGGTTTTGCTTGTGCAGATGAAATGCTATATCCGGAGAATCACAAATACTTAGATGATCTTCTTGCATATGTAGCAGTTGGTGCACGTTCAGTTGAGAATCAACAGCATCGTCTTGTTGCATCAGGACTTGGAATTCCATGTGGAATGAAGAATCCAACAAGTGGCGATAATGCAGTTATGCTTAATGCAATCCAGGCTGCTCAGAATGGTCATTCATTTATCTATAGAGGATGGGAAGTTCATACAGAGGGTAACCCATATGCTCATGTCATTCTCCGTGGATATACTAATAAGCATGGAGAGAATAATCCTAACTATCATTATGAGGAACTCATACATCTATGCGATAGATATGATGAAAGCGGTCTTAAGAATCCAGGAATTATTGTTGATACTAATCACTCTAATTCTAATAAGAATCCATTTGAACAACCTCGTATCATCAAGGAAGTATTACATAGTTGTCGTCATAGCGAAACAATTAAGAAGCATGTTAGAGGATTTATGGTTGAGAGTTACATTGAAGATGGAAGACAAGATGTGGATGGTGGAGTATATGGAAAGTCTATTACAGATCCATGTCTTGGTATTGAAAAAACTAAGAAAATGCTTTATGAGGTTGCAGACTTAATCTAAAAAAGACATTATTTTAAACTAAATATTATTTTCAAATAGACTAAACTCTTCTTGTATCCATGCCGATATATAAAGTAACAAAAATAAATACTACCGCATGGAAAGGATTCCATCGGCAGATATCCAAGGAAGGGTTTAAGGAAAAACCTATTGGAAAAATTTATAAGTGCAAGGAAGCGCAAATATAATACACTGATATTATATTTCCACTTGCACTTTTGTTTTATGCAACAAGGAGGGGCCCATGCAAAGCATGGGAGGATTCCTTATTGCTAGGCGACAATTCGCGAAGCGGATTGTTGTATGACAAGGCGACAATTTGCGAAAGAGGTATTACATATGAAAATTAACAACAACATTCCAGCTTTAATTACTAATAGACAATTACTTAGAAATGAAAATTCACTTGCTAAGACAATGGAGAGATTATCTTCAGGTCTTAAAATAAATCATGCCTCTGATGATCCATCGGGTATGGCTATCTCCGGCAAGATGAAAGCTCAGATAGATGGGTTAGATCGTTCTTCTAGAAATGCAAACGATGGAATAAGTGTAATTCAGACAGCTGATGGTGCCCTTAATGAAGTTACAAGTATGATTCAGCGTATGCGAGAGTTAGCAATACAAGCTGCTAACGGAATTACAGAGCAGGGAGATAAAGAGGCTATTCAAAGTGAGATAGATTCACTTAAAACCGAGATAGATAGAATCGCAACGTCAACTGAGTTTAACACTAAGACATTGCTTGATGGTTCAATTAATACAAGAATATATGCAGATCATATTTCTCGTCAACAGTCATCTCAGACTGTAGCTTCTGGACAATACAATCTTACTATTGATACAGCTGCAACACGAGCAAATATGGCTTCAACGAAGAATTGGGAAGAGTTTGGACCGATTACCGCTGCACAGGCAGGCACGATTGAAATTAATGGAGCTGCAGCACAGATTAAGGAAGGAATGACCAGTCAGGAAATATACGAGGCAATACGTGATGCAGCTGAAATAGGAGAGGCGATTATTTCGGAATACGGTAATGCCGGAGAACATGTTGCTGTATTTGAATCAACGGCCTATGGAACAGACGCAGAGCTTACGATAACATTTTCAAATGATGACTTGGCTACGCTCTTTGGTTTTCCAACCTCTTTTACCGCAACAGGAAATAACGCTGTAATTACATTAGATAAAACATCTGATTTCTCTAACCAAGCAACATATCGAGTTGAGGGAAATAAGGTTACTATTACAGATGCAGGTGGATTCGAGATATCATTCTTAGCAGAAGCAGGATATAAAGGAGATGTTAACATGAATGTTACTGACGTTGGACCAATGGATTTGCAGATTGGTGCTAATGAAGGTCAGTATATGACAGTTAGAATACCAGCTACTGATACAGAGCATATGTATATAGATGATGTAAATGTAACTACTGTTAATGGAGCAAAAAGGGCTCTCGATAAGTTAAGTGATGCACTTGATTATATTAATAAAGCAAGAGCAGATCTTGGTGCTTATCAGAATAGACTAGAAAGTTCTGTAGCAAACTTAGATGAGACAAGTGAAAATATGACTTCTGCCATGTCTCGTATCTCTGATGCTGATATGGCAAGAGAGATGACAGAATATACAAAATACAACGTTCTATCTCAGTCATCTACAAGCGCCTTAAGTCAGGCTAATGAATTACCTCAACTTGCCCTTCAACTTCTCCAATAATTATCTGAGTAATATGGTAAGTGACAATTCGTGAAACGAATTGTTTTAATAATAAATATACCCTATATTGTATGTTAAAAAAGTTAACATACAATGTGGGGTATTTTTTTGTGAGAAAATGTGATAAAATCTATGTGTATTGTGATAGAGAAGAAAATATGTATTGTAGTAATTATTAATCGAGAAACATAATGGGTTTAGGAGGGTTTTTATGGATCAAGAAGCTGTAACCACATTTACCAGAAGAATTACTAATGGTAATAAGAGTCAGATAATTGCTGTATTATTTGATATGGTATTGGTAGATTTGGATGATGCGACAGAAGGACTTAAGAATCATGAACAGGAAGAGTATATGGAGGCTTTGCGTCATGCAAATGAAGTACTAGAGCATTTGCAGAATGCCCTTGACTTCAAATACGATATTTCAAAGGATTTATATAGTCTGTATGATTATTGTAAGAGGTCTATTGCCAAATCAATGTATAGTGGTCGTGATGAAGGAATAAATGAAGCAAGAGAAGTAATAGAACCTCTTGCAGAAGCCTTTAGAGAAGTTGCAGAGAATGATGATTCTGCACCTCTTATGGAGAACACTCAGAAGATTGCGGCCGGACTTACATATGGTAAAACAGATGTTAATGAAGCTGTAGATACTAATGATAATAGAGGGTTCTTAGCTTAAGAAATAGGAACAAATAATATTAAAAAAACCTCAAGTTCTGGATTAACAGATACTTGAGGTTTTGTTTTTGTAAATATGCTATTAGTTAGCTACTGGCTGATGGAACATAGGGCTATGTTCTGTTAATGGAAGGAATGTATATCCATTGCTTTTGCCCCATTGTATGATCTGTTCCACAGCATTTACTGAGAAATCTTTGATGTCATGTTGTAGTATAGTAGACACATGATTCTTTTGAATTCCATTTATTACATTTGTAATAACTTGTTGTGTACTTGTTGTCTCTCCTGCATCACCACTAGATACATTCCAGTCAGCATAAAGAATACCGCGATTATTCATTTCGTTGGTTAGAGCAGTCATAACACCAGGGCAGTATTTTCTACTAACTGTATTAGAACTTCCTCCAGGGAATCTAAGGATAGTCGATTCTTGTCCTGTCTGTGCCTTTATTACATCGTTCATTTTGTTGAAGTCTTCGAAGAAGGCGTCTACACTTCTGTATATTTGGTCGTACTTGTGTGTATATGAATGAACTGCAACTGTATGACCACGTCTTGCTTCTTCTCCAATTAGATTCTCGTAATTAGGATATCCATGTGTTACAAAAAATGTTGCCTTAACATTGTACTTGTCAAGTATGTCAAGAAGCTTCTGAGTATAAGGTCCAGGACCGTCGTCAAATGTTAAGTAGACTACTTTGTCAGTTGGGTCAGTAACAACAGGTTCTTTTTTCTGTTCAACAGTAACCTTTCTTTCAACTGTTGTTTCATTTCCGCTAGAATCTTTTACTTTATATGTTAATGTATAATCACCTTCAGTGTTGATATCTACATTGCCTTCAACTGTAACATTTGCAGTAACATCGCCATCAACATCGTCAACAGCAGTGTAACCAGGATCTTTAAATTCTTTACCAAGTCGCCAATGGATTTCATTACCGCCTTTTAATTTGATTTCAGGACCTGTCTTGTCGACTACTTTGATATTAACATCTATAGACTTCGACTTGCCGTTATAGTTAGCAGTGTATGTTATAGGGTATGTGCCGATTTTTGAAAGGTCTGCATCTCCTGATTTTGTGACTTCTACTTCTGTTCCGGCGCTGTTATCAGTATAATCCTTATAAATTGCTTTGATATTTGGAAGTTCTTTCTGTCCAAACACAACCTCTACATCTGAGTTATTACTTATTTTTGTTCCGTCATCTGTGGAAAATGTAAAACTATAATAGAGAAAATGTAATAAGAGTACAGTGATTAGAACTAAAACTGAAACACAGCAAATACATGTAATTATTATTGCCTTTTTCTTATTTTTCATGGTTTCCCTCCCTAAACATAAATATAATACACCAATTTGGACATTATTTCATTATATATTTTAGTTAAATAATAAAAAATGTCTAATGAATCCCTTGTTAAAATGTGTTATTATATTCACCGGAGTGCGTCTTAATGCATAATAATCGGAAAGGAACTAAGAAATGAGTATTACAGCCGTTGGCTTTATGATATTTTTTATAGTATCAGTAATATCGTATTATATAATCCCAGCAAAATTTCGTTGGGGCTATTTAATCCTACTTAGTTTTGTATATATATATTCCGTTAGTGTATTTGGTGGATTATTTGTAATATTTACAAGTACAGTAACATATTTTAGTGCAAGGCTTGTTGAGAAAAGTAAAGATCACAAGAAGTTGTTTCTTATTGGTGGAATGGCTCTTTCTCTGGCGGTACTTATTATATTGAAATATGTGCTTGGAATGGAATTATTCAATCACGACGTTACATTCCTTGGAACAGATTATCCGTATAAAACGTTTATGCGTAATTTTATTGTTCCGGCAGGTCTTTCTTACTACACGCTTCAGGTAATATCTTATATGCTTGATGTATATTGGGGTAAGATTGAAGCTGAGAAGAATTATTTTAAGATTCTTTTATTTACATCTTATTTTCCACAAATGGTACAAGGTCCAATAAGTAAGTACTCAGAACTTGCACCGGAATTATTCAAAGAGCATAAATTGGATTGGCATAATATCAAGTATGGTGTGCAACTAATGCTTTGGGGTATGTTCAAGAAACTTGTTATAGCTGATAGAGTTGGAACATACGTTGATCAGATTTTTTACTCTAATACAGATACTCCATATGGTGTGACAGTATGGATAGGATTTATTGCTTATGGAATACAGCTATACTGTGACTTTAGTGGAGGTATAGATGTTATTCGTGGTGTATCACAGTGCTTTGGTATTACCATGAAAGACAACTTTAGACAGCCATACTTCTCATTATCACTAGGAGAGTTTTGGCGTAGATGGCACATATCTCTAGGTCAGTGGATGAAGGATTATATATTCTATCCTATTTCTATTTCTAAATGGATGGGTAAGACTAAGAAAGGTCTTAAGAAAGTTGTATCTAGAAAAAGAGCTAATAGAATAGGTATGGCAATAGCAGATATTATTGTATTTATCCTTGTTGGCGTATGGCACGGACTTGGTACTAATTACCTGGCATGGGGTCTATATAATGGTATTATTCTTGCAATATCCGCTATTCTTGTAGATGAATATGCAGCTTGGAAGAAGGGACTTCACATAAATGATAAGTCTAAAGGATATAGAGCATTTTCTTTAATAAGAACATTATTCATTATTACAGTAGGTTGGGTATTTGATTGTACCACATCTATGAAGGATGCATTTGTAATGCTATATAATAGTATAAGATTTGATCTTACAAGTTTTGATTGCTTAGAATTTATGCATTGGGATTGGTTTATATTACCGCCTAGCATAGCAGGAGTTCTTGTTGTTGATATACTTCATGAGAAGAATATATCTATAAGAGATAGTTTAAGCAAGAAGAACTATTGGCTGCAAGTTCTTGTTTGGGTGGTGCTAATCCAAATTATTGCATGCTTTGTGTCAGTATCATTTAAAGGGGGATTTATGTATGCGAACTTTTAAACGAATACTTGGCTTTGTATTAGTATTTATATTGGTCCTCGGAATATTTACATTTTTGCTTACGCCACCGTCTGGAATAAGGGTGCTACTAAATCAGGCAAAAGAAGGAGATTATAATGTCCTTATAATGGGACAGTCTCACGCAGAATGCGGATATAATCCATATATAATATCAGATGGTTTGGATTGTAAAGCAGTTAGTGTAGCTAGAAGAATAACGCCCATGAACAATATTAATTACATAATGCAGGAAGCAAACGTAGATGGCAAATACAAGACGGTTATTCTTGATATTGATCCTTATTATTGGAGACTTGATCAGACTAGAGATGCAGGAACAGATATGAATCTTGTTCCATATCTTACGGGAACAAGATGGGTTAAATACTTTAAAGAAGTTGTATGGCCAGATAGATTTATTAGACTATTCTGTGACTATATGTTAACGGCAGAGAATATAGAGAAAACACCTAATTGTGTTAGTGCTAAGCTAGATCCGTCATATATTGCTAATGAAGACAGTGCAATGAATTCTGTTAATAAGTATCTTAAGTCAGATACAGCGTACAAATATGAGGGAAGAGGTTTTCTTCGTGGAGTTAACAGAGCGCCTGATTTAGGATGGGGAGTCTGGGAATTTGATGGAACCGTTGAGCAGGATAATATTGATTCATTCCTTAAAATGAAAGAATACTGTGATGAGCATGGCATAAGGATTATATGTGTCCAGTCAGCACTTATTCCATCTAGACTAAAGATACAAAATATGGGAGACGTACACGACTATTTCGATAAACTCTTTGGCTCTATGGGAATAGAATTCTATGACTTCAACTATGGAAAATGGGAATATTTATATCGTACTGATGAAGACTATGTCGATGCAGATGGACATATGATGGGAGATATTGCAGATAGGCAGTCTAAACTTCTTGTTGAAGTGTTAAAGAGCGATAACCCAGAGCAGTATTTCTATAATAGTTATGATGAGGTTCTGGCGCATTTAAACTAAATTATAGAGGGGATAAGGTGGTACAGGCGCTCTTAGACATATTGATTCAAGCTTAGTATATATTAGTGATTATCACATTACACAGAAAAGTCTCACCATGGATGGTGAGACTAGATGACCGCAGACACGATGTCTGATCGGTCATCGGTTTCGTAATAGTTATAGAATCATACATAATCACTTATATATACTTAGCGAAGAAACATCAATGTCTAAGAGCGCCTGTATTACCTTATCCCCTCTATGCAATGTATTTAAGTGCGATTTCAGTTATAAATACTCCAGCGCAGGCCGCAACGGCTACGGTCATTAGACCTCGTTTGAAGAGGGCGAGGATGAATGCGATAATGACACCTACAATGGCTGAGATAGGGTTTTTGGTTGCATAGAATACTGCCGGAAATGTCATTGCTGCTAGTACTGCATATGGTATGTAGCAGAGGAATGATTTAATAAATGTGTTTTCTATTTTTCTACTTGCAAGTGCGAATGGAATGGCACGAATCAAATAAGTCGATATAGCCATAATTGCAAGGTATATAAAAAATTGAATGTTATCCATTTTCTGACTCCTATTTATTCTTTGATTTCTATAGTCTCAAGAGGGTCCTTGTCTTTTATTGGGAAGAGGATGGCACCTATGCATGTTGCAATAAGTGCACAGATACATATTGTAAGACCACTTGAAATACTACTTAGCATTGGTACAAAGTAGAACATACAACTTAGACCAACAGCTATTAGTGATACTACAGTTATTGCAACGGATTTCTTTGCTTCCGGAATGATAATTGCTATGAACATGGCATATAGTGCAATGTTAAGAGCATTCAATATTATATCTGGAAGTACATTTCCTAGAAGTGCACCGATTAGAGTACCGCTAGCCCATCCAATGTATGGTAATATAGTAAGTCCCCCAAAGAAGTATTTGTTAACTTTGTCTTCGGTTATGGCAACACCAAATATTTCATCAGTTACAAAACCTCCAAGAATCCATCTGTCTTTCATTTTGAAAGAGTCATCTGTTTTCTGTGACAGGGATACTGACATAAATGAGTATCTAATATTAATAGTTAATTGAGCTATTAGCATTTCTATATATTGCATAGGATGAATCATAATATTAATGCCAGCAAGTTGTCCTGCAGAGGTAAGGTTAAGCATAGATATAAGTAATGCTTGCCACCAGCTTAGGCCGGCAGAGGTGGCCATAATACCAAAAGTAAAGGATACTGATAGATAACCCAAACCAATTGGAAGACCAGCTGATATTCCCTTTTTTAATAATGCTGTGTTCATAAGTTATTTCCTCGTAAAAATCCCCCGCGCTAATTAGGAAGAAAAAATCAAATTAGCTCGGGGGATAAATAATAATTCTAATTAGCTACTTGCATTTTTTTGCAAAGCTCGTCGTATTCCCTGTTTATTTCTTGAATTGTGCCTGTGTCACCATCTAAATTATCTGGATGGTAAATCTTAAGTAGGTCTTTATATCGTTTCTTAAGAGATTTCTCTGAACCAACACCAATGAAGAATATCTGTGCATTGGATATTTGTTCTGCATTTTCACTTCCTGGGTTCTCTTCGTTGAACTTAAGAACTTTAGAGTAGAATGCTTTCTCTCTTTCGAATTTCTTTCTGTCGTCAGCGAGTTTTTGAGTTTCAGACTCAAGGACCTTCCATTTCATATCGAATAAGTCCTTTTCTCTAGCCATTCTATCTCGCTCAGTTTTCTTCTCACGCTCAAGCTTCTCGCTTTGAAGTTCTAATTCTTGTTGCGCTCTGTCTATAAGAGATTTAGTTGTATTAAGATCTCTGTGCAACTTCTGAATTATTTTTGCCTGTTCTTTACGCCACTGCTCAAATTCTTTCGCATCAGTCGGTGCTGGTACGAAATCATATTCCATGTTCATGAATAACTCCTTATTATAGTAACAGGGTGTTCAACAACAAATTCCTAACAATTATACACGATGTAGTTGTAAATTGCAAGAAAAATTACAAGATGTAGGGAAATGATGTTATAATATATCTAATTGGAGGTTGTTATGAAGAAAAGAAATATAATAATTACAATAGTTATTGTTGTGCTGGTGGCATCCTTGGGTGCTGCTAGTTACACAATATTTATATCTTATAGAGAAGATAGCATTTCTGATAATAAGGATTCTGGTAATGAAGAGATACTTTCCTTCGTTGATGCTCATGGCAATTGGTACCAGACCACAATCAATCCTAATATTCCTAAGAATCCATATGATAAGAATAAGTTCGTATCTGAATCAGGGAAAATGCGCTATGATGATGGCAAATACACATCAAGGTTGGGTGTTGATGTGTCGGAGCATCAGGGTGATATTAACTGGCAGGAAGTTAAAAATTCAGGAATTGATTTCGCATTTATAAGAATTGGATATAGAGGTTACGGTGAGTCAGGAATTATCAAAGCAGATGCAAAATTTGATGATAACATTGCTAAGGCGAAGGCTGCGGGAATTGATGTGGGAGTGTATTTTTTCTCTCAGGCAATTAATGAAGATGAGGCGAGAGAAGAAGCAAGGTTTGTGCTGGAGCATTTGCAAGGGCAAAAGTTGGATTTTCCAATTGTCTATGACCCAGAGAATATATTAGATGATGTGGCCAGGACAGATAATGTGACGCCAGAGCAATTTACGAAGAATACAATTGCTTTTAATGAAGAGATAAAAGCGGCAGGATATAAGCCAATGATTTACAGTAACATGCTATGGGAGGCATTCCAACTTGATTTAACTAGGCTACAAGAATACCCTATATGGTATGCCGACTACGAGCCAAAGCCACAGACTCCGTATGACTTCACCTTCTGGCAGTATAGCGAGAAGTCAACAGTGCCTGGAATAAGTGGTATAGCGGATATGAATATACAGATTCTGAAGAAGTAATTATTTTTGTTGGTTCAGACCTTGTTGACTCAGCTATAACTGTAGAAATCATACTTGAAATAATTTACTTATAACATAAAAATACCTCTAGGAATTAACCCAGAGGCCTTTCTGTATTCTACATGCCTAACATATCGAAATCACCATAGTCGATTATCACTTTATTGTCTTCTTGTACGTATGGATACTTAATAAATGTTGTCTTACATTCTATGTTGTAGTACCAGCCTGACCTGGCATCTTCATACTCTTCTTTTCTTAAGAACTGTGGTACTTCCTTATCATCAATTGCTACGTTAATAGGACAGTTGTAATTAGATACTACTTCAAGTTCTATGTTTTCAATGGTTGATTTATATTTTCCTGAGTTGGAGAAATTGATAACCGTCTTAACATCGCTGTTGATAGATATGTCCATTTTATGGTACACACCATTCTCGTAGTCCAGACTTACTCCGTCATCTTCGTAATATGTAAAATGCGAATCCTTATCTGCCACACATATTATATGAAGTGAAGTCAGTGTATCTAATGACAAGTTAGATAATTCATTTCCAGCAAGAGGAACAATTGCACCGCTTAATAAAAAGAGTGGTATAGTGCCAAGTTCCACAGGAATAGTAATGTCACTGCCACCTTCGTATACATTTGATCCAACGCAGCACTTCTCATATGACATTTCATAGAACTTGGAGCCTATTGGCAGCATTACATCTAAATCATTTGCACCTTTATCTAATACATTTGCAACAAGAAGAGAGTTGCCTAGCACATAGGAGTCGCTTCTATCGTATGTTCTCTCATCCTCAGGAAATGCTGCCATTAGAGGATTCATAATCATATCACCATTCTCATGACTTGCAGCCATCAATGAATATAGATATGGAAACAGACTATATCTGAACTTAATTGCATCTCTGATATAGTGAGTGTATTCTGGATACATCCAAGGCTCTGTAACTGTATTATCAGCATTAACAGAATGGATTGAGAAGCGAGGCATAAATATTCCAGCCTGCACCCAACGAACTAGTAACTCAGGTGAAGGTGCGCCGCCATAGAAGCCACCGATATCACCACCGTAGTTGCTCACACCACTAAGGGACATTCCGAGAATAGTCGCTTGGTTATACTTAAGTGTATCCCAGCTGGTTCTGTTATCCCCAGCCCAGCTTTGAGCGATTCGCTGAATGCCACTATGTCCACCACGACATACTATAAATGGTCTTGTGTTAGGATATTCTTCCTTGATGGCATCACTTGTAATCTGACACATAATGTTGGCTTGAATACTTCTTAAAGCGCCGATGGTTGCCCCCTTCCCATCGAAGTTAACTTTCGCATCTTTATCAACAATACTATCGTACTCACAGTTGTCATTCCAGACAGAAGGAGTTCCTTTCTTAATAACATTTTCCTTAAGCATCTTCTTCCATTCCCTGCGACAGGTTGGATTAGTAAAGTCAGCAAATACTCCTTCGCCACCCCACCATTCTCCAACCTCGTAAGAGTCGCCTAAGGAGTTCTTAACAAGCAGATCTTTAGAGGTGAATTCCGTAATGTGTGGGTGAGTAAGAAGTATACCGGGCTTAACATTAGGTGATACAATAACTCCATGCTTCTTAGCGTCCTTAAAGAATTCAGAAGGGTTCTTAAAGCGTTCTTTGTTCCATGTGAATACACATCGCTTTTCGCCAGCAGAAGTGTTCTGGGCTGTATAGCCACTAGATAATTGGAAGCCGTCAATAGGGATGTCTTCTTTCTTGGCAGTATCTAGGAACTGGATAATTTTGTCATCGCAGTTTTCTTTAAGTTCAGAATAATACATAGAACTTCCTAGATAACCAAGAGCGTATCCGGGAAGCATTGCGCTTCGACCTGTAAGAAATGTGTATTCTCTAACTACCTCTTTTATAGAAGGACCATACATGAAGAATAAATCAATATCACCGCTATCAACAGTATAAGTGCTATGCCTCTTCCAATAGTTGCTGTGCTTTCTTCCCATGTCAAATGTACATTCGCTCATATTGTGATAGAAGTAGCCACAGGCAGTTTGATTTATCTTATTAGCCTTAATATAGAAAGGTATATGCTTATATAAGCTATCTGCATTAATAGGATCGTAGCCTACAGTATCACCAGGGCTCATGGTAAGAAGTTGATGGTATTTATTGATGTTACCGGTTTTCTCACCAAAGCCATAGAAACAGTCACCCTTTTGAATCTCGCTTGTATGGATTCTTCTATTGTTAGAGTCGCATCTGTATGCAAGCTTAGGGATATCGCGATGGATGAGGGTGTCCCCATTATCGTACACATCTATAACAGCAGGAGATTTATGAATGACAAGGCTAAGAGTATTGCTTGTAATTGTTGCAACATCTTCTTCATCACATAGTTCAGTTTTGGCAACTTTAATTCTATTCTTTCTAGGCCCAACAACACCATCAAGTCTGTCCTCCCAGGCTGTTGTAACAAGGCTATAGCTTTCTTCATCAAAGCTCCCATCAAAACCAACTCTAATTCTAATAATAGAATCTGTCATAAACCATATTCTAATGTCAGCATCATTAGTCTTAAGTTCATAGTAGTTATCTATTCTATTAATTGGCTTAATGTTTGTGATTATTCTCATAGTTATTCTCCATTATATTTTTCTTTTCTCGGACGGAATAAGCCTGCAATTTAACGTTTAACTCTGGCAGAACCACCAGACATTAACGCTTCAACTTCTTTTACATTTGCCATAGAAGTATCTCCAGGTGTAGTCATTGCAAGAGCCCCATGTGCAGCGCCGTAATTAACAGCCTTGGCTGGGTCATTAGTTGTCATTAGACCATAGATTAATCCACTTGCAAATGAATCACCACCGCCTACTCTGTCTAGTATTTCCAAGTTGTCATATTTGTTAGATTCGTATATGTTGCCATCGCTATAACAGATTGCAGACCAGTCATTGACACTGGCGGTTTTAACTGTCCTAAGGGTGGTGGCAACAACCTTCCAGTTAGGATATATCTTAACAGCATTTTCAAGCATTGCCTTGTAGCCATCGATGTTAAGAGTCTTAAGAGAGTCATCATTGCCCTCGACCTCCAGTCCCAGGCATGCAGTAAAGTCCTCTTCGTTACCAATCATTACATCAACGTATTTTGCAATCTCTTTATTAATTTCTCTTGCCTTATCGAGACCTCCAATTGCAGACCACATTGAAGGTCTGTAGTTAAGGTCATAGCTGACGTAAGTACCATATTTCTTAGCAGTCTTAATAGCTTTCACAACGCATTCAGCCGTTGTCTCAGACAAGGCAGCGTATATACCGCCAGTGTGAAGCCATTTAACGCCAAGCTCTCCGAAGATATAGTCAAAGTCATAGTCAGAAGTCTTTGAGATTGCAGTATTGGCTCTATCGGAACAACCAACAGCACCTCTTACACCGAATCCTCTCTCTGTAAAGTTAAGGCCATTTCGACAGCTTCTTCCAATGCCATCATACTTTTGCCATTTAATAAGAGAAGTATCGACACCTCCCTGTAGGATGAGATCCTCAAGGAGTCTTCCCACTTCGTTATCTGCAAAGCTGGTGATACAAGCCGTATTCATTCCAAAACATTTTCTAAGGCCTCGAACAACATTGTATTCTCCACCGCCTTCCCATACTTTAAACTGTCTTGTGGTTCTAATTCTTCCTTCACCTGGGTCGAGCCTAAGCATTATTTCACCTAAGGAAACTGCATCATATTTTGCACCTTCTTTTAATTCAAATTTCATCTGTATCCTCCTTAATGTTATTATTTCTTATTATATCTTTAGGATTTTTTCCATATATTTTCCTGCATTCTCTGTAAAATGTTGAATAGTTATCAAATCCATATTCTTCGGCAGCAGCAGTAAGAGCTGTCCCTTGTCTTACTTTAGATAAAGCATTTTCAATCTTAACCTTGACGATGTATTTATGTACTGATGTGTTTAAGTGTTCCTTAACAATCTTCGATATGTAACTTCTACTAACATAGAATTCTGAACTTAAGTCATCTATACTAAGGGGCTCCTTAATATGCGAATGAATGTATCTAATAATAGAAGAATACAAATCGGGGCTAACTGTCTCCTGGCGAAATGTGTTGCGGATACTAATTACCCGACATAATCGAATGATTAGTTGCATGAATAAGGATTCAATAGCGAATCTGTACCCCACACTTTTTTCGTCCATCTCAGTTGTCATATCTTCTAATATGTTAAGGATGATTGTCTTATTCTTAGTGTCAGGTCGAAAGTGACATAGATTCTTCTTAGATATCTTACTAAATACTTTAAGAATTCCTTCGTCACGAATTGACAACTCATTGATGTAAGTATCGCTTGCCCATATTACAAATCGTTCATAGGTGTTATTCTCATCGGTGAATTTCACTTCCGGGAAATGTAATACACCTGGTTTTATTATAAGAAAGTCTCCCTTCTTTAAATGGAACTTCTCATTACCCACATTATAATTAGTATCTCCATCTAGAAAGAAATAGAATTCGTAGTGATTGTGAGAGTGAGGTTGAATCTTATCTAAGGTCACATCCTTATAATGAAAGAACTCTAATGTCTCACTTCTCATAATCTGTCTAGATGAGAAAGAATTGAATATTGCTTCCATATGCTCTACCTCTATATTAATAATATACTTTCTTACCTTGAATGATACAATGCTTGTAGACATTTTGCAATGTTTTGTACTATTAATGCAATTACATTTTGCAATTATTGTACTATAATTGTCTTACAGGATTAGCAAAGCAACCATCACTGAATAATGGTTGCCTTTACTAATGTAAGTTAGGCGTGGTGTATCAGGATAAGACCTGTGCGAATATGAATTACGCAAAACGTATCAAGCACAAGACCTGTCTGCAGACATTCTTAGTCAAAGACAGGTACTTGTGTTGATACGATAGATGATTGCTAGATTGCGTACAGGGTCTTATGTTGATACACCATAAAGAAACTATAATAAGGAAAGGAAACCAATTATGAAACTTTCATTTAGATGGTATGGCGAAGATGACCAGGTAACTCTCGACAACATTGCACAAATTCCGGGCATGGACTCAATTGTAACTGCAATATATGATGTTCCTGTCGGGGAAGTATGGCCTCAGGATGCAATCGATAGACAGGCGAAGCTTGTTAAGGAAAAGGGATTATCATATGAAGTGATTGAATCAATTCCAGTTCACGAGGATATTAAGTTGGGAAAGCCAACTCGTGATAAATTAATTGATAATTATTGTGAGAACATAAGAAGGGTAGCTAAAGCAGGGGTAAAATGTATCTGTTATAATTTTATGCCAGTTTTCGACTGGACAAGAACAAGTCTTGACCATGTCAATAAGGATGGTTCAACATCACTTGTATATTATCAGGAAGAGGTTGATAAGGTTAATCCGCTTAAATCGGACTCCGACTTGACTCTTCCTGGATGGGATGCAAGCTATACCCCTGAGGAGTTGGCACAGGTTGTATCTGAGTATAATGAGATGACAGAGGAACAGCTGTGGGATAACCTTGCATATTTTATACATAGGATAATTCCTGTTGCAAGTGAGTGCGATGTCAATATGGCTATTCATGAAGATGATCCTTGCTGGAGCATTTTTGGTCTTCCAAGAATAATAACTGATGAGAAGAACTTAGATAGATTTCTCGCTCTTGAAGATGATACACATCATGGTATAACACTATGTACAGGTTCACTTGGATGTTCTAATAAGAATGATGTGGTTAAGATGGCATATAAATATTCTAAGATGGGAAGAATTCATTTTGCTCATCTTAGAAATATTAAGGTATTAGATAATGGTTTCGAAGAGTCAGGACATTTGTCCAAGGATGGAAGTCTCGATATGTATGAGATAGTGAAGGCTCTAGTTGATGGAGGCTTTGATGGGTATGTGAGACCAGATCATGGACGAATGATATGGGGCGAGACAGGAAGAGCAGGATATGGATTATATGATAGAGCATTAGGCGCAACATATATAAATGGTTTGTTCGAAGCAGTTGAGAAGATGCATTAAGGGGGACCATGCGTAGCATGGGGGATGCCTTATTGCAAGGCGACATTTCGTGAAACGAAATGTTGGAGGATTAAGAAATAACTAACAAATAGGAGGAAATAAAATGCAGGATTTTGGACTTGATATTAATGGTAAGGTAGCAGTTGTAACAGGAGCAGGTGGAGTGTTATGCTCAATGTTCGCTAAGACATTAGCAGAGCAGGGTGCTAAGGTTGCTCTTCTTGATCTTAATGAGGAGGCAGCAAAGAAGGCTGCTAAAGTCATAGAAGACGAAGGATTTATAGCCAAGGGTTATAAGGCAAATGTACTTGATAAGGCTAGCCTTGAAGAAGTACACAAGGCTGTATTAGAGGATTTGGGACCTTGCGATATATTGCTTAATGGAGCAGGTGGTAACAATGCAAGAGCTAATACTACTAATGAATACTTTGAAATAGGTGACGATGAGAAGGAAGATATTGTATCTTTCTTTGATCTAGATCAAAGTGGAGTTGAGTTTGTATTCAATCTTAACTTCATTGGAACACTTCTTCCTACACAGGTATTTGCTAAGGATATGATTAATCGCAAGGATTGCTGTGTTATAAATGTGTCTTCTATGAATGCATTTACACCGCTTACTAAGATCCCTGCATACTCAGGAGCAAAGTCTGCAATATCTAATTTTACACAGTGGCTTGCAGTACACTTCTCTAAGGTTGGAATCAGAGTTAATGCTTTAGCTCCAGGATTCTTTGTAACTAATCAGAATAGAGATTTATTATTCGATAAAGATGGTAATCCGACAGAACGTAGTAACAAAATTCTTAATGCAACTCCAATGGGACGTTTTGGAGAAGCAGAGGAAATTAATGGTACACTCCTATACTTAGTTAATCCTAAGATGTCTGGATTTGTAACAGGAGTCGTAGTTCCAATTGATGGTGGTTTTGCAGCTTACTCGGGGGTTTAGTATGAAAGAGTTTTTAAGCGATGATTTTTTACTACAATCAGACACTGCTAAGAAGCTATATAAGACTGCCAAGGCTGAAGGCGTAATTGATTTTCATAATCATCTTAGTGCCAAGGAAATCTATGATAATAAAAACTATGAGAACATAGCTACAGTTTGGCTAGGCCATGACCATTATAAGTGGCGTGCTATGAGAAGCAATGGTATAGATGAGAGATTCATAACAGGTAATGCATCAGACTATGATAAATATATGAAATGGTGCGAAACAGTTCCTCGATTAATTGGAAGTCCATTGTATCATTGGAATCATCTTGAGATGCAGAGGTATTTTAATTATGAGAAGCCTCTTTCATTAAAGACAGCAGAAGAGTTCTGGAACATTGCAAATGATAAGTTAAGCCAGGATGATTTTCGCCCACGAGAATTTTTAGTAAAGATGAATGTAAAAGAGCTATGTACAACAGATGATCCTCTTGACGATCTTAAGTATCATAAGAGATTACAATCTGAAGAGAAGAGATTCGTAGTTCGACCAACATTTCGTCCTGACAAAGCTCTTAATATACTAAGAGATGATTATATTACATATGTCACTGACCTAGAAAATGCTGTGGGCTATTCTATTACAGGATATGACGACTTATGTAAAGCATTAGTGGATAGAATGGATTACTTCGAAGAGGCAGGCTGTAGAATTTCAGATCATAGTCTTGAAGGATATGTCTATGTGGAAGATGAATCTGTGGCAGCGCAGGATGATATATTTATCAGAAGGAGAAATAATGAAGCCATAACAGCAAAAGAAGCAGCAGTATATCGAAGTCGACTACTTGTATTTCTCGCTGCTAATTATCATAAGAAGGGTTGGATAATGCAACTTCATATAGGTGCACTTCGTAATAACTCTACCAAGAGATATGAAAGTATTGGTGTTGACAGTGGCTTCGATAGTGCTGATGATTTTAGTTATGCCAGGGAGCTCTCTTCTTTACTTGATGCCATGGACTATAATGATAATCTTCCTAAGACAATTATTTATAATCTTAATTCCAAGGACAATACAACTATTGCAACTATGCTTGGCAATTTCCAAAACGACGAAGCAAGAAGTAAGATTCAGCTTGGCGCAGCGTGGTGGGTGCTAGACCATAAAAGGGGAATAGAGAATCAATTAATGTCTTTTGCCGAATCAGGAGTTCTTGCTAACTTTGTTGGTATGGTAACTGATTCAAGAAGTATGTTATCATTTCCAAGACATGAGTATTTTAGACGAATCCTTTGCAATTACATAGGAGGTCTTGTTGAGAGAGGGGAGTATCCTGATGATGAGGAAATGCTATCTGAGATAGTTAAGGATATATGCTACAATAATATTAAGAAGTACATGAAGTAAGTGGAGGATGATATGGATATTTACAAATTAATAGAGGAAGCAAGGATTGTTCCTGTAATTGTAATAGAAGATGAGAAGGACGCACTTCCATTAGCAGAAGCACTAAGAAAAGGAGGTATTAATATTGCTGAAGTAACCTTTCGAACTGAAGCTGCAAAAGCGTCTATTGAAAAGATTAGTGCCACATATCCTGATATGTTAGTGGGAGCAGGAACTGTCCTAACAATTGGACAGGTAGATGAAGCAGTTAAGGCAGGTGCCAAGTTCATTGTAACACCAGGCAGTAATCCTAAAGTGATAGAATATTGTGTTAAGAATAATATAACAATTATTCCTGGTTGTGCTAATCCATCTAATGTGGAGTTAGCACTTGAGAACGGACTTAATGTTGTTAAGTTCTTCCCAGCAGAGCAGGCAGGAGGAATTAATTACATCAAAGCCATTTCTGCACCATATGGAAATGTAAGATTTATGCCTACTGGTGGAATTAATCCTGAAAATGTGGGAAGCTACTTAAAGGAAAAATGTATCATAGCCTGTGGTGGTAGCTGGATGGTAAAAAAAGATTTGATTGCAAACAAACAATTTGAAGAGATAACAAGACTATGTAAAGAGGCTTGTGATATAGCGAAGCAATAGCCTGTAATAATTGAAAATATTTGTCTTTTATTTAAAAATCGTATAATATATTACTTTAGTGTGAGTAAGAGAAAAATATATAGTTTGTAGAGGACAAAATGGATTTTATACCTGTTTTTATTAAGATGTCAGAACTCTTTCTGATAATTATAATTGGATATATTGCAGCGAAAGCGAAGATACTTGGACCTAATGTGAAGGCGGCCTTATCTAAGATTATTATCAATATATCTATGCCTTGTACAATTCTATCATCTGTAATGAATTCAGAGAATCTTCCTTCTACAAGTGAGATTTTATTTATTCTATTAATTGCATTTTCGACATATATTGTTCTTTTTGCATTAGCAAAAGGTACATCCTTCATTCTTAGACTTAAAGGCCAACAAAAGGGAGCAGCAGAATTTGGAATAATGTTTGCTAACGTTGGCTTTATTGGTTTTCCAGTAACTTATGCAGTGTTCGGCCCAGAATCAGCATTTTACACAAGTATATTCAATATGCCTTTCAACCTTTTATGTTATTCTCTTGGTATTGCAATGTTGTCAGGCTACAACATTAAGGAGAAGATGAAGAATGTTAAAGCATCTGAAGAAAGTACCCTCAAAATATTTATGAGAAAAATCGGCAAATTAATTCTAACTCCTGCAATGATTGCAGCAATATTATGTGTAATTATGGGAGTAACTGGTTTTCAAGGTCCAGACTTTCTTGCAGACACATTTGACATATTAGGAGGAATAACAACTCCAGGAGCATTGCTTGTAATTGGTGCAGCTCTTGCTGAGATGCCTTTTAAAGAAATGTTTACAAATGTAAAGGCGTATCTATTCGCCTTAATTCAGGTAATAGTTACGCCTCTTTTAATGTACTTTATTTATTTGCCAATCTGCCAAGGCAATGATTTGCTCCTTGGAGAAACAGTCGTAATAGCAGCTATGCCTGTTGCAACAGCAGGAACAATGCTTTGTGTAGAGTATGATGGAGATGAGAAATTTATGGCTCAGATTACTTTCATAACTACACTAGCAACAGTATTTACAATACCTCTTATAGCAATGGTATTATAGCTTTATATCTATGCTTTATTTCTTAACGTATGATATGAATACGTTGTTATCTGCTTCGTATTTTGCAGAAGCTTCTATCTGACCAATTCTGTTATAGGAATTATTGTTAGGATTATAAGTAACAATACTTCCGGCGTCATATCCAACTATTAGTTCTGCACTATCAGGACCTGTTATAGCAAGTACAGGATTTCCTTGTGACACATAGTAGAGAACTTCACTTAAGTTACAACCAGTTAGGTCTAGAACATCATAGTTCTTCATTAAACTCTTAAGTATTTCATAAGCACCTTCACCTTTTTCAATATATGTGTTAACTTCTGCATTAATGCCTTCTTTTACAAGCATTGTGCTTATGCACTTTGAAATCGTATCTGCTTTCGCATCCTGATCCCCAACTCTAAGTCCACTAAATGCGTTAACATAAGGCTGCTTTCCTTTTTTCCATACATAAGAAGAATTATTATCTACAACGATGCCCATTTGTTCATCTGCAAAACGAATCGCATCTGAGGTAACATTAGATGCTAGAAGAACCTGACTACCAACATATACAAAGTATTCTTCGTTAGTGTTATTTGCAGTAACGGTAACAGTGTTGTCACTGTCAATAAAGTGAGTTTCGGCTATAGTTGAATTGAATGTAGGAATAGGATTCTTTTCATCCATTTTAGCGCTTTTTAGAAGTGTTATTTCTCCTCTAACAGGGTCTTGTTTTGTCTGGAAATCAACTGCACGTCCAAGCTCTCCAGCGCTATTTTTTATAGTATCGCCTTCAGCATCTATATATCCGCCTTCTGAACGCGTAACCCTATCTAGGTATAATGTAAATGATTTAAGTGTCGCATTTGTAACATAGAAGCCTTCCTTCTTATATTCCTTTAGTACTGGATGAGTAGGTAGTGTAATCTGTACAATATATATATCCGACACAGGATATATGGTTGAGCCTGCGGCATTCTTATCTACATCATCTGCATTAACTAGTCCATATACCAGATCTTCATCCATAAATGCTAATGGTCTAATATACTGATTAGCTCCTGCATTAATAGTAAATGTAGATTCATCGCTAAGGTCTTCTACAATTAGAGAAGTGGCTTTGTTAGGTGTAGTTGTATATGCAATATAACGTCCTGATCTTGAGGCTGCATATTGCGAAGTGTCAAGACCTTCTAATACAGTTTCTATAGTTTCGTTCTTAAGATTAATCTTAACAAGATTACCAGATATCATTACATAGAAATATTTATCATTTGCTTTGTAAAGAAGATCTGAGAAGCTTGCTTTAAGAATCTGATATGAGCATGTTGTTGCAACAAAGGCTTCTTCAATTGTTTTGCCAGTTGATGCATCATATTTGTATAAATCAATTCCACAATAGCCTTCATGTGTGCCTCTATTCATATATCCATATACGGCAAAATTAACATCTCCATTTTCGTTTATTGCAAGGATTTTGATTGAATGCTCGTCATAGAAGCAACGACTATCATTAACGTTGTCATTAAGGAAACTAAAAAGTTTAATGAGCTTACCCTCATTTTGGTTGTATTCAAATAATTCGCCACCCTGCTCAAAGCATGTAATTGTACCAACCTCATTAGATAAGTAGTTAATATCTTTAGAAGTTATACCAAGATTAATAACGTTATTATTCTGAACAACCTTTTTTTCGTTTATTATTTCTTCCATATTACGACGATAATCTAATATGAAAATTCGAGCCTGAGTATAGCGAACTTTATAGTATTCTTTAACGTTGAAATAAGAGATGTTATTATCTTCATTAAGTTGTAATTGATATCTCATTTCGAAGACACAATAGTCTGTATTAATGTCTTTTATTTCTATAATTGGAGATGCCACCTCTGTTGCATCAAATCCACTAAAGCCTATCTGGTCTGCTGTTGATGCAAGAGTAACTTCAGAAAGTGTGTCGTGATTTGCATTGTCTGATGTCTCGAGATACATAGCAAGTTCATTGTAATTACCATTTAATGATGTGTCGTGGAAATGCTTTACAAAGTCAAATAACTCCCTTTCATGACAATTAGAAGGAATAAGGATTCTAGTATAATAACGAATTACATCACCGCTACATTTTAGCTTAACAATGAACAGATACTCTGTTCCCTCTTCAGTAAGATTTTCAATCTGGATATTAAGGTTAATTCGATCTGAAGCTGATTTGTCATAATCTTTGACTTCTGTTTCAGCTATTTTACGTTCCATATCTGTGGAGCGTATTTCGTATGAAATAGAATCTATAGAATTACCATGTGTGTCGATAGTAAGAGGAAGCATTCTATCAGAACCAAGTGGTATTACAGAATCACGCATATAACAAGCATCCATCTCGTCCTTATATCCATGTAGTTCACCAATACTTGTGTTAAATGCTTCTGAGGATATTGTAGGCAAAGTTGCTTTATCCATTTCCGATGTTGCATAAACCTTTCTCAGATTAAAAATAACAGAAAATAGTATAAATGAACCTACAAAAATTAGAATTAATATTAGTATTTGTTTTTTCTTTGTTTTATCGAGTCTTGGTAGTCGTCTTCTTGAACGCATATTTGTTTTCCTTATTTTATATAACACTTATTTAAGACAATTGGTCTTGTCCGTATATTATAGCACATTCCTTGCGAAAAACCATTTATAGTGGTATAATTTATCAGCAATTTGTGTGCAAAAGTATTATAGCATGAAAAGTAAATGTTGTAAGAAGGAGAAACTATGAAAAACGTTTTTTCCAAAATCGGTGGTTTTTTTAAGAATATAGGCGATAAAGTTAGTGGTTTTTTTAAGAAGATTCCAACCCCCAAGTTTATCGTTAAAATAAAAAATAACGAGAAGCTAAAGAAAATAAATGATTTCTTGAATAAACATGCGTTAATCGCACATATTCCACTTTCATTAATTATGTGTTTTGTGCTTGAGTGGATGTCTAGACATTCCTTTATTAATGCATGCCACTTTGTATCAGACCACACATTAGCATATTTATACAATGCCTTCCTTATATATGTAGTTTATAGTTTGTGTATACTATTTAAGAGACAGACATTTTGCAGAATGATTGTATCAGCGGTCTTTGTTGCAATGGGAATTACTAATTGTATAGTTCTATATAATCGTGTAACACCATTTGGTTTTACAGATCTTAATATGATTACAGATTTGCTTACAATGCAAGGCGCAGGATACATGAGTGTTGGACTAACCATTGTTCTTATTGCTGCACTTGTTGGATACATTATATATCTTGTTAATCTATTTAGAAAAGGGAAAAAGGTAACTTATAAGTCTCCTATCTGGGTTAGAATTATAATTGTTGTTGCTTTATTTGTATCCCTTCCGCTTACAACAAAATTTCTTCAGAAGCAGGAAATTCTTGCAGCATATTTCGGCAATTTGCAGCAGGGCTATTTTGATTATGGATATTTATATGGATTTTCCACTAGCGCATTTGATAGAGGAATGAGTAAGCCTCTTGGGTATGATGAAGAAAGCGTTACAGCAATTGTTGATGAGACAACAAGAGAGACTACTATCAAGGATGATAAGAAGCCTAATATAGTGGTAGTTCTTCTTGAATCTTTTTTTGATGTGTCAGAACTTAACTTTCTTGAGACGTCAGAAGACCCAACACCGTTTGCACATAGTCTAGAACAAAATTATTCTTATGGTCATCTTACTGTGCCTGTAGTAGGAGCTGGTACATGTAATTCGGAATTTGAAGTACTTACAGGTATGTCATGTAAGTTCTTCGGTCCAGGAGAGTATCCACAGAAGACTATACTGAAAGATGTTGACAAATGTGAATCTGTAGCGTCAGATCTTAGAAATATAGGATATAGCTCACACGTAGTACATAACAATGGAGGTAATTTCTACTCTAGAGTTAACGCATTTACTTTAATGGGATTTGATACCTTCCAAAGTAAAGAGATGCTTGATATTGTGGATTATACGCCTATGGGTTCTTGGCCAACAGATGATATTCTAATTGGTTCGTCAGTTGATGCAATGGATATGACACCTAGTAAAGATATGCTTTACACAATTACTGTAGGAACACATGGCAATTATCCTAAGATATCATATCCTGACTATGAGCCAATAAAGGTTAAATGCAATGGAAAAACTCAGGAAGTGACTAATCAGTGGACATACTATGTTAATAGAATACATGAGATGGATAACTTCATGAAAAATTATTGTGAAGCATTAGATCAAAGGGGAGAAGATACAATTGTTATTTTCTTTGGAGACCATTTGCCAACCCTTGGTATAGAGGAAAGCGAAATTGCGACACATGATTTATATAAGACGAAGTATCTTACATGGAATAACTTCGGAATGTCTAAAGAGGACATGGATCTTACAGCATTCCAATTAGTTCCAGAATATCTTGATAGATTAGGAATTCATGAAGGTATAATGACTAATTATAATCAGGATAGAATAGATAATGATATACCTACTGATTCAGAAGAGTATCAAGATGGATTAAAACTATTACAATATGACATTCTATATGGTAAGCAATATGCGTACAAAGGAGAAGATTTGTATCCGGCTTCTAGTCTTGTTATGGGTGTAAAAGATGTAGTTGTTGAAAGAATGTATAATTTTGATGATGAGGTACATATATACGGACAGAACTTTACTAAGTGGAGTAAAGTATATGTCAATGGCAAGAAGGTTGCTACAGGTTACAAGAGTGGACAGTGTCTAACAGTCGATTCTGAGGATGTTAAGAATGGTGACGTATTATGTGTTCAGCAGATGGGCTCTAATAATTCAGTGTTCAGGAAATCTAATGAAGTAGTAGTTAATCTTCCAGAGCCGCTTAATGCTAATGTTGCTACAGAATAAATAATTATTAATACATAAAGGATTTGCTACATGAAAGGGGACAATATGTCAGAGAAAAAGATACCTTATAAGATTTATCTTACTGAAGAAGAAATGCCAAAAGCGTGGTACAATTTGCGTGCCGATATGGATAATAAACCAGCACCTCTTCTTAATCCAGGCACACTTAAGCCTGCAACACTAGAAGAGTTAGAGCATGTATTTTGTACAGAATTAGCTAAGCAGGAATTAAATGAAACAGACGCATATATTGAGATACCACAGGAGATTAGAGATTTCTACAAGATGTTTCGTCCATCTCCTCTTGTAAGAGCATATTGTTTGGAGAAAAAGCTTGATACACCTGCTAAGATTTATTATAAATTTGAAGGAAATAATACATCTGGCTCACATAAACTTAATTCAGCAATTGCTCAAGCTTATTATGCTAAGAAGCAAGGTTTAAAAGGCGTAACAACAGAGACTGGTGCCGGACAATGGGGTACAGCTCTTTCAATGGCTTGCTCTTACTTTGATCTTGATTGTAAAGTGTTTATGGTTAAAAGCTCTTACAATCAAAAACCTCAAAGAAAGGAAGTAATGAGGACATATGGAGCCTCTGTTACACCATCTCCATCAATGGAGACAAATGTTGGTCGTGCTATTAATGAACAATTCCCTAATGGTAATGGTTCTCTAGGTTGTGCTATTTCTGAAGCGGTTGAAAAGGCTACATCAGAAGAAGGATATAGATATGTTCTTGGTTCTGTACTTAACCAGGTTCTTCTTCATCAATCAATTATTGGTCTAGAGACAATGACGGCTCTTGAGAAATATAATGAGAAAGCGGATATTATTATTGGATGTGCAGGAGGTGGCTCAAACTTGGGCGGACTAATATCACCTTTTGTAAGAGATAAGATAAAGGGTAAGGATGATTATAGAATAATTGCAGTTGAACCTGCTTCATGTCCTTCACTTACAAGAGGTATATACGCATACGATTTTTGTGATACTGGAAAGGTATGTCCACTTGCTAAGATGTACACACTTGGTCATGACTTTATGCCATCTCCTTCACATGCGGGAGGACTTAGATATCATGGTATGTCTTCTGTATTGTCACAACTTAAAGCAGATAATATTATAGAGGCTACAAGTGTGACACAGACTGAAGTTTTTGCAGCTGCAGAACAGTTTGCAAGAGTAGAGGGAATTCTTCCTGCTCCAGAAAGCTCACATGCTATTAAGGTTGCTATTGATGAAGCAATGAAGTGTAAAGAGACTGGAGAAGAGAAGACAATAGTATTTGGTCTTACAGGAACAGGTTACTTTGATATGTACGCATATGAAGATTTCAATAATGGTACAATGACAGACTACATTCCTACAGATGATGATATTAAGGAAAGTCTTAAGAATGTGCCAGAGGTTAATGCGTAGACATATTTAAGAATAGTGTAAAGTAAAAGATTATTAAAACGAAAGGTGTGATGAAAAATGACAAGAATAGGAATCATCGGTTATGGTAACCTTGGTAGAGGAGTAGAATCTGCTATCAAACAAAACGAGGATATGGAGCTTGTAGCTGTATTTACAAGAAGAGATCCATCTTCTCTGCAGATTAAGACAGAGGGAGTTAAGGTAGATTCTGTTGACAATGTTGCTTCTTACCAAGACAAGATTGATGTAATGGTATTGTGTGGAGGTTCTGCAACAGACCTTCCTAAGCAGACTCCAGAGTATGCTAAGATGTTTAACGTAGTAGATTCCTTTGATACACATGCTAACATCCCTACACATTTTGCAAATGTAGATAAGTCTTGCAAAGAGAATGGTCATGTTGGCTTGATATCATGTGGTTGGGATCCAGGAATGTTCTCTCTTATGAGATTATATGGTAATGCTTTTCTTCCAGATGGAGCTGATTATACATTCTGGGGTAAAGGTGTAAGTCAAGGCCATTCAGATGCTGTTAGAAGAATTAAGGGTGTTAAGAATGCTAAGCAGTATACAATTCCTGTAGAGGCAGCACTTGAGGCTGTAAGAAGCGGAAGCAACCCAGAGCTTACTACAAGGCAGAAGCATACTCGTGAATGCTTCGTAGTATTAGAGGATGGAGCTGATGCTAAGGCTATAGAGAAGGAAATCTGTGAAATGCCTAACTACTTTGCAGATTACGACACAACAGTACATTTTATTGATGAGGAAGAATTTAATAAGAATCATAGCGGAATTCCTCATGGTGGTTTTGTTATTAGAAGTGGTAAGACGGGATGGGATTTAGAAGATACACATGTAGTTGAGTATTCAATTAAGTTAGATTCAAATCCTGGATTTACTTCAAGTATTATTATTAGTTTTGCAAGAGCAGTAGATAGACTTTCTAAAGAAGGTGTTGTTGGAGCAAAGACTGTATTTGACATTGCCCCAGCTTATCTAATTAATAAGTCTGACGAAGATATTAGAGCACATATGTTATAATACAAAAAAGTTAAAGCCTCCAGTGATATTCATATAAATTGTTATATGGATATCACTGGAGGCTTTTTTCGTAAGCGTATAATTTATAGTTATTTTTATTCTTTTTCTACTTCTTCTGCCACTACTTTTTCTGCTTCTATTTCTTCTGTAACATTGTCTGTATCCTGACTCATGTTAACACGGCTCTTCATCTGGTTAGAAGCATCAAATATTGTATTGAGAAGGTCGTTCATCTCATTCATTTGTGAAAGACTCTTGTCACTAACAGTAAGAGAGCTGTCTGCTGATGCAGATACTTCTTCAGTAGTTGCAGAAAGATTTGTAATTGAGTCCATAATTGTTCTGTTAGAAGAAACAATGTCATTAACTTTATTAGTAATATTATTGATTGACTCTATAAGTTCATCTACATGAGATTTAATAGCATCGAATCCCTTGCTTGTCTTGTCTATCATTTCATTTTGTCTGTCGGAACTTTCTGCTGAACGTGCCATATTATTGCTTGCATTATCAACATCTACAGTTAATTTATTGATAATGTCTGTGATTTGTTCAGTAGATTGTTTTGTTTCTTCAGAGAGATTACGAATCTCATCAGCAACAACTGCAAATCCCTTTCCGGCTTCTCCTGCTCTTGCTGCTTCAATAGAAGCATTGAGTGCAAGAAGATTAGTCTGGTCTGATATATTAAGTATTGTTCCTATAATATTTTCAACTTCTTTTATTCGTTCATTAAGCTCAACAGTTGTTGTTCTTGTTGTTCTATTAATCTCTGCTGTTTCCTCAGCTTGTGCTTTTAGTTCTTCTAAGATTCTTGCACCATCTTCAACAACGCTTGCAGCCTGAAGAGATATTTCTTTCATTGCATTAGCTTCATCACCAGCACCTATAAGATTTTCTTGGATATCGCTTGTCATAGAAGTCTGATTATCAATTGACTCAGCTGTGCTTCTTATTGATTCGGCAATTTCATTAACAGAAGAATTACTCTGCTTAATACTACTTGTTAGAGTCGTCACTACATCTGAAGCGTTGTCTAGATTTTCTGACATAATATTATAAGCAGACATTATAGTATTGCTGGTATTTTCCTGCTCTTTTATCTGGTTATTAATTGCATCCATTTTCTCTGTGTTATTCTTCAATTGCAGTTTTATAACCAGAACACCAAATATAAGCGCAATAGCAACAATAATGCAGTTGATTATTACCTGGAACAGTTGACTTCTATCAGTTGTAAGCATAAAGACAACTAGAAATGCTATATTGATAATAACACATCCTATAGTGGCGATAATCGCAATTTTCATATCCTGTTCTAGTACAACAAGAAGAATAAATGGGAACATAAAGGCATATAACGCAGGCTCATTACATGTACAATAAAGTAAAGCATATGACAATGTCATTAGTCCTAAGCAAATAGTGCCGTCTTTACTATCTGCTTTATTCCTTATTCTTGCAAATATGGCAAACAATGATGCTAGACCAAGAAATCCTGTTCGTACTATGGAAAGTATGGAACCGTCAAGGTATAGACATGATAATGCTGCCATAGCAATTATAACAACTAACCGTACATTAGCTGCAAATTTATATTGCCTTAGAAATTGCATTCTTTCAAGGGACATAGAAAAACACCTCCTCACCTGTGTATTAATTCTGTATATATTATTATACAATAGGTAAAGAGGCATTACTATTACCAAAAAATTTTAAATTGAGTAGTAATACACTTAATTTCGACGTAGTTTTTCTTTGATGCTATTTGTAATCTTTCTTTTCTTTCCTTCTGTCTTAAATTCACTGATACGTGACAAAGCTTCTTTTTCAATTTCAGAAGTAGATTCCATAATGGAATTAACTTCTTGTTCAAGAAGTTTCTCTTGTTCTTCAATGTGGATTTTTTGTTTTGCAGTAAGGTTTTCTGTTTTTGTTACAATTTTTTCCTTACTATTAATAATGCCTTGTTTTGCACCATTTAATGTATTAACAGCACCTTGAAGGGTCTCGTGTTTTTCTATAAAAGAGCCGGCAGCATTAGTTATTCCATCTTTCTTGGCAACAACACTGCTTTCTATATTGTCATATAGTTGAGTCATTTTCTCTGTGTATTCTCTCTCTATCCTATTAAAGTTTCTCTGGAAGTTAGAGAGTGCAGATATAGTAAGAGCAAAATCTATACCAAGTAGGAAAATAAAAACAAGAGAAAGACTAACCATTAATGCATCAGGGAAATATGCTACAATTTTTTCTACCCATGGAATGAGCCATTTAACAATGACAATTGCTGCCACACCAAAACCTATTGATGCACTAAGACAAACTCGCCCATGAATGTTAAGGAATTTGTTGCTATAATCCCACCATACAGCATGGAATATTTTTTCTAGAATATAGCTGGTTGTATACTCAAGTACAATGCTTCCAAGGTATCCCACAAGGAATATAACTAAGACATTAGCATTTTCCAAAAAGGGTATATGCAAATCATAGAATAGCAATGTGCCAACACACGCACCAACACCGTATATAGGAATTATTGGACCATAGAAAAAACCTCTATTCTGCCAATGGTGTTTGTTAATGGAAGAATAGATTGATTCATATATAAAACCAAGCATGCTATAGAAAAAGAATATTACTACATATTTGCATATAATCATATAATCCAATTACTCCTTATAAACTATCACCTATAATTATTACATTTCAGATAATAAAAAACAAGAAGAGATAATACTTATTATAAGCCAATTATTAGTATAGTTTGACCTATAGGGCATGGTAGAGTACAATATATAGAAGATTTTATTTAGCGTTATAAAAGGAGTTATTTATGAGGATAATTCATTGTGCGGATCTTCATCTTGAATCTCCTCTAAAGAATATATTATCTGCAGAGAAGGGCAAAGAAAGAAGAGACGAACTACTAGATAATTTTGATAGACTTATTGATTATGCAAATGATAATAGTGTAGATATTATTCTTGTTGCTGGAGATATTTTTGATAGAGGAACAAGAAGAAAGTCTGCTGTAAAACGTATAATTGAATCCGTAAAGAATAATCCTGATATTGATTTTGTCTTCCTAAAAGGTAATCACGATACAGGTGGTGTATTTGATGATGAGTATGATATTCCCGGGAATGCTAAATTGTTTGATCAGAATAACTGGAAGAAATACGAGTATGGGGATGTAGTTATTAAGGGAGTAGAACTGTCAAAGGATAACTATAAGGATGTGGCACTTAGTCTTGTTCTTGATCCTGGTAAATGTAATATTGTAACCCTTCATTCAGGAGCTGCTAATTACGAGGGCGAGAAAGAGATATATGAAGTTAATTTCAATGATCTTAAGAATAAGAATATAGATTATCTTGCACTTGGTCATATCCATAAGTATGAGAGAGAGCAACTAGATGATAGAGGAATATATGTATATCCAGGATGCCTGGAAGGAAGAGGTTTTGACGAGACAGGCAAGAAAGGTTTTGTGCTTCTTGATATCGGAGAAGATAACAAAATTGTTGATACTTTTGTGCCGTTTGCAAAGAGAGAAATCCATAGGCTTGAAGTAGAGGTATCACCTAGTGATGATATGAAAGATATTATTGATAATGTTCATAGAACCATTGATGATATTCCTAATAAAGATTTAGTAGAAGTTGTTCTTGTGGGCAAGACTAATATGAATGAATTAGTTGATATTGATATTAGAAGAATTAAGAGAGAATTTGATGACAAATTCTATTTCTTTAAGTTAAAAGATAACACAACAGTAGAAATTGATTATGCAAGTTTTGCTAATGATAAAAGTCTTAAGGGTGAATTCATAAGACTTCTTGAAAAACAGGATATTAGCGACGAAGATAAGTCGCTGATTGTTGAACTTGGTATTAAGGCTCTTAAAGGGGAGAATCTGGACATATGAGAATAGAATCTTGCCATATTACGGGATATGGCAAATTTAAAAACAAAAAAATAAACTTTAATGATGGTCTCAATGTATTAAAAGAAGATAATGGTTGGGGCAAGACTACTCTATGCTCCTTTATAAAGGCAATGTTCTATGGCAACCCTTCTAGCAGAGCAGCAGGTCTTAATGACAGAAAGCAGTATAATCCATGGGACAAGGGTACTTATGGTGGAAGTCTGACATTTACAGTTGATGATAAGAAATATCGTATAGAGAGAATATTTGGAGCAAGGGAAAAGGAAGATGTTTTTGCTTTGTATGATGCGGATACTAATCTTGTGTCAACGGATTATAGTGACAAAATTGGGGAAGAGATATTTGGCATAGACAGGGACTCTTTTGCCAAGTCTATTTATATTCCTCAGAATGCTATTAAGCCTGAGATGACAAGTACTATTAATGGAAAACTAGGAGATCTTGTTACAGTACAGGATGATATTAATAATTTTGATGAAGCTATTAAAAGAATCGATGATGAAATTAAGATTTATACAAGAAATGGTAAAGAGGAAACCAGAGGATTAAATCTTAAGATAAAAGACGAAATTAATATTCTTAGAGAGGATGCAGACCGTCTAGACAGTTATGTTGAATCTAAGAAAATGCAAGAAAGAATGCTTCGTAACAAGGAAAAGGAACGCAGGAATCTTGTTAAGGAAAAAGAATCATTAAAAGATAGAATCAGCAAGCAGAGCGAGAATGATCAGTTAATTGGTGAATACAAATCAGTCCTAAAAAGCTACGAAGAAGAGAAGAATAATCTGGATAAAATGGATGATTTCTTTGCTAATGGAATTCCGACAGAAGAAGAGATTAGAGAACATTTTGAATTAGCAAAAGATGTGGATGTCTTGCAGAATAGTTCTGACAATATTCAGAAAAATATGCCTGACGAGGAGAAGTTAGAACAGCTTAAGAAACTATTTGATGAACCTTTAGATGATACAACTATTGATGATTGGATGGATAGGGCAAATAGGCTTTCTGAACTTAGAGTACAGAAGGAGCATGCGCAATTATCTGATGAAGATAAAGATGCCCTTGCAGAATTAAAGTACTATTTTGCTAAGAAGAAACCAACCAAGGAAGAATTAGAAATAATTCGTAATGAAGCTGAAAATGTCAACAGACTTCAAGGTAGAATAGAAGAAACAAGAGAGTACTATGAACAACAAAAGCATCTATATGAAGAAGGAATGAGAGATACTGATTCTAATAGTAAGCCAATGACAGTTATGCTATGTATTATAGGTGCTATAGTACTTGTGGGATCTATTGCGACCTTCCTTCTTGTTAATTCAACGCTTGGGTTAATAATGGGAATAGCAGGTGTTGCTATTTCTCTTGTGTTATTTGGAGTTAGTCTATCCTCTCTACGCAAGAAAGCTCGAGTGTCAAAGAGCCTAATTGGTGAGCTTGAGAAGAATTATAACGAAGCGAAGAATAAGTATGAGCAAACTAAAAGTGAATATGAGACTTCAGACAAGATATGTAGAGACTTCCTGTCAGATTATCTTGTAAATGCGAATGATACATTACAGCAGATGGTATCTGATATAGAACTTAAAGCAGAAAGGTACGATACTCTTCTTGCTAATGAAGAGAAGGCAGTTGAAGTAGGTGGAAATGCTCTAGAAGAATTAACAAGTCTAGAAGTGGCCTTATACACAGAACTTATGCATTATCAGGTATGCTATGGATTGGAAGATTTGTATTCCTCTAATGCTGAGATAGAATTGATTCAAAGGATAAAAGAAGACAATAAAATATATATTGCCTACTTTAATGATGACAAAGAAAGATCATCAATTATTGAGAAGAGAGAAGCAAAAATGAAAAAAGTTGCAGCTTTCTTGAATAGATTTCCTCTTGCATCAGGTGAAAACATTAGTCAAAAGATAGGCTTTGTTGCAACGCAACGTCACCAGTATATGGAGCTTTCTGAAAAAGTAACTGAACAGGAGAAGACTCTTAAGAATCTAGAAAAGAATAATCTTGAATATAATGAATCTATGTCAATTGAAGAGTTGCAAGATAGGGAAAGAGAGATTGATGAAAGCATTCGTACATTAGATGAAGAAATCAATCAGACTAGAGTGCAACTTAGAGATGTTAGAGATAGTATTGATGCCTGTCAGGAAAGCAGTAATCAGATTGATGAGCTTAAAGAGAAGCTTGGAGAATATGAGAAGAAGGTTAACTACTTAAAGCAGACAGCAAGTTATCTAACAAAAGCTAAAGAAAAATTTCTCTCAACATATATGAGACCACTTCAAAAGGGAATGAGAGAATATTTAGAAAAAGTGGATGTAAAAAATGCTGAAATATCTAGTGAAGCATTTCACATTGATACAAAGCTGGGCGTATCTGTTAACTACGAAGGTAATTCCAAAGAAGAAGGATATCTAAGTGCGGGATATAGAGATTTGGCTTCTCTTTGTGCAAGATTTGCTCTAATAGATATTATGTATGAAGGCCAGAAACCACCTATTATACTTGATGATCCATTTACTAATTTTGATGAAGATAAAATAGATATGGCCCTTGGTCTTATAGAAGAATTGTCCAAAGAAAAACAGATACTGTATTTCACTTGTCATGAATCAAGGTCAAAAAAATAAGGCGTTGTATTTAATTAGTTAATTAATTACAACGCCTGGTCTACTAACATTCCTGCATATGCACTACTTGCGTAAACAGCTGTGAAATTCTTGCCTGGATTCTTATATTCAACTAGTAGTTTGTCTACGTACTTCATCGGGTTAATTGCAGTTTTATTAGCTGCATTTGATAAAGCATTTTTGAAGGTGTTAAGAGTCTTAAATACATCACTTCTGTTAGCACCTGTAACACCATTTTGGATTGTATCTCTATCCATAGTTAATGTTCCATCATTTTCTTGATTAATTCCAATACCTGACAATTGCGAGCTTAGTGAACGACCGATTGCGGTCATTTCATTAAAGTAAGAATTATTATGTCCTACTGAATAATTAGCGCCTATTCTAACCATGTTGTTATAGGCCTTGAGTAAGTCGCTAACACTATCAGCGAGGGCTTCAGTATTAGTCTTAAATCCTACATTAACTGTTTTACCTTCTGTTGGTTTATTAAGTGTAACTTCAAATGCCTTATTGATGGTAAATGTGTTAGACATAGATTGGTGCTCTGAGTCATTAAGGGTAAATGACGAATTGTGAGCAGGTTCTGTTATGTTGTTAATACCTAGTCTGTTAACTTCAGCCCATGATGTATTAGTCTCTATTGAGAATAACTCTGTTTCACCTTCTGGAAGTCCCGTTTTCTTAGAGGTGAGTTGAAGAGCTGTCTGATCTAATGTGTTGTTAATTACGTCCGCTTTTAATCCTACATCTGAAGAATTAACAAGTCTTGCAATTTTCTTCTGAACATCTAGGTTGTTATCACCAACGCTGACATTAAACTGGAATTCGAAGGAATTACTTGTTGTATTAAGATCGAAGGAATAGTGACCTTCCTCGAAATCAAATCCCTTAGAATTAAGGAAGTTACCAGTGTTAATCTGCGGTGTTGCAAGAGAGTTAACTGTCATATTAAAGCTAGGATTAGTATTACTTTCTTCATTACCAACGAAAGTTACACTAACAAGTTCATCGTTAGATGAAGCAGCTACTTTCTTGTCAAGAAGCGACTCCATACTTTCGCCATTAGATGATACTTCTGCAATAATATTCTTTGCAACACGTGCATTTTCTTTAAGATCTATAGCAAATCTAGTAATATCTCCATCTTCCATATCAATTTTATACAGAGGAGACTCTTTGTTTGCCTTAAGCATCTCATTATAGGCAGCTCTTAATTCGCTTTTTTTGTGGATATCATATTTAGAACCATTACCTCTAGGGTTATAGGTTGACAGATAATAATTATATGCAGCATCTATCCTTGCCATAAGACGTCCCCTCCTTTCTTCCGTGAAATAATGCTTAGTAAAAATCCTTTCTTACCTGCACCGGGGTATAAAAGTCCATTTATTCACTTATAGTATACCAAAAATCAAGCTTTTTGTCATCTACTAGATATTGAAAAACATTCAAAATAAAGGTAATATGTAGTATGCTAGGTTAATTGAAGAATAAGAGGTGTTAAAATGCGTATAATTATTGGCCTTGGAAATCCCACTTTGAAGTATTCTAAGACAAGGCATAATGTGGGCTTTGATACTATAGATGTGTTATCGAAAAAACATAAAATTAAAGTTAAAAAAAATCAATTTAAAGCATTGATCGGCGAAGGATTCATTAATGATGAAAAAGTGATTCTTGTAAAGCCTATGACATATATGAATAATAGTGGAGAAGCGGTAAAGGAAATAGTTGATTATTACAAGATTAATCCTTGCGAAGATCTTATTGTTATATCTGATGATCTTAACCTTGATGTGGGAGTCCTTAGACTTCGAAGTAAGGGAAGTGCAGGAGGACATAATGGGTTGAAAAGTATTATAAAATGTATTGAGACTGAGTCTTTCCATAGAGTTAGAATTGGAGTTGGTAAGGTGCCAGCTAATAGAGATGTTATTACCCATGTGTTAAGTCGTTTTGGAAAAGACGATAGAAAAATAGTTAAAGAAAGCTTTAATGTAGCTGCACAGGCTATTGAATGTGCAATCACAGATGGCATGGACAAAGCAATGAGTAAATATAACGGTCCAATAAATAGATTATAGAAGAAAGTAGATAATGAAAGTATTCGAAGAACCATATAGTAGTTTAGTAGAATTAATTGAATTAAGAAATGAATTATCCGAGGGTAAGGCAAGTTATGAATTATCTGGCTGTATAGAGTCTATAAAACCAAGTGTTATTAATGGGATGGCCCATAAGAAAACCCTTGTCATTGCAAGAGACGAAGTAAGGGCTAGAGAATTATCTAATAAATACAATGCCTACTCTGATGATGGAGTGATGTTTCCAGCTAAGGATGTAATGTTCTATCAGGCTGATATTCGCGGAAATGCTTTAACAAAAGAAAGAATTGCTGCTCTTAAATCATTGCTTGGAAAAGAAAAGACCACTATATTTGTAAGCGTGGATTCTCTAATTAATTGTATGCCAAGCAAGTCTTTTTTTAGTGATAATTCAATCAAGATAAAAGTAGGCGACACTATTGATTTAACTCATTATGAGAAGCTTTTTGTATCCCTTGGATATGATAAAGAAGAGGAAGTAGAACATCCTGGAGAATTTGCTGTAAGGGGTGGGATAGTTGACATATATCCTCTTACTATGGAAAAGCCAATTAGGATAGAATTATTTGGGGATGAAATTGATTCTATTAGACTATTCTCAATAGAGAATCAGCGTTCTATTGAAAAGTTAAAGAGTGCCGTGATATATCCTGCTAGTGAAGTTATGCTTTCACAGGAGGATATAGATAGAGGTCTGCAACTAATAGAAGAAGATGCTAATAATTTATATGAAAAATTAAGAAGTGAGTTCAAGACAGAAGAAGCCTATAGAATTCGTAAAACAACTGATAGAATAATAGACGAAATTAAACAGGGGTGGGGATTACAGGAGTTAGAATCCCATCTCCCATACTTTGTTGACAAGACATATTCTATTCTTGACTATCTTCCAGAGGATGCATTAATAATATTTGATGATGCAAGAAGTTTTCGAGAAGAACTTAAGGTAAGAGAAGAGGAATTTATTGATAGTATGACAAGGCGTCTTGAGAAGGGTTATTTGCTTCCAAGACAACTATCAATGATGAAAACTCCAGATGAAATCATAAGTAAACTAAAAAGATTTAATAAGCTAATTCTATCTATTCTCGATACAAGAATAGCAGATATTACGATTAAAAAGAGTTTTTATATAAAAGCTAACTCTATAACAAGTTATGGGGGAAGTTTCGAGAATCTTGTAAAGGATCTTACTAAGTGTAAAAAGAATAAAACAAGAGTTATTATAACTAGTGCATCTAGGACAAAAGCAAAAAGGCTTGCCCTTGATTTGCAAGAAAGAGAACTCAATGCATACTTTAGCGAAAAAGAAAATGTAGAAGTAAAGGGAGGGGAAGTTCTTGTTACTGTATGTGGTATAGACAGAGGCTATGAACTACCTGATCTTAATTATGTTGTTATTACAGAAAATGACATATTTGGCTCTAAAGCGGTAGTAAAAAAGAAAAGAAAAAAGAAGTTTACAGGTGAGAAATTCAGTTCACTTCAGGAGTTAAATGTTGGCGATTATGTTGTGCATGAAAATCACGGCGTAGGTATTTATCGTGGACTTGAGAAACTTGAAATCGGAAAAGCACTTAAAGACTATATCAAAATCGAATATGCAAAAAATGGTAATTTGTATATTCCAGCTTCTTCCTTTGATGTGATTCAAAAGTATGGCGGTTCTCAGTCAAAGAAACCAAAGCTTAATACTTTAGGTACATCTGCATGGGCTAAGACTAAGGAAAACGTTGCTAATGCAGTAGGCGAAGTTGCAAAAGAATTAGTGGAATTATATGCCCTTAGAGAGAAAGAAAATGGCTTTGTGTTTGGTAAAGATACTGTATGGCAAAAAGAGTTTGAAGAAACATTTCCATATGAAGAGACAAGGGGACAAGAAGAAGCTATTGAAGCTGTAAAGAGGGACATGGAAAGTCCCAAGATTATGGATAGACTTATCTGTGGAGATGTGGGATTTGGTAAGACAGAAATTGCCATAAGAGGCGCCTTCAAAGCAGTGCAGGATAATAAGCAGGTGGTTATGCTTTGCCCTACCACAGTACTGGCACAGCAGCATTATAATACATTTTCGCAAAGAATGAAGGACTATCCCATAACGGTTGATTTACTAAGTCGATTCAGAACACCATCAGAACAAAAGAAAACTATAGAAGGATTAAAGTCTGGCAAAGTTGATATTGTTATTGGAACCCACAGAGTGCTTTCAAAGGATGTAGAATACAAAGATCTTGGTCTTCTTGTAATTGATGAAGAACAGAGATTTGGAGTTAATCATAAGGAAAAGATAAAAGCCCTTAAGAAAAATGTAGATGTTATAAGTATGACTGCTACACCTATTCCTCGAACACTTCATATGAGTTTGACAGGAATTCGCGATATGAGTTTACTTGAGGAAGCACCAGTAGATAGAATGCCTATACAGACATTTGTATTTGAGTACAATGAAGAAATGGTTAGAGATGCTATTCTTCGCGAACTACATCGACAGGGCCAGGTATATTATGTATATAACCGGGTAAATACTATTGCTGAAATGGCTGCAAGTATTGAGAGATTGGTTCCTGAGGCAAATGTTGCTTATGCTCATGGAAGAATGAGTGAAAAAAGACTAGAAGAAATAATGAGCGACTTTGTTAATGGTGAGATAGATATTCTTATATCTACAACAATAATAGAAATTGGGCTTGATATTCCTAATGTTAATACTATGATTATTCACGATGCTGATAGGCTTGGTCTTTCTCAGTTATATCAGTTACGAGGAAGAATTGGAAGAAGTAATAGAATGGCATATGCCTTTTTCATGTATAAAAAAGATAGGATGCTGAAAGAGGAAGCAGAGAAAAGATTATCTGCAATTAAGGAATTCTCTGATCTTGGAAGTGGTTTTAAGATTGCCCTTAGAGATTTGGAGATAAGGGGCGCAGGCAATATGCTTGGAAAGGTTCAGCATGGCCATATGGAAGCAGTAGGATATGACTTGTATTGTAAGATGCTTAGCAGCGCAGTGAAAGCAGAAAAGGGCGATGAAGAGGTCCTAGAATATAATGTGGAAATAGACATAGATATTGATGCTTATATTCCAGATACTTATATAAAAAGTGGTATAAATAAGCTTGACATTTACAAGAGAATATCAGAACTTGCAACTGATGAGGATTACGATTCAATGATTGAGGAACTAGTAGATAGATTTGGGGAAATACCTAAGAGCGTTCTTAATCTAATGTATGTTGCAAAACTTAAATATAATGCAGGAAAGGCATATGTTACCAAGATCTCACAAAATGGCGATATTATTCTAATTAGTATGTATAATAAAGCAAAACTAAATCCGGATAAAATACCTGGACTTGTGGAGAAATATTACCCGGAAATAACGTTTTCTGCAAACCCAACTAGTCCAGAATTCGTATATGATATTAAGAAAGAGAGTTTGACACGAGAGAAAAATATCCAAGATAAACTTCTGACGTTCTTAGTTGATTTGCAAGAGATAAGAGATGACAGAGGTTGAATTAATATTTCATAAAATGTATACTTTTATATAGAAATTTTACGAGGTGACAATGAAGATGAAAAAGAAAATGCTATGTCTAGGTATGGTTCTTGTTCTAGGAATGATGATACTATCTGGATGTAAGATAAGAAATTATAACTCAAAACTTATTGATATAAATAATGGGGAAGATGGTATTACTCTAGGTTATGCGAATTTTGTATTCAAATACAACCAGGCTAGATATGATACTCAATATGGCGATTCATATGGTGCAAAGCTTTGGACAGAAGATATGACAGGTATGGGTCAGACATTTGCGGATCAGGTTAAAGACAATATAGTAGAAACTTTAGAAACACAGTACGTTATAAAGAAGCATGCCGATGAATATAAAGTTGAGATTACGGATGAAGACAAGAATAAGATTGATGATACTACTAAGAAGTTTATGGAAGAAAATTCTAGTAGTACTTTAAATGCAATGGGAGCAGACGAAGATGTTGTAAAACAGATGCTAACAGATATGGTTTATGTGTTTAAGATGGAAAAGGCAATAACTGATAGAGGTAGAGCTGATGGCGCAATTACAGATGCTAATTCTTCTTCAACATATATTAATAATCTAGTTGAAAACTGGAAGAGTAGTTATGAATTTACAGTTGATGATGATCTTCTAAAACAACTTAAAGTTGATGATTTGTTTGTCCAAGACAAAGCAAAGACAAGCAATACAACTAATAGTACACAAGGGAAATAATTGTTAATGAAATTTGTATTAAGGTATATGTCCGCATACAAAAAAGAGAGTATATTGGCACCATTATTCAAAATGCTAGAGGCAGTTTTTGAGTTATTGGTGCCTTTTGTTGTGGCATCCATTATTGATAAGGGAATAGAATATGGTGATGTAGATTATATTCTTAGAATGGCATTTCTCATGATTGGTCTAGCACTTATTGGTGTAACATCAGCCCTTATGGCCCAGTATTTTGCTGCCAAGACAGCGACTGGTGTATCCATGGCCTTGAGAAAAGATCTTGATGAAACCATTCTTAATATGGATAAATCAAGGTATCGAAAGATAGGAAAATCAACCCTCCTTACAAGAATGACAAGTGATGTTCTTAAGCTTCAAAATGCAATAAATATGTTCCTTCGTTTGTTCTTAAGGTCTCCTTTTATTGTTATAGGTGCATTTATCATGTCTGTGATAATAGACGGATCAATGTCTCTAATAATAGGTGGAATAATAGTTGTTCTTGCAATTGTTGTGTATATGGTTATGAGAATAACCCTTCCAAGAATAAACAATGTACAAGAGAAGTTTGATGAGCTTAATGTTAAGATTAAGCAAAACTATAGTGGTGCTAAAGTAGTAAGAGGTTTTGTTATTCAAAATCATGAGAAGAAGAGCTTTAGTGAACATCTAAATAGGATATATGCAAATCAAATACATGTGGGAAGATTATCTAATATTCTTAATCCTCTTACCTTCGCACTTGTTAACTTCGGTGTTATTCTTATTCTGTATTTTGGTGGTGAAAAGGTTGACACAGGTAGTTTGTCTAATGGGGAAGTAGTAGCACTTCTTAACTACATGTCACAGGTGCTTGTTGAACTTGTCAAACTGGCAAACCTTATTGTTCTAATTATGAACGGAATACCAAGTGCAAGAAGGCTTGAAGAAGTAATAGATCATACAGAAGATGTTGCAGTAGATGATGCACCTATTGTTGTATCTACAAGAGAGATTGTAGAGAAAGAACTAAGTAAAATTAATAAAGGAGAAAAAGTAGGCGTTATTGGGCCTACTGGCTCTGGGAAGAGTTTGCTTCTTAGTTTATATATGGAGAATGTTACTGATAAAGCTAAGGTAGGTTATGTACCACAGGAAGATAACTTCTTTAGAGGTACAATTGCCGAAAATATACTCCTAAGGGAGTACGCAAATGGAGATTTAGACTATTCACTTAATATGAGTTGTTTTCAGGAAGTTGTGGATATCAAAGGTGGTGTGAATGAGAAACTAAATAAAAATGCAAGTAATCTGTCTACTGGTCAAAAAAAGAGATTGGCTCTTACAAGAGCAATTAATAAAAAACCTGAATTGCTTCTAATGGATGATGTCACAAATCCACTGGATATGATAACAGAGAAGCAGGTTCTTGATAATGTACTTAAGTCTGACATGTCAGTTATCATTGCATCACAGAAACCAAGTGCAGTAATGAGAAGTGATAGAATAATTGTTATTGATAATGGAAAACTCCTTGACGTTGGAACACATAGTGAGCTATTAGAAAGATGTCCTTTGTATTCTCGGATGTATTATGCTCAGTTCCCAGAAAGGAGTAGCTATGCTTAGACGACTTTTTAGGGATTATAGAAGATATATCCTTTTATTTGTAATATCTATGATTTGTGCACTTGTTTCTACGGGACTTGCACTTCTTGTACCTGTTCTTATGGGTCAGGGAATGGATATGATAATAGGTATTAATAATGTTGATTTTGATGGTCTAATTATTGTAATAAAAGAGATGGCTTTAGCTATTGTTATAAGCTCTGTTTTTCTCTGGATTATGAACGGAATAAATAACAGAATTGTGTATGGTATATCTACTGACCTTCGTAAAAGGGCTTTTACTAGTTTTGTAGATGCAGAATACAAGGTCATAGATTCTCATTCAGAAGGAGATATAGTAAGCAGAATAATTGTTGATTGTGATGGTATTAGTGAAGGACTTTTGCTTGGTTTTAATCAGTTCTTCGTGGGCATTGTTACAATTATAATTACATTTTGTTTTATGCTTAGTATAAGCTTATATCTTGCCATTGCTGTACTGATTCTTACGCCTCTTTCTTTGTTAGTTGCAAGATTTATATCTAGGAAATGTAATACTTATTTTGCGTCACAGGCAAAGGCGAGAGGAGAACTCACAGAACTTTCGTCTGATATTATTTCAATGAAGCAGATTATAAATGATGAAGAAGCTGAAGGATATTTTGCTGATAAGTTTTGTGAGAAGAATGAAGAGAATGAAAGAGTATCAAGAAAAGCTATTTTCTATTCTTCTTTAACAAATCCTCTTACCAGGCTGGTAAATGCAATTTGTTATGCAGCAGTAACTTTTGGAGGAGGTTTTCTTGCAATAAAGGGAAATATAACGATTGGTGGCTTGACTAGTTTTTTAGCTTATGCAAGTCAGTTTGCCAAACCTTTTAATGATATTTCTTCTGTTGTAACTGAACTACAGAATTCTTTCGTATGTATTGATAGAATCTATGAACTAATTGATTGCAAATCAGAACATATAGAGGATTCATTAAAGGATGAGAAGGAGATTGAATCTGAAGTGGTATTTAACCACGTGGCATTTGGCTATAGTAATGAGAAGATTATTGATGATGTAACATTTAAAGTCCCAAAAGGGAAGAAGATGGGGATAGTCGGTCCTACGGGATGTGGAAAGACAACTATAATAAAGCTTTTATTAAAATATTATGATTATTGGGAAGGGGAAATTCTTCTAGGAGGAGTCAACATAAGAGACATACCGGTTGATAAGGTGCGCGGTATGATGGGGCTTATGTTGCAAGAGACATTTCTTGTATCAGGAACAATTATGGATAATATTTGCATGGGAAATACAACTGCAAGTTATGAAGATGTTGTAAAGGCAGCTAAGGAGTGTAATGCTCATGAATTTATTATGAGTCTTCCTGAAGGATATAATACTAAAGTTAAGGAAGGTAACCTATCAGAAGGTCAGAGGCAGCTGATTTGTATTACAAGATTAATGCTTAGAGATTCTCAAATCATATTACTTGATGAAGCAACATCCTCTATTGACATCCTTAATGAACAGATAATCCAAGAGGCTTTTCGTAAGATTATGAAGAATAAGACGACTATTGTTGTTGCACACAGGCTTTCTACAATCATGGATTCAGACATAATACTAGTTGTGAAAGATGGTAAAATAGAAGAAATTGGCAAGCACCACGAACTTTTATCTAACAAAGGGTTCTATTATAGGTTGTATGAAAGTCAGAAACGCTAGTGCAATTTTTAGTATACTTTAGTTGATTTTTATGATTGTTTCGTAGTTTATGTATATTTACAAGGCTACTTTTTGTGATATAATCTTATTGATTGCGTTTTGCAGTTGATTTTGAAGAGGGATTTGTTTATGGAACAATATGTTATAAAAGGTGGAAAGCCGTTAAAAGGTGAAGTTGAGATAGGTGGCGCAAAGAATGCAGCACTTGCCATTATTGCAGCAGCTATCATGACAGACGATACAGTTGTTATAGATAATCTTCCTGATGTTCGTGATGTAAATGTAATGATTGGCGCCATGGAAGATATAGGTGTTCATATCGAGAGAGTCGATAGACATACTATTAAGGTGAATGCAACAACAATTGGACGACTAAGCGTTGATTATGAATATATTAAGAAAATAAGAGCTTCATATTATTTGCTAGGAGCGTTGCTTGGTAAGTATAAGAAGGCTGAAGTTGCCCTTCCTGGTGGATGTGATATAGGAAGCAGACCAATAGACCTTCATGTAAAAGGTTTTAAGAGTCTTGGTGCAGAAGTTGATCTAAGTTATGGTCTTATATCAGTTAATGCTAAGAGATTAATTGGTAGTCACATATATATGGACAAGGTGTCTGTAGGTGCTACTATTAATATTATGATGGCAGCAACGCTTGCGGAAGGTAAGACTATTATTGAAAATGCTGCAAAAGAGCCTCATGTAGTTGATGTGGCCAACTTCTTAAATAGTATGGGTGCGAATATTCGTGGTGCCGGAACTGATGTAATAAGAATTAATGGTGTTAATAGACTTCATGGAACAGAGTATTCTGTAATACCAGATCAGATTGAAGCTGGAACATTTATGTTTGCAGCAGCAACAACTAGGGGCGACATCTTAGTAAAGAATGTTATTCCTAAGCACTTAGAAGCTACATCAGCAAAGCTTATTGATGCTGGATGTCAGGTTATTGAATACGATGATGCAGTTAGAGTTATATGTAATGATAAGCTGGTTTCTACGCAGGTAACTACACTTCCTTATCCGGGATTTCCTACTGATATGCAACCACAGATGACAGTTGTATTGGCACTTGCAGAAGGAACAAGTACAGTTAACGAATCAATATTTGAGAATAGATTCAAATATGTTGATGAACTCGCAAGAATGGGTGCTAATATTCAGGTTGAAGGTAATATTGCCATAATAAGAGGCGTTGACAGTTATAGAGGTGCCAGAGTGAGTGCGCCAGATCTTCGTGCAGGAGCGGCTCTTGTAATAGCTGGACTTGGTGCTGAAGGTGTTACAATAGTTGATGACATTCACTATATCCAGAGAGGATATGAGAGGTTTGAAGAGAAATTAAGAGGACTTGGAGCAGTAATTGAGAAAACTGATTCTGAGCAGGAAATTGAGAAATTCATTGTTAGAGTTTCATAGATTAATTTGTTAATTATAAGAATAAAGGGCTTACAACTTATGTTGTAAGCCCTTTTTGTTTAATGATTTATTCTACATAATAGATGTTATAGAAATATCTGTTTCGCGACTTAAGTCAACCATTTCATTATCGTCTACTTGGACAATAGGTCTAGATAGGCGACTTTTGTTAATATATACAATTTTACCGCTTCTACCGTCTGATAGCATAACCATACTATTTTGATAGGCATTAGCAATTCTTTCTAAGAATGTAAGGATGTATTTTGTGTTATATTTTTTTAGTCCATCCTCTTCAAATGCAGCTATTACCTGAAATGCGCATTTTGGAGTTCTGTAACTTCTTGCAGAAGTCATGGCGTCATATACGTCTGCAATTGCAATAATAGAGGCAAAATCAGATATTTCGTCTGCTTCTAATCCGCGAGGATAGCCACTGCCATCACTTCTTTCGTGATGTTGTAGTGCAGCAAATTGAATATCGCTATTAAATCCGGCTTTCTTAAGAAGTTTACTTCCCTTAAGAGCATGAGATTTGATTAATTCAAATTCCTCATCAGTTAATTTGCCTGTTTTATTAAGAATCTCGCTTGGAATTTCTGCTTTACCGATATCATGTAATAGACCAGCAATTGTAAGTTCATTAAGCTGTTCTCTTGACAGCTTAAGCCACTTTCCTATGGCACGAGATATTAAAGCTACGTTAATTGAGTGTGCATATACACTATCATCAATTGATTTCATACAATGAAGCAAATCGAACATCTGGATGCTTGTTTTTGATGCAAATAGAGACTCAGCATTCTTTATAAGTGTTTCTTCAGAAATATTGCCGTCACCAAATATAATTGTGTCAAATGTCTCTTCTAAAGCAGCCATGTTCTCGGAATAACTTAACTGGAAGTCCTGGAATTCCTGATTACTTTGAAGTCTACTTGTATATGACATAGACTCTCTTATTTTAGAGGGTTCTTTCTTAGGCTCTTGTTTTGGTTCTTCTTTAGGCTCCTCCTTCTTTGGAGGGAGAACATCTTCTAATTCTAAAGGTTTGGCAGGTTCATCATTGAATCCGTCTTCTACAACAACTTCTTCTATCTTGTAGAAAGAAAGTCGAGCAATAAGCTTTGAGTCTAATTCAGTTCCAACCTTTGCAATAGTCTGTCCTCTCTTTGTTACTATAGCCTTTTCAACAACCATTCCTGGTTTGAGTTTTTTGACTTCAAGTTTTGCCATTTTTCTTCTCCTGAGAAATCATATGTAGTGTTTTTTCTTATTTATGTAAACAATATATTGTGCATTTTTTGTGAACACCCAATAGTATTATAATCGTTACATATAGTTTTTGGCAATGATTTTTTATCAAAAAACTACATATTTATATGTTTTTGTTGACAAAAATGGTTATAGGGTGTATTGTTTAGCAAGAAAATGAATATTATAGCATGATTCTTATTAAGAGTGGTGGAGATAGTATGGATCGACGAAGCCACGGCAACCCCCTATAGGGAAGGTGCCAACCAAAGCGAGTTATCGAACAATGAGAATCCATTTGTTCGGTCCGCTTTAAAGGCGGTTTTTTTATGCTATGAAAGAAAGGATAATCAAATGGAAAAATTATTATTTACATCAGAGTCAGTAACTGAAGGACATCCAGATAAAGTGTGTGATGCCGTTTCAGATGCTATTTTAGATGCTTGTTATGAACAGGACCCTATGAGTAGAGTTGCCTGCGAGACAGCATCCTGCACAGGTTTTGTGCTTGTTACAGGTGAGATTACAACTAAAGCTAATCTTGATATTCCTAAGATTGTTAGAGATACTGTCCTTGAGATAGGATATGATGATGGAGCAAAAGGCCTAGATGGTAATTCTTGCGCTGTTATGGTGGCTCTTGATCAGCAGTCAGCAGATATTGCAATGGGAGTAGATAAAGCTTTAGAGGCAAAAGAAGGATCACTTACAGATGAACTAGATACAGGAGCTGGAGACCAGGGTATGATGTTTGGATATGCTTCTAATGAGACAGAAGATTATATGCCATATCCAATTGATCTAGCTCATAAGCTTTCTCTTCAACTTACTAAAGTAAGAAAAGATGGCATACTATCTTATCTAAGACCAGATGGTAAGACACAGGTATCAGTAGAGTATGATGAAAATGGAAAGCCTAAGAGATTAGAAGCGGTTGTATTATCAACTCAACATAGTGAGGATGTTACACAAGAGCAGATTCATCAGGATATTAAAAAATACGTATTTGACCCAATTATTCCAAAGGATATGATTGATGATAAGACAAAGTTCTTCATTAACCCAACAGGTCGTTTTGTAATTGGTGGACCTCATGGTGACGCAGGACTTACAGGTCGTAAGATTATTGTAGATACATATGGTGGAATGGCTCGTCATGGCGGTGGAGCATTTTCAGGAAAAGACTGTACTAAGGTAGACAGATCTGCGGCTTATGCTGCAAGATATGTAGCCAAGAATATAGTTGCAGCAGGACTAGCTGATAAATGTGAAATCCAGTTGAGTTATGCTATTGGTGTTGCAGAGCCAACTTCCATTATGGTTGACACATTTAACACAGGCAAGAAGTCAGATGAGGAGCTTGTTGAAATTGTAAGAAAGAATTTTGATTTGAGACCAGCTGGCATTATTAAAATGCTTGATCTTCGTCGTCCAATTTACAAGCAAACATCATCTTATGGTCATTTCGGACGTAGCGATTTAAATCTCCCATGGGAGAAGTTAGACAAGGTGGATGCACTTAAGAACGCATAATATATGAAGATTAGAACAAGACTAGTTTTAGCATTTTGTATAATTATATTTGTACCGATATTAATAGTATTTACTGCCTATATGTTGCTGGGATTCTCTAACTTTACCAGTGAGACCATGCTTCGACTCAAAGAGAATCTTAGTGGCTTGTCAGTAGATGCAATAGCTTCTGGTGCCTTAATACTTATTCTTACTGCTACAATTTTAATTCTTTGGATTTACAAAGGAATTGTGCCTAATATAAGAAAGTTAACAAAAGCAGCTGATTGTATTAAGGAAGGAGACTTGGAATTTAACATTTCTGGAAATGGTGTTGATGAATTAAGTGAATTGTGTGATACATTTGAAGAAATGAGAATTCGTCTTAAAACCAGTGCAGAGCAGAGGCTAGAGGATGAAAATGAGCAGAAAATGCTTATATCTAATATAGCCCATGACTTGAAAACGCCAATTACTGCAATTAAAGGTTATTCAGAAGGATTGCTAGATGGTGTGGCAAATAATTCCAAAAAGCAGGAAGAATACGTTCAAACAATTCTTAATAAAGCAATCGAGATGGATAATCTCATAAATGAGCTGACATTGTATAGCAATCTGGATACAAGTAGGATTCCTTATAATTTTCAGAAAATCAATATTTCAGATTATTTTCAGGACTGTACATGCGATATTAGCATGGATTTATCCCACAAAAACATAAAATTGATATATACTAATTATCTTGATCCTGATGTGGTCTGTATAGCAGATCCAGAGCAACTGGCGAGGGTTGTTAATAATATTGTTAATAATTCTGTGAAATACCGCGGAGAGAAAGATTCTAAAATTGTTTTCTCTTTACATGATGCAGGTGATTTTGTACAGATAGATATTAAGGATAATGGAATAGGTATTCCAAAAGAAGATTTGCCATACATATTTGATAGAATGTATCGAGGTGACCAGTCAAGGAATACCTCTGCAGGAGGTAGTGGAATAGGACTTTCTATTGTAAAAAGGATTGTAGAAGATCATGAAGGTAAGATATGGGCTTCTAGTAATGTTGGAAAGGGTACAACCATGAGCTTTGTGCTAAAAAAGTACAAGCAGTGATGAGATAGGGGAGTTATATGCAAAGAATATTAATTGTTGAAGATGATGAAGCCATCGCTCAATTAGAAAAGGATTATTTGGAAGTAAATAATTACGATGTTATAGTAGAAAATGATGGAGAAATTGGGCTAAAACGCGCAATTGAAGGCGACTATGATTTATTTATTCTAGATTTAATGTTGCCTAAAATGGACGGTTTTGAGGTATGTCAGAAGATTAGAGAGGTGAAGAACACTCCGATTCTTCTTGTCTCAGCAAAGAAAGACGATATTGATAAGATACGTGGTCTTGGATTAGGTGCAGATGATTATATTACAAAGCCTTTTTCCCCAGGAGAATTAGTAGCTAGAGTTAAAGCTCATATGAGCAGATTTGAAAGATTAGTTGGAAGTAACGCGCCAGGCAAGAAGAATGTAATTGAAATACGTGGACTTAGGATAGATACTGACAGCAGAATAGTATCTGTAAATGGAGAGGATGTGCAGCTATCTTCGAAGGAATTTGAATTGCTTTTATTTCTAGTGGAGAATCCTAATCGCGTAATATCTAAAGAAGAATTGTTTCAGGCAATATGGGGACAAGCTTCCTTCGGTGATGCCAAAACTGTTACTGTACATATCAAAAAGGTACGAGAGAAAATCGAAATTGATTCTTCGAAGCCTCAATATATAGAAACAATCTGGGGCATAGGATATCGTTTCAGAGTATAGCAATAGGGTTTTGGCGGTTTGTTAAATGTAAATATAATTACAAGAGTATTGTTATGGAAGAAAAAATTACAATATATGCTATGACACATAAAAGGTTTGATGAGTCGGGTTTAGACTTATACAAACCTTTATTTGTAGGAGCAGATGGAAAAGAGAACACCTATGGATATCTAAGGGACGATATAGGGGATAATATTTCTAATAAGAATTGTTATTATAGCGAACTAACGGGGATATATTACATTTACAAGAATATTAATGATGTAGATATTGTAGGAACCTGTCATTACAGAAGATATCTTGTTGATGAGAGGGATAATTTACTAGATAGGAAGCAGATTATTGAATATTTAAAGGATTATGATTGTATAACTAGTAAATGTTTGAATCTTAATTACACCTATTATTATGGCTTTTCGGAGAATCACAAGCCATATTATCTTGATGAAACAAGGAAAGTTATAAGTAGAAGTTATCCAGATTATTTAGAGGATTATGATAGATTAGTTAATGATAAGCATACGTATTTTGGCAATATTATGATAAGTAGAAGGGAGCTGTTTTGTGATTATTGTAAATGGCTTTTTGATATATTATTTGAATTAGAAGATAATATTGTTATTGAGGAAGAGAATTCTTATCATAGAAGAATATTTGGGTTTATATCAGAATTCTTGTGGTATCTATGGGTAGTACACAATAATATAAAGGCTAAAGAGTTAAAAGTAGGTATTGTAGGAGAAAAAATAGAGATTAAGGCTGTTAGAGAGGGGCTTAGAGAGTGCTTCAAAATAGGGGATGTAGATGGTGCAAAAGCTTATTTTCTAGAAGAAAGAAGGAAGAGACCAGACATGATGATGGAAGCATCAGATATTACAGGGGAGCTTCATATATGTATGGAAGCTATTGCAGTATCTTCTCTTGAGAAGCAGGCAGGGCTTATAGATACAATTTCAAGGATGAGAAATTATGATGATATAATTAAGTATTTCTCTAGACTTAATGAGCTTGTTGTCGCTTGCTTAGAAGAGGGTGAAGAGATAGAAGATAATAATTATTCTGAAATTGCTATTGAAGTGGCTCGTCGTATGTATAGATAGTCTTGATTAAACCAATATAAAATGCTAATATAAGTTAGTATTTCTGCGTATTTAAGGAGAATAAAATGTCGAATAATAAGAAATTTGTTGAAGAAATAACATCAAGAGAAGAAGATTATACAAAATGGTATACTGATGTGGTAAAAAAAGCAGAGTTAATGGATTATTCTGCTGTTAAGGGGTGTATGATACTTAAGCCTAGAGGATATGCTATATGGGAGAACATCCAGAAAATTCTTGATAAAAGATTTAAAAAGGTTGGTGTAGAGAATGTATATATGCCAATGTTTATTCCAGAAAGCCTTCTTCAAAAGGAAAAAGATCATGTAGAAGGATTTGCTCCGGAAGTAGCTTGGGTAACACATGGTGGAGAAGAGAAGCTTCAAGAGAGATTATGTGTTAGACCTACATCAGAGACACTTTTCTGCGACCTATATAAAGATATTATTCATTCATATAGAGATTTGCCTAAATGCTATAACCAATGGTGTTCTGTGGTTAGATGGGAGAAGACTACTAGACCATTTCTTCGCTCATCAGAGTTTTTATGGCAGGAAGGTCATACTGTTCACGCAACACATGAAGATGCAGAAGAACGTACAATTCAGATGTTAAATGTATATTCTGATTTTGCAAAAGAGATTCTTGCAATACCTATGATTAAAGGTAAAAAGACTGACAAAGAGAAATTTGCTGGTGCAGAATCTACATATACCATTGAAGCTTTAATGCCAGATGGTAAGGCGCTTCAATCAGGAACAAGCCACAACTTTGGAGATGGCTTTGCTAAGGCTTTTGGAATACAATATACAGACAATAATAATAAGTTACAGTATGCTCATCAGACATCCTGGGGTGTTTCAACTAGATTAATTGGAGCAATTATTATGGTACACAGCGACGATGCAGGTCTTTGCTTGCCTCCTAAAATTGCACCAACGCAAGTGTGTGTTATTCCTATTCAACAGAAAAAGGAAGGAGTGCTAGATAAGGCTAATGAGCTTCTTGATAGCTTGCAGGATGCTGATATTAGAGCGACAATAGACGATTCAGACAAATCACCTGGATGGAAGTTCTCTGAGGCTGAGATGTGCGGAGTAGCAATTCGTATTGAAATTGGACCAAAGGATATTGAGGCGGGTAAATGTGTGATTGTTCGTAGGGACACAAGAGAAAAGATTGATTGCAGCCTTGATAAGGTGGTAGAGACTGTTCAAGAAACAATGGATAAAATGCAGTCAGATATGTATGATAAAGCTAAAGAATACTTAGATTCACATATTAATGATGCTACTAACTATGAAGAATTTGTTAAAGCTATTGACGAAAAACCAGGCTTTATAAGAGGTATGTGGTGCGGAAGTGTAGAGTGTGAAGAGAAGATTAAAGAAGACACCACTGCCACAAGTAGATGTATGCCTTTTGAGCAGGAAGAAATAGCAACAACCTGTGTATGTTGCGGAAAGCCTGCTAAAAAATTAGTATATTGGGGCAAAGCATATTAAAGGAATATTGTATGAGAGTTGAGTTACCAAAAGAGGTAAAGCGTATAATAGATATGTTACATAATCACGGACACGAAGCCTACGCAGTAGGCGGCGCTGTCCGTGACGCTATATTGGGGCGTGAACCGAAGGATTGGGATATTACAACAAATGCATTTCCTCAAGAAATCAAATCTATATTTAACAAAACCATTGATACAGGTATAGAGCACGGAACTGTTACTGTATTAATGGGAAAAGTGGGTTACGAAGTTACGACATACAGAATAGATGGTGAGTACTTTGATAGTAGGCATCCATCTTCTGTTGAATTTACAGGTAATCTCAAGGAAGATCTCTTGAGGCGGGATTTTACAATAAATGCTATGGCATATAATGATTCAGAAGGGCTAGTAGATGAGTTTGGTGGTCTCTCTGACCTAAGAAATGGCGTTATAAGGTGTGTCGGTAATGCTAGAGAAAGATTTACTGAGGATGCACTAAGGATGCTTAGGGCAGTAAGATTTTCCGCACAACTAGGCTTTAGTGTGGATGATGAAACAAAAGAAGCCATAGAAGAACTTGCTCCTAGTATTGTAAATATAAGTAGTGAGAGAATTAGAGATGAGCTACTAAAAACAATAGAATCCGATAATCCAAGACATATATTGGAATTATATAATCTAGGATTAACAAAATATATTTTGCCAGAATTTGACGAAATGATGAAATGTGAGCAGAATAGTAAGCATCACATGTATAGTGTTGGTATGCATACTGTTATTTCTATGGAAAATGTGCCGTCAAATCGTGTGCTTAGACTGACGATGCTACTTCATGATACGGGAAAACCAAAGTCAAAGACTACAGATAAGGAAGGGTATAATCATTTCTATGGTCATCCTGTAGAAAGTGCTAGGATTGCCAATGATGTACTTAGGCGCCTTAAGATGGATAATGCAACTAGAAAAAAGGTGGTTAGGCTAGTTCGATATCACGATGAGAGACCGAAATTAGAGGAGAAAAAAGTTCGACATAAAATTGTTGATATAGGAATAGGGGCATTTCCTGATTTGTTTGCTGTTAATAGAGCTGATACTCTTGCACAATCAGAATATAAAAGGGAAGAAAAATTAGCATATATTGATGGATTTGAGGCAATCTATAATAGTATTATAGAGAAAAACCAAGCCCTTTGTATAGGTGATCTTAAGATAACAGGTAGTGATTTAATCAAAATGGGATTAAAAGAGGGTCCTCTAGTAGGAAAGGTATTAAAGGAGCTCTTTGACGAAGTACTAAATAATCCCGAGAAGAATAATAAAGAGTATCTTAGAGATAGAGCAGGTAAATTGATACGAAAACATGGAGAAAACAATGAATGTTAAATGCAGAATAAAGAAAATTGCATGTGCTATTTTAATACTTGTGCTTGGTCTTGCCATGCTTAGTGCTTGTGGAGAAAGCGAACCACATTTTGGTAAATCAAAAGCGTTACCAACATCTAATAGTTCACAAAATGAAGATGCAAAGGTTGATAATAATATTTGCATTATTCAGGAACTTAATATGATAGAAGAGACTGTTACTGTCTATAATACTGTAACAACTCGAACTCTTCGCTATAAATACAGCCTTGCAACACAGTTTCTGGATAAATATGGTAATGAAAGCAGTTCTCTGAACTTTACACCAGGAACAGCGGTAGTTCTTGGAGATAAGCTTAAGTCTAATGCCCTAAGTAGTATTAAAATGTCTGATAAGACCTGGACACAGACAGGAGTTACTAATTATTCTATTAATACTGATAAACATAGAATCTATATAGGAAATGCACAATATTCCTATACGGATAATATCTGCGTGTATGCTGGTAATGAATCGGTATCTATATTAAGTATCGGAGAAAACGATACCCTTACTATAGTGGGAAAAGACTCTAACGTGCTATCCATAGCAGTAACAACAGGGCATGGATATATTCAATTTGTTAATACAGCCAACTTCGATGGTAGTATGGTACAAATTGGCTCTTATATATTTGCGAAGATAACCCCTGATTTGTTAACTGAAGTGCCTGAGGGTAGTTATGATGTTACAGTTGCTAATAATGGATATGGTGGTACTGTTAAATGCGATGTTAAGAGGGGCGAAATATCGGTAATTGACCTAGGAAATATTGAAAAGGGTGGACCTAAGACCTGTCAGCTTACTTTTGTGGTATCTATGCCTGGCGTTACAGTCTATCTCGATGGTAATCAGGTAAATCCTAATGAAGCCCTAACAGTTCCTTATGGTGTACATAATGTGAAAGTAACAGCTACAGGCTTTAATGATTGGAGTAAGATATTATATGTTAATTCTGCTACCGCAAAGATTGCTATAGATTTATCTGATGAAAATAGTTCGTCTAGTACTACAACAAATACAAGTAATAGTACTAGCAATAAGAATTCAACGAATTCTTCTAATAGTTCATCATCAAGCAGTACGGATCTTGATTATTTGTCAACTCTTTCTAATATGATTGGAACATTGACAGGAAAGAGCTCTACATAGAGTGAGTTTTACAAGAAAAAAGTAGGAATTTTATTATATTTCAATGGTATTATGTTACAAAGATTTATAATAAAAATTGTGACAATGTATTAATCCACAAAAAAACCTTGAAAATAAAGGATTTTTGCTTGACAAAGTAGGATAAAACCATTATAAATAGATTTGTAAATTAATTAGGTAAGAACCTAGTAATTATTATATTAAAATTCTGAGGAGGAAGAAAACTATGAACAAAACAGAATTAGTTGCAGCTATGGCTGACAAGGCTGGAATCTCTAAGAAGGACGCTGAAGCTTCTTTAAAGGCATTCACAGAAGTTGTTGCTGAAGAATTAAAGAAGGGTGAGAAGATCCAATTAGTTGGATTTGGTACTTTTGAAGTATCTAAGAGAGCAGCTCGTACAGGAAGAAATCCTAGAACTGGTGAAGAGATGAAGATCGCAGCTTCTAAGGCACCTAAGTTCAAGGCTGGTAAGGCTTTAAAGGATGCTGTAAATAAGTAATTCTTTTTTAAACAGAATTTTGACCCAAGACATTTAATGTCTTGGGTTTTGTTTTATAGAGGAAATAATATGAGATTAGATAAATACTTGAAAGTAAGTAGATTAATTAAGAGAAGAACAATAGCCCAGGAAGCATGTGATGCAGGGCGTGTCAAAGTAAATGACAGAGTGGCTAAGTCTTCGACGAAAGTGAAGGTTGGAGATATAATAGAAATTGAATTTGGCAATAAATCTGTTAAGGTTAAGGTATTAGATATACAAGATACAACTAAGAAAGAAGAAGCAAAAGACTTGTTTGAATACGTGGATTAAAAAATAATTAAATTTTTTTAAAAATTTTTTAATTTTAGTCTAAAGTTTTAACGAAAAATGCCGACATATAGGATGACAGATTCTATAAGTTGCCATTTTATAGTGTTTGTCTGGTGTGTTAGACACAAGATGTTGTGTAGCTTTGAATAAGTAATCATCAAAAATCTAACAATGTAAATTAAGGAGATAAACCATGCAAAGACCGAGGAAGAGGCGGGCTGTAAATGGACGTATTTCTTTTGTTATCGTTGTCTTATTTCTCATTGTTGCAATGTCTGTTGCTATGATTTTGCTAATAAGGAAAGACTTAAATCTTAAAGAAGTTGAAGCTAAGAAGAGAGCGGAGCTTCAAGAACAGCAACAAGTTGCTCAGGAATTAAGCGATAAAGAGAGATACACCCAGACATCTGAATATGTAGAAAATACGGCAAAGAACAAACTAGGTCTAGTTAGGGAAGACGAGACAATTTTCCGTGAGAAATAATAAAGCACAGCTCATGTTATGTTAGAGTGTGCTTTTTTTAATGTTTTTGATATAATAAATCTATGATTTCTAAATGTAAAGAAACAATTGAAGAATACAATATGATTAATAGTGGCGATAAGGTGTATGTCGCAGTTTCAGGAGGCGCAGATTCGGTGTGCCTTCTTCTTGTGCTAGAAGAAATAAGGAAAGAAAAGGAATTTGAATTAGAGGCTATACATGTTGAACATGGAATAAGAGGAGAAGAGAGCATAGAAGACGCCAGATTTGTAGAGGAACTTTGTAAAAAACATGGGGTTAAACTTCACTCTTATAGTGTGGATTCAATAAAGTTCGCTAAAGAAAAGGGGCTATCTATAGAAGAAGCCGCAAGACAATTAAGATATAGCTGTTTTGATAATCATATAATGGAAGGTAAAATAGCTACGGCCCATCATATGGAAGACAATGCTGAAACTATGCTTTTTAACATGGTTAGGGGCTCCGGAATAGAGGGAGTAAGAGGCATTAAAAAGGTCAGGGGTAGTTTTATTCGCCCCTTGATAGAATGTAGCAGAAAAGAGATAGAAGCGTATCTTGCAAGTAGAAATCAGTCTTTTTGTACAGATTCTACTAATGAGGAAATGGATTACACAAGAAATAATATTAGGCATAATATTATTCCAAAGTTTCTTGACATAAACCCTAGCGCCATAGAACATTTGTCTAAATTGTCTAAGATGCAGGATTTGGCTGTTGAATACATAAGAAAACAAGCTGAAATAGCTTATAAGAAGTATGTTACAGGCAACGTCTTAAGCAAGAAGCTATTAAAGGAAGAATTAATAATAGTTCAATTTGTTTCGCATACTTTTATCTGCAATATGGCCGGTTCTTCTAAAGATATATCCAATGTTCATGTTGATAAACTAGTAGATCTTATAATGGGAGCAAGTGGCAGAAAGGTGAATCTGCCTTATGGTTTAATGGCTGTCTCTAATTACGACTCTGTTGAAATATTTACTAATATTGAAGCAGAATCGAATAATGGTACATATGAAGAAATAGTATTAGACGATTGTCATAAGAAAAAAACTGTAAATATTAATAATATGACTGTGGAATTAGAAGTGATTCCTAATACAAAAAATGTACAAATAACACCAAAAACCTATACGAAAATGTTTGATTATGATAAAATTACAGAGGTGCTTTCTCTTAGAAATAGAAGAGAAAAAGATTATATAGTTATTAATGATAAAGGCTCTAGAAAACCCATTAATAGATATATGATTGATGAAAAAATACCATCACAGTATAGAGATAGTATGTTGTTACTTTGTGACGGCAATCATGTAATGTATGTTGTTGGTCATCGAATTAGCGAATACTATAAAGTGAATGAAGCTACAAGAAGGATTCTTAAGGTACGGATTACAGGAGAAGATATAGATGAGTGAACATGTAGTTAAAATGATTGAAGAAGAAGACGTTGATAGTAGAATTCGTGAGCTTGCGAAGGAGATAGATGAAGAGTACAAGGGGGAAGAGGTATTTCTTGTATGTGTATTAAGAGGTGCTGCATTTTTTGCTTGTGAGCTGGCAAAAAGGATTACTATTCCTGTAACTTTGGATTTTATGCAAGTTTCTAGCTATGGAAGTGGAACACGTTCTACAGGTGAAGTTAAAATTGTCAAAGACATAGACCTTTCTATGAAAGACAAGAACGTAATTATTGTTGAAGATATTGTTGATACAGGAAATACTTTATCAACATTAAAGGGGTTCTTTACTCAGAGAAAAGCAAAGAGTGTTAAGATATGTAGTTTGCTAGATAAGCCTGAAAGAAGAGAGGTAAATGTTGATATAGATTATGTGGGATTTACCATTCCTGATAAATTTGTTGTGGGCTACGGTCTCGACTATGATCAGAAATACAGAAATTTGCCTTACGTAGGCGTAGTTGAATTTGACTAGATTAAAGAAAAAAGGAAAAGAGGGTTAAGGATGAACGAGAATAAGCCAAGAAGTCCCTTCGCGGGGTTTGGGCTGTACATACTTATAATTGTATTAATTGTTGTAGGGTGGTATTTCCTTTCTAGACAGAATCCTGTTACTTATAACAAGGAACAATTGTACAATGCCATGTCTGAAGGAACGGTGTCATCAATTATGATTAAGCAAAATAGCACAGTTCCAACTGGTACAGCCACTGTAACATTTAATAATAACGATAAGACTCAGACTCTTTATGTATCTGATGTCAACGAATTTCAGAAAGAATTAGATGGCAAAAATTTTAAGAACTACAAGGTGTCAGATGTTCCAAGAGATGAATGGCTTGGGATGATTGTGCCTATTCTTTCTATTGTTGCCATATTTATCTTGATATTCATGCTGTTTCGTGGACAAGGTGGAGGAGCAGGTGGCGCTAATGCTAAAATGATGAATTTTGGCAAAAGCAGAGCTAGAATGACTAATAACGAAGATATTGACATAGGATTTAATGATGTTGCGGGACTTATTGAAGAGAAGGAAGAATTAGCAGAAGTTGTTGATTTCCTCAAAGATCCTGGCAAATACACAGCTATAGGCGCAAGAATTCCTAAGGGAATATTACTTGAGGGACCTCCAGGAACAGGTAAGACACTTCTTGCGAAAGCTATTGCTGGAGAAGCAGGCGTACCATTCTTTAGCATTTCCGGTTCTGATTTCGTGGAAATGTTTGTTGGTGTTGGAGCTTCTCGTGTAAGAGATCTCTTCGATGAGGCCAAGAAGCATTCCCCATGTATTGTGTTTATTGACGAGATAGATGCTGTTGCAAGACGCCGTGGTACAGGAATGGGCGGCGGACATGATGAAAGAGAACAGACTCTTAATCAGATGCTTGTTGAAATGGATGGTTTTGCTGTAAATCAAGGAATTATTGTTATGGCGGCAACTAACAGAGTAGATATACTAGATCCTGCTATTCTAAGACCAGGACGATTCGATAGAAAGGTTGTTGTTGGACCTCCTGATGTAAGAGGAAGAGAAGAGATTCTTGAAGTGCATTGTAGAAAGAAAGCTATTGGTGATGATGTGGATCTTAAACAGATTGCTCAGACTACAGCTGGTTTTACGGGCGCAGACCTAGAAAATCTAATTAATGAAGCAGCAATAAGAGCAGCAAAAGATAATAGAAAGTTTATTGTACAGGAAGATATTAGAAAATCATTTGTTAAAGTAGGCTTAGGAACTGAGAAGAAGAGTAAGATTATATCTGATGAAGATAAGAGGATTACTGCTTATCATGAGGCAGGACATGCAATATTATTCCATGTATTGCCAGATATAGGACCTGTATATACGGTATCTATAATACCTACTGGAATAGGTGCAGCAGGTTATACAATGCCTCTTCCTGAAAAGGATAGAATGCATATGACTAAGGGTAGAATTCTTCAGGAAATTACAGCTACTCTGGGTGGTAGAATTGCTGAATCAATTATTTTTGATGATGTAACGACTGGAGCGTCCCAGGATATAAAGCAGGCTACTGCGCAAGCGCGTAATATGGTTGTAAAATACGGTATGTCTGATAAGGTGGGAATGATTAATCTTGATGATAATCAAGAAGAAGTCTTTATCGGTCGTGACTTGGCGCATCAGAAAGGTTATTCTGAAAAGACTGCCGCAATAGTAGATGAAGAAGTAAAGAGTATCGTAGATTCATGCTACGATAGAGCTGAGAAGATTCTTAGAGAAAACGAAGAAATATTACATTCTTGCGCAAATCTTCTTATAGAGAAGGAAAAGATTACAAGAGAAGAATTTGAGAGCTTATTCTAAGATTTGGCTGTACTTAAAGTGAAGAATTAGTGTAAAAGGGCTTCTTTTTGTGCTATATGCACAAAAACAACAGCGAGGTTTTGTTATATTTGTGAACACTTATATGTTGCGCGTGGATATAATAATAATCGTAAAAACCCCCAATACATTATATTAATTTTTACTAACCCCATAGTAAAAATACCTTCTCCTAAAAAGGACAGCGGATGCTGTCTTTTTTACTTTATGTAGTTATTTGCGTAGCAAATGACTACACGTCGAGGCTTTTCGGCGAAGCCGAACCAAAATAGCCGAGACTCATTGGGTATTGGATTGGATAGGAGTCTAGATGAACAGAGAAGCTATATTTAGCGATGGAACAATAGAATATAGGAATCCCTGGGAGCCAAAAGAGAATGATAGGGTCAAGATAAGAGTTAGAGTTAAGCATGGTCAACCTGCGAAAGTTGTTCTATGCACTCCGGATTACAAGCTTCCTATGGATCTTGATGAAGCAGGAGACGTATTCGATTACTATCGAGTAAATGTTCAGGTTGGAAGTAAGCCTTTTAAGTACATTTTCCAGATTGAACAGGGTAATGAGAAAGTATTCCTTGATAGATACAGTGTATGTGATAATATTCGTTGGGAATATGCTTTTATGATAGTTCCTGGCTTTGATACTCCTGAATGGGTTAAAGGTGCAGTAATGTATCAGATACTTGTGGATCGTTTTAATAACGGAGATCCATCTAATGACGTTGAGTCAGGTGAGTATTATTATATTTCTATGCCATCTACTAAGGTAGAAGACTGGAATAAGAACCCTGATAGTTTCGATGTGTGTAAGTTCTACGGTGGAGATTTAGAAGGAGTTAGAGAGAAATTACATTATCTTAAGAGTATAGGTGTTGAGGTTATATATTTTAATCCTCTATTTGTGTCTCCATCTAATCATAAATATGATACCCAGGATTATGACTATATTGACCCACATTACGGCAAAATAGTCGTGGATGAGGGTAGACTTCTTGAGAATGGAGAAGCAGACAATACAAAGGCAAGCAGATATATATCTAGGGTTACCAATAAGGCTAATCTTGAGGCTTCTAACGAATTCTTTGCCAGATTTGTAAGCGAGGCTCATGAGAACGGCATTAGAGTGATTTTAGACGGTGTATTTAATCATTGTGGCTCTTTTAATAAATGGATGGATAAAGAGAGAATATATGAGTATCAGCCTTACTATGATAAAGGTGCTTTTATAGATGCTAATAGTCCATACAGAGAATTCTTTGACTTTAACGAGAATGAGCCTGATAAATGGCCATATAATAGTCATTACGATGGATGGTGGGGCCATGATACCCTTCCAAAGCTTAATTATGAGAATTCAGAGAAATTATGCAATTATATATTTGAAATAGGTAAAAAATGGGTTTCTGCACCATACCATTGCGACGGCTGGCGTCTTGATGTGGCAGCAGACTTGGGTCATAGCGAGGAATTTAATCACTGGTTCTGGAGACGCTTCAGACAGGAGGTTAAGAGCGCTAATCCTAATGCTGTAATACTTGCAGAGCATTATGGGGATGCATCAGCCTGGCTTAGTGGAGATCAGTGGGATACTATAATGAATTATGATGCTTTCATGGAGCCTGTGTCATATTTCCTTACAGGAATGGAGAAGCATTCAGATTCCTTTGATGAAGGAGCTATAGGAGACGGTGCAAGATTTGAAGCATCTATGAGGCATTTTATGACGAAATTCCTTACTCCTTCCTTGTATTCTTCAATGAATCAGTTATCTAATCATGATCATTCAAGATTCTTGACAAGAACTAATCATAAGGTTGGTAGAGTAGCAGAATTAGGTAGTGAAGCAGCCTCTGAAAATGTGGATAAAGGAATACTTAAAGCTGCAGTTCTTATGCAAATGACATGGCCGGGAGCACCTACTTTGTATTATGGTGATGAAGCTGGAGTGTGCGGTTTTACAGATCCAGATAATAGAAGAACATATCCATGGAATAATGTGGATGATGCTCTTATTGACTTCCATAGAGATATGATAAATGAACGTAAAATATCTTCTGCCCTTAAGAAGGGAGCATTTGTATTCCTTAGATGCGACAGAGATTATGTATCATATGGACGATTTAATAAAGAACAGAAATGCGTAATAATTGTTAATGGAAGCTATCATGACATTGATGTTGATATTCCAGTATGGAAAGCAGAGGTGCCCCTTGAATGCGAGATGACTGTATCTATGCTAACAACAAGTAATGGCTATTCTATTATGCCAGTTAGAGTTGCTGTTCATGATGGCTATATGCATATGCATTTACGAGCAAATCAAGCAGTACTTTTAGAGAAAAATTTATAAAATTAAATCTATATTTATTTTCTTTTTAAAATAAAGAAACTTTCAGAGCCGGAATATTCCGGCTTTTTAAATTCCCTTACAATCATAATTACACAGATTAATGCAGCCAGAAAATCCGCTATTGGCTGACAATATAATAATCCTTCGAAGCCGAATATTCTTGGAAAAATAAGAATGAGGGGCATAAGGAATATAAACTGTCTTGTAAGGCTTAAGAAAACACCCTTCTTAGGTTTTCCTATTGCTGTAAAGAAGTTAGATGTAATAGGTTGTATAAAGATTAGGCACATCATAAATACAGTTATTCTAAAGAATTTAACTCCAAAATCAACATATAGATCTGAGCCTTTTCCGAAGAAACCAATGATTTCAGCCGGGAAAATCTGGAATAATAGAAATCCTATTATAGAAATAAGTGCGCCCCATTTTAGAGCAATAGTATATCCTCTCTTTACTCTATCGAAATTCTTCGCGCCATAATTAAAGCTTGCGATAGGCTGCAAACCTTGCGCTATTCCTATAATTATTGCAAGGAGAATTTGTGCGCATTTTAGTACGATTCCAGCAACGGCAATCGGGATTGAATCTCCATATTCGCTTTTGGCGCCATAGTAAGTAAGGCTGTTGTTGAATACAATGGCTGTAGCCATCATGGCTAGTTGGTTAAAACAAGGTGCTAGACCAAGTACTGTGCTTTGCTTTAGGGAGAAGCCTCTTGGAAGGAAGTGCTTTAGTTGTAGTTTTGCCGATTTGAAATGGAAGAAGTATACTACAACTATAAGACATGATATAACCTGACCTATAACAGTTGCAATTGCAGCTCCGGCCATACCCATTCCAAGATATACTACGAAAATTGCATCTAATATTATATTTATAACTGCTCCAACAATATTAATGGTCATTGTAATTCTTGGGCTTCCGTCAGCTCTAACAAGGTGTCCGCCTCCTGCCTGAAGAATAAGTGCAGGAAATCCAATAGCTGTTATAGAAAGATATGGTTTGGCATGTTCTAGCACTGAATCTGGAGAACCTAAGAATCTTAGTATTGGTTCAGTGAAAAAAATACATACTAATCCAAGAATTAGTCCTATTAATACCATCATTGTTGCGGCTGTTCCTACGAAATATGGAGCTTTATCATTATCGCCTCTGCCTTGTGATAAATTAAATGCTGAGGAACCGCCTATACCAAAGAGAAGAGCGATGCTAATACAGCACATTGTTAATGGGAATACAATATTAGTAGCAGCATTTCCCAGTTCTCCAACGCATTGACCAATAAATATCTGGTCAACAATGTTATATAGGGAGGTCACAAGCATTGCGATAATGCTTGGAATGGCGAATTTTCTTATTAATATTCCAACAGATTCAAAGCCTAAGGGATTTTCTTTAATATTATTTTGTGATGAGCTCATAATTAATCCTTTGTAATGGTATTTTGTTAAATCATACATATTATAATGGAAAAAAATGAGTAAATACGACAAATATAAGATAATTCATATCTTGAGTGTATAGAAAATATATAATAAATAGACATTTTTGTGGAAATGTTCTTCGAAAAATGCAATAATAGATATATGGCTGAAAATTTAGCACAAAATAATTATAAACTAAAAATTAGTTATGATGGAACTCGTTACTTTGGATGGGAACGTCAACCGGATAAAGAAACGATTCAAGGTAAAATTGAAAATGTGCTTTCGCGTATGTGCAATACAGAAATTGAAATCACAGGAGCAGGACGTACAGATGCAGGGGTTCATGCTAAAGCAATGATTGCTAACGTTCACATGAATACTAGTATGACTGAGGATGAGATTCTAGAATATATGAATCGATATCTGCCAGATGATATAGCAATTACAAGTGTATCAAAAGCTTCTGAAAGATTTCACGCAAGATATAATGCAAAAGGTAAGACTTACTGCTATACTATATTTAATGGAAAAGTAAAACCGGTATTTAATAGAAAGTATTATACATACATTGATGCAAAGTTAGATGTTGATGCTATGAGAGAGGCTGCCAATTATCTTATAGGTGAGCACGATTTTAAAAGCTTTTGTGGTAATCCTAAGATGAAGAAATCTACTGTAAGAGAGATTAAAAGCATAGATATCAAGACATCTAAAGGGTATATATATATTTATTTTACAGGAACAGGTTTTCTTCAGTATATGGTACGAATCTTAGTTGGAACGCTTCTTATGGTTGGGAAGGGTGAGATGAGGCCAAGAGAGATAGAAGAAATACTAGAGGCCAAAGACAGGACAAAGGCGGGGCAGACAGCACCCGCTAAAGGATTGTGCCTTGAAAAGGTATATTATTAATTCATGATTTAATATAACAATAATAATACGAGGAGGGTTGAGTCATGAAGAAAGTAAAAAGTGATATGGCAAGAATTAATAGTTTTGCACTAATTGGCTGGGTGGTTACATTAGGCATTATTTCTGCGGCATATCTTCTAGAAGTAATTAAAGGGGAAAGAACTATTGTATATTATGCAATACTTCTTATATGTGCTTTTGTTCCATTTGTTGTGGGGCTTATATTCAATAAGAAAAATCCTGATAGTCCAAAGTTTGCTTTATTTGCAACCTATGGATATGCAATACTATTTGCATATGTTCTTATAACAGGAGATACACCATTAACCTTTGTGTATTTGTTCCCAATGCTTGCAGTAGTGCTATCCTATAGTGATTTTAAGATATTGTTACAATTCTTTATTACATATTTTGTAATAAATCTTGCATCAGTAGTAGTAAGAATTGTTGTATATCATGCTTTAACTGCCGATGATATAGCTAATTATGAAATTCAGATATTCGCTGTAATTCTTGTAGGTATTCTTGCTTGTGTTTCTAGTAGGATTACACAGGACATTGGCAAGAAGCGAATGGCTCAGATTGAAGAACAGACTAAGAGACAAGAAGAAGTTCTTGATGCAATTAAGGAAGCAACAGATGCCCTTAGTGAAAGGGTTGCAGATATCGATACTAAAGCAAAGACCATTGAATCTCAGTCAGAATCTGCTCAGTCGTCTATTGAAGAAATTGCATCTGGTACAAGTGATGTTGCAGATACTATACAAGATCAGCTTACAATGAGTAATGGTATAAGTGAAAAATTAAATGCATTAACTGAGATTAGTAATGATATTCAGGATAGATTTACTGAGACACATAAATTATCAGAACAAGGTATGGGTAATGTAAATGCCTTATCTGATAGTACGAAACTTGTTGCAGAATCTAAAGAAAAGGTATCTGAAGCAACAGAGACATTGGTAGAAAGTTTACAGGAAGCTAAAGAGATTCTTTCCATTATCCGAAATATTGCGGATCAGACAAACCTCTTATCATTAAATGCCAGCATTGAGGCAGCTAGAGCAGGTGAGCAGGGTAAAGGATTTGCAGTCGTTGCCGGTGAGATACAGAAGTTATCTGGAGATACAAGTAATGCAACAGAGAAGATTAATGGAATACTAGAGACTTTGGCTGACGAAGCAGGCCTTGTTAACGATGCTGTATCTAACTTAGATGAAGTTAGTGCTAGACAGAATGAACTTGTTACTCAGACAGATGAACAGTTTAAGACAATTGATGACAATATTAATACAATGAATGAAGCTGTAAGAAAGCAGACAGAATTCCTTGGTAATATTAACAAGAATAATTCTGAAATCGCAGGTTCAATTTCTAATACTAGTGCATATACAGAAGAGCTTACGGCCAATAGCGAGAATACTATGAATGTTACAAAGCAATCTCTTGATGGAACTAGAGAAGTAAGCGAATACTTAAGCGAGATTCTTGCAAGCATTCAGAAATTACAAGCTATTGCTGAGAAATAAAAGGATATAATATGGTATATACAATTACACTTAACCCATCTCTTGATTATTATATCAAGATTAAAGATTTGCAGGTGGGTGAAATTAATAGAACATCAGGCGAAGAGATATTTCCTGGTGGAAAAGGTATTAATGTATCAATACTTCTTAGTAGACTTGGAGAGAAGACTACAGCTCTTGGATTTAAAGCAGGTTTTACTGGTGAAGAAATCGAGAGACTTCTTAAAGAGGAAAAAGTAAATTGTGATTTTATTTCTTGTGAAGGTAGCAGTAGAATCAATATTAAGGTTACAGGCAATAAGGAGACCCAGATTAATGGTGATGGGCCTGCAATGAAAAGCGAGTATCTTGAAGAACTTTATGACAAGCTTCAAGCCGTAGGTAAAGAAGATGTACTAGTGCTTGCTGGTTCTGCCCCAAGGAGCCTTGGGAAGAATGTATACAAAGATATAATAGAACATTTGCCACATAAAGAAACAAAAGTAGTTGTTGATGCTGCAGGGGGACTTCTTGAAGCATCACTTAGTGCGAAACCATTTCTTGTAAAGCCTAATGTTGAAGAACTTCGCAATTTGTTTGGAGTTAACATCAGAACAGACGAAGAAATTCTTAAATATGCGTCTAAATTGCAGGATATGGGAGCCAAGAATGTCATAGTAAGTCTTGGACCTCACGGTGGTGTAATGCTTACAGAAGATGGGGAAGTAATGACTTGCCAGTCTCCTAGAGGTGACATTGTCAATACTACAGGAGCAGGAGATTCTCTTGTTGCAGGCTTTCTATATAAATATTTGGAAAGTAAAGACATGAAAAAGTCTTTCTATATGGCACTAAGATGTGGAAGTGCAACGGCATGTTCTTCAGGAATTGCTAAAAGAGAGGCCATTATTGATAAGTATAAGGCATTAGTTCTTGATCTTGATGGAACTCTTCTTGATACAATAGAAGACCTTACAGCTGCAGTTAACTATAGTTTGACACAGTACAATCAGCCTAATTTAACTGTTGATGAAGTGCGAAATATTGTTGGAAATGGAATAAGAAATCTTATGATTCGTTCTGTACCAGGCGGTGAAGAATGTGAGACTTTTGAAGAAGAATTTGCCTTATTCTTAAAATACTACCTAGATCATTTGTATGTATATTCAACTGTATATCCTGGAATGATGGATGTACTTAAGAAGTGTAAGGAACTAGGTATACCTGTAGGAATTGTTAGTAATAAGGAAGAAGGGGCTGTTGGCCAGATTATAGAACATTTCTTCAAAGATTATATAGTAAGTTATGCAGGGGACAATATGGTAAGGGCTAAAAAGCCTGCAAAGGATAGTGTATATGCAGCCCTTAACCAGATTGATCTGGAGCTTAAAGCCGAAGATGTCCTGTATGTAGGCGATTCTGGCGTGGATTCTCTTACTGCAGAATGCGCAGGAATGGATTGTCTTCTAGTTAGTTGGGGCTTTAGACCTAGAGAAGAATTAGAACAGTTAACTTGTATGACAATTATTGATAAAGCTGAAGAAATCATGTATTTTCTTAAATAAATCAATGGATGATAGCAGAGATTATGTAATTTTTGTGAAAAAAATAACAATCTGCTTTTATTCTATTGCAATTTGACGACAGCTTTCGTATAATGATACTAAGAGTTATTACGCGCTTGTGAAGTAACTAAGGATGGTAAAAAGTTAATAAAGGAAAGAGAGAGGTATTTATTTATGGCAGCAAAGACAGCGCAGGGAACAAATCCTAACTATCCGCTACGTCCAGATTGTGCTGATGTTAGTGGACCAATGTTACCTAATGTTGCAAAACTTGGTAAGATTATTACTGACCGTGCTAAGATTAAGCTTGGTCTACAAAAGGTTACAAAGGACGATCCAGAATATTGGGCAGTAAAGGCACTTGTTGAAGATGATGATGATTTGGCAAAGTGGATTATTGACAATTTTAAAGAGATTCGTCATCCAAGAACATTTGCAGAATTAAAAGCAAGTTCTGGATTATCAGATGAGGAATTAACAGAGAAATTAGAGAAAATCTCTTACTCAGGAATTGTAGAATGGAATTACGAGGATCTTGATCCAAAGTGGCCTAATCCTAATCACGAGAAGAGATGGGTACTTCCTATGTATGTACCTGGTTCAGCTGAGTTCTCTAACATGAATCAGGATATGATTGCTAAGCGTCCTGAACTTGGTATGTTCTTTGAACATATGACAAGACTTCCACTAGAGGGACTTACACATATGGTACCTCCAGGAGGAGCTGGAATTGGTATGCACGTTATCGCAGTTGAGAAGGAAGTAGATATGAATGAGTCTTCTATTCCTATCGAGCACATTTCTCACTGGTTAGACAAATACGAAGGTAGATACGCTGCATCACCTTGTTCATGCCGTCGTTCAAGAATGACATACGATGAAGGTTGTGCTGATGATTTCAATGATTGGTGTGTTGCAGTAGGTGACATGGCTGAATATGTTGTTGAGACTGGCAAAGGCGGACGTTATATTACTAAAGAGGAAGCTCTTGAGATATTTAAGAAGGGTGAAGAGAACGGCTTCGTACATCAGATTACTAATATTGATGGTGAAGACAAGATTTTTGCTATCTGTAACTGTAATGTAAATGTATGTTATGCTCTTCGTACATCACAGCTATTCAATACTCCTAATATGAGTAGATCTGCTTATGTTGCACATGTTGAGAAGCAGAAGTGTGTTGCTTGTGCACGATGCGTGGAGGTATGTCCAGCTGGAGCACTTACTCTTGGTCAGAAGTTATGTAAGAAGGATGGTACAGAGGTACAATATCCTAAGCAACCACTTCCAACTGACAAGAAGTGGAGTGAAGCTGATTGGAACTGGGATTACAGAGATACTAATCGTATTGAGACACATGAAACTGGTACAGCTCCATGTAAGACAGCTTGTCCTGCACATATTGCTATTCAGGGATATTTAAAACTTGCTGCACAGGGTGAATATACTAAGGCATTAGAGCTTATTAAGAAGAACAATCCTCTTCCAGCAGTATGCGGTCATGTATGTAACCGTCGTTGTGAAGATGCTTGTACAAGAGGTACAGTTGATGAAGCTATAGCAATTGATGAAGTTAAGAAGTTTATTGCTATGCGAGATCTTAATGCTGAGACAAGATTTGTACCTAAGAAGGTTATTCCTAAGGTTAAAGGCGCTTTCGATGAGAAGATTGCTGTAATCGGAGCTGGTCCTGCTGGTATTTCTTGTGCTTACTACTTAGCTGAGAAGGGATATAAGCCAACATTATTCGAGAAGAATAAGAAGCCAGGTGGAATGGTTACATATGGTATTCCTTCATTCGTAATGGAATCTGAAATCGTTGAAGCTGAAGTTGACGTACTTCGTGAAATGGGTGTTGACATTAAGCTTGGAGTTGAAGTAGGTAAAGATATTACACTTGCTGAACTTAGAAAGCAAGGATATAAAGCATTCTACATTGCAATCGGATGCCAAGGTGGACGTGGAATAGGCGTTCCTGGTGAAGATGCAGAAGGTGTAATGAAGGGTGTTGATCTTCTTCATGTTGTTACAGATGATGAATCATACAAGATTAGTGGTGATACAGTAGTTATCGGTGGTGGTAACGTAGCTATCGACGTATCAAGAACAGCAGTACGTTGTGGTGCTTCTAAGGTAACACAGGTTTCTCTTGAGACTCGTGATATTATGCCAGCACTTCCTGAAGAAATTGAGATTGCTGAATCAGAAGGAATTGAACTTCAAGGTGGCTGGGGACCTAAGGAAATTCTTACAGAGAATGGTAAGGTTACAGGCATTGTATTTAAGAAGTGTACTCAGGTTAAGAATGCTGAAGGACGTTTCGATCCTAAGTATGATGAGAATGACACTATGACAATTGAATGTTCAAATGTACTTCTTTCTGTAGGACAATGTACAGAATGGGGCAACCTATTAGAAGGCGAGGACGTAGAGTTCAGAGGTCCAGCACCTGTTGCTGATAAGGTTACATTCCAGACTACAGTACCAGATATCTTCGTTGGTGGAGATATGTTCTATGGACCAAGATTTGCAATCGATGCTATTGCATGTGGTAAAGAAGGTGCAATCTCTATCCATAGATTTGTACAACCTCATTCAAGCCTTACAATTGGACGTCAACCTCATCATTATATTGAATTTGATAAGGATGATTTCCAACTTCCTGAAGGATATGATCAGGGTGGAAGAAATACTCCTGGCGTTAAGAAAGACGTTGACAAGATGTCATTTAGAGATGCTAAGGAAGTATTTACAGAAGAGCAGGTTAAGAAAGAGACAGCTCGTTGTCTTTCATGTGGTGCTACAATCGTTGATGAGAATCAATGTGTTGGTTGTGGTCTATGTACTACACGTTGCGAGTTTGATGCAATTCACTTACATCGTGACAGACCAGAATGCTCAACAATGAGAAAGTCAGAAGATAAGCTTAAGTATATTCTTCCAAATGGATTTAAACAGAGAATTAAAGTAATGTTTAAATAGACACAAGTAGAATAATTTACACTTACAATAAGTCCGTCGTAAAGACGGACTTATTGTTATATAATGGGGGTTAAATAGTTATAAAAATAACAATAAAATGTAGTATTATTGCGAACAATATAGTATTATAAAAATGTAATGGTGACCGGAAATAATGGGGAGTAAAAAAGAATATGGATTTACAGACAAAACATTTGATACAGAAGAACAAAGTCGGTTTCATTATCGATATGCTTATTGCTGTGACAATACTTGTTGTGGGCATATTTGCACCAGATAAGTCGGGCTTTTGGATTAGAGTAATAGGTGATGCGGTATGTATTGTTATTCTAATCATACTTAATCTAACTATGGGTAAGAAGAAGAGGGTTATGTCCTTTTATCTTTACACTCTTGTTGTAGCTACACTTTTTGCAACGCTTACAGGGCCGGGTAATTATTATTTGTATGCTTTGTGCTTTCTAGATTGCTTTGCTCTTATTTTCTTCATGGACTTTAAGATGAGTCTTAGAGGAGTAATAGTAAGTATAGCTAGTATGGTAATACTCTTAATTCTTAATATTATTTATGCTCCCGAAGATAATTTGGTTGTTAATATTTGCTGTTTTGCAATGTATGTAGTTGGATGTGTTGTAATACTTCTTATTACTAGGATTATATATAATCAGAACAAGGAAGACGTTGATTATATGAAAGAATCTGCAGATGAGCAGACAGAAGTTGCTAATCAGGTTATGGACAGTTCTAATGATATAGCTAAGCAGCTTGATGATGCACAACAGCTGGTTAAGACACTTTCAAGCAGTATTGAGAATAGTAATGCTAGTGTGAAAGATATTGCGGATTCAACGAAGATTACATCAGAATCTATTGAGCATCAGACTGAGATGACAAGCGATATTCAAGATAATCTTAAGAGTGCTCAGAATAGAACAAAAGATATGAAAGATGCCTCATTTCATACAGTTGAAGTTGTGGATGAAGGAGCAAAACTATTAGATCAACTTAAATTCCAATCAGAAAGAACAGCTGAAGTAAATAAGTCATCTCAGGCAACAACTAAGAGACTTAATGAATGTATAGTTGAAGTAGAGAATATTATTGAAACTATTGTTAGTATCTCTGATCAGACAAATCTATTAGCGTTAAATGCGTCAATAGAGGCTGCTCGTGCAGGTGAAGCTGGAAAAGGCTTTGCGGTTGTAGCTGATGAGATTAGAAATCTTTCTGAAGATACAAAGAATTCTACAGAGAAGATATCTAATATTATTCAGGAATTAACAAGAAATGCTAGTGAAGCTGCAAAGAGAATGTCAGAGTCAGTAGAGTATTCTGAGAAACAAAATGAAATGATAGTATCTACTGGTGAGAAATTTGATGAGATTAGAAATCAAATGAATACATTATCATCAGATATTAACGGAATTTCAGAAGAAGTAGACCAGATTGTAGAAGCGAATAATACTATTATGGAATCTATAACCAGTCTGTCTGCAACAGGTCAGGAAGTAAGGGCCTCATCAGAAGATAGTATAGTAGTTTCTGAGACTAGTATGCAATATATGGAGCAGATGAATGAAGCTCTTGACGAGATATTTAAGTCCTCTAAAGAGATGTCTGCTTTTGTAGAACAGAGAAATAACAAGACAGAAGAGACAAAATAAGAACATATTTCTTGACATATTATTTTTCAAGGGCTAACATATATATGTTAGCCCTTGTTTTTGGGTTAAACATAATCTTAGAAGGAAAGAAGGTGACCATTCATGGATGCAGACGGGTATTTATGCTTAATAGAATATGAATCATTGAATAGTTGCCTAATTTTGAACTAGTATTTTCTATGCGATAATTCTTCGCAATTTCCTAAGGCACTATTCTATTGAATGATTGTAACAATCTAATGTAAAGTGATAATCACTTTGTGCAATCAGAGAGGAGGAGAATAGTGATAAAAATATATAAAACAGAAGATAATATAATAAGTGAGCTTCAATCATATGAGGAGGGCTCATGGATTAATATGGTTGCGCCATCACTAGAAGAATGTGTTGATATTAGCGAACAGTTTAATATAGACATAGATGATATAAGAGCTGCTCTTGATGATGAGGAGAGTTCGCGTATTAATCTCGAAGATGAATATACGCTTGTGCTAGTGGATATCCCTTCAGCAGAAATGCGTAATAATCGTCATTCTTATACAACAATTCCCCTTGGCATTGTTCTACTTGAGAATACAATTATTACTGTTTGTGCCGAGGAGACAGCAGTACTCAAGATGTTTGTAGAGCAAAGAGTGAGAGAATTCTCCACCAAGAAACAGATGAGATTTACATATCAAATCCTATATAATACATGTATTGTGTATCAAAGTTTGCTTAGAAATATTGACAGGAAAAGAACAGAGATTGAAGAAAGAATAAATGAGACAACTCAGGATGTAGATCTTGTTGATCTTCATGAATTAGAATCTAATCTTGTTTACTTTGCAACATCTCTTAGAGCTAATGGGGTAGTGCTTGATAGATTGACTCGCTATGGAAGACTTCGTCAATATTCGGAAGATAGAGAACTACTTGAAGATGTTATTATCGAGAATCAGCAGGCTATTGAGATGACACAGATATATAGAGATATAATAAATGGTACTAGAGAGCTTATGTCATCTGTTATTAATAATAGACTTAACAATGTCATGAAATATCTAGCAGCAATAACAATTGTAATGTCTATTCCAACTATTATATCAGGTCTCTATGGAATGAACGTAGTATCAGAAGGCATGCCATTTGCTGATACCCCATGGGGATTTGCAATTATTTGTTTATTTACATTAGTAATAAGTATAATTGCACTTGTAATTCTTAAGCGAAGGAAGATGCTATAACACTCCTTTAATCTTTTATCTGATCATGATATAATGCTTTAGCGTGTCCCTATAAACGGATATATCTACAGTCCTAAAACCAAACTTTTCGTACATTACTATATTATCCTCTAGATCAGTTTCTAGACATAGATTATAGTTGTTTTTATCAATATATGCTAGAAATAGATTCATGATTTTTTTGCCATAGCCCTGCCTTTGAAATTTCTTTTTTGTTGCAAAGACATATATATACCAAGTGTTGTTATCTATATAAGGCATACGTTTTTTCTCAGAATACTTCTCATATTTTTCTTGTCTATACATACATGGCTTAAGAAGCAGTGTATAGTCACTAGGCTTTGCATTTTTGGAATAGTCAGACATTCCAATTTTTTTTGCATTAGGTGGAATTACAATCATTACTGATTCAAAGTTGCATGAACTGCTAATACCTGCTGCATTTCCAAGTCTGCTTTTATAGTCAATTCTCATTAGTTTATTTAGAATTATCTTATTATACTTGCCATTGAATATTTTGAGAAATAGGGGATAATTACTATAACCATCAATGGATGTCTCAATATATTTATCAATATTATTAATTGCTAAGAAGGTATTCTTATCTATTCCATTATCTTCGAGAAATGCATATAGTTCTTTAATGTAAGCGTTATTGTTCGTGTAATTCATAATCTGCATCCTCCTTTATAATGTCTATCATAATGTCGGCAATTTTTGGATCGAATTGAGTTCCTTTACCGTTTTCTAGTTCCATCTTTACAATTTCCTGTGGCATATAATCTCTGTAGCTTCGATTACTTGTCATTGCATCGTATGCATCAGCAACACCAATAATTCTAGCTTCAATAGGTATTTCTTTTCCCTTAAGCCCATCTGGATAACCCGTACCGTCATATCTCTCGTGATGCCACTTTGCTCCTATACTAATGTTTTTCATTTCAGGCATCTCCGAGAGTATATCATATCCAATACCTGGGTGCTTCTTTATAATATAATATTCATCATCAGTAAGCTTGGTATTCTTATTAATAATAGTGTCAGGTACACCGATTTTTCCTATATCGTGGAGCATAGCCATATTGGTTATATCATCTATATCATCATCGCTAAAATCCATTCTTTTTGCAATCATTTTAGAATATTCTGCTACGCGCATAGAGTGACCATTAGTATACTTGTCTTTTGCATCAATTGTTTTAGCAAGAGTATACATGGATTGAAGAGTGATTCTCTGGTTTGCCTGTTCTAATTGGAAGTTAGCTTTATCAAGTTCGTCTTTCTTCTTTTCGTAAGCTTTACTATGGTATTTAATAATAATTCCAAATATAAGTGATACAAGAACAAGGGATTGAACAACATCAATTGCCACAGCATGTTCTGACTCGAAGAATATTACGTACTCCGGGTGTCTTTCACTAAACAGTATACAACCACATTGGAAGACAAGTCCTAAACCATAGATTACATATAGTATCTTCTTTCTTATAACAACCCAGCTTATTACTAGACTTAGAAGAAGCCAAAGTGGCATTCCGCCATGATAGCCTCCAGAGGTAAAGAACATAATAGGGAATAGTATAAAATTAGCTGTAATAGAAAAAAGAATTGCAGCGTAGATAATATCTTTTGCCCTAAGAGAAATTATAAGGCAAAAAACAGCAAATACACATGTAAGTAGAAAGGCAGCGATTGCAATTGGAGAACTTTCAAGAGCAATAGAAATTATGGCAGAAGCAAGAGCACCAACTATTGCAATTATAACGGCAATATTAAGCAGTTGCTGCCACATATCGTGGTCGCCTATTAATGTGTTATAGACTTTTTTGTATATACCTTTTATGCTATTAACCAATTTCTTCATATACTCCCCCAATTATGTCTACAATGTTAATTAATCATGATTTTAGTTTACGAAATGTATGATTTATTTGCAATGTTTTTCTAAAGTAAAAACATTTCACTCCGATATAATTAATAACAAAAGTACTTACAATAATCTTAGCAAGCGAACCAAAAGTCCGTTGTCTAAATAATAAAAGAGTTGTTTGGGTGATGAGTACAGGAGAGTAACTTAGATGAGTGAGTAGAAAGGAAACTAATTAACATGACAACAGAAAAAGAGTAGAGAGACGCATTCTTTTTAAATTGAGAAGGCGTCTTTTTATTTGGTTTTTCTTGAATAGAATTCCTCGTTATAATATAATTTATTTTAGAGTATTCTGCGAATTGACTCGGATAAATAATTAAATAATATGTAGATAGAAGGAGTATAAGTGAAAGACATAGAATATATTCTAGATTTTACTGTTCATCTTGGAAGAGAGATGCTTTTTGCAGGAGCCAATCTAGAAAGAGTTAATGAGACAATGGAAAGAGTGTGTAAAGCATACGCACTTCATGAAGTAAGTATATTTTCTTTAAGTAGCACAATCTCTGTAAGTGCAAAAGATGCTGATGGAGATACTAAGAGTAGGCAGGTATCAGTACCAGGTGCTGCAATTCATTTAGACAAGCTTAGAAGATTATATAATGTAGCCCATAAGGTTTGTGATGAGACACCAGATCCTACTAAGTTACAAGATATGTTATATGAATCTGTAATGGTTTCATCCTATAACAAATGGATAGAGATGCTTGGTTTTGTAATTGCCATAACAACCCTTTGTAGAATATTTGGAGGAGGATGGCAGGAACTTATAGTTGTAGCGCTATCTACCGTGCTTGCCTTTTGGATTAGCAGACCTCTTGCAAGAGCAAAGCTTAATAGAATAATAACCAATATAATTAATATGTTTGTAACAACAGCAATATTTTTCTTTACTGTGTGGATAGGTTTCACAACGGAAATGATGGCCATGCTTACGTCAATGTCTTTAATGTTCATTCCGGGAGTTCCACTTGTTAATTCTATGAGAAATATTCTTTGTGGAAATGAGATGAATGGTATCTTAGAACTTCTCAAGGTAATACTTGAGACACTTACAATATGCTTTGGAGTATTTATTGCATATGCATTATTTGGGAGGTGGTACACATGGTAGAAAATATAGAATTAATAGTTCTTTCCTTCCTAGCTTCAATAGGTTTTGCAATTGTATTTCAAGTAAGAGGCAAAGACCTTCTTGTTGCAGGACTTGGTGGTGCAATAACAAGACTCTTTTATATTATTTTTATGGCTTTTATTCCATATAGAATACTATACGCTGGACTTGCAGCTATTATTGCTGCATTTTATGCAGAGATTGTTGCAACGAAGAAGAAGACACCAGCCACAGTGTTCTTATATCCATCAATCATTCCTCTTATACCAGGAGATTTGATTTATTACACAATGGGTGGGCTTGTATTAAGTGACACTGAGACATTTACTAAGAATGGTATAGATTGTATTCTTGCACTCGTAGGTATTGCAGTAGGATTTGTTGTGGCATCTACTATTACATTTTATATTAGAAAATTTGCATTCTCTAAGGAAGCTAACTAAGAGGATAAGTTATGACTGACAGAGATATTAGATTAAAAGAGATTAAAGAAAAAGCATATAGTCATTACGGCGGCTTTTCAAAATATGCAACAACTGTGTCAGATGATGCTAAGATTAGATATTTTGATAGTAGAGCAAATGACAATCTACGAAGTCCGTTTGCAATTGATATAGATAAGATTATGCATAATCCTTTCTATAATCGCTACGGCGATAAAACACAGGTGTTTTCTTTCTACAGAAATGATGAGATAACGAGAAGGGCTACACATGTTCAACTTGTTGCAAGAATTGCAAGAATAATTAGTACTAATCTAGGACTTAATATTGATCTTACTGAAGCAATCGCCCTTGGTCATGATATAGGACATACACCTTTTGGACATGTAGGTGAGAAGTACTTAGACGAACTTTTCTTTGAATCATGTGGTAGACATTTTTATCATAACGTTCATAGTGTTAGAGCGCTTAAGACTGTTACACCAACTAATCTTACAATACATACTTTAGACGGAATAATATGTCATAATGGAGAAAAACCAGAAGGTGAATATTATCCAAGCAGGCCTAAGTCTTTAGAGGAATTTGAGGATATAATAGAGAAATGTTACACAGAGGAAGGCTTTGTAGATACTCTTAAACCATTTACTTTAGAAGGATGTGCGGTAAGAGTAAGTGATGTTATTGCATATGTAATGAAAGATAGACAGGATGCTAGAAAAATAGGTCTTGATATAAGCTATGACAAGCCTGGACAATTAGGGGCAGAAAATTACGAATTTATAAGTAATATTACGGAGAACATTGTTCTTAACAGTTACGATAAGCCATATATTAAGATGGATCAAGAATACTTTGATGATATGTATAGACTTAAAAGCGAGAATGCATCAAAGATATATGGTAATCCGGATATTAATAAATCATATGAAGTAACAATTCGTCCTATGATGAAGAAGTTATATAACAGATTTAGAGAAGATATTATTAATGAGAATCAGGACAGTATGATTTATAAGCATCATATTAATTATGGTTCATTTAAGAAGACATATTCTAAGAACAAGATGAGAGTAGATGATATCGTAGTTGATTATATAGCAAGTATGACAGATGATTACTTTATAGATTTGTACCATCACTTATACGGTGATGATGAGATTATGAAAGAAGTAAAATATGTTGATTATTTTAGCAACTAGTAATTAGGAAAGGAGAGTCACATGAAGAGTAAAAAGAATCAAATAGTACTAGTGGTTATCTTAGCTGTATTGGTTGTTCTTACTGTTGTTGGAATTATGGTTTCTTTCTATATTCCTTCAGGTAAGAAAGGCATGAAAACTTTAAGTGAACTAGAAACTATAGTGACAGAAGATTACGCACAGGATGTTGGACTCGAAGGATTTGTTGCAACAAGCAGCGAATTACAACAATAGAAGTAGGGGGATAAATCATGGAAGATCAAAATAAGGTTACAGAGGAAATGAATAATAAACCGACTAAAGGTCTTCGAATTGCCATAATAGTTCTTGCAGCACTTTTTGTAGTTGGTCTTATTGTATTTGTAAGTATTAATCTATCAATCACTGGATACAAAAATGTGGCTGAGAAATATGATAAAGCAGTTAAAGCTGGGGATTTCGAAAAGGCCTACGAATGTCTTGATGTTGACGATTCGGTTTTCTTAACAAAGGAAGCATATAGTATAAGACAATCTGTAATAGCAGATGTTGTACAGGGAATAAGTATACAGGATACAGTAGAAAAGATTGGTAAGAAAGCATATGATTTCATACTTAATAGATTCGCCAATGTAAATTATAAAGTATTAGAGGCTAATCAGGATGGAGACGAAGCTGTTGTAACTTTTAAGCTAAGTCCTAGATATGATATGCTAAGCTTCTTATCAGAGAATAAGACGATAAAGCTTAAGAAGTGCAGCCATAATCATATGGGAATCTTCTCTAATTGGAAAGTTGTTGATGATACTGTCATTGCAGAGAATATAAAGTTAAGTGTTCCAAACTGCAAGAAAGCTTATATTGATGGGATTGAGATACCTGAAGAGTATTTAACAGGTGAAGAGAATGGAATGAAGATATATGTTATTCCAGGATTGTTTACAGGAAGCCATGTATGTACTACAACAGATGATGAAGTCACATTTAAGAATTATAATATTACAGCAGGAAGATCTAATACAGAGATAATTGTTAAGGATGTATCTCTTGATGAGGAACAGAGACAGAATGTAATTAATGCTTCTTATGATGCATTCAAAGCTGTAATAGAAGCAGAGGCAAGAGGAGCTGAATTTGATGAAGTTGCATCATACTTTGCGCCTGAATACAGAAGGATAGAGAAGGCAAAGTACGATGAAGATAAGAAGTCTTTTTATTCAGCAGAAGAACAGACTGGAATAACAAATGTTGAGATAAACGATGTCAAAGGTTCTATCTATAATGAGGCTTTTACAGATGGAACACTAGAGGTTAGTGTACAACTAGATTATAAAGACACTAATAAGGGCAAGATTAACACATATGTTCTTGGAGTGTTCGAAGGCACTGATGACAATCATGAAATAACCCAGGTAATGCGTATGCAATACCTTGATGGAAGATGGGTTGTAAGTTCCTTTGGAGATAATAGAATAATAGACTATCAATGGTTCTTCGGAAGTAGGTAATATTTTATGAATAGGAGATTAAGATTATGAAGAAATGTCTAGTGTGTGGAAGAGAAAACGAAGATAATATAGAGATTTGTGAAGAGTGTGGTGCAAACTTAAATACAGAAGAATTAGAAAGAGATATTAAGAATAACAAAGCAGTATCAATTTTTGTATATCTTCTTGATATCTTAGGAATAATTGTTGGTTATGTAGCTGGACTTAAGTCAGAATATGCAGCATTTCATGCAAGAGAAGCACTTAAGATTAAGGTTACAGAAGTGATATTTGGTATTATTGTTATACTAGTTTGTGTAATAATAGGAACACCTTGGGTATTAATTAGTTCTTCTATGAGCTTCTTTGGATTCCCTAACCTTGGTATTTTCTGGGTAATGCTTGTTATTTATTTAATTGCAAAAGTGTTATTCTGGGTACTTAGATTTATAGGAGCTATTAATGCTGGAAAAGGTAAATATAAGAAGGCGCCACTTGTAGGATCTTTCCCATTCCTATAAAATAGATTTTTGTGTTATAATAGAAAGAGTGGCTTCTATTAAAGAAAAAAGGAAAAGGACGAAAAAATGAGTGTAATAACTACGATACTTGCAATTCTTTGTGGAGTGGCATTGTTTCTCTTTGGTATGTCGCTTATGGGATCAGGACTACAAAGAGTTGCAGGTAATAGTTTAGAGAAAATACTATTTAGATTGACAAGTACGCCTATTAAGGGCGTACTTCTCGGTACAGTTGTAACAGCGATTATACAGTCATCTAGCGCAACTTCAGTAATGGTAGTTGGTTTTGTTAACGCTGGTATGATGAAGGTAGCTCAGGCTATCGGAGTAATAATGGGTGCTAATATTGGTACATCTATTACTGGATGGATACTTTGTCTGTCTTATATAGATGGAAGCGAAGGAATAGCATCACTTCTATCTACTGCAACCATATCTGCAGTTGTTGCAATTATTGGTGTAATTCTTAAATTATTTACTAAGCATACAAAATACCATAATGTGGGCGATATTATGATTGGTTTCGCAATACTTATGGTTGGTATGCAACAGATGTCTGGAGCAGTTGCACCTCTTAAGGAAAGCGAAGAATTTGTTAGTGTTCTAACAGCATTTAATAATCCAGTTATAGGTATTCTTGTTGGTATCGTATTTACAGCAATACTTCAATCTGCATCTGCTTCAGTGGGTGTATTACAAGCATTGTCAATAACAGGAGCTATTACTTTCCAATCAGCCTTTCCAATAATTCTTGGTATCGGTGTAGGTGCTGCTATGCCAGTTCTTATTTCTGCTATTGGAACTAATACTAATGGTAAGAGAACTGCAGCAGTATATCTAATTAATGATTTGCTTGGTATGTTAATATGGGGCTCCGTCTTCTATATAACAACGCTGTTTGTGGATTTGCCGTTTATAGATATGACTATGTCGCCAGTTCTTATTGCGCTTCTTAATACAATTTATAGAGTACTTACTATAATGGTACTATTCCCATTTGTAAAAGGAATTGAGAAGCTTGTATGTACTCTTATCAAAGATAAGAAAGAAGAGACAGAAGAACAGGCTGACTTTGAACTTCTTGAAGCAAGATTCCTTGGAATTCCAGAACTTGCAATAAGCCAAAGTCATAAGTGTATAAATGGTATGGCAAGAACCGCTCAGAAGAATGTATCAAGAGCAACAAGTATGGTTGATGATTATTCTGAAGACAGATTTGAGAAGGTGTGCCAGAAGGAAGATATATTAGATAAGTACGAAGATCACCTTGGAACATATCTTATGCGTGTATCTAAGACTCAGATGAACTTAAAGCAGTCAAAGCAAGTATCCAAATTCCTTCACACAATAAGTGATTTCGAGAGACTTGGGGATCATGCAATGAATATTGCATTTATTTGTAAGGATATGCAGGAAAAAGGAATTGAGTTTTCTGAAGATGCCTACGAGGAACTTGATGTAATAAAAGCAGCTACAGAAGAGGTAGTAGATCTTGCTGTGTCTTCCTTCCAGGATGATGATTGGGAGAACTCAGCTCATGTAGAGCCTCTACGTGAATGGATTGGTAAGATTTGTAATAATAGTAGAAGTAATCATGTTAAGAGACTTCAGGAAGGAAAATGTGAGATTAAGACTGGAGTAGTATTTAATGATTTAATTATGAATTATGAGCGTATTTCAGCTCACTGTTCTAATATTGCTGCTGCTACAATTGAGGCAGAGCAGTCACACTTTAACACTCACGAGATGTTAAGTGAAGTACGACATAATAAGGATGAGGAATACAAATTTACGTATAAGACTTATGCTGAAAAATTTGCCTTAGAAGAATCAGAAGAAGATAGAAAGAAAGGCAAACTAAGAAGTAAATAATTCGGTGACATTAATGGATAAGATTAAACGCGCATACAAAAGTGTCTATAATTTTATAAAACGAATTGTTGATTGGGCGCTAGATACCTTCTTTCCGAATCCAAAGCCAGCACTAGAGGGAGAACCATATTGTACAACAAAAGGAATGTGGAAAAAGGTTCTGTTTTATACTGTAATGATAGTTGCTGGAATCGTTGGATACTTTGTACTTCGTTTTTTATTAATAAATGTGTTTCATTTTGACACTATAACATTTGACTTAGAAAGAGGCGATACATATTCCAAGTTCTTTCAAAGTGGAGTATATAGTATGACCGCAATAGAATGGGTTGTTTTCATTATAACTACCATATCTATTGCTGTTACTCCTATTATTAGATATTTGCCTTTTGGAAGTAACTATATAGCTACAGTTTATTTTGTGTCAGTTGGATATAATACATCATTTGCTTACTGGGGAATTATTCAAAAGGATATAAGAATTGCGTTTCTTGTATTCATAATAAGCCTTTCCCTGTGTGTTATTCCCTATATATTGTTTAAGTATAAAAGAATTAAATTACCAAAACATTTTTCTGATGTAGTATATGTATGCTATTGGGTTCTTGTTATGGGAGGAACAATATTCGGTATTCTAAGCTTTATACCAGGTATTGGAACTGTGGCCCAATTCTTTTATGAATTATATAAGCTTCCAGGTGCAGGTGAATTTCTACTTGTTGCAAGAATTATAATATATTTCTTTTTCATTTTTTTATGTTTAGAAAGATTATTAGATTTTATTAACGAGAAGGCACCAAAAAAGAATGAATGGATAGTATCCTTTCACCTTATGTACACAATAACTATTATGATAAACTGGTGCATAACATATATACTGATTAATGCTGATGACTTAATGAATGGATTCTTCTTGAATCAACTATTTGAATAAAAGGTGATAACATGAGTAGGATAATTGCGTTTAAAGGCATAAGATATGCCACTGCTTCTAGATGGGAATACCCGGTAGAAGAGCCTAGATGGAACAGGATTGATAATCTTGATGAGTGTTTAAAAAATTTCACTTCCTTTGGTGCATGTGCATATCAACCAAGAGCATTTTTTGATGAAAGTAATATAGCGGAGAAGAAATTTTACCATAAAGAATTTAGAGAAGGGATAGATTTTACTTATTCAGAGGACTGTCTGTTCCTTAATGTATATACAAGTACAGATGATAATGATAATTTATATGGGCAGAATAAGCCGGTAATTGTATATATACATGGTGGTTCCTTTTCTACGGGATCAAGTGATGAGAAGGTTTTTGACCCAACAAAATGGGTTGAATCAGGAGTTATAGCAGTAACTATTAACTATAGACTTGGACCACTTGGATTTATGTGTCTTCCAGAACTAGGTTCAGAGGAAGGGCATGTTGGAAACTATGGATTATATGATCAATTAACAGCGTTAGAGTGGATTAATCATAATATTGAAATATTTGGAGGAGATCCTAATAATGTTACGTTAATGGGACAATCTGCTGGAGCAATGAGTGCCACTCATTTAATCCTAAGTCCTTCTACAAAAGGCTTATTCCATAAAGCTGTGCTAAGTTCTGGTGGAGGTGTATCAACATTTGTTGCACCAAAGCAGCAGGATGCAACATATGGTTTCTGGCGTAAGATAGTGGCGGAATGCAAACTAGATAGTATTGAGGAACTCAGAAAATGCGACCCTAAGATAATATATGAAAGTTGGGTCAAGGTTTGTTCTGAGATAAAAAATGTTGGACTTCTTGCAGGACCAGTTATAGATAATATCCTTATTCAAAAGACAAGAGTTGAAGATTACAAGAGTGGTAAATATAATCATATTCCAATAATAATCGGCTCTAATAGTGAAGATATTGTTACGACAGTGTTTCTTGAAATGGTAGCTTCCTGGGGAAAAAACATAGCAAATTATGTATCTGAGAATAAATGTGATGATAGCATTCGTGCATATACATATCATTTCTGCAGACAGCTTCCTGGTGATAATAAGGGAGCGTGGCATTCGGCAGACCTTTGGTACTGGTTTGGCTCTTTGGATAAATGTTGGAGAGAGTTTACAGATGTAGATAGAAATCTCAGCAAACAAATGGTACGCTATCTAACCAATTTTGCAAAGACATCTAATCCTAACGTTGATGATAAGGCTGATGAGGAAAGTATAGTAGTGTGGGAGAATACTAGCGACGCTCCGCACAAATACATGAACTTTGGTGATGAGGGTTGTGTAATGCAAAGAGTAAGTATAGCAAAGTCGGTTTCAACTATGCTATTTAAGCGTAAATAAGAACGGAGAGTAATATGTATAAAGTTGATTTTAACAATCCTAAACATTTTCATTTTATAGGAATAGGCGGAGTCAGCATGAGTGGTCTTGCTGAGATTCTCGTTAAGCGAGGATTTACTGTAACAGGCTCTGATAATAGTGAGTCTCAATATACAAGTAATCTCATGAAGCTTGGTGTTAGAATAGCATTTTCTCAGGAAGCATCTAATATAACAGATGATATAGATTGTGTTGTTTATACTGCGGCCATAAAAGATGACAATCCAGAGCTTAGTGAAGCAAAAAGAAGAGAAATACCACTTCTTACTAGAGCTCAGTTTTTAGGACAGGTTATGGATAATTATTCTGAGTCAATAGCTGTAGCAGGAACTCATGGTAAGACAAGTACTACTTCAATGATTAGTCAGGTCCTTCTAGAATTACCGGAAGACCCAACAATATCTATAGGTGGAATCTTCTCTGCAATAAATAGTAATATTCATGCAGGTACTTCAGAGACATTTATAACAGAGGCTTGTGAGTACACCAATAGTTATCATGAGTTTTATCCTAAATACTCTATAATTCTTAATATAGAAGAAGATCATCTTGATTTCTTTAAGGATTTAAATGATATAAGACATTCCTTTAATAAATTTGCTAACAATACATTAGACGATGGTTGTATTATAATTAATAATGATATACCTGATTTGTCAGAGATTACAGAAGGTACTAAGGCAGAGATAGTAACATTTGGCACAACTAATGAAGCAGATTGTTATGCTAAGAATATCTCCTTTGATGATTTTGGAAATGGAATTTTTACTCCAGTTTGCTGTGGTGAGGAACTTGAAGAAATACATCTTAAGGTACCTGGCAATCATAATATATCTAATGCACTTGCTGCTGTATTGTTTTTGAAGAAATTTGGTGTTGATAATAAGACAATTAAAGCAGGCCTAGAGAAATTTGAAGGAGCAGAAAGAAGATTCCAGTTTAAAGGGAAAGTAAATGGTATAAATATTATTGATGATTATGCTCATCATCCTACAGAGATTAAAGTAACACTTGAATCTGCTAAGAATTATCCTCACGAGAGGGTTGTATGTGTTTTTCAACCACATACTTACACAAGAACGAAAGCATTGCTTAAGGAACTAGCTGAAGCTTTATCCATAGCAGATATTGTGATTTTATCTAAGATATATGCTGCTCGAGAAAAGGATATTTACAATGTTTCGTCCCGGGATTTGTTGAAAGAAGTTGAGAAATACGGTACAGAAGCTTACTATTTTGATACTTTTTCAGAAATTGAAGAATTTATTTTAAAAAAATGTATTAACAATGACTTGTTAATAACTATGGGTGCCGGAGATATAGTAAAAGTCGGAAATGAGTTACTTGAAAAATAGTTATCCACATAATCCACATTTTATGTACATTATTTATCTACATAGAGTGTGGATTAATTTTTTCAAATTTTACAATAGTTTCACGGAGTTATCCACTTTTTTTAACCTGCCACAAAGCCTTGAAAATACTAGCGTTGTGGACTCTTTTGGGGTTTAATTCTATATTCTAATGTGTTAAAATCCATCTAGGGTTTTGGAAAAGAGGAAAATGATTATATGGCAGACATAACATTACATACAAGTAACGACGCAGGAGTTACTTGTGTATCTAATGCATTTATAGATGAATATATGAAAGATGCCAACGGGGAGTTTGTGAAGATTTATTTGTATCTACTAAGATTACTTGGTCAGGATGAGTTAGATATAGATATTAGTTTATTAGCAGAGAAGTTGGATCATACAGAGCGAGATGTGAAGCGTGCCCTTTCTTATTGGGAGAAGTGCAAGCTTATTTCTCTTGAGTATAATTCTTCGGATGAATTAACAGGAATATGCTTTTTGGAGCCATCTGGTAATTCTAATACATGTTCATCGCAGGTTAATGAGAATAAGAATTATGAACATCAGGGTAGAAGTCCCCTTCCTAAGAGGCAGGAATATAGTATTTCCCAGATGAATCATTTCAAAGAAGATGATGATATGGATGATCTTCTATTTGTCATCGAGAAGTATTTGGGTCATAACTTAACTGTATCAGATCTTAATTATATTATTTACTGGACTGCTGATTTACATTTCTCTACAGAGCTTGTTACGTATCTTGTAGAGTATTGTATTGATAAGGGACATCCGAGTATCAAATACATGGATAGGATTGCCCTTGATTGGGCTTCTAATAATATCTCTTCTGTTGAAGAAGCGAAGGAAGATACTATTCAGCATTCAGATGCATATTATAATATATGTAAGTCCTTCGGTATTAATAATCGTGGACTAATTAAGTCTGAATTAGAATATGTGCAGAAATGGAAGAAGTTAGGTTTAAGTGCAGACGTTATAGAAGAGGCATGCAGAAGAACAATAGTTAATACTAACAAACCTAATTTTGAATATGCTGATAAAATAATTGATAATTGGGTTAATCACAAAGTAAAGACTCTTGATGATGTGAAAGTTATTGATGAAGAGTATAAGAAGAAGTTTAAGAATACTTCAGTAAGAAATACTAAGACGGTTACACCTAATAATAGATTTAATAATTTTGATTCAAGAGATTATGACTTTGATGATTTAGAGAAGACACTGGTTAACAAAAAGTAGCAGGAGATAATATGTCATTAACAAATTCTCAGTATGAAAGCATAATGAGAGATTATTCGGACAGACAGTTTAAGGATGTCTTTGAAAGCACAAAAATAAAAAGCGAGATATATGCTAAGAATCCGAGATTATCTGAGATAGATGCGCAGGTGGCAAGTGAAAGTGTTAAAGCATCTAAGGAAATGCTTAGTGGTAATGCTAATGCTTTAGATGATTTGAAAAAAAAGGTGGCCATGCTTAAAGCAGAAAAGGAAGAGATTATTAATGGACTTGGATACACTCTAGAAGATTTGAAGCCGAAATACATTTGCAAAGATTGTAGAGATACAGGGTTTGTTAATGGTAAACCATGTCATTGTTTTAAGCAGGCGGTCATCGACAAAATATATTCTCAAAGTAGACTTGAAAATGTTATAAATGAAGAAAACTTTGATAATTTTAATCTTGATTATTACAGCAAAGAAGAGTTTGACAATAATATCTCAGCATATGATAATGCAAAAAATGTGCTTATGAGATGCAAGGAATATTGTGATAATTTTGCTGGAGATGAGAATATTCTTATATACGGAAAGCCAGGTATTGGCAAGACGTATCTTACACATTGTATAGCTAAAGATTTGCTTGATAAATCTTATTCAGTTATTTATTTTACAGCAGATGAGTTAATTAAAGTATTTGAGAAAGAAACATTTGAGAAAGACGAGATTCTAGAACAAACCAGCGAAAGTATTTATAGCTGTGATGTACTTATTATTGATGATTTAGGTACAGAGTTTGTCAATTCTTTTACTTCGTCTAAATTTTTTACGTGTATTAATGAACGCTTACTTCGTGGTAATAGTACTGTCATTTCCACGAATTTATCACTCCAGGAATTAATGGAGATATATTCAGAAAGAACATTTTCGAGAATAAGTCAATTCAACATTATGAAGCTTTTTGGAAGAGACATACGAATTAAGAAGCAAGCGCAGAATAATTAGTAATAAAGAAATCGGAGGATTAATAATGCCAAGTGATGAGAATTATGTAAAGAACACCCCTTCCTATGGATCTTTAGGATTGATTCCATTAAAGAGTTGTGAAGAGTTAGGAAAGAGAATTGATGAGTACCTTGTTAAATGGAGAGCTAATAGAGACACAGAGACATATGATGAGGTGCTAAGACAAGGATATAAATTAGACTCTTATATTGTTGAGGCTAATGTACCTCGCTTTGGTTCAGGTGAAGCAAAGGGTACTCTTGGTCAATCAATTAGAGGACTTGATTTGTTCATTATGGTTGATGTTACAAATTATAGTCTAACTTATTCTCTCTGCGGACATACTAATCATATGTCACCAGATGATCATTATTCTGATATGAAGAGAATAATTGCTGCTGTAGGCGGTAAAGCAAGACGTATTACTGTTATTATTCCTTTCCTATATGAGAGTAGACAACACAGACGTACATCACGTGAGTCATTGGACTGTGCACTTGCACTTCAAGAACTTGTTGCAATGGGTGTAACTAACATTATTACATTTGATGCACATGATCCAAGAGTCCAGAATGCAATTCCACTATCTGGATTTGAGACAGTTCAACCTTCATATCAATTTGTAAAGGGAATTCTTAATAATGTTGATGATATTCAGATTGATCCAGATCATCTAATGATTATTTCACCAGATGAGGGAGCAACTGACAGGGCAGTATATCTGGCTGGTGTACTTGGTGTAGATATGGGTATGTTCTATAAGAGAAGAGATTATTCTAAGGTTGTTGATGGACGTAACCCTATTGTTGCTCATGAGTTCCTTGGATCTTCAGTAGAAGGAAAAGATGTATTTATTGTAGATGATATGATTTCTTCTGGTGAAAGTATGATTGATGTTGCAACTGAACTTAAGAAGAGAAAGGCTGCAAGAATTTTCCTTATCTCTACATTTGGATTATTTACTAATGGTCTAGAGAAATTTGATAAGGCATATGAGGAAGGATTGATTTACAGACTTGTAACAACAAATCTTACATATCAGACACCTGACCTTCTAGAGAGAGAGTATTACATTAATTGTGATATGAGTAAGTATATAGCTCTTATTGTTGATACACTTAATCATGATTGTTCAATTAGTGATCTTCTTAATCCGTATGACAGAATTAGAAATCTTGTTAAATCTTACAATAGTAGAAAGTAAGAAGGTGATTAGATGAAATTTGATATGCATTGTCATACCCATGAAGGTTCCTCTGACTCTAAGGTTAGTGTAGAGGAGTATATTAAGCTTCTAAGAGATCAGGGATTTAATGGCATGCTTATGACTGACCATAATTCCTATAATGGTTATAGATACTGGAAAGAAAATATCTGCGGTAAAAAGTATCAGGACTTTGTTGTTCTAAAAGGAATAGAATATGATACTTTTAATGCAGGACATTTCATTGTAATACTTCCATCAAAGGATGAATCAATATTGATGGAGAAGAGAGGTCTTACAATAGAGAAGCTTGTGGAAGTAGTTCATTCTCATGGCGGAATACTTGGACCAGCTCATCCTTATGGAGAGAATTTCCTTAGTATATATAGAACAGGTCGTTTTAAGAAGGATAGAAGTATTACAAAGGAATTTGATTTTGTCGAAGGATTTAATTCCTGTGAAGATTACTGCGATAATGATAAAGCTAAGGAAGTTGCTTTAAGATATAATAAGCAGATGTTTGCTGGAAGTGACTCTCATAGAGCATCAAGTGTGGGCACAGCCATAACTACTATTGATGCAGATATAAGAAGTGAGGATGACCTTATTAATTATATTAAGTCTGGTGGCAAGACATCAATAGAAGGTAAGAGATGGTATGGAACAATCAAAGACCATCTTGGTAAGGCAAATAAGCTTCTTGTATATGGCTTCTTTTTCTATAATAAAGCAGGAGCGTTTGCAAGAACAATTGGTCGAAAAAGAGAATATAAGAAATATAATAATTAACTATTAATGTGAATTTGGGACTGACAATATATTAATATGAAGAAAAAAATCGGATGATAAGCCTTAGGCTACATCCGATTTTTTTGGTTCTCAAGTTATACCATATACCACATATAGTGGTTGTTTGTAGAAAGCATATGCAAGTTGCACAAAAACTAAAAAGATTTATCAACATTTTAGGAATAATTGTTGCAAAGAAACCACGAAATAGTTATACTTAATATATCGTATAACTTGCATATCGAACTAGTTGCAAGAAAATTACTAGAAAGAAAAGACACGAGGTGATTGGTATGGGAAAGAAAGAGATGATAGCTATGCTGCTCGCTGGCGGGCAGGGAAGTCGACTCGGAGTGTTAACTTCTGATGTGGCAAAGCCAGCTGTTGCGTTTGGTGGAAAATATAGAATTATAGATTTTCCTCTTAGTAACTGTATTAATTCTGGAATTGATACTGTTGGTGTCCTTACTCAGTATCAACCTCTTAGACTTAATACACATATAGGAATTGGTATACCATGGGATTTAGATAGGAACAATGGAGGAGTCACTGTACTTCCACCATATGAGAAGAGCGATAACGCAGAGTGGTATACAGGAACAGCCAATGCTATCTACCAGAATATAAAATACATTGAAGGATATGATCCAGATTATGTATTGATATTATCTGGTGATCATATATACAAGATGGATTACGAAGCGATGCTTGATTTGCACAAGCAGAATCAGGCAAGTGTAACAATTGCAGCTATGCCGGTTCCAATGGAGGAGGCTAGCAGATTCGGAATAGTTGTTACTGATGAGAATGGCAAGATTAATGAATTCGAAGAGAAGCCAGCTAATCCTAAGAGTAACCTGGCTTCTATGGGAATCTACATCTTTAGTTGGCCAGTTCTTAGGGATGCGCTTATTACAATGAAGGATCAGAATGGTTGTGATTTTGGTAAGCACATTATTCCATATTGTCATGAGAATGGAGAGAGAATTTTTGCTTATGAATTCAATGGTTATTGGAAGGATGTAGGAACACTTGGTTCATATTGGGAAGCTAATATGGAACTAATTGACTTGATTCCTGAATTTAACCTATATGAAGAATTCTGGAAGATATATACCAAGCAGAATCAGATTGAACCTCAGTATATTGCATCAACAGCATCTGTTAAGAAATCTATTACGGGTGCAGGCAATGAGATATATGGTAAAGTTGAGAACTCTGTTCTAGGAGCCGGAGTTGTTGTTGAAGAAGGAGCATCGGTAGTCGACTCCATAATAATGAAGAATACGATTATTAGGAAGGGAGCTCAGATAGAGAAATCAATAATTGCAGAAGATTGTGAAATTGGTGAGAATGCCAAGATTGGCTTTGGCGAGTCAGCTGAAAGCAAACTTAGTGCTAAGATTTATGCATTTGATCTTGCAGTTATAGGAGAGAATTCTACTATTCCTGCAAATGTTACAGTAGGTAAGAACACAGCAATTAGCGGTGTGACGACTGAAGAGGACTTTCCTCAAGGCAAGTTAGAAAGTGGCGGATATATTATTAAGGAAGGTGAAGAATCATGAAAGCATTAGGAATCATTTTGGCAGGTGGTAATAGTTCTAGAATGGGCAACCTTTCTGATAAAAGAGCTATATCAGCAATGCCAGTAGGCGGAAGCTATAGAGGAATAGATTTTGCATTATCTAATATGACTAATTCGCATATCCAGACAGTTGCAGTTCTTAGTCAATACAATGCGAGATCTCTTAATGAACATTTAGCATCATCTAAATGGTGGAACTTTGGTAGAAAGCAAGGCGGTCTCTTCGTATTTACACCGACAGTTACAACTGACAATAGTTGGTGGTACAGAGGAACAGCTGATGCCATGTGGCAGAATATCGACTTTCTTAAGAAATGTCATGAGCCATATGTAATTATTGCAAGTGGTGATGGTATTTATAAGATCGACTTTAATGAAGTGCTTGATTATCATATTCGCAAGCAATCAGATATCACAGTAGTATGTGCTAAGGTACCTGATTCAGATGATATAAGCAGATTCGGTGTTGTTAAGATGGATTCAGATGGACTTGTTACAAGCTTTGAAGAGAAGCCTATGATGGCAAGATCCAATATAGTATCAACAGGTGTATATGTAATAAGGAGAAGAAGTCTTATTGAACTCCTAGAGCAATGCAATCAGGAAGGAAGATACAACTTCGTAACAGATATCCTTATTAGATATAAAGGAATGAAGAAGATATATGGTTATATGCATGATAGTTATTGGAGCAACATAGCTTCTGTAGAATCATACTATAACACCAACATGGATTTCTTGAATCCAGAGATTAGAGATTTCTTCTTTAGGAAGGGATCTAAGATTTATTCCAAATCATTTGATCTTCCACCAGCGAAATTCAATGCACCGGCCGATGTAAAAGATAGCCTGGTAGCAAGTGGATGTATTATTAACAGCAAGGTGGAACATTCAGTATTATTTAAGAACGTATTTATTGGCAACAATAGTGTAGTTAAGAATTCAATTATTCTGCCAAATGTATATATTGGGGACAACGTAAGAGTAGAGAATTGTATAGTCGAGACGCATGAAACTCTAATGAGTGATACCGAGTATATTGGGGAAAACGGTATTAAGATTGTTGTGGAAAGCAAAAGTAGATACGGAATATAAAAGAGCCTTTTTAGGAAATAATATGTAAGGGAGAGATGTATATGAATATCACAGATATTAGAATGCGCATGTCAAAGGACTCGTCTAAGAATGTGCTGGCTACAGCATCAATTACAATTGACGATGAGTTCGTAGTACATGACATTAAGGTTATATCTGGAAGCAAAGGGCTATTCATAGGAATGCCATCAAGAAGAGGGGGCAAGGATAATGAATACAAAGATATTGCCCACCCTATCAAGTTAGAGACCCGAGAACATATACAGAAATTAATACTTGATAAGTACCAAGTGATGCTTGCAGAAGAACAAGAAGCATAAGGTACAACATTAAGAAGAAAAAAGGTTACGATAATAAGATTAAGAATAGTCTTTCGAAACACCGAACTAGGTTTGGTTGAGAAAGGCTATTTTTATTATTAGATTTTCTTGCTTTTGCTAAGAAATAAGTGTTGACTATCAATATAAATCATGGTATAGTTGTTAGGTGACAAAAATCTAGGTCTTTTTTTTATGCTTTTCTTTAGAAACTGTTCGTCTAGAGAAAATAGCAAGAGAAGACACGTAATTGAGAGAAAATGGAGGTGGAAGTAGTGCGTACGAAGATTACATTAGCATGCACAGAATGTCAGCGTAGAAACTATGATTTGACTAAAGACAAAAAAGCCCATCCAGACAGAATGGAGACAAAGAAGTATTGTCGTTTCTGTAAGAAACATACTCTACACAAAGAGACAAAGTAGGGGGTGCTAGGATGGCAGAAGAGAAACAAAAAAAGCAAAGCCGTTTCGAGGCTTTGAAAATGGAATTCAGTAAGATTGTATGGCCTAGTGGCAAGTCAGTTACTAAGCAGACAATTGCAACTGTAGTAGTTTCAATCGTTCTAGGACTAATTATCGCATTAATAGATATGTTAGTTCAATATGGTGTTGATTTATTGATGAGTCTATAGGAAGACGTAGTACAGGAGGACTTTGGCATGGCAGAAGCAAAATGGTATGTAGTTCATACTTATTCAGGCTATGAGAAAAAAGTAAAAGGAAGCATTGATAAAGCAATTGAGAATCGTCATCTTGAAAATGAGATTCTTGAGGTAGCTGTTCCAATGCAGACAGAGGTTGTTGTTAAAGATGGCAAGACAAAGACTGTGGAGAAGAAAAAATTCCCGGGATATGTCTTTGTTAATATGGTTATGAATGATGATACATGGTATGTTGTTCGTAATACTCGTGGTGTAACAGGATTTGTTGGACCTGGAAGTAAACCAGTGCCTTTGACACCTGAAGAAGAGAGAAGTCATCTTGGTATTAAATCAGAGAATTTTGTTGTTGATTTTGGCGAAGGCGATGAAGTTGAAGTAATCGGTGGTGCTTGGAAAGATACTGTTGGAATTATTAGACAGATGAATCAGGCAAAACAAGTTGCTACAATCAACGTTAATTTCTTTGGACGTGAGACACCTGTAGAAATTAGTTTTTCGGACATCAAGAAAATGAATTAAGGAGGAAATCAAAGTGGCAAAGAAAATTGAAGGATATATTAAATTACAAATTGCTGCTGGTAAAGCTACACCTGCACCACCAGTTGGTCCTGCACTTGGACAGCACGGTGTTAACATCGTAGAATTTACAAAGCAGTTTAACGCAAAGACAGCTGATATGGGCGATACAATCGTTCCTGTAGTAATTACTGTCTATGAAGATAGAAGCTTTAGCTTCATTACTAAGACTCCACCAGCAGCTGTTATGATTAAGAAGGCATGTAAGATTCAATCTGGATCAGGTGAGCCTAATGTAAAGAAAGTCGCAAAAATTACAAGAGCTCAACTTCAGGAAATTGCTGAAACAAAGATGAAAGACCTTAACGCTGCTAACATTGATTCAGCTATTAGCATGATTGCTGGTACAGCTCGTTCAATGGGTGTTGAAGTTACAGATTAATTAAGAAATTATACGTAAAATGTAAGTGGGAGGGAACAGACCCCGCTAAAACCACAGGAGGTATAAATAATGAAACATGGAAAGAATTATAATGCGTCTCTAGAATCTTATGATAAGTCTAAGGCTATGGACGTAAATGAAGCTGTTGCACAAGTTAAGAAGAATGCAAAAGCTAAATTTGATGAGACAATCGAAGCTCATATTAGAACAGGATGTGACGGACGTCATGCTGAGCAACAAATTCGTGGAGCTGTAGTACTTCCACATGGTACTGGTAAGAAAGTTCGTGTGTTAGTATTCGCTAAGGGACCAAAGGCTGACGAAGCTACAGCAGCTGGTGCTGATTTTGTTGGTGCAGATGATCTTATTCCTAAGATTCAAAACGAAGGTTGGTTAGATTTTGACGTTGTTGTTGCTACACCAGATATGATGGGTGTTGTTGGTCGTCTTGGTCGTGTACTTGGACCTAAGGGATTAATGCCTAACCCTAAGGCAGGAACAGTTACTATGGATGTAACTAAGGCTGTTAATGATATCAAAGCTGGTAAGATTGAGTATAGATTGGACAAGAGTAATATTATCCACGTGCCAATTGGTAAAGCTTCCTTTACAGAGGAACAATTAGCTGACAACTTCCAAACTCTTATGGATGCTATTAACAAGGCTAAACCTGCTAGCTTAAAGGGACAGTATTTAAGAAGCATTACACTTGCTCCTACAATGGGACCTGGTGTAAAGGTTAGCACTGCTAAGATTCAGTAGGTGAGTCTCCTATTGACAAATAAAATTTTTTTTGATATATTTATCAAGCATGTTGCCGAAGACAGTAGGTGCCAAGTGATATAATCACAGGCGTAATTCTTGTAAGACCCTACCGAGGAACAAAGAATTATTTTGATTCTCTACCTCTCTGTCTTTGTGGCAGAGAGGTTTTTATGTGTGATACATTTACAAAGTGTGTTGGTAACATGAAATAAAATAAGGAGGTACAAAGATTTGGCTAAAGTAGAATTAAAGCAACCTGTAATTCAAGAAATATCTGATAATATTAAAGATGCGCAGTCAGTAGTTGTTGTTGACTATCGTGGTCTTACTGTTGCTGAAGATACACAGCTTCGTAGAGAATTAAGAGAAGCCGGTGTAACTTACAAAGTATACAAGAATACAATGATGAACTTTGCATTTAAAGATACTGATTTTGAAAGCTTATCACCTGTACTTGAAGGTCCAAGCGCTATTGCAATTTCAGTAGATGATGCAACTGCACCAGCAAGAGTATTATCAAAGTTCGCAAAGAACGCACCTGCCCTTGAAATCAAAGCAGGCGTTGTTGAAGGAACATATTATGATGCTGACGGAATGAAAGCTATCGCTTCTGTTCCATCAAGAGAAGAATTACTATCCAAGTTACTTGGATCTCTTCAATCACCTATTGCTAACATGGCTCGTGTTCTTAAGCAAATCGCAGAGAACGGTGGAGCTGGTGAAGCTACAGAAGCTCCAGCAGAAGAAGCAAAGGCTGAAGAACCTAAAGCAGAAGAAGCTAAGGTAGAAGAGGCTCCAGCAGAAGAGGCTAAGGCTGAAGAAGCTGCTGAAGAAAAAGAAGAAGCAAAAGATGCTGAATAAGATTTTATAGAATATTAATTAGGAGGAAATAAAAATGGCTAAAATGTCTACAGAAGAATTTATTGAAGCAATAAAAGAACTTAGTGTATTAGAATTAAATGACCTTGTAAAGGCATGTGAAGAAGAATTTGGCGTATCTGCAGCAGCTGGTGTTGCAGTAGTAGCAGCAGGTGGAGACGGTGCTGCAGCTGGCGAAGAGAAGGATGAGTTTGACGTAGAGCTTACAGAAGTAGGTCCTAACAAAGTTAAGGTTATCAAGGTTGTTCGTGATGCTACAGGTCTTGGTCTTAAGGAAGCAAAGGAAGTTGTTGACGGTGCACCTAAGGTATTAAAGGAAGGTGTTGATAAGGCAACAGCTGAGGATATCAAGGCTAAGTTAGAAGCTGAGGGTGCTACTTGTACACTTAAGTAATCTAGATTACTTTGAATTAAACTAGTATATTAAAGTCCATACCATTAGGTATGGGCTTTTTTATGTTAGGGGGTGCGGGGCTTGGATATGTCTTTATACGATTTAATTCAAGCGTTAGTATATATTAATGATTGATTCAGTGAAGAAAATTTCCAGCATGGATGCTGGAAATAAGTGACTACCGCCAGGATGGCGGATTAGTCACTGGTTTCTGCCCTATATCGTAAGAAAGAAGCCGCGAAAGTAGCGGTTTCTTTGCGATTAGATTTCTTATATTCAATCATTTATATATACTTAGCGAAGAATTACTAGTATAAAGACATATCCAAGCCCCGCACCCCCCTCTCACAAATAAAAGCAAACAATTTGCGTGGACTTCATAGTATATAAGATTCACAAGGAAATAGGAATAAAAAAAGATATTTTATACTTTATTCAGACACATAATAAGGTTATAATCAAGTATGTATGAGAATAAATAAATTTACATAAATTCAGGAGGACATTATGGGCGGATTTTTTGGTGTGACATCAAAAGAAGACTGTGTATTTGATTTGTTTTTTGGAACTGATTATCATTCCCATCTCGGAACAAGAAGAGCAGGAATGAGTGTATTAGGCGATGGAAAGTTTAATAGAGCTATTCATAATATTTCTAATGCGCCTTTTAGAACAAAATTCGAATCTGATTTTCATGAAATGAAAGGTAATTACGGAATAGGTGTTATTTCTGATTTTGAAGCACAACCTGTTCATGTAAGAAGTCATCACGGTTCCTATTCAATTGCAACGGTAGGTAAAATTAACAATCTTTCAGAACTCGTAGAAGATATTATGAAGGGTCATACACATTTCTTCGAGATGTCTAATGGTGAGATATCGCAGACAGAACTTGTTGCCGCTCTTATTAATCGTAAAGATAATTTTATAGAAGGAATTAAGTACGCTCAGGAAATAATTGATGGATCAATGTCCATGCTTATTCTGACAGAGAAGGGTATCTATACAGTCAGAGATAAGATGGGCAGGACTCCAGTTGTTATTGGTAAGAAGGATACAGCCCTTTGCGCATGTATGGAGAATACATCATTTCTTAATCTGGGTTATTCATTCCATAAAGAATTAGGACCTGGTGAAGTATGTGTCATGGATGAAAAAGGCATAAAAACTCTTGTAGATCCAGGTAAAGATATGAAGATATGTACTTTTCTCTGGGTATATTATGGATATCCATCAACTACATTTGAAGGAATATCTGTTGAACAGATGAGAAATAAATGTGGTTCTAATATTGCAAAAAGGGATGATGCAAAACCTGATGTTGTTGCAGGTGTGCCTGATTCTGGTACAGCTCATGCTATTGGATATTCTAATTATGCACATATTCCATTTTCAAGACCATTAATAAAATACACACCAACATGGCCAAGATCATTTATGCCTACTGTTCAGACAAGAAGAGATCTTATTGCTAAAATGAAATTAATTGCAGTTGAGGATTTGATTAAGGATAAGAGTCTTCTTATAATTGATGATTCAATTGTTAGAGGAACTCAACTTCGTGAGACAGCAGAATTCTTATATGATATAGGTGCAAAAGAAGTACATGTAAGACCTGCATGTCCACCAATTTTATATGGTTGTAAATATCTTAATTTCTCCCGTTCCACATCTGAGATGGAACTAATAGGAAGACGTGTTATTAATGAGTTAGAAGGCAGAGTAGTAGATGGTAGTAATCCAGAAGATGAAGCTATTCTTAAGAAGTATACAGATCCTGACTCAGAAGACTATGCTAAGATGAATGAAGTGATTAGAGAGAAGATGGGATTTACATCACTTCGTTATAATAGACTTGATGATATGATTGATGCTGTTGGAATTGAACCATGTAAGTTATGTACATATTGCTGGAACGGAGAAGAGTAGAATAAGAGAGGTTTTCTATGGAAGAAATCAGGCTTAAGAAACGTAGACGCAGGATAATAGGTTTTTCTATTCTAGGAGCAGTGATAGTAGCTATTATTGCTATAATTGTAGCATGCTCACTTAGCGGTAATAAAGAAGAGGTTAAGGAAGGCGAATACAAGCAGGTTGAGAAGAGAACTATTGCTAATTCTGTGAGTGGTAATGGTGTGATTACTTCTGTAGACAAGGAAGAAGTGACGAGCCAGCAATTTGGAAGTAAGGTTAAGGCTGTATATGTAAAAGAAGCAGACACTGTATCAGCAGGACAAGTAATCTGCCAATTAGATACGAAGAATTTACAAGATCAGCTTAACGACCTTAGAAAGAACATTTCCGATGCAAAAAATAATAAAATTGATCAGGATGCCAATTATGATAGACGAATAAGTGAAGCGAGAAGTAATAGGCAGAAGAATATAGCAGATACAGAGACTAGGCTTAATAATGCAAGAGTTGAATATCTTCAGTCATTAAACGAGCTTGAGGTTGCTAATAATAATTACAATAATTATATGGCTGACCCGTCTCATCATACATATGACTTAGAAGCAACTCAGCTTCAGACTGTAATAGAAGCAAAGAAATCTAATGTAGATCTTAAGAAGAATACAATAGATTCCTATGAGGAGACACTTAATAATCTTAGAGAAACTAATGATAGTGACCTTGATGATGCTAGAACTAACTATGATGAGTCAGCAGATAGTACAATACAATCAATGGAAGATCAGGCAAGGGAACTAGAGAAAGCAATTGGAGAGTGTACCATTAGATGTACTATTGGTGGTACAGTTACAACTCTGAATGTCAAGACTGGAGAGACTTTTAACGGTGGAACAGTTTGTACTATAGAAGGTCTTAATGACTTTATGGTTGAAGCTGAGATTAGCGAATATGATATACCTGATGTTGCAACAGGCATGAAGGTTATGATGAAGACGGATGCCACAAGAGATAAGGAGTTACAAGGAATAGTAACATTTGTGGCTCCTCGTGCAACAAGTTCAGGCGCAAGTAATAATTTGGGCGCTTTATCTGGAATGATAGGAATGGACATGTCAGAGATGGCTTCTTCTAGTGGCAGTAGTAATAATTCTGCAACATTTAAAGTAAGGATTGCTCTTAATGAACAGAATCCAAGACTCAGACTTGGAATGAATGCAAAGATTAGTATTATAACAGAGTCTGTTGATAATGCTATATCAGTGCCTGTTGATGCTGTTCAAGAAGATGACTCTGGCAACAAGTATGTTGAAGTTGCTACTAATTATGACGAAGCATCTAAGTCTGATGGCGAGATAGAATATGAGAAGAAGAAGGTAAATGTTAATACTGGACTTAAGGGTTCTTACTACATCCAGGTTAGTGGTGATATTAGTGTAGGTGATTACGTATATGTTCCTCCTGCCCAGGGTGAAGATTCTATTGACGAGATTATGAATATGATGGGTTCAAGCGCCGGCATTTAGAGAGTGGTATAGATTATGAAGGAGATAATTAGGCTTGAAAATATAGTTAAGAGTTTTTACATAGGAATGCCTAATGAATTAGAGATTCTTCATGGTATTAATATGTCTGTAAATGAGGGTGAGTTTGTATCAATAGTAGGTCCATCTGGCTCAGGCAAATCTACGCTTATGAATCTTATAGGGGTTCTTGATCGACCAACAAGTGGTAAATATTATCTTGACGGAATAGATGTTGAGGAAGCCAAGGACGATGAATTATCAGATGTTAGAAATCGTAAGATTGGTTTCGTATTTCAGACTTATAATTTGATTGCTAAGACAAATGCAATTAAGAATGTTGAACTACCTATGCTTTATGCAGGAGTATCAAGTTTTGAGAGAAGAAAAAGAGCAAGTGAGTTAATGGAACTTGTGGAAATGTCTGATAGAGCAAAGCATTTACCAGAAGAATTATCAGGAGGTCAGAAGCAAAGAGTGGCAATTGCCAGGGCTATGGCAAATGATCCTGCAATAATTCTTGCAGATGAACCGACAGGAGCTCTAGATTCTAAGACAGGTCGTCTTGTTATGGATTTGTTCCATAAGCTTAATGAGGAGCAAGGGAAAACAATTGTCCTTATTACACACTCAGAAGAACTTGCTAATGAGACAGATAGAATACTATCTCTAAAAGATGGAGATATTGTTAATGAAGAGATAAGAAGAGTAAGAGAATAGATTAGTTATTGGTTAAGAATATAGAGGGATTTGTATGTTAATTGCTGAGAATATTTTACTAGCCCTTAATAGTATAATGTCTAACAAGATGAGAGCTTTTCTGACAATGCTTGGTATTATTATTGGAATAGGCTCTGTAATCTCTATTCTAACAGTGGGTAATTCTCTGACCCTGACTGTTGAGAATAATATGCAGTCAATGGGTTCTAAGGATATATTTGTTACTGTTAACGAGAGAGCGGATAAGGATGGTACGGAATCCATAATTGATGGAGTAAAATATCCTGAATCAGAAGTAAGTAGAAAAGATATGACGGACTCTGATTACATTACAGGTGATATGATTAGAGACTTAAGCGACAAGTTCAAAGATCAGATATATGCGATTAATGTAACAAAGCAAGTAGGAAAAGGTGAAGCATCATATGCTTCTAAAGATACTGATATATCTGTTACGGCTGTATCAGCAGGGCATTTTTTAACTAATGCTGTTAAGATCAAAGAAGGAAGTATGTTCTCTGCAAATGACTTTGGTAATACAAGAAATGTGTGTCTTGTAGATGACAAGATGGTTGAGAAGCTATTTGATGGAAAGCCTGAGAATGCACTTGGCAAAGAAGTTGAGTTTGATATAGAAGATGCCAAGACTACAACATTTACAATTGTAGGTGTGTATGAAGCTGAAGAGAATCCGGGAATGTCATCTATGACATCGATGATTAGTATGTTAATGCCAGGTTCAAGAGTCTATATTCCGTTAAAATCAGGAATGCAACTTACTAATAGTAAGGACCAATACAGTAACTTCAGAGTAAGTACTAATCTTGGAGCAGATACTGAGCAATTAGCAAAAGAGATAACTAATTATTTCAAGCCGCTTTATTCTGGAAATGCTAATTATGAAGTAACTGCAGTTACATTTGAGGGAATGCTAGATTCACTAACATCTATAATGGATACACTTACACTTGCTGTATCTATTATAGCTGGAATAGCTCTTCTTGTTGGTGGAATTGGCGTTATGAATATTATGCTGGTATCTGTTACAGAGAGAACTCGAGAGATTGGTACGAGAAAAGCACTTGGTGCAAGAAATTCTTCTATTAGAATACAGTTCTTAATTGAGGCTATGATTATTTGTCTGATTGGAGGAATAATTGGATTATTACTGGGACTATTAGGAGGAAGTCTTTTGTCAGGACTTCTGGGATATCCAGCATCGCCATCTATTTCTGGAGTAATAATATCCCTTCTATTCTCTATAGCCATAGGTGTAGCATTTGGATACTTCCCTGCCGACAAGGCAGCCAAGATGAATCCAATCGATGCATTGCGCTATGAATAATTAGTTTTTGATTATGTGTTGGGCTTATGCCATATAGTTATAATCTTTGCTGTGGTTGTAATAATGTATCCTTATACTAATAATTCTTCGCTAACTATATGTAAGTTATTGATGCGAGAATTAATTAATAAGTTGACGGGAACCGGTGCTCGATCCTCCATCCAGTCGGCTCGCACCTATTCGTGCCATCCTTGGCACGAATTTCCCTCTGTTAATCAATAACTAACATATAGTATAGCTTGAATTAAATCGTAAAAGGACACACTATTACAACCACAGCAAAATTTTATATTTTTTTCAGTTAGCCCAACACATTATCAACCGACGTTGTATTTATAACATTACTTCGAACTTAGAATATGTTAGTAATTGATTCAGTGAGGGAAATTTTCGGCATGGATGCCGAAAATAGGTCTGAGTGGTCAGGACGACTGTCGAAGACCGGTTCCCGACATATGGATTATAAAATCTATATATCAATTGCTTACATATTATTAGCGAAGAAGTATTAGTTATAGATACAACGTCGGGTGATGATGCTTACGGGGCTAACCCAACAAAAAAATAAAAAATTTTCAAAAAATGTTTAAGTTTTTTGCCTGAGTGTCCGATACACTTAATGAAAAGTATTCTAATGCTTTAAAAATGCGTTAAAATACTTAAATTTCAAGGAAGAAAGGAGAGTGCCGTTATGCGTGTAGATACTTTAAGTCAAGTGGCTCAGTTGTACAACACACCTAAGCCTACGAAAACAAGTAAAACTAACGGAATTGCATCTATGGGTAGAGATCAGGTTCATATCTCATCTGCAGGTCGTGATTTCCAAATTGCAAAACAGGCAGTCGCAGAAGCTTCGGATATCAGGGAAGATAAAGTTGCTGAAGTAAAGTCAAAGATTAACTCAGGAAATTATAATGTTGATACCGAGGATTTTGCAAGCGTATTACTTAACGCCTACAATAACAAGCTATAAGTGAGGATGAATAATTGGCGAGTTTAATGGACGAACTCTTAGGTGTACTAAGACAGGAGAAACAAGGTTATATTAATCTTACAGAGCTTTCAGAAGAGAAGCGAGTTAGTATTATACAAGGGAATGTAGATACTCTTGATTCTATTTCTTCTAAGGAGCAAGAAGTCACTTCTGAGCTTAAGAATTTGGAGAATAAACGAGTCAACATCCTCAAAGATATGGCTGTTGTGCTAGGAAAGGATGATGAGGACATTACTATATCTAAGATGATAGAGATGTTAGAGCGTCAGCCGGGAGAGCAGGCAAAACTTATCCAGGCTAAGGATGAACTTGTTGCTTGTGCTAGCAAGATGCAGATTGCCAATCAACAAAACGAAATTCTTCTTCGCCATGCGATGGAGATGGTTGAGTTTGATTTAACTTTATTAAAAAGCCTAAAGCAGGCCCCAGAGACAGCAAACTATGATAAGAATGCTTATAACACAGGGGAGATTTTGGGCAACAGTGGCTTTGACACAAAGCAATAAATTGTGTTGGTAAATCCGAAGCTGTAATTACTTTTTAAGGAGATTAATTATGGCTAATGGGTTTGGTAGTTTATATGTTGGTGCAGCTGGACTACGTACGTCCCAGACAGCGCTTGACATTACAGCTAATAACTTAGTTAATATTGATACAGATGGATATGTCCGTGAGCAGGTCTTGTTTACGGATGACACATATTCCTTTTTCCAATCTGCAGCAGTTTCTAATCAGTACAAAGGTTCTGGTGTTAAAATTGCTGATGTAATTCACACAAGGGATATGTTTCTAGATAAGGCATTTCGTTCTGAGAATTCCAGATACGGATTCTATGCCGCTAGTTATGATGCAGTTACAGAGGTGGAAGCATTTCTGCAGGAAGCAAGTGGTGAAGCTTTTAGTGAAGCTTTACATGATTTGTATGTTTCTTTCCAGGAATTTTCTAAGGATCCATCAGATACTGTTAATCAGAACTTGGTTGTTCAGAAAGCATCGTTATTCCTAACAAGAGAACAGAATCTCTACCAGGGACTATCGAACTATCAGTCAACAATCAATACTAAGATTAAGGATGATGTTACTCGCATTAATGACTTAGCAAAACAAATCCACGATTTAAATTTGAAAATAGAAAGAATCGAAGCAGGTAAGACTGAGACTGCTATGGATCTTCGTGACCAAAGAGACTGGGCAGTAGATGAATTATCTAAGCTTGCTAATATAACATGCACTGAGACAATTGAAGGTGTATATCATATTAAGCTTGAAGAGAAGGATTTTATTGATGATTTTAACATTTATCCAATAGGCCTTCACACAGATACAGTTACAGGCTTCGTTACACCATATTGGCCTCATTTATCAGATACAACAAGAGACGATATTTATCCAGTATATAATCTTGATAATATCAGCGCTGCTCATAATACTGATAAAGGTGAGGTTAAGGCACTCCTTCTTGCCAGAGGTGAGAAGAGGGGAACATGGTACGATATAGATAACCTAAGCCAGAAGGATTATGAGAATGGTCTTGCCAATTCAGTTATGATGAATTCAGAGGCTGAGCTTGATTCTCTTACACATAAGATTGTTACAGCAGTTAATAACATCTTAAGTCCTCTTAAGACATATGATGGTGCTGATGTAACAGGTGTAGATAGTAAAGGTAACACAATAACAATTAAGGCTGGAATGAGAATTGCAGACACAGAGAATTGTGCCGTTGGTTCTGACGGTCAGATTCCTCCAAGAGAGTTGTTCATAAGAAGAGGATGTGAGCGTTATACTGAAGTAACCTTAGATGATGGAAGTAAGATGTATCTATATAATGAAGAAGACACATCAGATTCTTCTAAAGTATATACAACTCGTTCTTTAGAGATTAATCAGGATCTTGTAGAGAATAGAACATTACTATCACATTTGACACAGAACAATGCCGTTGATTATACATTAGGTGATAAGATGATTGGAATCTGGGAGGACTCATCATATACACTTAATCCAAGTGATAGTACTCCATGTACCTTTACTGGTTTCTATACAAAATATATTGGAGAGGTTGCAAATGTTGGTTCGATTTATAGGACAACATCCCAAAGCTTACAGAATACCAGTTCAACAATTGATAATAACAGACAGGCAGTAATTGGTGTATCTTCAGATGAAGAATTAACCAACATGATTAAGTATCAGCAGGCTTATAACGCAAGCTCAAGATATATAAATGTTTTATCAGAAATGATTGAACATTTATTAACAGCCATGAGATGACGATATATGTATTAGACAATAGAAAGTAGGTGAAAGATATGCCTTCATCATTTTTCGGATTACATGTTGCAGCAAGTGGACTTAATGCTGCACAAGCATCAATTAATACAACAGCAAATAATATATCTAATGTAAATACAGAAGGATATTCTCGTCAGGAAGTAGGACGTGTGGCATCTGCAGCACAGAGGTGCTTTACAAGTTACGGAAGTATTGGTACTGGTGTCCAGGTAACCAAAGTTACTCAAGTAAGAGATTTATATTATGATGAGAAATATTGGAATAATAATTCTAAGCTTGGAATGCACGAGAAGAAATTGTATTACATGAATCAGATAGAGAATTATTATACTGATGATGTTAAGACATCTGGATTCACTACACTTTATACTAAAATGTTCAATGCACTTGATAGTGTTAAGAAGAATGCAGGCGATGCATCTGTAAGAAATCAATTTATAAGTGGTGCTCAGGAATTAATGGATTATTTTAATAGTACTGCAATCTCAATGCAGGATCTACAAAGCTCTATTAATGATGAGATTAAGACTAGTGTTGATTCTATTAATTCAGTATCACAGAAGATAGCACTTCTCAATAAACAGATTAATATTATTGAGATGGAAGGTGGAATGGCAAATGAACTTCGTGATGAGCGTGCAAGACTTGTGGATGAAGTATCTAAGTTAATTCCAATTGAAGCTAGTGAAGTTGAAGTTACGAATTCTAATTATGAAGATCAGAAGACTGGTGCTACAAGATTTGAACTTCGCTTTAATGGCAACCTATTAGTAGACAATTACGAATACAATACATTAAGTGTTGTATCACGAGAAAAGAAAGCTAATCAGTCTGATATTCAAGGATTATATGATGTAAAATGGGATTTCTCAGGAGCAATCGTTGACTTTAATAGCGTAGCCCTTGACGGTGAAATGAGAGCTATGTTCGATGTTCGTGATGGAAACGATGCAGAGAACCTTAAGGGTAAGGTAGTAGCTACTGGTTCTAATACACTTAAGATAATGAACCCAACTATTACTGACATAGAGAAGATGAGCCTTCCTAATGAAGGAACAGTACTTGTTAATAGTACATATTATAATTATTCTGATTTCTCAGTAGAGACAGATTCAGATGGTAAGATTACTTCATATACATTTGTATTAGATAGACCTCTTACAGCAGAAGAAAGAACATCTCTTGGTGGAAAGAGTCTTGTTGTTGGTAAGACTGTTGATTTCAAAGGTATTCCATATTATATGGAGCAAATGAATGAGTTCCTTCGTTCATTTACTAAGGAATTTAATAATATTGAAAAGACTGGTGTAGATGGTTACGGGAATAAGATGAACGCTTTCTTTGTATCATATGATTCATTTGCTGCAAAAGAAATGGATTGTTCAGACCCCATTGAGTCAACAACATTTGGCAGTCAGTCTAATACATATTATAGAATGACAGCGCTTAATGCGAGAGTTAATAAAGCAACGCAAGATGATCCTAATCTGTTCGCTACTACAACAGATTTTGCAAAAGGTGAATCAGCAAATGATCTAATAGATCCTCTAGCTGAATTAGAGAATAAAACGAAGTTCTTTAGAGGTGGTTCGGGATCAGCATTTCTACAATGTATATATGCTGATATTACAGTTGATACCCAGGAAAGTAAAGTATTCACATCAAGCTATACTAATGTTAAGAATGTTATTGAACAGCAACGTATGTCAATATCAGGAGTAGACGAAGATGATGAAGCAATGGACTTAATTAAATTCCAGAATGCTTATCAATTAGCTGCAAAATGTATATCAACACTTACAGCTATGTATGATCAGTTAATACTTAATACGGGAGTTTAATCTGTCATAAGGAGGGTATTATGAGAGTTACTAATAACATGATAATGAAGTCGTCAACTAATAATGTTAATGCGACGAAAGTAAATGTTAATGATAAGAATAATCAGATGACAACTAATAAGAAGATTTCTCGTCCTTCAGAAGATCCTGTAATTGCAATTCGCGCTCTTCGACTAGGAACAACTTTTAATAAATTAGATCAGTATGCAAGTAAGAATATTCCAGACGCTGCATCATGGCTCGATGTTACAGAGACAGCAATTCTTAATATGAAATCTCTTATAACAGATATGCGTACACAATGTGTAAATGGAAGTACAGGAACACTGACAGCAGATGACAGGAATACTATTCTTAGTCAGCTTCAGGCATTGCAGAAGCAGATGTATTCTGAGGGAAATGCAGATTATGCGGGAAGAACAGTATTTACAGGATATAGAACTAACTCAACATTAACATTTACAGAAGATGAGATGGATACATCTTATACCATAAGAGAGAGATTCACCACAAGAGAGGATATGAAGGAGAAGAGATTCTATAACGGAGATGTTAAGGTGCCAAGCACTCAGACAGAAGTGCTTACTAATCCTATATCCGATATCGAAGAGACAAGCTATAATACAATAAGACTTCCTTATGATAACATAGATAAGGCAACTCAGATTCACTTCTATCAGGGAGGTCTTGGTGAAATACGCGGAATAGGTAGTGTGTCACAAGATGTAATAGATGAACATGGCAATGTAGTTGGACAGTATCAGAAAGATGATTTGAATTCTCTTGCATCTGAACCGCATGATGTAACAGTATACCAATTCGAAAGTGAAGAACACTGGGCTATGGTGATGGGTGGTAAGAAGACAGTAGGAGATAATGATATTGTAATTATCAAGAATACTGGTGAGATGGTTATGGGTAATAACGTTTCTTCGGTTCTTAAGCAGAATAATGTAGATGTGGGATTGACATACGATAAGACAGGATTTGCTGCGGGAGAACTTAGACCAGAATTCTATTATAACAGTACAGATAAGACTAATCCAAGTGAACCTATTGAGTACAAAAGGTACGAGGAGTCAATAGAACCTCCTCCAGGTGATCCGAATAACAGATTTATAACTTCTGATCTTATAAGATATGATATCGAGTATAATGTTGCAACTAATCAGAATCTTGCAGTTAATATAGAAGCAATAGATGTATTCGATAGTGATGTAATACAAGATGTTAATGATATGATTAATGCAGTAAGTGCTGCAATAAATGCTCATGATAAGATAGATAAGATTAAGAGCATGATGAAAGAGAATCAATATGCTACTGATGAGTATCAGGAGAAGCTTAAGGAATGGTTAGATGCCGCTCAGAAGGAAGCTGATTATGCAGATGATAATGTTCAGAAATTATTTAGTTCGAATATAGGTAAGGCAGACAACTATCTATCAGACATAAGCTTAGCTGTAACCAAAGTGGGCTGTAAGAGCGATCAGCTGTCTATCACAGAAGATAGAGTTAGTAACCAGCAAAGTACTGTAAGTAAACTTCAATCTGATAATGAGGATGTTGATTTATCCCAGATTATCTTAGAATACACTTCAGCTTACACAGCATACCAGGCGTCACTAACAGCTGCAAGTAAGCTAGGACAAGTAAGTTTGTTAAATTACATCTAAAAATTAGTTGCAACTATGGATAGGAAAAGGTAACATATTAGTATAATATTTTAAGGAAGGTTTTTGACATGGTAGTTAACACAAGACTGTTTGGCGAGATCGATGTACAAGAAGATAAGATAATTACGATCGACAAAGGCATTATAGGATTTCCTAATATGAAATCATTTACATTAGTATATGATTCTGATAAGGATTCTAAGAATATAATGTGGTTTCAATCTCTTGATGAACCTGCATTTGCAATGCCTGTAATGGTTCCTAATAAAGTAGTAGAAGATTATAATCCTACAATTGAGGATGAACTTCTAAAGCCACTTGGAGAATTAACACCAGAGAATACATATGTTCTTGTAACAGTTAAAGTTCCAAGTAAAATTGAAGATATGACAATTAATCTTAAAGCACCAATTATTATTAATACTGATACATTAATTGGTGGACAAATAATAGTAGAAGATGACGTAGAAGTTCGCTTCCCTATATATGATCTTCTTAAGAAAGGGGCGGATGAATAATATGTTAGCATTAACGAGAAAAAAGGGTGAATCCCTGGTAATTAATAATAATATAGAAATAACAGTTCTTGAGATTAGAGGAGATCAAGTTAAGATAGGTATATCTGCTCCGAAGGAAGTTCCTATTTATCGTAAGGAAGTATATCTTCAGATTCAAGAAGAAAATGAGCAGGTTCTTAATGCAGATGGACTTGAAGCACTCAAGAATCTTCTATAGACAATCTATAGGATAATTAAGTAAAGAGATACCGTAATTTGAATTATTTCAGTTACGGTATTTTTGGCTATATAAGAAAGGAAATAAATTATGATTACAAATGATGCGAGTATAGTAGGATTTAAGCATAAGATAATAGAAGAGATGGCGCGTCTGGCCTGGAAGGGTGAGGTGACGGCTGAGGATAAGGAAGAACTTGTATACAAGATTATTCCTGGGCCGCTTGCTCAGTACAGATGTTGTATATATAAGGAAAGGGAGATTGTAAGACGTCGTATACGTTTGGCAGAGGGTCTTAATTCGACTCCTCACTCTACTACAAGCGAGGATATGATGATAGAGGTGCTTTCTCCTGCCTGCGAAGAGTGTCCTATTTCTTCCTATGTAGTTACAGATAATTGTCGCTCTTGCATGGGTAAGCCATGCCAGAAGGCTTGCGCCTTTGGGGCTATATCAATTGGTGATGAACGTTCCCGCATTAATCCTAACATGTGTAAGGAATGTGGCAAATGTGCGGAAGCCTGTCCTTATTCTGCTATTGCCCACCTAGAGAGACCTTGTAAGAAAGCATGCCCTGTGGGAGCAATTACGTATGATGAGTATGGAGTATGTAAGATTGATGAATCCAAGTGTATCCAGTGTGGTCACTGTATTCACTCATGTCCATTTGGCGCCATTGGTTCTAAGGCATTTGTGGTAGATGTTGTTAATGCCATTAGATCTGGCAAGGAAGTAATTGCCATGTGCGCACCAGCAACGGAGGGCCAGTTCGGCGAGGACATTTCCATGGCTTCCATAAGAAATGCTTGTAAGGAGCTTGGCTTTGCTGATATGGTTGAAGTTGGTCTTGGTGGAGATATGACTGCGGCTTACGAAGCAGAGGAGTGGGCTGAAGCATTAGAAGAAGGAAGGAAGATGACAACCTCTTGCTGCCCTGCGTTTATTAATATGCTTAAGAAACATTTTCCAGAACAATTCAAGGAGAATATGTCTAATGTAATATCCCCTATGTGCGCTGTGTCAAGATATCTTAAGGCTACAAGACCAGATTGTGTAACAGTATTTATTGGACCTTGTATTGCTAAGAAGAGCGAATCTAGAGATAAATCTATCGAAGGTAATGCAGATTACGTTATGACCTATGGTGAATTTAGAGCTCTTCTTCGTTCGAAGGATATAGAAGTAAAACCTGCGGATGAAGACTACCAGGAAGCTAGTATCTTCGGTAAAGGATTCGCAACTAGTGGCGGTGTTGCAAGCGCTGTAATTGAATGTATGAAGGAGAGGGGCATAGACGAGAAGGATATCAAGCTTCGTAAATGCGCTGGAGGTAAGGAATGTATGCAGGCCCTTACTCTTCTTAAGGTAGGCAAGATTCCAGAAGACTTTATTGAAGGAATGGCATGTAGTGGTGGATGTGTTGGTGGTCCATCTAAGCATGTGGCAGAGAAGGAGACCTTGAAGGCAAGACAGACTTTGCTTGGAAAGGCTGACGACAGGGACATTTTAAGCAATATCAAAAATATTCCAATGGATAAGTTTTCTATGTATAGGGATGGGGAATAAAAGAAGAGATAAAGAAAAAACTCATTGAAAACTATCTTTATAAAATTTTTTTGCTTTTTCTATAAAGTATAAAGTACTACTGTCCGATATAAAGTACGAGAAACTATAATTAACTAGGTCAGTGCGCATAATAATGCAAGACCAACTTTTTATTACACATGGAGGTGGAGATATGACGGTAACAAGTAATATGAATGTTAACAGCGCTTATCAGGGACAAGGAAGTTCGCAAGTTGCTGCTACTAATTCTACAGCACCTGTACAAGCAGATGTTAAAGTAGAAGAAAAAAGCAGTGAACGTCCTTTGTATGGTGAGGAAGGTAAAGTAGCAACTAATGAACAGATTCATAAGGCTGTTCAGGAAATCAACAAGAAAGCAAATGGAGTAGAGGCAGTCTTTGGTGTAGACGATGATTCTAATCGTGTATATATAAAGATTGTTGATAAGAATTCGGATAAAACTATCGTTCAATATCCAGCAGAAGAGACACTTAAGTTAATTAACAAGGTGTGGGATCAAGAAGGATTCAAAGTGGACGAGAAGAGATAGGAGGATACTATGGCATCACCAACAAGAGTATCGGGCATGGTATCAGGTATGGACACCGAGAGCGTAGTTAAGGCGTACGTACAGAACTATGTAGATAAGAAGAATAAGATAAAACAATCACAGACAAAGCTTACATATAAGCAGGATGCATGGAAAGCCTTGAACACCAAGGTTTATTCCCTATATAACAAAGTTGGTAATCTTCGTTTTAGTAACTCTTATAATCTAAAGAAGACTACTGTATCAGATGCAACTAAAGCAACAGTTTCTGCTAGTTCAGGAGCTGTAATTGGTACACAGACACTTAAGGTTAAGCAGCTTGCTAAGGCAGGATATCTTACAGGTGCTCAACTTGGTAAGAATATAACAGAAGATTCAACAATGAGTGCATTAGGTTATAGTGGTGGAGATACTACTATATCTGTGAGAGCTGGAAGCGGAGAAGAGAAGACTATAGAGATTACTGCTGATACTAAGATATCAGATGTTATTACTAAGCTCAAAGATGCTGGAGTTAATGCAAGCTTTGATGCAAATAATAAGAGAATATTTGTAAGTGCTAAGAACAGTGGTAAAGATAATGACTTTGCCCTAACTGCAAGCACAGCACAGGGACAAGCAGCCCTTACATCTCTTGGACTTCTTACAACTGCAGCTGCAGATATGAAGGGATATGCTAATAATGCAGCATACGCTATGGCTACAGACGGAGGCTCTTATTATGAGTTAGATGATGAAGGTCATATTAAGTATGATAACGAAGGTAAAGCTATCGTAAGAGAAGGAGCTGTATATAGCGAGGCTAAGACTAAGGAGAATATAACTAATATTCTTACTAATCTTGCAAATGCTTATGAAGAGAATTCATCACTTGCAGCTGAGAAGACACTTCTTAATTCTAAGATAGAATATTCTAATAATAAGAATAAAGTAGATGAAGTAAGAGCACTTAGTGCAGAAGGTGTTACAGGACAAGAATTAATTGATCTTGTTAATGCTGGAAAAGATGGTGCAGTATATCTGGATGAAGATGGCAACACTTACAAGAATGTCAAGGTTAATGCAGATGGCTCACGTACATATTATAATGAGACAGAAGATGAAGTTGGAGCAAAAACAGTATCAGCTGATGATGGAGAACTTGGTAAGGTAGCTGATAAGGTAACAGATATTGCAAAGAAGCTTGGTCTTATTACAACCACAACAGATGAGGGCGGTGTAGAGACAGAAGACAATAGCAAGTATATGGAATTTGTTACAGCCAATACTGTATACAATAAATATGTCAATGATGATACTATAGATGAGGAAGAGTATTATCTTGATGAGACAGCACTTACTGCAGCAAATGAAAGAATTAGTGAGATTGATTCTACCATAGCCTCTAACAAAGCCTATATATCAGAGAATAGTTATTGGGATAAGAAGGATTATTCTGATTACTATAGCGAGGTTGATGGAAGTCTTGACATGAGTAAGATAGAAGAGTTGGCAGATTCTATTCTTAATAAGATTACTTATGGCAAAGACGTTACAGATTCAGTAGTAGAATTAGATGCTAACGCTGGAGCTACTCGTGTATCAGCACAAGATGCTATTATAGAATTAAACGAAGCTGAGTACACATCAAGCAGTAGTAACTTCTCCATCAACGGGCTTAATATTAGTGCATTAGCTGAGACAGGAGACGGTGCAATTACAATTAATACATCTCAGGATAATCAAGGAATATATGATAAGGTTAAAGATTTCTTATCAGCATATAATGAGATTATTAATGAGATGCAATCACTTTACAATGCCGATTCTGCAAAAGGATACAATCCACTTACAGATGATCAGAAGGAAGAAATGTCTGAGAAGGAAATTGAGAAGTGGGAAGACAAGATTAAGAAGGCAATTCTCAGAAGAGATAGTAGTCTTGGAACACTTATTAATAAGATGACAATGGCAATGTCTACGCCTATCCAGATTAATGGAAGAGGATATGCACTTTCTGATTTCGGAATTCAGACGTTAGGTTTTATGAATGCACCTAAGAATGAGCAATATGCTTATCATATCTATGGAGATGAAGATGATTCTGCAACTGCATCAAAAGAAGATAAGCTTATGGCAATGATTAATAGCGACCCTGATACTGTTATAGAATATATGCAAAGTCTTGCATCTAATCTCTATGATGCGGTTGGAAGCGAGATGAAGAGTTCTAATCTTAGATCAGCATATACTGTATATAACGATAAGGAAATGGCTAACGATCAGAAGTCATATGAGAAGACTATTAAGGAATGGGAAAATAGGATTGCAGACATGGAGGACAGATATTATAAGAAGTTCGCTAAGATGGAATCAACACTTGCTAAATTGCAAAGTGCTACTTCTTCATTATCATCGCTTATGACTAAATAGTAATTGATTCAAGGAGGAATTGTTATGGCACTACCAAGAGGGTATGACGCGTATCAGAGAAATAAAGTACTTACAGCAACGCCGGCAGAGCTCGTGCTTATGCTTTATGAAGGTGCAATTAAGTTCTGTAATATTGGAATAGTTGCTATTGAGAATGAAGATTATGTTAAGGCAAATACGAATATTCAGAAAGCTGAAAGAATAGTATCTGAACTCCGAAGTAATCTTGATATGAAGTATCCGGTTGCAAAAGATTTCGACCAGGTATATGAGTATATTGGATGGGTTCTTCTCCAAGCAAATGTGAAAAAGAATGTTGATAGACTTGAAGAAGCGCTTAAACATTTACGAACTATGAGAGACACATGGAAAGAAGTAATGAAGATAGCAAATACACAAGCAGTATAATAATTGATGAAAGTGATATTAAAAGAACGCAAATGATGAAAATCATTTGCGTTCTTAGTAAGGAGAATTATGACAAATAAAGAGTATATTAAGATGCTAGAAGATAGTCTTGTTAAGAAAGTAGAACTTCTTAAACAATTACAGGGACTTAATCAGGAACAAAAGAAGATTCTTGAAGATACTGAATCTTCACCAGAAGAATTAGACGATAATATGGAAAAGAAATCTTCTATAATTGACAGACTTGATAAAATGGATGATGGATTTCAAAGTATATTTGATAAGGTAAAAGAAGAACTTGAGTCGAACAAAGAAAATTACGCAGATGAAATCAAAAATATGCAAAAGCTAATAACACTTATTACTGACTTGTCAACTGATGTACAGGCGAAGGAAATTCAGAATAAGGAGCTCGCGAAGGCGAAATTCTCTCACATTAGAACTCAGATAAGAGAGACAAAGCATGGTCAGAAAGCGGTCGCATCCTATTATGCAAGTATGATGAATAATACCGGATACGAGGATTCTCAATTCTGGGATCAGAAAAAATAAAAATTTTTTTTAAAGGTATAAAGTTTATTTAGAACCTGCCGAAATATAAATTGAGAACACAAAAGAAGTGTTACACAGATACTAGTAAGACGTTAGGGTGTACGACTAATGAATTACAAAACAATTAAACTATCTGTCAAGGATGACAGAACAATTTCAAGGAGGAAATTATTATGGTAGTACAACACAACATGCAGGCAGCAAATGCTTCAAGAGTATTAAACATCACAGCCAATCAGCAAGCAAAGTCAACAGAGAAGTTATCTTCAGGTTATAAGATTAACCGTGCAGCTGATGACGCAGCAGGACTTTCAATTTCTGAGAAGATGAGAAAGCAAATC
>ONAZ01000006.1:110711-115235 GCA_900315945.1 uncultured Lachnospiraceae bacterium | reverse complement strand
ATACCGATTGCTCCACCATTATACAGCTAAGCAACAAGATGGATAATTCCTTACTGGCTGTAAGGGGTATTAACCATAAATATATTGTAGTAGGAAGGATAATAATAATTATAATCTTTTTATTTATAACATCAGCGATAATTTGGGCTTCGCTATTTAAAATAGATGTTATTGTCTCTGAGTCAGGATTCTTTGTTAAAGCAAATGAACAAGATATAGGGTTTGCTTCTGATGATGATAAGTTAATTCTCAAGGTAAATGTTAAAGAATCAAGCTTCTCGGATATAAACGAAGGGATGACAGTAAATGTTAAAATGAATGCGTATCCGTATAATAAATATGGTGTATATGAAGGGACTGTTATTAAGAAAAGCAATATATTTGGTATTGATGCTTCTATGAATAATTGTTGTAGTGTTTATGTTTTACTTAATGATTCAAATAATCCTGAGATATTACAGGGAATGTCTGCTATGTGTGATTTTGAGATTGGTAAAAGAACAATTATAGAATATTTTTTAGAGCCTGTAACGGAAGGACTTAGGAATAGCTTTCAAGAAAAATAATGAATAAATATAATAAGTGAATAGTTTGTACAAAAAAGGAGGAAATTTGTATGGCTTATGAAAACATTTGGTTAAAAAAAGGTGAAGAAAAAATAGTTGTTGTAGATGGGTACGAAGTAAGAGTTGACGATGTAACATATGATGATGCTACAGGGAATTTTATGTTTGAGTACTTTGTTGACAGGAATTCGCCAATGCATAAAAGATTTGAAATTGTAATTAATGATATAGTTATAGATTTATGGTTTTATAACCATTTTGAAGATGATCCAAATACGATGATATGGACATTAGAGAAGTATTTTCGTAATGGTGATATTTCAGAAAATATAATATTTGGTGAGGTTAAAAAAGCAGTTGAGGCGTATGGGTGTGCAGGTCGTACGAATGAAATGAAAAAAATTTTTAAAGCACAATTTGGTGATGATCATAATGGTTATGGAAAACTAGATTTAGGGAGGTTTGAGTAATGACAGCTGGAGAAGCGGTAAAAGAAATAGAAAATTTGGGTCCTTATTGAATAAATTATTTGAGTGATAAAGGAGATTGAAAACATGGCTTATGAGAATGTAAGATTGGTAGATGAGGGAAAAAAGATTGTTGAAGTAGATGGTCATAAAAAAGAACTCAATAGAATAACTATTGATTATGAAACAGGGAACTTTATGTTTGAATACTATGTTAATCGAAATGCACCATCTCATGTAAGATTTGAGATGTTTATAAGAGGTATTGTAGTAGATTTGTGGTTCTATAAGCATTTCGAAGATAATCCTTATTATATGATTTGGACACTGGAAAGATTTTTTATAAACGGTGAAATAGATAAAAAAGAAGTGTTCAAAGAAGTAAAAAAGGCTGTAGAAGCATATGGGTGTTTTGGATATACAAAAAAAATGTGTGACGATATAAAAGAGAAATATAATGACATGTATCCTAATGGGTTTGCTAAATTAGATTTAGGGAGGTTCAGATAATGACAGCTGAAGATGCAGTAGAAGAAATAAATAGAATGGGTTCCTATGGAATGAATGATGTAAGGACAGTTTTAAATAAGATAGATGTAATTGATACTTTGGCCAGCGATGATGTATTAACAATATTGTATAGTGGAGAAGGTATAAATCAATTTATTGATAACGGTAATAATTATAGATTGATTGATAGAACAGAAGCTGCTAAGTTTTTATCTAACAACATGGATATAATAGAAAATGCAGTTAGGCATGATAATAATCTTAATAATATAGTAATGTCCCCAGAAGAATTAAACAGAAGAGTTAATTATATTCTTTTTGATTCAGTAGATCCGGCAGAGGGGCTTTGGGCATCTGTATCACAACGATTTGTTGCAGATACAAAAGGTGATGTATATGCATTAGTTCAACATGCGGATTTGGAAAGAATATGTGGACGTGTAGAGATTCCAACACTATTAAATTCTGATAGTATTCCCTCGACAATTAAAATCAACGGAAAAACAAAGGCGGAATGGCTTCAAATGCCTTCAGAAAACGTCTTTGGTGAGATACAAAACATTGTAAAAAATGATTTTAAAGATTGTAAGACATACTTAGCTTTTGATGATGAGCATAATCTTAGAATTATAGGAAAAGATTTTAAAAACACTCCATTTGAAAGTATGGTGAATAAGCCTAAAGTTAATGAAGGAGTTAAAGTTTTTGAGGGAGAGACTGAATTTGTCAATAACGTTTTTAGGAATGCTGAGGAGAATTTATCAAATGGTATTAAAGCAAAAACTAGATTAACTGATAAGACGCTAGAAGCTTTGGAAAAAGAAGGATTTAAACCAATATCTTCTAATGAGAAGTTATTGATAAAGTGTAATCCCAATTCTGGTTTTATCTCTTTTGCAACAATGCTTGAAATGGGATTGGGGTTATTAGTCGTCGCTGATGCAGGTGTAAGACTATATGATGTATTGACGAATGATTATGCTAATGACAATTATAGAACTGGTTCAAAAAAATTAATGGGATATTCAGGAGGACTACTGGGAGGATTAGCTGCATCAGAAGGTCTAGCAATGCTATTGGGAGCGTGTGGTATTGCAACCGGACCTATAGGAATAATTGCATTGCTTGCCGCCGGTATAGGCGGGGCAGTATTGGGAGAAATGCTTGGCGAGGATTTAGGGGAATTGCTTTGTGATTTGCTTGGATATGAAGATGCTATGTATTTAGACGCTATGGGTATGCGTGCATATGACCCATTAGTAATAGATATGGATAAGGATGGATTCGAAATAACCTCTGTTGATGAAGGTGTATATTTTGATGGAGATGCCAAGGGATTAATAGAAAAGACTGCATGGATTAATGGTGAAGATGGTTTGCTTTGCCTTGATATTAATGAGGATGGAATAATTAATAACGGCTCGGAATTATTTGGAACGGCAACTGTCCTTCCAGATGGAAGGCTGGCTAAGAGTGGTTTTGAAGCCTTAAGTCAATATGACTCTAACAAAGATGATGTTATTGATTCGTCTGATGAGATTTGGAGTAGATTAAAGGTTTGGCAGGATAAGAATCATGATGGTATTAGTCAGGAGGATGAGTTATTATCATTAGATGAATTAGGAATTCAAAGTATTAACTTGGAAACTAGCTTAGAAGATGAAAGAAATGTTGCTAATGTTACTTATTCGAATGGTGATGTAACTAAAGTGGGTGAGTTTTCTTTTGATGCAAATTTCTATGACTCAAGAGAGCACGTAGAAGAAGCTGGTGATGAATTATATGAACAATTACACGGACTACCTAATGTAAAGGCTATTGGCAATGTAAAATCTTTATATTCTCTTATGAACGAAGATTCTACTGGAAGAATAAATTCTCTTGTTACAGAGTTTATATCATCTAATGATAATAATAGAAAAGAGGATATAGTTGAAGAATTGTTATATATAATAACAGATTCTGAGACAATAGGTTCTAACTCAAGAGGACGAAATGTTGATGCTAAGAAACTTCATGTTGTTGAGATGTTTATGGGACAGGAATTTATCGGGGTAAATGGTTCTAATCCAGTTAATACGGCCGGAAAAGTATTAGAAGATATATATAGTGATATTGTTAATATTTATTATTGTATGTTGAATTCGCAAGGTAAGTTTCGTGACTACATGAATATGTGCATTGTTAATGTTGATAATAATGGTAAGAAATATATTTCTACAGGTATATTTGATGCTTACATTAAATATGTGAGTGAGCATTCAGAAGAGATAGGAGTATCTGAGGATGAGTTAGTCAGCATAGTTGGAGATATGGGGAGATATATATATTATTTTACTAATCAGAATAGTGATAATTATTCCGACTATGCAAATGTATATGTTGATAGAATTAATTATTTAGAATCTATAACAAATATTAGTGGGGTGAATACAGTTATTGGAAGTGATGATAATAATTCAATTAATGGAGTAACGGGCATTGATTTTATTAAAGCAGGAGCAGGAAATGATACTGTGTATGGTTATGAAGGAAATGATATGTTGTATGGCGAAGCTGGAGAAGACAAGCTATACGGAGGAAATGGGAATGATGTCTTAGCAGGTGGAGCAGGAAATGACTACCTTGAAGGTGGAAGCGGAAATGATACCTATATCTATAACCAAGGAGATGGAGTTGATACAATACTAAATAATGATTCTGCAAATTGGAAGAATGATAAGATAATTTTTGGTGAAGGAATAAAGTGGGAAGATTTAAGATTTAAAAGAAATGGAGACAATCTGGAAATAACATTTGCACAAAATCCAGAAGATAAGATAATCATTCAGAAAGCGTATTCATCAAGCTATAATGATGGAAGATACTGGGTAGGTAGCCTAGAATTTTCAGATGGAACAGTAAAGAGCTACGAAGATATCGGAAAAACAATTATGACTTATTATGGAACAGATGAAGATGATTCGATGAGTGGAAAGTCA